>NZ_JAUQOP010000059.1 GCF_030580855.1 Pseudomonas citrullilanati | reverse complement strand
AAATACACTGGGGCGAAAGCCGCCCCCACTACTCCCAGGGGTTGTGGGGGGGGTGGGGCCCGGGGGGGGTCCCCGGGGGCGTGGGGGGGGGGGGTTTTACCCCCGGGGGGCCCGCCCCCCCCCCCAAAACCAGCCAACTCGGTACCTCGGGCTAACTGAGCTGACTGCAAGGGGGGGCTGCTCCGCAGCCCCACGGGGATAAATCCCCTCGCCACATGTGCCATAGGGAGTTCCAATGAAAGCCTGGCGTGCCGTTGTATTGGCCGTGTCGTTGCTGCTGCTCAGTGGTTGCCTGGTGTCCTTCAAGGCTCCATTGCCCGACGCCGAGGCCGCGCCCAAGGGCCTGCTCGGCCATTGGACCAGCACCAACGCCTGGGGCGAGCCGCTGAACCTGGAGCTGACGAAAGTCGGCCGGCACCGTTACCAGGCCATCAGCTATTTCAAGGCCCGGCCCCAGGAGCGCGAGACCATCCCGCTCACCGTCTCCCGCCACGGCAGCCGCTGGTACCTGTCGGCCAAGGTGCCGGCCCGTTATGGTGGTCATTTCGTGATCGCCGGTTTCGAACTGACCGACCAGCGGGAACTGGTGGTCTACACACTGGATCTGGAGCAGATCAACCAGGCCATCGGCCAGAAGGTCCTCAACGGCCAGGCGAACCCGAGCGAGGCCGGTGACGGCGTGCTGGTGGACAGCGACATGGTGACCGTCTTCAGTTACCTCGACGATCCGGCCAATTCCGATGTGTTCTCGGAGGCCGTGCGCTACCGGCGCCTGGACAAATCCCAATAATCGCAGCAGGCAGATGTCTTTTCACAGGAGTTACGGGTGGACGATTACCAGCAGACGATACGCACCTTGTCCGATCGCATTGTGCTGGCGCAAACGCCGATTCGCGTTCTCGATGCGGTGAAGTGGGACGAGAACATCCGCAAGGGCTTTCTCAAGGCCAAGGGCAAGGAAATGCCCGCCGTGGATCGCGACTATTACCTCAATCGGCCGCTGTCCTTCGACTCCAGCAAAGTGAAGCTGGAGTTCCAGAACATCGAGCGCGACATCACGCGCCAGCTCGGGCAGTTCAACCCGGTAGGCCAGATCATGCGCCGCATGTGCAAGGAATACCGCATGGTGGTGCGCATGCTCGAAGCCCGGGGCACCGAGGATTTCGGGCTGATTTCCCAAGAGCTCTACGGCGCCGCCTCCGACGCCTTCCATGCCGGCGATCCGACCCTGGCGGACCTGGGCCTGATGCTGTCCGACTACCTGAACAACATCGATGGCCGTGGCGACCTGAAGGACGAACCGAAGATCCTCAGCGCCCAGGACGCCGTGGGCTTGTTGCAGCACCGGCTTAACCGGGTGTTCGGCGAGGCCGAGGAAACCATCCGCGTGTTCGAGTCCGACGGCATCGTGGCGGACGCGGCGGCGGGCGCGGACTACATCAAGATCCGTACCGACGCCATGTTCAACGAGCGCGACGTGCGCGCCCTGGAGGTCCACGAAGGATTGGTGCACGTTGGCACCACCCTCAACGGGTTGAACCAGCCGATCTGCACCTTCCTGTCCAAGGGCCCGCCCTCGTCCACGGTGACCCAGGAAGGCCTGGCGATCCTGATGGAAATCATCACCTTCGCCTCCTACCCGAGCCGGCTGCGCAAGCTCACCAACCGCACCCGCGCCATCCACATGGTGGAGGAGGGCGCCGATTTCCTGCAGGTCTTCGAGTTCTTCCGCGAGCAGGGCTTTGAAATGGCTGAAAGCTACGGCAACGCCAGTCGGGTCTTCCGTGGCTCGGTGCCGACCGGCCTGCCATTCACCAAAGACTTGTCCTACCTCAAGGGCTTCATCATGGTTTACAACTACATTCAGCTGGCCGTGCGCAAAGGCAAGCTGGAGCAGGTGCCGCTGCTGTTCTGCGGCAAGACCACCCTGGAGGACATGCGCACCCTGCGGCAACTGGTGGACGAGGGGCTGGTCGTGCCGCCCAAGTACCTGCCCGAACAGTTCCGCGACATGAATGCGCTCTCGGCCTGGATGTGTTTCTCCAACTTCCTGAACCACCTGAGCCTGGACCGGATCGAAGCGGATTATTCCAATATTCTTTAATCGCACTACCAATCCCTGTGGGAGCGAGCTTGCTCGCGATAGCGTCAGTACAGTCGGTACGGCTGTGACTGACCCGCCGCTATCGCGAGCAAGCTCGCTCCCACAGGGGGACTGCGTTTACTTCTGACTTGCGAGGCTTCACCGGATGCGAACCCTCGGCATTCTTTGCCTGCTGCTGACCCTGGGGGGGTGCAGTTCGCTGTTGTTCTACCCTGAGCGGGGCCTGCCGTTCACCCCGGAGCGGGCCAGGCTGGACTACCGCGACGTGAACCTGGTCACCGCCGACGGCCTCAAGCTGCGGGGCTGGTGGCTGCCGGTCAAGCCGGGAGTCGCGGTCAAGGGCACGGTGCTGCACCTGCACGGCAACGGCGGCAACCTGGCCTGGCACCTGGGCGGGAGCTGGTGGCTGCCGGAGCAGGGCTACCAGGTGCTGATGGTCGACTATCGGGGGTACGGCGTCTCCGAGGGCGAGCCGAGCCTGCCGGCGATCTACCAGGACATCGACGCCGCCTTCCAGTGGCTCGACCAGTCTCCCGACGTCCAGGGCAAGCCGCTGGTGCTGCTCGGCCAGAGCCTGGGCGGCGCGCTGGCGGTGCACTACCTGGTGGAACATCCGCAGCGCCAGCGACAGCTCAAGGCGCTGGTGCTCGACGGCGTGCCTGCCAGTTATCGCGATGTCGGGCGGTTCGCCCTGAGTACCTCGTGGTTGACCTGGCCGTTCCAGGTGCCGTTGTCCTGGCTGGTGCCGGACGGTGACAGCGCGATCGGCTCGGTGGCGCAACTGACCGAGGTGCCGAAACTGATCTACCACAGCCTGGACGACCCGATCGTGCCCCTTTCCAACGGCATCCGCCTGTATCAAGCTGCGCCGCCGCCCAGGGTCCTGCAATTGACCCGCGGCGGGCACGTCCAGACATTCGCCGACCCGACCTGGCGCACCGTGATGTTGCGCTACCTCGATGACCCCACGCACTTCGACGGCCTGCGTCGCCTGGGCGAAGTACCGAATTATCCGAAATCACCCGTTCAATCCCCAGAGAGCCCGCAATGAGCGAAGAACGTAACGCCATCCCCCTGATCATCACCGGTATCTGCAGCATCCTCGGCACCGTGGCGGTGCTGTGGTACTACGGCTACCTGCACTTCGCCAAGCCCGAGGACGCGTTGCTGCTCAATGAATTCACCATGCTCAAGACCGTCCCGGGCGAAGACTACAAGGTCTCCCTGGAACCGGCCCCTCAGGTCGCCCAGTGCATCGACGGCGTGCTGGTATTGTTCGACACCGAGCAGAAAGGCCTGACGGGCGTGCTGATCAATGACAAGAAACGCGCGGTGCGCTGCATGGGCCAGGAGACGCCGCAAAAATTGCAGCCATAAGCGAGATCCCTGTGGGAGCGAGCTTGCTCGCGATAGCGGTGGTTCAGCCGCATACCTGACACTCCGCCATCGCGAGCAAGCTCGCTCCCACAAGGAATGTGTACAGCCAAACATATTGTGGTCATGAAAAAGCCCCGCCCGATGGAAGTCAGGCGGGGCTTTTGCGTTGCATTCAACCGATCAGTTGGCGCTCATGCTCGAACGCGGGGCGACGGGTTGGTTGTCGTTGGAAATGGTCACTTCCACGCGACGGTTCATGGCGCGGCCCGACACGCTGTTGTTGTCAGCGACCGGGAATTCCTTGCCATAACCCTGGGTCACGATGCGAGCCGGGTCGACCCCCATTTTCACCAGGGCGGTGCGTACGGAATTGGCACGACGCTCGGACAGCGACTGGTTGTAGGAATCCGAACCGGTGCTGTCGGTGTAACCTTCGACGATCACCTTGCGGTCAGGGTTTTCCTGGAGGAACTGCGCCAGTTTGTTCACGTTGACCAGGCCGCTGGAGCGCAGGTCGGACTTGTTGGTGGCGAACAGCACGTCACCGAAGGTTACCAGCGTACCGCGCTCGGTCTGCTTGGCGTTCAGGCTGTCCTGCAGTTGCTTGATCTGCGCGTTGCGTGCATCGAGCAGGGCGCGGGCGCGTTCGTCGCCGGCGTTTTTCAGCGCGGCTTCGGCGTTGCGCAGGGCGATGGTCTGCTTGGCCACTTCAACGCGCTGGTTGGTCAGGTAGGCCAGTTGGTCAACCTTGGCCTCGTCTTCGCGGTCCAGGTAGGCCTTGTCGGCCTTGGCCAGGAAATCGGCGGCGTCCTTGGTTTCCAGGGCCGCCACTTTGGTCGCCGCCGGATCAGCCTGCAAGCCGTTGTAGTTGGTGCGGGCCTGTTCCAGGTTCGCGTTCGGATCGTGGGAGCAAGCGGCCAGGGCTACGCAGGCAGCGAGCAGGGCGGGCATCATCAAGTGTTTGTGCATCATAGTCTGTCGTCCTTTTATCAATGAGAAGTACGTCGTGGCCTGAACGGCTTACTGGAGCTTGTTCATGCCTTCCTGACGCAGTTCCTGAACCCCTTTCTGGGAATCCTTGAGTGCTTGTTCCGCCTTGGCGGCCTGGGCCTTGCGCTCGGCGACGCGAGCGTCCCACTCGGCCTGCTCGGCCAGACGCTTGGCTTCGTCGTATTTCTTGTCGTGCATGGCGAGTTCGGCTTGCTTGAGCTTGTCCTGGGCCGATTTCATTTCCACCGCGGCGAATTCGGTACCGCCGGCCGTCACGGCGCTGTTGACCGCCGATTGGGTCACCGCGTACTGCTCCGACGGTGGGTTGCCCGCGCAACCGGCCAGGATGAAGCTGCTACCGATGGCCAGGGCGGCCAGCTTCAGGCCGCGCAGGCCTGCGGATGAGGGTTTCGCAGTGCAGGTATTCATAGGCTTCAACTCCATTGGAAAACTCCTGAAAAAAACTACCGATCCATGCTGGGACTGAAACCGTGACGTCTGTTTAGGCTCGAAGGCCGGGCGCGTTTATTAAAACGGCCGTTCCAGTATGGTTACTCGGTGTGACCCGAAGCTTTTTTCAAAAGTTCAGCGGAGGTGGCCAATCGCCAAAAGAATTACTGACTGATCGGTCAATAGCAGAAAAGCTGAACTTTCAGGGCGCGCAGCGGTATCCCCCGGCGCGCTCACACGCTCGGGGATACCGCAGGGAAAGGACGGGATCAGTGTTTGGACTTGTCGTTCTGCGATGACAGTTCATGCAGGTGACGACGAGACAAGGCAAGGAATCTCGGCGTCGGGCCGACGTCTTCGTACAGCGGGTCGCCTTCTTCATCGGTGGCGACGACCTGCTGTCCCTTGACGTACGGGAAGCTCGCCTCGAGTTCTTCCAGCGCCGCCCCGATCAGTTCGCCCAGCAGTTCCTCGGGCTGGCGCTTGGGGTACATGTCGCAAATCGCCGCCAGGCGTGCGGCGGCTTCCATGTCCAGGTGGATCGTATAGCCGGTCTGGGTCAGTCGGCCCTTGGCGTTTTCTTCCCAATGCTGGGCAAGCTCACGGATTTTCATGATGGCCTCATAAAGTCTGCTTGTGGCAGGCGTGGTGAGTGACAGCCGTTGTGTGGCTTATTCATGAGACTAGCGTTGTCCTACAAGGTTTAAAGACCCTTCGTCGCTTGTCATAAACCACCGGCATCGGCACTCTCTATGGCAATGCGTCTCACCCGATGGCTGTCCGGACCTTTTGCTGGAGAACTGCTGATGACCGATATCGATGCCCGCTTGCGCGAGGACGTCCACCTGCTCGGCGAGCTGCTGGGCAATACCATTCGCGAGCAGTACGGCGACACGTTTCTCGACAAGATCGAGCAGATCCGCAAGGGCGCAAAGGCTGATCGGCGTGGCTCGGCGGAGGCCGAGCTCAGTGCCAGTCTCGACCAGTTGAGCGAAGACGAACTGCTGCCGGTGGCGCGGGCGTTCAACCAGTTCCTCAACCTCGCCAACATCGCCGAGCAGTATCAGCTCATCCACCGCCGCGAAGAGTCGCAGCCGGCGCCCTTCGAGGCCCGGGTGTTGCCCGAGCTGCTCGCCCGGCTGCGGGCCGAGGGCCATGGCGCCGAGTCCCTGGCGCGGCAATTGGCGCGGCTGGAGATCGAGTTGGTCCTCACGGCCCATCCCACGGAAGTGGCCCGCCGTACGCTGATCCAGAAGTACGACGCCATCGCCGCGCAATTGGCGGCCCAGGACCACCGCGACCTGACCAGTGCCGAACGCGCGCAGATTCATGAGCGCCTGCAACGCCTGATCGCCGAGGCCTGGCACACCGAGGAAATCCGCCGCACCCGGCCGACCCCCGTGGACGAGGCCAAGTGGGGCTTCGCGGTGATCGAGCATTCGCTGTGGCAGGCCATTCCCAATTACCTGCGCAAGGCCGACCAGGCGTTGCACGCGGCCACGGGGCTGCGCCTGCCGCTGGAGGCCGCGCCGATCCGCTTCGCTTCGTGGATGGGCGGCGACCGTGACGGCAACCCGAACGTCACGGCGGCGGTGACCCGCGAAGTGTTGCTGCTGGCGCGCTGGATGGCGGCGGACCTGTACCTGCGTGACGTCGACCACCTGGCCGCCGAGCTGTCCATGCAGCACGCCAGCGAGGCCTTGCGTGCCCTGGCGGGTGACAGCGCCGAACCCTATCGCGCGGTGCTCAAGCAGTTGCGCGAGCGCCTGCGGGCCACCCGCAACTGGGCCCATGCGGCGTTGAAAGGCGCCACGCCGGCACCTGCCGAAGTGTTGCAGAACAACCGCGAACTGCTGGATCCGCTGGAGCTGTGCTATCAGTCGCTGCACGAGTGCGGCATGGGCGTGATCGCCGACGGGCCATTGCTCGATTGCCTGCGCCGGGCGGTCACCTTCGGCTTGTTCCTGGTGCGTCTCGACGTGCGCCAGGACTCGACCCGCCATAGCTCGGCCATGACGGAAATCACCGACTACCTGGGCCTGGGTCGCTACGAGGACTGGAACGAGGAACAGCGCATCAGCTTCCTGCTGGAGGAGCTGAACAACCGGCGCCCGCTGTTGCCCGCCCATTTCAAACCGTCGGCCGATACCGCGGAAGTGTTGGCCACGTGCCGGGAAGTGGCGGCGGCGCCTGCCGCGTCCCTGGGCTCCTACGTGATTTCCATGGCCGGCGCGGCGTCCGACGTGCTCGCCGTGCAACTGCTGTTGAAGGAGTCTGGCGTGCTGCGGCCGATGCGCGTGGTGCCGCTGTTCGAAACCCTGGCTGACCTGGACAACGCCGGGCCGGTGATGGAGCGGCTGCTGCGGCTGCCGGGCTATCGCTCACGGCTGCAGGGGCCCCAGGAAGTGATGATCGGGTACTCCGACTCCGCCAAGGATGCCGGCACCACCGCTGCGGCGTGGGCGCAGTACCGGGCCCAGGAAAGGTTGGTGGACATTTGTCGCGAGCAGCAGGTCGAACTGCTGTTGTTCCATGGTCGCGGCGGCACGGTCGGGCGTGGTGGCGGTCCGGCCCACGCGGCGATCCTGTCCCAGCCCCCGGGCTCGGTGGCCGGGCGCTTCCGCACCACCGAACAGGGCGAAATGATCCGTTTCAAATTCGGCCTGCCGGACATCGCCGAGCAGAACCTCAACCTCTACCTCGCCGCCGTGCTGGAGGCGACCCTGTTGCCGCCGCCACCGCCGACGCCCGAATGGCGGCACCTGATGGACGAGTTGGCCGCTGACGGCGTCAGCGCCTACCGGGCGGTGGTGCGGGAAAACCCGCAATTCGTCGAGTACTTCCGCCAGTCCACGCCGGAGCAGGAGCTGGGGCGCCTGCCGCTGGGCAGCCGTCCGGCCAAGCGTCGGGCCGGGGGCATCGAAAGCCTGCGGGCGATCCCGTGGATCTTCGGCTGGACCCAGACCCGCCTGATGCTGCCGGCCTGGCTCGGCTGGGAAACCGCCCTGGGCAAGGCCCTGGAGCGCGGCGAAGGTGAGTTGCTGGGGCAGATGCGCGAGCAATGGCCGTTCTTCCGGACCCGCATCGATATGCTGGAAATGGTGCTGGCCAAGGCTGACGCCGATATCGCCCGCTCCTACGACGAGCGCCTGGTGGAACCCGAATTGCTCCCATTGGGTGCGCATTTACGCGACCTATTGTCGCAGGCGTGTTCGGTGGTCCTGGGGTTGACCGGTCAGTCGCAACTGCTGGCACATAGCCCAGACACCCTGGAATTCATTCGCTTGCGCAACACCTACCTCGATCCGCTGCACCTGTTGCAAGCCGAACTGCTGGCCCGTTCGCGGCAGCCCGAGGTGGCCCAGGGCAGCCCCGTGGAGCAGGCGTTGCTGGTGTCTGTGGCAGGGATTGCCGCCGGTTTGCGCAATACCGGCTAAGCTCGAACGGCGCACCGAAACGGCTCGTCCGGCGTCCTCGGACGTTGCCGGCGGGGGGAGGGGAGAGGTCGACCAGGCGACAGTTTGTTGTTTGGTTGCGACTCTCGCCACCTCCGCCAAAGGTCGCATCAGGCGCCGGTTCCTCCGACTTTCGGCGGCTTGTGTGGGTCGGGCCTGCTGTGTATCTTGATCAGCCTTTGGCCGTTTGGGCGGTCACGATTCCAGTTTTCCGAGATTGGCCCCACGAGGCGAATCCGAGCGTTTTACATAAAAAATTGAGGAGCACATCGATGCGCGTCATTCTGCTGGGAGCTCCCGGGGCCGGTAAAGGTACTCAGGCAAAGTTCATCACCGAAAAATTCGGTATCCCGCAAATCTCCACCGGCGACATGCTGCGTGCCGCGGTCAAGGCGGGCACCGAGCTGGGCATCAAGGCCAAGAGCATCATGGATGCCGGCGGCCTGGTGTCGGATGACCTGATCATCGCCCTGGTCAAGGACCGCATCGCTCAAGCCGATTGCGCCAAGGGTTTCCTGTTCGACGGTTTCCCACGCACCATTCCCCAGGCCGAAGCCCTCGTGGAAGCTGGCGTGGAACTCGATCACGTGGTCGAGATCGCCGTCGACGACGAAGAGATCGTCCAGCGCATCGCCGGTCGCCGCGTGCACGAGCCGTCGGGCCGTGTCTACCACACCGTCTACAACCCGCCGAAACTGGCTGGCAAGGACGACATCACCGGTGAAGAGCTGGTCCAGCGCAAGGACGACACCGAGGAAACCGTGCGTCATCGCCTGTCGGTCTACCACTCCCAGACCAAGCCGCTGGTGGCTTTCTACCAGAACCTGTCGGCCGCCAAGGGCAAGCCGAAGTACAGCCACATCCCGGGTGTTGGCTCGGTCGATGCGATCACCGGCAAGGTGCTCGAAGCGCTGAGCTGAAAAGTCCGCTTCGCTACGACAACTACGGCCCGCTTGCGGGCCGTAGTTGTTTATACTGGCGCCCTTTTTCCCTCACCTGATTTCGGACACATCGATGAGCACCTTGCTGGCCCTGGACACCGCGACTGAAGCTTGCTCCGTTGCCTTGCTGCACGACGGCAAGGTCACGAGCCATTACGAGGTGATTCCGCGCCTGCATGCCCAGAAGCTTTTGCCGATGATCCAGCAGTTGCTCAGCGACGCCGGGACCACCTTGCAAGCGGTGGACGCCATCGCCTTCGGCCGCGGACCGGGGGCGTTCACCGGTGTGCGGATCGCCATCGGCGTGGTCCAGGGACTCGCGTTCGCCCTGGAGCGCCCTGTGTTGCCGGTGTCCAACCTGGCGGTGCTGGCCCAGCGCGCCTTGCGCGAGCACGGCGCCCGGCAGGTCGCAGCGGCCATCGACGCGCGCATGGACGAGGTGTACTGGGGTTGCTATCGCGAAACCGACGGCGAGATGCGCCTGGTGGGGACCGAAGCGGTACTGCCGCCCGAAGCCGCGGCATTGCCGGGCGAAGCCGATGGCGACTGGTTCGGCGCCGGTACCGGTTGGGGCTATGGCGAGCGGATCGCCGTCAACCTCGGCGGCCAGGATGCGGCGATGCTGCCTCACGCCGAAGACCTGCTGGCCCTGGCCCGCTTCGCCTGGGCGCGGGGCGAAGCCATCCCGGCGGACCAGGCGCAGCCGGTGTATCTGCGGGACAAGGTGGCGGTGCCGAAGTCCGAACGATAATCACCCTCTCAAGTGGACAGCGTTGTGGCGAGGGGATTTATCCCCGCTGGGGGGCGAGGCGCACCTGATGTTCCAGATACCTGCATAGGCGCACGAGCGCTGCGCGCTCAAGCGGGGATAAATCCCCTCGCCACAAAAAATCCATGGCTACCCGTTCCTCCCCAGCCCAAAAGTCACACCTGTTATCGCCAGTCGTCACTTTTTTCGTCGGTTTTTAAACCTTTTTGGCTTTATGTGTTCTAGTTATCACTTGCGCGTTTGCGCGGCTACGAAAGTGCCGCTAAATTGCCATCATTGATACCGAGCATTCTGTCATGCGTATAGACGGCGTTTCATCCCAGTCCTATCCCATCAAGCGCAAGCCGCGTGCAGGCAAGGCTGTCGAGCCCGAGTCTTTCGATGACGTCGATGGCGAACTGGAATCCCCGTCCGAAGAACAACTGGCCGCCCGCGCCGCCAAGGCCACAGCCCAGCGGCTGAGCAACCTTCCCGCCCGCCAGCAAGACATGCTGTATCACCGCGCCATGAAGCGCAGTGTCGCCACGGCCCTGGCCAGCTACCTGAGCACGGCCAGCTTCGTCGATTGGGATATGGAAGTGCTGGGCCTCGACCTCTACATCTGATGGGGTTGCCTTACTACCTAGGTTGCCCGTCCTGGAGCGAAAACGCCTGGCGCGATTACCTCTATCCCCAAGATGCCAAAAGCACCGAGTTCCTGAGCCTCTATTGCCAAGTCTTCAATGCCGTGGAAGGCAATACGACGTTCTACGCCAGTCCGTCCGCGGCCATCGTGCAGCGCTGGGCCGAGGCCATGCCCGAACATTTTCGCTTCACCGCCAAGTTGCCCGGTGACATCAGTCACAATGGCGACCTGCGCGAGCACCTGACGGCCACCGAGACGTTCGTCCAGTTGCTCAGCCCCTTGGGCGAGCGGGTCTCGCCGTTCTGGCTGCAATTGTCCAAGGCCTTCACCCCCCATCGGCTTTCTGAACTGGCGGCGTTCATCGACGCCTTCGAGCGCCCGTTGGCCGTGGAAGTGCGTCACGACGAGTTCTTTGCCAAGGGCGATGCCGAGCGGCAGCTCAACCGCCTGCTGCTCGACCGTGGCGTCGAGCGCATCTGCCTCGACCCCCGGGCCTTGTTCAGTTGCACGTCGACCGAGCCTTCGGTGCTCCATGCTCAATCGAAGAAGCCCCGGGTGCCCACTCGGCCAACCGCCTTCACCCAATGCCCCCAAGTGCGTTTCATCGGTCATCCGGTGCTGGAGGCCAACGAGCCATTCCTCACGCCCTGGGTGGAAAAAATCGCCGGGTGGATCGAAGAAGGGCGCACGCCCTACATCTTCCTGCACACCGCCGACAACCTGCTGGCGGCAAAACTCGCGCAACACTTTCACCAGCGCTTGATGAGTCGATTGCCTGGCTTGCCGGCCTTGCCTGAGCTATACAGAGAGCCCGCGGCCGAGCAACTGGGTTTGCTCTGAGGCCCGCCCCCTTCCTGCCCAGGAGCGAACTACATGGATGCGCAAACCCGTCGAGCCCTAGCGTTCAAGGCCCTGCACGAACGCGAAGGGGCGTTCGTCATCCCCAATCCGTGGGATGCCGGCTCCGCCAAGATGCTCGCCAGCCTCGGCTTCGAAGCCTTGGCGACCACCAGTGCCGGTCACGCTTTTTCCCTCGCCCGACCGGATGGGGGCCTGGGGCTGGAGGCCACCCTGGCCAACGTGCGCGCCATCGTCGCCGCGAGCGACTTGCCCGTGGCGGTGGACCTGGAAAATGGTTTCGCCGATGCCCCCCGGGACTGTGCCCACAACCTGCTTCGGGCTGCGGAGGCCGGGGCGGTCGGTGGCTCGATCGAGGATGCCACGGGGCGCGAGGACAGCCCGATCTATGGCTTCGAACTGGCCGTGGCACGGGTCAAGGCGGCCGCCGAGGCCGTGCGCGGCTTGCCGTATCCCTTCCTGCTCACGGCCCGTGCGGAAAACTTCCTGCATGGCAACCCCGACCTGGATGACACGATTCGGCGCCTGAAGGCGTTCGCCGATGCCGGTGCCGATGTGCTCTACGCCCCGGGCCTGAGCAGCGCCGGGCAAGTGCTCGCGGTGGTCCAGGCGGTGGCGCCGAAGCCGGTGAACGTGCTGATGTCCGGGGCGCTCGATCTGAGTGTCGCGCAGTTGAGCGAGCTGGGCGTCAAGCGCATCAGCGTCGGTTCGGCCCTGGCCTTGGCCGCGTATGGGGAGTTCTTCCGCGCCGCCGAGGAAATCCAGCAGCAGGGCACGTTCACCTTCACCCGCCGCTCGATGCCGTTCAAGCAGGCCAACCAGTTGTTCAAGGATTGATGTCCGAGGCCATGTCGTGCGGCTCCTGAAAGGTTTCCTGTGGCTGGGCTTGGCCGTCGGTGTCGTCATGGTGGCGGTGTGGCGCGGTTGGCTGTCGCTGCCGCCGCAGTGGAATCCCTGGGCGCCGCTGGACGTCAACCTGGCGCCGAACCTGCTGACCCGCTACAAGCTCATGGCCCTGCGCAACGACCCCCAGTTGTGTGACCATGCCCTGGCGACGTCGGGGCTACGGGTCGTTCGCCAGGCCGACAGCCCCGGCAACGCCGATTGCCCGCTGACCAATGTGCTGCGGGTGCAGGGCGGCGAGGTTGGGTTGAGCAGCAGCTTCCTTGCCAGTTGCCCGTTGGCGGTGGCGTTCGCGCTGTTCGAGCGTCATGCCTTGCAACCGGCGTCGGCAGCGGCCTACGGGCAGAAAGTGACGCGTGTCGATCACCTCGGCAGTTTCGCCTGCCGCAACATGTATGGCCGTGAGACGGGGGCGCGCAGCCAGCATGCCACGGCCAGCGCCCTGGACATCGCCGGGTTTCGCCTGGCCGATGGCCGCGCGGTCAGCGTGCTCAAGGACTGGCCCCGCGATAACGCCGATGCGCAATTCCTGCGCCAGGTGCGTGACGGTGCCTGCGACATGTTCAGTGTGGTCTTGAGCCCGGACTACAACGCGGCGCACCGCAACCATTTTCACCTGGATGTGGGGCCTTGGTGGATCTGTCGCTGATCAGGCGGCGATGCGCAGGTTCTGCAAGACGATGGGGCGGGCCCAGCGGGTGTCGAAGTCCAGGGCTTTTTGCTGGGCCACGATGTCTTCTTCGGGGAACGGCGGGAACGGCTTGTCCAGCAGGTCGAGTTCCAGTTCGGCGATCGGCAGGTGCAATGGGCGCGGCTGTGGCGCCGGGCCTGGTTCCGGCAACGGTTGGCCGGCGGTGAGGACCAGCGGGCGAACCCAGTGGCTCTCGAAGTCCTGCTGCTTCTGCTGGGCGGCGATTTCTTCGGCGGGGAACGGCGGGAAGGGCTTGTCCAGCAGGTCGAGTTCCAGTTCGGCGATCGGCAGGAACAACGGCTCCGGCGGGGCGACCTGGGTCTCCTTCACGTCGCAGGTGCGCTGGCTGACGATGTGGTCCAGCAGTTCGGCGCCGAGGGTCGGTTCAACGGCCTCATCGAGGGCGACGGGCGGATAGCTGCCAGGCGCCGGTGCGGCATCACCCAGTTGATCGGCCAGGGCCTGGGCAAAGAAATCCTGCCAAAGGTGACTGACGCCGCTCAGTGCTTGGGTGTTGCGCAGGCGGTAATCACCGTACGGGGAGATCACGCCTATCGATGTGGATTGAATGTCTGACATTTTTCTCGGTCGACGCTCAGCTCTGGCAAAATGCCGTTCACTGTTGTTATCGGCGGTTTTTGCCGATCCTTAATTTTTTGAGCGTGTTTTCATGATCGAGCAACCCGCGGCCTGCCGCATCCACGTCGAGGCCCTGGCCCCGGCCTTCCAGCCACAGGCGCGACAGTGGGCCGAACGCCTTGGCCTGCCCATGCAGGTGGACGACGGCGACTTTGCCTTGCAGGTCGGCGAGCAGGGGCTGCAATTGCAGCAACTGGGCCCCGACGCGCCAGGCCCGGTGCGTGTCGATTTCGTCGAGGGCGGCGCCGCCCATCGCCGGTTGTACGGCGGCGGCAGCGGCCAGATGATCGCCAAGGCAGTGGGGATTGCCCAGGGCGTGCGCCCGCGGGTGCTGGATGCCACGGCTGGCCTGGGCAAGGATGCGTTCGTGCTGGCGAGCCTGGGCTGTGACATGAGCCTGATCGAGCGTCAGCCATTGATCGGCGCCCTGCTGGAGGATGGCCTGGCCCGTGCGGCGGAGGATTTCGACGTGGCGCCGATCGTGGCGCGGATGCGCTTGCTCAAGGGCAATTCCATCGAGGTGATGCGCAATTGGGTAGGGGAGCCGCCCCAGGTGATCTACCTGGACCCGATGTTCCCTCATCGGGAGAAAACCGCCCTGGTGAAGAAGGAGATGCGCCTGTTCCGGCCCTTGGTGGGTGATGATCCGGACGCCCCGGCGCTGCTCGCCGCCGCCCTGGCCCTGGCGACCCACCGCGTCGTGGTCAAGCGCCCGCGTAAGGCTCCCTGCATCGAAGGGCCGAAGCCGAGCCACGGGCTCGATGGCAAGTCCAGCCGGTACGATATCTACCCGAAGAAAGCGCTCAAGGCCTGATCTGTGGGAAAAGGTGTTCTGGGGGAGGAGAGTCATCTGTGGGAGCAAAGCTTGCTCGCGATGAACGATTGCGCGGTCTTCTGAGCGATCGCGCCGCCGCCATCGCGAGCAAGCTATGCTCCCACAGGTCCTCCTCAGTCAGGAAAAAACTGTGGCAGGCCTAAGGTCGATAAGCCCGCACGAACAACCCCACCACCTCCCGCACATGGGCCTCGGCCGCTTCCGGTTCCAACGGTGCGCCGCAGCCATACAGCAGGCGGAAATTCGCCGCGCCCTTGATCAGGCAGAAGAAATGCTCCGCCGCATGGCGTGGTTTGTCGATGCTCAAGGCACCGCTCTGGTTGATCTTGCCCAACAGGCGCTCCATCCCTGAAAGCATCCGCTGCGGGCCGGCCTCGAAGAAAATCATCGAGAGCCTCGGGTCCTGGCTGCCCAGTGCGATGATCACCCGGTGCAGGTTCACCGATTCCTCGCTGCTGACCAGTTGGTGAAAGCCGCGGGCGATGTTCAGCAACACCTCCTCGATCGCCGCCCCTTCGGGCCATTCGAAGAACAGCGGTGGTACTTGCTCTTCGCATTTGGCGATCACCGCCGCGGAAAACAGCGTTTCCTTGTCGTTGAAGTGGCTGTAGACCGTCAGCTTGGAAACCCCGGCCTCGGTGGCCACGGCGTCCATGCTGGTATTGGCGTAGCCCAGGCTCACGAACAGGCGTTTCGCGGCGTCGAGAATGGCCTCGCGCTTGGCCAGGTCCTTGGGACGGCCGGGGCCGCTGGGGGATGAAAGATTGTTCGACATTTTTCCGCTTTAATACTGGACTGGTGAGTTTGCTATTAATAACATACTGGCCAGTATAATTATTCCAAGCACCATTAGCGAAAGGTCAGCCGCCATGTTCCGCTCTGCCTTGCCCCTCGCCATGCCAGTCTGCCTGGCTTTTTTATTGTCTGCGTGTGGTCATGACGAGCCGGCGCCCGTCGCCGTGCGCCCGGCCATGGTGGTCAAGCCAGAGCCTTCGGCCCAGGCTGTTGAAAGCTTTCCCGGCGAGGTGCGGGCGCGTTTCGAGCCCGACCTGGCCTTTCGCATTGGCGGCAAGGTGAGCCGACGGCTGGTCGAGGAGGGCCAGCGGGTCAAGGCCAACCAGCCGCTGGCCGAACTCGATCCCGAAGACGTGCGCCTGCAACTGGAGGCGACCCGGGCCCAGGTGGCCGCCGCCGAGGCGAACCTCAACCTGGTGCGGGCCGAGCGTGACCGCTACAAGACCTTGATGGACCGGCAGATGGTCAGCCGCTCCCAGTACGACAATGCCGAAAACCTCTATCGCTCCGGCGCCGCGCGGCTCAAGCAGATCAAGGCCGAATTCGACGTCGCCAACAACCAGGCCAGCTATTCGGTGTTGCGTGCGCCCCAGGACGGCGTCGTCGCCCGGCGGGCGGTGGAAGTCGGGCAAGTGGTCTCGGCCGGTCAAACCGTCTTCACCCTGGCCACCGACGGTGAACGTGAAGTGCTGATCAGCTTGCCGGAGCAGGGGTTTGGTCGCTTCAAGGTCGGCCAGCCGGTTTCGGTCGAGTTGTGGAGCCAGCCCGACCAGCGCTTCAGTGGCCGCATCCGCGAGCTCTCGCCGGCTGCCGACCCCAGGTCCCGTACCTTCGCCGCTCGCGTGGCCTTCACTGCCGGCAGCGTCCCGGCCGAACTGGGCCAAAGCGCCCGGGTGTTCATCCAGACGGCCGACAAGGTGTCGCTGGCGGTGCCCCTGTCGGCGCTGACGGCCGAGAACGGCGCGACCTACGTCTGGGTGGTCAATGCCAACAATACCCTGAAGAAAGTCCCGGTCCGGGTCGGCGCGTTCGGCGAGAAAACCGTCCCGGTGCTGGAAGGCCTGAGCTCGGATGACTGGGTGGTGGCCGCCGGCGTCCATGTGCTCCTCGACGGCCAGCAGGTACGGCCGGTGGATCGCTCCAACCGCGTGGTCAACCTGGCGGCCAAGGAGTAATCCCCGATGGGTTTCAATCTTTCCGAATGGGCACTGCGCAATCGCCAGATCGTACTGTTCCTGATGCTCCTGCTGGCCATCGTCGGCGCGCTTTCCTACACCAAGCTGGGCCAGAGCGAGGACCCGCCGTTCACCTTCAAGGCCATGGTGATTCGCACCCTGTGGCCCGGTGCGACGGCCGAGGAGGTCTCGCGCCAGGTCACTGAACGCATCGAGAAAAAACTGATGGAGACCGGCGATTACGAGCGCATCGTTTCGTTCTCCCGGCCGGGCGAGTCCCAGGTGACCTTCATCGCGCGCGACTCCCTGCATTCGGCGCAGATCCCCGAGTTGTGGTACCAGATCCGCAAGAAAACCAGCGACATCCGCCATACGCTGCCGCCGAGCATCCAGGGCCCGTTCTTCAACGATGAATTCGGCACCACCTTCGGCAACATCTACGCATTGACCGGCGACGGTTTCGACTACGCCGTGCTCAAGGATTACGCCGATCGCATCCAGATCCAGCTGCAACGGGTCAAGGACGTGGGCAAGGTCGAGTTGCTCGGCTTGCAGGACGAGAAGATCTGGATCGAACTGTCGAACGTCAAGCTGGCGACCCTCGGCCTGCCCCTGGCGGCGGTGCAGCAGGCGCTGGAGGAGCAGAACGCGGTGTCGACCGCGGGCTTCTTCGAGACCGGCAGCGAGCGATTGCAACTGCGGGTGTCGGGTAATTTCCAGACGGTCGAAGAGATCCGCGATTTCCCCATCCGGGTGGCCGACCGTTCGTTCCGCATCAGCGACCTGGCGGACGTGCGTCGCGGTTTCAACGACCCACCGGCGCCGCGCATGCGCTTCATGGGCGAAGACGCCATCGGCCTGGCCGTGGCGATGAAGGAAGGGGGCGACATCCTGGTGCTGGGCAAGGCACTGGAAGCCGAGTTCGCCCGGATCCAGAACAACCTGCCGGCCGGCATGCAACTGCGCAAGGTCTCGGACCAGCCGGCGGCGGTGAAGACAGGCGTCGGCGAATTCGTCCAGGTGCTGGTGGAAGCCCTGGCGATCGTGTTGCTGGTGAGTTTCTTCTCCCTGGGGCTGCGCACCGGGATGGTCGTGGCGCTGGCGATTCCGCTGGTGCTGGCGATGACTTTCGCCGCGATGTATTACCTGGGAATCGGCCTGCACAAGATTTCCCTTGGCGCGCTGGTGCTGGCGCTGGGGCTGCTGGTGGACGACGCGATCATTGCGGTGGAGATGATGGCGATCAAGATGGAGCAGGGTTTCGACCGCATCAAGGCCGCCAGCTATGCCTGGACCAGCACGGCGTTCCCGATGCTCACCGGCACGCTGATCACCGCGGCGGGCTTTCTGCCGATCGCCACGGCGCAATCGGGCACGGGCGAATACACCCGCTCGATTTTCCAGGTGGTGACCCTGGCGTTGCTGGCGTCCTGGGTGGCCGCCGTGGTGTTCGTGCCGTACCTGGGGGAACGGCTGCTGCCGGACCTGGCGAAAATCCATGCCGCCAAGCACGGCACCGCCGACGGCCAGTTAGATCCCTATGGCACGCCGTTCTACCAGCGCGTGCGGCGGCTGGTGGGCTGGTGCGTGCGTCGGCGCAAGACCGTCATCGTGCTGACCGTGCTGCTGTTCGTCGGCTCGGTGGTGCTGTTCCGCTTTGTGCCGCAGCAGTTCTTCCCGGCCTCCGGGCGACTGGAACTGATGGTCGATCTCAAGCTGGAGGAGGGCGCCTCCCTGAGTAACACCGCCGAGCAGGTCAAGCGCCTGGAAGCACTGCTCAAGGACCACGCCGGCATCGACAATTACGTGGCCTATGTCGGCACCGGCTCCCCACGTTTCTACCTGCCCCTGGACCAGCAGTTGCCGGCGTCCAGCTTCGCCCAGTTCGTCGTGCTGGCCAAGACCATCGAAGACCGCGAACCCCTGCGCAGTTGGCTGATCAGCACCCTGAACGAGCAATTCCCGACCCTGCGCTCGCGGGTGACCCGCCTGGAAAACGGTCCGCCGGTGGGCTACCCGGTGCAATTCCGGGTGACGGGTGAGCACATCGAGGAGGTCCGGGCCCTGGCGCGGAAGGTGGCGACCAAGGTTCGGGAAAATCCCTACGTGGCCAACGTGCACCTGGATTGGGAAGAGCCGAGCAAGGTGGTCTACCTGAATATCGACCAGGACCGCGCCCGGGCGCTGGGTGTCAGCACGGCGAACCTGGCGAGTTTCCTGCGCAGTTCCCTGACCGGATCGAGCGTCAGCCAGTACCGTGAAGACAACGAGCTGATCGAGATCCTGCTGCGTGGCACGGTGCATGAGCGCACGGAGCTGTCGTTGTTGCCGAGCCTGGCAGTGCCGACCGACAACGGTCGAAGCGTGGCGCTGTCGCAGATCGCGACCTTGGAATATGGCTTCGAAGAAGGGGTGATCTGGCACCGTAATCGCCTGCCAAGCGTGACCGTGCGGGCGGATATCTACGGCAAGGAACAACCGGCCACCCTGGTGCAGCAGATTTTCCCGACCCTGGAGCCGATCCGCGCCGAACTGCCGGACGGTTACCTGCTGGAAGTGGGGGGGACGGTGGAGGATTCGGCCCGTGGCCAGAAATCGGTGAACGCCGGCGTGCCGCTGTTCATCGTGGTGGTGCTGACGTTGCTGATGCTGCAACTGCGCAGCTTCTCGCGCACGGCGATGGTGTTCCTCACGGCGCCGTTGGGGTTGATCGGCGTCACGCTGTTCCTGCTGGTGTTCCGCCAGCCGTTCGGGTTCGTTGCCATGCTGGGGACCATCGCGCTGTCGGGGATGATCATGCGCAATTCGGTGATCCTGGTGGACCAGATCGAACAGGACATCAACGCCGGGCTCACGCCCTGGCAGGCGATCATTGAGGCCACCGTGCGCCGCTTCCGCCCGATTGTGCTCACCGCGCTGGCGGCGGTGCTGGCGATGATTCCGTTGTCACGCAGCCTGTTCTTCGGGCCGATGGCCGTGGCGATCATGGGGGGGTTGATCGTGGCGACGGCGTTGACGCTGTTGTTCCTGCCGGCGTTGTATGCGGCGTGGTTCAGGGTCAAGAAAACCTGAATCCGATCCACTGGCCCGCGCAGATCAGTGTGGGAGCGAGCCTGCTCGCGAAAGCGGTATCAGCCATGGAACCTTCGTGACTGTTACACCGCTTTCGCGAGCAGGCTCGCTCCCACGGTTGGCTTGGATCAGGGCTCAGAGCGTGCCGAACACCTTCTTCGCCAGACTGGTCGCGGCGGCTGCCGGGTTCTGGCGAATGGTCGCTTCCTGCTTGCCGATCATTTCGAACAACCCGTCCAGCGCCTGCTCGGTCACGTAGTTCTCGATGTTGGCGCTTTTCGCATCCACCACACCCAGCGTCGCGGCCTGGCCGGCGAAGGCGTTGTATTTCTGCGCCAGGCCGACCTTGTCGGTGGCTTGCTTGACGATCGGCAGGAACTTGGCGCGGATCTGCTCGCGGCTGCTCTTGTTCAAGTATTGCGTCGCCGAGTCGCTACCGCCGCTCAGGATGCCCTTGGCATCGGCCACGCTCATGTTCTTCACCGCATTGACCAGGATCGGCTGGGCCTGGACCACCGCGGCTTCGGCGGCCTGGTTCATGCTGGTTTCCAGCTGGTCGACCTGGTCACCCATGCCGAAGGCCTTCATCTTGCTGGCGACTTTGCCGAGCTTGCCCGGCAACTCGATCTTCACCTCTGGGTTGTTGCTGAAGCCACCGGGTGTGCCCAGTTGCTTGACCGCCACCTGCGCGCCTTGGGTCAGGGCGTCCTTGAGACCGCCGGTGGCATCCTTTTGCGACAGGTCGCCCAGCGACAGGGCCATGGCATTGGCGCAGATCAGCAGGCCCGCGCACAGGCCGGTGAAACGGAGGGGAAAGCGGAGCATGACGGCGTCCTTGAACAGAGTGGAAAACGGGAATCAGCGCGCCGGGTTGACGCGGATCTTCAACGGCTGCGGGTCTTTGCCATCCAGGTGTACGGCGTGCTGTTCGGTGGTGATGAACAGCAACTGGCCGTCTACTTCGATGCGGGCGTTCACCGCATAGCGGTGGCCGGGCTTGACCTGGGAGGGATCATAACTGAGGTGGAACGGCAGCGGGACCTGGCCTGTGACCGGGCCGCTCTGTTCATCGAGCACCACCGCCGGGGCATCGGCCAGGGAGACGTCCTGCAGGCTGACGCTCAAGGTCGCGCTGGGCGGCAGGGCAATGCGCTGCACGTAGAAGACTTCGCCATCGAGGGACGCGGCGGGCGGGGTGGTTGGCGTGGCCGATTGGCAGGCGGACAGCAGGGCCATGGCGGCAAGCAGGGCGAGTTTTTTCATGGGAAACACCTTTGTCGTCGACACCCGCGACACGGCGGGCGCCGACGAACATTCAGCGGATTGGCGTCCAGGCAACCCTTCGCGACGTTGCGGTTCAGGAACCGAAGGCGGGCGCTTGGACAGTGTCTGCCAGCGATGCTGGCGCCAGGTTCAGGGGGATGT
This sequence comes from Pseudomonas citrullilanati, assembly GCF_030580855.1. Classification (GTDB taxonomy): domain Bacteria; phylum Pseudomonadota; class Gammaproteobacteria; order Pseudomonadales; family Pseudomonadaceae; genus Aquipseudomonas; species Aquipseudomonas citrulli. The sequence continues at coordinate 6,148 of NZ_JAUQOP010000059.1, read as the reverse complement.
CAACGTGTTGGTTGCTGCCATCCCAGGTGAACGCCTGTGCTTCATCGAGAAACAGCGCGGTCTCGCCCAGGTACATTTGCACGCGGACCGAGAGCTCCTCCCCCACGGGCGTCGCCTCGGGATCGACCAGAAAGCGGTATTGCCAGGGCTGGCTGATGGCGGGCGCCTTCGATGCCACGTTGGAACCCTGGCCACCGCTGGCGCTGATCTGGACACCGGCGGCATTGCACACACTGATTTCGGGGCGGCCGGCTTCCGGGAGTTCATAGCCGTCGGGCAATTGCAGGGTCAAGGTGATGATGTTCATGGTGAATTCCTTTTCGGTACGTCGGTATTGACGCGAGTCCATCCTAGAAGCGTGATCCACCGTTTTCTGTAGGTTTTTTCTTCGTTTGGCGTCGCCTCGGCCGCTCAAGGGTGTCGGAGACAGCCTGTCATTCATCCCATCGGCTCACCGGAACCTCCCTGTTCACGGTGAGTGAACCAGCCAGTCAAACGTCCGGGCTGACGGCAACCTCGGCGGCGTCTTCGCTGCGCTGCAACGCCACCTGGCGGATCGACAGGCGAATCTCCGCCGGCAGCACCCGCTTGGCCGCGCCCTCGGCCAGTTCGCCCAGCAGCGGGTGATAACCCAGCTTGCCCGCCTCGTCACGGCGCAGTACCTCAAGGTCCAGCAGGGTCTGGATGAAGTGGCGGAACAGGCTCTTGTCAAAGAATTCCGGCGCGTTCAGGCCATGCAGGATCGACAGGCGCTGGGCCATGACGGTGCACAGGTCTTCCAGTTCCTCGGCGCTGATGGTGTTCTGGCCGCTGTTGAGCAGCAACGAGACGGTCATGTAGAAGCGCTGCAGGGTCTGGGCGATGCTCTTCGACAGCAGGGTCAGCAGCACGAAGTGCCGCGAACTCGGGGCTGGGCGCAGGTACAGGTCTTTTTCGAAACGCAACAGGCCTTGCTCGACGAACGCCTGGAGCCATTGGTCGATCACGCCGTCGAGCTCGTCCAGCGACCAGCGAATGAACAGCTCCGATTGCAGGTACGGGTACAGGGCGCGGGTGTAGCGCAGGATCTGCTCGCGGCTCATGCGCGAGGTGCTCTGGAAGAAGCTCGCGAGCAACGCCGGCAGGGCAAAGATGTGCAGCACGTTGTTGCGGTAGTAGGTCATCAATACCGCGTTCTGTTCATCCAGGTACAGGATCTTGCCCAGGGCGTCGCTCTGTTCCGAGAGCAGATCCATGCCCTTGACGTGTTCGATCAGCGCGCGGCCGTCGCCTTCGGGCAGGGTGGTGTGGGGCGAGTACGGGACCTGGCGCAGCAGCGCCAGGTACAGGTCGAGCACCCGGGCCATGGCGCGGTCGTCCAGGGCCAGGCGGCTGGTGGACAGCAGCGCCAGGGCCACGAGGTTGACCGGGTTGATCGCCGCGGCCTCGTTCAGGTGCCGGGCCACGCGCTCGCCGAGGCGGTGGGTGGTCGGGTTGAGCCAGGCCGGCTTGAACTGCGGCCCCAGTTCCTGTTGGCGCCAGCCAGGCTGTTCGCCGTCGAGGAATTCCGCCAGCTTGATCGGTTCGCCGAAGTTCACCGCCACCTGCCCGAAGCGCTGCTTGAGGGCGCCGATGACCTTGAAGATGTCGAAGATCGATTCTTTCTTCTTGCTCGCCCCGCGCAGTTCGCCCAGGTAGGTGCGGCCTTCAAGGACCCGCTCGTAGCCGATATAGACCGGCACGAAGACGATGGGCGTGCGCGATGAGCGCAGGAAGCTGCGCAGGGTGATGGCGAGCATGCCGGTCTTGGGCTGCAGCATGCGACCGGTGCGCGAGCGCCCACCCTCGACGAAGTACTCCACCGGGAAGCCCTTGGTGAACAGCGTGTGCAGGTATTCGTTGAAGACCGCGGTGTACAGCGGGTTGCCCTTGAAGGTACGGCGCATGAAGAACGCCCCGCCCCGGCGCAGCAGGCCGCCGATGACCGGCATGTTGAGGTTGATGCCGGCCGCGATGTGCGGCGGCGTCAGGCCGTTGCGGAACAGCAGGTACGACAGCAACAGGTAGTCGATGTGGCTGCGGTGGCAGGGCACGTAGATGACTTCGTGACCGGGGGCGATGGCCTGCACGCCTTCGATGTTGTTGACCTTGATGCCGTCGTAGATCTTGTTCCAGAACCAGCTGAGCACCACTTCCAGGAACCGGATCGCGGTGTAGGTGTAGTCCGAGGCGATCTCGTTGCCGTAGCGCAGGGCCTGGGCCTTGGCTTTTTCCGCCGAGATCTTTTCCCGCTCGGCTTCTTCGGCAATCGCCTGCTTGACCAGCGGCTGGTTCAGCAGGCCCTTGACCAGGTTGCGTCGGTGGGAGATGTCCGGGCCGATCACTGCCGACTTCAGGTTGCGGAAATGCACCCGCAGGATCCGCTGGGCCATGCGCACGGTGCGCTCGTGGCTCTTGTCGTGCTCGATCAGTTCGCGCAGGTGGATCGGCGCCGAGAACTGCACGCGGGTCTTGCGCCCCAGGATCATGATGCTCAGCAGGCGCCGCAGGCGTCCGGTGACCGCCCAGCTGTCGGCGAACAGCAGCTTCCACGGGCTGGATTCGCTGTCGGGCGACTGGCCCCAGAACACGCTGACCGGAATGATCTGCGCGTCTTCGGCGGCGTCGTGGGTGAGCACGTCCACCAGTCGTGTCAGGGTCGGTGGCGCGCCGCGCTTGTCCTGGCGGCCGAGCCAGTCCGGTGCCGGCGTCAGGTAGAAAAACGCCGCCGGCTCCAGCAGGTTGCCCACCGACACCGGCAGCACCGGCCGGGGCAGGCCGGCCTTGGTGCACTCGGTGTCGAGCACCGCCAGGTCGGTGAGCGACGGGTGTTGCAGGACGTAGAACACCGGACGGCTGCGGTCGAGGTTGAGGGTGAAGGACGACTGGTTGATGGTCTCGGAGCGAACCCAGAGGTACAACAGCCGGCGCAGGGTGCCAAACACAAGACGGCGGAACGGGGAGCGGGTCATACGGCTTCTGCGTGAGTGGATAAAACCGAGCGGCTGCTCGGGCTCGCTAGTGTGCCGGATTCATCGAAAATCGGCAAAAAAGCGCCGAAGTAAAGTCAGTTGAGAGTTTTTCCCGGTGTCATATACTCGGCGGTTACTGCCCCGGGCTTCCCCATGGACGGCCAGGTGGCGGCGAAAGTTCGCAGGCTTTGCCTTCCTGCAATCGGGCGGCAAGCCGACTTAACAATAAGAGATGGGAGTGAGCATCATGGCTGCACGCGAAACCGGCAGTGTGAAGTGGTTCAACGACGCCAAGGGCTACGGCTTCATCCAGCGCGAAGGTGGCGCGGATGTGTTCGTGCACTATCGCGCGATCCGTGGCGAAGGCCACCGTTCACTGACCGAAGGCCAGCAGGTCGAGTACGCGGTCGTGGAAGGGCAGAAGGGCTTGCAGGCCGAGGATGTCGTGGGGTTGTAACCCCATGCACGCTTGAAGCCCAGGTAGATCCCTGTGGGAGCAAAGCTTGCTCGCGATAGTGATAGGTCAGCTTGCATCAATGTTGAATGTACTTCAGCCATCGCGAGCAAGCTTTGCTCCCACAGTGCCCCCACATTTGGATCCAGGCTGCACTGGAGACTGGTGTCACGCCGTCTTCCAGGTAATCTCTTCTTCCCCATCGGCACTGATGCGGATCCAGCGATCGGCCGATTCCTCGCCTTCCTCTTCCACCCACGAGCCAGGCGCGCAGCGCACTTCGACATTCAGTGCGGCGTAGGCGGCGCGGGCGCAGGCGATGTCGTCGTCCCACGGGGTCTGGTCGCTTTCCAGGTACAGGCTGTTCCATTTGCCTACGGCTTTGGGCAACCAGGTCACCGGGACGTTGCCGGCCTTGCACTTGTAGGTCTGGCCCTTCTGGACCCAATCGCTGCACGGGCCGAGGGCCTGGCCGAGCCAGGCGGCGATGGCCTTGTGGTCGACGTCGGCGTCCTTGAGGTAAATCTCGATATCGGGTTGGCGCATGGATGTCCTCGCTGCGGTCTTGAAAAATCCATTCGCGGATTTAACCGGCCCCACCGGGTGTCCGGGGCCTGGGATCATAAGGGTTATTGAAGAACGAAATAATCGTAGCGCATCGACACCGTGACCTCGAACGGCGCGGCCTGCTCGATCACGCCGGCACGGCGTTCGGCACTGGCGCGCCAGCCGTGGGGCGTCATGGCCAGCAGGTTGGCGCGGTCCTGGCCGTTGTCGAGCACGAGCTTGAATTCGAGGGTTTCGCTGTGGGCCAGCGACATGCCTTCCGGGACCAGGGCCAGGTGCTTGTCGTCGGTGTATTCGCGCACTTCGTCGTACAGGCGCTCGCGCAATTCCATCAGGTGGCCGCGGGTCGGGCCGACCTTCATCAGGCCGCCACCCGGGCTGAGCAGGCGCTTGGCTTCCTGCCAGTCCAGCGGGCTGAATACGCTCGCCAGGAACTGGCAGCAGCCGTCCGCCAGCGGCACCCGGGCCATGCTGGCGATCAACCAGGTCAATCGCGGGTTGCGTTTGCAGGCGCGCTTGACCGCCTCGCGGGAGATATCCAGGGCATAGCCATCGGCGTCGGGCAGCGCGTCGGCGATCTGTGCGGTGTAGTAGCCCTCGCCACAGCCGATGTCCAGCCAGCGTCCAGGCGCACGTTCAGCCGCCAGTTCGGCCAGGCGCCGGGCGACGGGGGCGTAGTGCCCGGCGTTGAGGAAGTCGCGGCGGGCCTCGACCATGGCCTGGTTGTCCCCCGGGTCACGGCTGTTCTTGTGCTGCACCGGCAGCAGGTTCAGGTAACCCTGGCGCGCGCGGTCGAACCGATGGCCGGCCGGGCAGGCGACGCCATTGTCCACCGCGTTCAGCGGTTCACTGCAGATCGGGCAGGCGAGCATCAGGCGAGCAACTTGATCAGCGTCTGGTAGTAGATCTCGGTCAGCACGTCGAGATCGGCCGCCAGCACCCTTTCGTTGACCTGATGGATGGTCGCGTTGACCGGCCCCAGTTCCACCACTTGCGTGCCCATGGTGGCGATGAAGCGACCGTCGGACGTGCCGCCGCTGGTGGACGCCTTCGTTTCGCGCCCGGTGACGTCCTTGATGCTCGACGACACGGCGTCCAGCAACGCACCCGGTTCGGTGAGGAACGGCAGGCCAGAGAGGGCCCAATCGATGTGCCAGTCCAACTGGTGCTTGTCGAGGATATCGGCGACCCGCTGTTGCAGGCCTTCGACGGTGGATTCGGTGGAGAAGCGGAAGTTGAACACCGCCACCAGCTCACCCGGGATGACGTTGGTCGCGCCAGTGCCCGAGTTGAGGTTGGAAATCTGGAAGCTGGTGGGCGGGAAGAAATCGTTGCCGTGGTCCCAATGCTCGGCGGCCAGTTCCGCCAGGGCGGGGGCGGCGAGGTGGATCGGGTTCTTCGCCAGGTGCGGGTAGGCCACGTGGCCTTGCTTGCCGCGCACGGTCAGTTTCGCGCCCAGGGAGCCACGGCGGCCGTTCTTGACCACGTCACCCACCAGGGTGGTGCTCGACGGTTCGCCGACGATGCACCAGTCCAGTCGTTCCTGGCGGGCCTTGAGGCGCTCCACCACGGCCTTGGTGCCATGGTGGGCCGGGCCTTCTTCATCGCTGGTGATCAGGAACGTCAGCGCCCCCTTGTGATCCGGGTAGTCGGCGACGAACCGCTCGGCGGCCACCACCATCGCCGCGAGGCTGCCTTTCATATCGGCCGCGCCACGGCCACAAAGCATGCCCTCGGCGTCGATGACCGCATCGAACGGATCGAGCTGCCAGTCCTGCACCGGACCGGTCGGCACCACGTCGGTGTGCCCGGCGAAGCACAGGACCGGGCCGTCCTGCTGGCCATGGCTGGCCCAGAAGTTATCCACATCCTCGATGCGCATCGGTTCGAGCGTAAAGCCCGCGTTGCCCAGGCGTTGCATCATCAGTGCCTGGCAATCGGCATCCACGGGCGTCACGGACGGACGGCGAATCAGGTCGCAGGCGAGTTGCAAGGTCGGCGAGAGGTCGGCGTGGGCCGTCATGGAAAACTCCGGAAAGCAAGAAAGGAGGTCACAGCCCCCGTGGGGGGGGGGGGGGGGGGGGGGGGGGGGGGGGGGGGGGGGGGGGGGGGGGGGGGGGGGGGGGGGGGGGGGGGG
>NZ_JAUQOP010000058.1 GCF_030580855.1 Pseudomonas citrullilanati | reverse complement strand
GCTCATGCTTGTTGTTCGAGGGCGAAAACTCAGTCAACTGTTCGAGCTTTGAGCCAAAGCGGGAAGAGTGGACAGCAGCTTGGCTCCCACACGTGCTTAGGGCACCGCGACCCGTCAGCTTGCTGTCCACCCCTCTCACCTTTGACTTTATCCTGTCTTAAGACACAAGCGAGCCTGCTCGCGAAAGCGGTGGGTCAGTTGGCGATGATGTCGAATGTACGGCCGTCTTCGCGAGCAGGCTCGCTCCCACAGGATCTTGTGGTGAGCCTATGCCTCCCGGCCCCCTGTGGGAGCGAGCTTGCTCGCGATTAGCATCACCTCGGTTCCGGTTCTGCCCCCTCAACCCGCATCACTGCACTATGCTCAGGCAGCCCCCTCACAGGAGTGAATCATGCGCGTACTCGTGACCAACCCCCAGGACGATTTTCGGGTCAAGGCCTATGCCGGTACCAACGGCGTGCTACTCGCCATGGACCTGGCCGAATCCCGTCGCAAGGGGCTGCTGGGGTTTGCCATCGAGAAACAGCAGGGCGACAAGCCCTGGTTGTTCCTGTTCAACAGCCTGACCTTCCCCGGCAAGGCCCACACGTTTCCCCAATTTCACGCCACGCCCAGCGACCAGGCGCCCTTGCAGAAATTTCGCTGGGCCGACTACGCGGTCAACCCGGGGGTGACGATCCACTACCGTGTGCACCTGGCCTATGGCAGTCCCGACGCGCCGCAATTGGGCGAATCCCTGGAGGTCACCGTCACCAGCGACGACGGTCAGCCGGCCAACCAGCGGGTGATCTTCAACCGCGCCGTGGCCGCCAGCCAGGCGTTCCAGCGCAAGTTTCTCGAGCTGGACGCATTGATCAGTGCCAATCGCAACCTGTCCATCGACGATTGGCCCGACGCCCCGCGTCGCTGGTTGGAAAACGGCCTGCTGGGGCGCCTGGTCGGCTTCATCGACCGGGCCCTGGATGCCACCTGGGCCCTGGACGTTGCCATCTACGAATACGAGCTGCCGGTGATCGTCGACGCGGTGAATGCCGCCTTCGCCCGGGGTGCGCGGGTGCGGGTGCTGTACCACGCCGAGCCGGGCGACGACACCACCCGGCGCAACGAGACCAGCCTGGAAAAACTGCCGGCGGCCAACAAGCGCGGGCGGGTCACTCATGACATCTTCCACGACAAGTTCATCGTCCTGAGCCAGGTGGACGACACCGGTTCGTTGCAGCCGCAAGCGGTCCTGTGCGGCAGCACCAATTTCACCGCCAACGGCGTCTATCGCCAGGCCAACGTCGTGCACGTGCTGGACGACCCGCGGGTGAGCGACAGCTACCATCAGGTGTTCGAGCAGATCTGGGCCGCGCCGCAGGACGTCGACGCGACGCGCCAGTGGCTGACCGAGCACAACCCCATGGACCCCGGCCAGCCATTGTTCGCCGGGTTCTCGCCGCGCACCGGAGAGGGCGACCTGGACCGTTTCGTCGACATCATCCGTGGTGCCCGCAAGGACCTGCTGTTCGTCACCGCCTTCGTCCTGCCCGAACGGATCCTCGACGCCTTGCTCGGCCAGCCGAACGACGACGTGCTGCGCTACGGCCTGCAAAACACCGCCAGCCGCATCACCGGTTTCCATGCCGACCGCACCGCCGAATTCGCCGCCACCGCGCTGCTCAACACCGGCCTGGAAGGCTGGCTCAGGGAAAACATGAAAGGCCAGAAGGGCAACCTGCTGGTGCACACCAAGGCCATCGTCACCGACTTCACCAGCGATACACCGACCATCCTCAGCGGCAGCCATAACCTGAGCGCCGCCGCCAGCGGCGGCAACGACGAAAACTACCTGATCATCCAGGGCGACACCGACCTGGCCGACCGCTACGGGCTGGAGCTGTTGCGTTTCTATGAGCACTACCGCTTTCGCTACTTCGCGAAGAAACTGGCCCTCAAGCAGGTCCAGCCGCTGGCGGTGGATGACGGCTGGAGCGATGAGTATTACCGCGAAGGGGATTTGCGAATGCTGTCGAGGCTGAGGTTCTGCGGGCGTTAGGCACGGGCATCGTCCAGTGATAGCATAGGGCCATCTATCAGCCAGGAAGCTGCCATGAAGCCTTGTCACGGAACGTCCGCCTTACTTCGCACCTGCGTTGCGAGCCTGTTGTTGGTCCTGTGTACGTCGGCCTTTGCTGCCAATCAACCGTGTTCCGGGCGCAAGGGCGGGGTTGCCGGGTGCGACGGTGATACGTTCCTCTGCAACGACGGGTCCATCAGCGCTTCGAAGAAATCCTGTTCCGCTGTGCTGGGGCTTCGCAACGAAGCCCGGCCGCAGTCCTTGCTCAAGCAAGCCGACGGGTGCCAGTGCGGCAGTGGCAGTTACTGCGTGGGCCCCCGGGGCGGGGTGTATTGCCTGACACCTGGTGGCAGCAAGAGCTACAAGCGCAAATAGGCCCGGCCCCACCGAACAATGGTGGGAGCGAGCTTGCTCGCGATAGCGTCAGGTCAGTCGCCATTTGATATTGACTGCTACACCGCCATCGCGAGCAAGCTCGCTCCCACAGGGATCCATGTACAAATTCCAGAGTGGCTCCGTTTCGGTGCGCCGGGTACCCGGCTTGGGGCCTTGTTACCCGTGGGTCGTGGTCAACGGTAGCAACGGTGTGCGCGTCGACGCTAACGTCACGCGCCTGTTTTCTCCCATCTCCCTGATTTCCCTCACTTTCCATTTTGCTCTCCCAAGGCCCTCCAGCCTGTGGCACACTTTCTGCTGTCTATTCCGTTGTTACATACCATGTTCCGGTATAGCGGAATAAACCCATCTGGAGTGCTTGCCATGCAACGCCGACCTTCCTTGTTCAAAGCGTGTGTTTTTCTCTTCGCGGCCTCGATGGCTGCCGTGGGTGTCGCCCAGGCGGCCGACAGCAAGCTGGACAGCGTGCTGCAACGCGGGAAATTGATCGTGGGCACGGGCAGCACCAATGCGCCGTGGCACTTCCAGGGAGCAGACGGCAAGTTGCAGGGGTTCGATATCGACATTGCGCGGATGGTCGCCAAGGGCCTGTTCAATGATCCGGAGAAAGTCGAGTTCGTGGTGCAGTCCTCCGATGCGCGGATTCCCAACCTGCTGACCGACAAGGTCGACATGAGCTGCCAGTTCATCACCGTTACCGCCAGCCGTGCCCAGCAGGTGGCCTTCACCTTGCCGTACTACCGCGAAGGGGTGGGCCTGCTGTTGCCGGCCAACAGCAAGTACAAGGAAATCGAGGACCTCAAGGCCGCCGGCGACAGTGTCACCGTGGCGGTGCTGCAGAATGTCTACGCCGAGGAGCTGGTGCACCAGGCGCTGCCCAAGGCCAAGGTCGACCAGTACGACAGTGTCGACCTGATGTACCAGGCGGTGAACTCCGGCCGCGCCGATGCCGCCGCCACCGACCAGTCCTCGGTGAAGTACCTGATGGTGCAGAACCCCGGTCGCTATCGCAGCCCGGCCTATGCCTGGAGCCCGCAGACCTACGCCTGCGCGGTCAAGCGCGGCGACCAGGACTGGCTGAACTTCGTCAACACCACCTTGCATGAAGCCATGACCGGCGTGGAATTCCCCACCTACGCGGCGTCGTTCAAGCAATGGTTCGGCGTGGACCTGCCGTCGCCGGCCATCGGTTTCCCCGTTGAATACAAATGACCCCGTGAGCCCGGGATGCCCCTCGTGGGCATCCCGCCGAAGGTATTGTCGACCATGAACTATCAGTTGAACTTTGCCGCCGTCTGGCGCGATTTCGACACCTTGCTTGCGGGCCTCGGGTTGGGGCTTTCCCTGGCGCTGGTGTCGATCGCCATCGGTTGCGTGATCGGCCTGGCGATGGCGTTCGCGCTGCTGAGCAAGCGGCGGATCCTGCGCGTATTGGCTTCGGTGTACGTGACGGTGATCCGCAATACGCCGATCCTGGTGTTGATCCTGTTGATCTACTTCGCCTTGCCGAGCCTGGGCATTCGCCTGGACAAGCTGTCGTCGTTCGTCATCACCCTGTCGCTGTATGCCGGGGCCTACCTGACCGAGGTGTTTCGCGGTGGCCTGATGAGCATTCACAAGGGCCAGCGCGAAGCAGGCCTGGCCATCGGCCTGGGGGAGTGGCAGGTAAAGGCCTACATCACCGTGCCGGTGATGCTGCGCAACGTGCTGCCGGCCTTGTCGAACAACTTCATCTCGCTGTTCAAGGACACCTCCCTGGCGGCGGCGATCGCCGTGCCGGAGCTGACCTATTACGCCCGCAAGATCAACGTGGAGAGCTACCGGGTGATCGAGACCTGGCTGGTGACCACGGCCCTGTATGTCGCGGCCTGTTACCTCATTGCCCTGGTGCTGCGGTATGTCGAGCAGCGCCTGGCGATCCGCCGTTAGGAGCCTTCCATGTACGAATCCCCCAGTTGGTTGCATGAGTTGTGGGTCGCCCGGGATACCTTGTGGGCCGGTTTCCTGACCAGCGTGCAGTGTTCGCTGCTGGCGATCCTGCTAGGCACTTTGATCGGCCTGGTCGCCGGGTTGGTACTGACCTATGGCCGGACCTGGATGCGCGCGCCGTTTCGTTTCTATGTCGACCTGATTCGCGGCACGCCGGTGTTCGTGCTGGTGCTGGCCTGCTTCTACATGGCCCCGGCGCTGGGCTGGCAGATCGGCGCCTTCCAGGCCGGCGTGCTGGGCCTGACGCTGTTCTGCGGCTCCCATGTCGCCGAGATCGTGCGCGGGGCCTTGCAGGCGCTGCCCCGTGGACAGATGGAAGCGAGCCAGGCCATCGGCCTGACGTTCTTCCAGGCCCTGGGGTATGTGCTGCTGCCCCAGGCGTTGCGGCAGATCCTGCCGACCTGGGTCAATTCCTCCACCGAGATCGTCAAGGCTTCGACGTTGTTGTCGGTGATCGGGGTGGCGGAGCTGCTGCTCAGCACCCAGCAGGTCATCGCCCGGACTTTCATGACCCTGGAGTTCTACCTGTTCGCCGGGTTTCTCTTTTTCATCATCAATTACGCCATCGAGTTACTCGGCCGGCACATTGAAAAGCGGGTGGCCTTGCCATGACTGACGTTTCCCATCGCTTCAACACAGAGCCCTCCAACGCCCGGCCGCTGCTGGACATTCGCGGCCTGCGCAAACAGTACGGTCCGCTGGAAGTGCTCAAGGGCGTGGACCTGAGCCTGCAGCGCGGCAATGTGGTCACGCTGATCGGCTCCAGCGGTTCGGGCAAGACCACGCTGTTGCGCTGCGTGAACATGCTGGAAGAGTTCCAGGGCGGCCAGATCATGCTCGACGGCGAGTCCATCGGCTATGACGACATCGACGGCCAGCGCGTGCGCCATCCGGAGAAAGTCATCGCCCGGCACCGGGCCATGACCGGCATGGCCTTCCAGCAATTCAACCTGTTCCCGCATTTGACCGCGTTGCAGAACGTCACCCTGGGCCTGCTCAAGGTGAAGAAGCTGCCCAGGGATGAGGCGGTGGCCCTGGCCGAGAAGTGGCTGGCGCGAGTCGGCCTGCTGGAACGGCGCGATCACTTTCCCGGTCAGTTGTCCGGCGGCCAGCAGCAGCGCGTGGCGATTGCCCGCGCGATCGCTATGAACCCCAGCCTGATGCTGTTCGACGAAGTCACCTCGGCCCTCGACCCTGAACTGGTGGGTGAAGTGTTGAACGTGATCAAGGGGCTGGCCGAGGACGGCATGACCATGCTGTTGGTGACCCACGAAATGCGCTTTGCCTTCGAGGTCTCGGACCAGATCGTGTTCATGAACCAGGGCCGCATCGAAGAGCAGGGCCCGCCGAAGGCCCTGTTCGAGCGCCCGCAATCGCCACGCCTGGCGGAATTCCTCAAGAACACCCGTTTTTAACTGCGTTGGATAAGGAGAGACACCCATGAGCATTACTCGTTACGGCACTGGCAGCAGCGCGGGCGGTGGACAGCCACGGCCCTTCGCCCGGGCCGTGGAGGCCGACGGCTGGCTGCACGTGTCCGGCCAGGTGCCGGCGGTGGACGGTGAAATCATCGCTGGCGGGATCGTCGAGCAGACGCACCAGACGATGAAGAACCTGATCGCCATTCTCGAAGAAGCCGGTTATGGCCTGGAAGACGTGGTGCGCTGCGGCGTGTGGCTGGACGACCCGCGGGATTTCTGGAGTTTCAACAAGGTCTTCGGTGAATATTTCAGCCCCGAGCACGCACCGGCCCGGGCTTGCGTGCAGGCGAGCATGATGGTCGATTGCAAAGTCGAGATCGACTGCATTGCCTATAAGAAGAAGTCCTGAACCGCGGGGGCCTCATCGCGGGCAAGCCTTGCTCTCACAAGGTAACGCATTCTTCTGTGGGAGCATGGCTTGCCCGCGATAGTGATCTATCTGGCGGCGCAGCAGTCTGGTTAAACTCCCGGCCAATTGAATGGGGACCAAAGACATGACCGAAGACACCATCAAGCGCCGGGCCCGAGGACTGGACCGGGCGTTCGATATCCTCGATTTCCTCAAGGAAATCGGCCAGCCGCTGCGTCCGAACGACATCGCCAGCGGCATCGGCAGCCCCAAGTCCACGGTCTATGAACTGGTGGCGTCACTGCTGGAGCGGCGCATCCTCGAGCCGGTGGGCAAGGACGGCCACGTCTACCTGGGCCGCCAGTTGTACTTCCTCGGCCAGGCGCACCTGCGGCATTTCGACCTGAGCCGCGAGGCCGACCAGGCCTTGCAGGAGATCGTGCGCCAGACCCGGGAAACCGCGCAGATGTGCCTGCTCAACGGGCGCAAGTACACCGTGGCGCTGATGAAGGAGGGCGAGCGGCATTTCCGTATTTCATCGGACATCGGCGAGAACGCGCCCATCCCCTGGACGGCGTCCGGTCGCCTGCTGCTGGCGCATTTGAGCGACCAGCAGATCGTCGACCTGATCGATCCCGACGACTTCATCCTGCCGGACGGCGAGCACCTGCCCCTGGAGCAGTTCCTGAAGGAAATCCGCCAGGCCGGCGACGAAGGGTTCTTTTCGTTCGACAGCGTGGCCGACACCTTCACCCACTGCTTTGCCGCGCCGGTCAAGGACCCCAATGGCGTCGCCATCGCCACCCTGTGCATCGTCGCCCCGCGGGCCGACGCCAAGAACAATTACGCCGACTACCGCCGGGTGCTGATCGAAAGCGCCAACCACCTGGCCCGTCGCATCAATGAATAGACGCATCGGCCGCGAGGCCGTGCGCGAGGAGTTCGAACATGCCTTCCGCCATCTTGAACGCGGGTGTAGAGAAGGGCGCCGCCACCGTGGGTGCCCACCTGTTGCGCGATGTCAGCCTGCCGGCATTGGTGCTGCATCGCGACGCCCTGGAACACAACATCCGCTGGATGCAAGCCTTCGTCAGTGACAGCGGCGCCGAGCTGGCGCCCCACGGCAAGACCAGCATGACCCCGGCGCTGTTCCGTCGCCAGCTCGACGCCGGCGCCTGGGGCCTGACCCTCGCCACCGCCGTGCAGACCCGTGCCGCCTATGCCCATGGCGTGCGCCGGGTGTTGATGGCCAACCAGTTGGTGGGCACGCCGAACATGGCCCTGGTCGCCGATTTGCTCGCCGATCCGGCGTTCGAATTCCATTGCATGGTCGATCATCCGGACAACGTGGCCGACCTGGGCGCATTCTTTGCCGCTCGCGGGGTGACGCTGAATGTGATGATCGAGTATGGCGTGACCGGTGGTCGTTGCGGCTGTCGGACGGAGGCCGAAGTGCTGGCCCTGGCCGAGGCGATCCGGGCGCAACCGGCGCTGGCACTGACCGGTATCGAAGGGTACGAAGGGGTGATCCACGGTGACCACGCCATCAGCGGCATCCGCGCGTTCGCCGCGTCCCTGGTGCGCCTGGCGGTGCAGTTGCAGGACGCTGGTGCGTTTGCCGTCGACCGGCCGATCATCACCGCATCCGGTTCGGCCTGGTACGACCTGATCGCCGAATCCTTCGAAGCCCAGAACGCCCAGGGGCGGTTCCTCAGCGTGCTGCGGCCCGGCAGCTATGTGGCCCACGACCATGGGATCTACAAGCAGGCCCAGTGCTGCGTGCTGGAGCGGCGCAGCGACCTGCACGAAGGCTTGCGCCCGGCCCTGGAAGTCTGGGCCCACGTGCAATCGCTGCCGGAGCCGGGCTTCGCGGTGATTGCCCTGGGCAAGCGCGACGTGGCCTACGACGCCGGCCTGCCGGTACCGCTCAAGCGCTACAAGCCGGGATCCGATTCGGTGGCCGGGGACGACGTGAGCGGCTGCAAGGTGACGGCGGTGATGGACCAGCATGCGTTCATGAACGTGGCGCCGGGGGTCGAGTTGCGGGTCGGCGATATCATTTCGTTCGGTACGTCCCATCCGTGCCTGACGTTCGACAAGTGGCGGGTGGGGTGCCTGGTGGACGAGGGGTTGCGGGTGGTCGAGAGCATGGAGACCTGTTTCTAGGCTTGAGACCGAGTCGCCGCCTTCGCGGGCAAGCCCGCTCCCACAAGGGATCCTGGGTGAACACATAATTGTGTTCACAACTGCCCGAGTGTGGGAGCGGGCTTGCTCGCGAAGGCGGTCGTTCAAACACCACCAAACCCTCAGGACCCTCCATGAACCACTCCAAACCCCGCATCGCCCTCATCGGCGAATGCATGATCGAGCTGCAACAACGCGCCGACGGCAGCCTGCACCAGAGTTTCGGCGGCGATACCCTGAACACTGCGGTGTACCTGGCCCGCGCCCTGGGCGACAGGGGCTCGGTGGATTACGTCACGGCCCTGGGCGATGACAGTTTCAGCGACGCCATGTGCCAGGCTTGGGCGGCGGAAAACATCGGCCTGGAGCGGGTCCAGCGCCTGCCCGGGCGCCTGCCGGGCCTGTACTGCATCCAGACCGACGCGGCCGGCGAGCGACGGTTCCTGTACTGGCGCAACGAGGCGGCGGTGCGCGATTGCTTCACCACCCCGGCTGCCGCGCCGATCCTGGCGGCGCTGCCGGCCTACGACGTGCTGTACTTCAGTGGCATCACCCTGGCGGTGCTAGGGGAGCAGGGACGCGCCAGGCTCATCGAGACCCTGGTCCAGGCGCGCCGGCGCGGTGCCCAGGTGGTGTTCGACAACAACTTCCGGCCACGGCTCTGGGCCTCGATTGACGCGGCCCGGGCGGCGTATCGCAGCGTCTTGCCCCAGGTGACGCTGGCGCTGTTGACGGTGGACGACGAGCAGGCGCTGTTCGGCTACCCGGACAGCGCGGCGGTGTTCGCCGCCTATGCCCCGCTGGGCACGCCCGAAGTGGTGCTCAAGCGCGGCGCCGAGGCTTGCCTGATCCGCTGCGCGGGGCAGGCTTACGAAGTGCCCGCCCAACGCGTCGAGCGGGTGGTGGACACCACGGCGGCCGGGGACTCGTTCAGCGCCGCCTACCTGGCGAGCCGCCTGCTGGGCGGCACTCCGGTGGAAGCCGCCGAGGCCGGGCATCGGCTGGCGAGCCGGGTGATCCAGGTGCCGGGGGCGTTGATACCGCGAGAGTGAGTTCGACGCGGGACCCTTGTGGGAGCGAGCCTCAATCGCGGTAGAACACCTGCACCAGGTGATAACCGAACTTGCTCTTGATCGGCCCGTGCACCACCCGCAACGGCTTCTTGAAAATCACCGCGTCGATCGCGCCGACCATCTGCCCCGGCCGCACTTCACCCAGGTCGCCGCCGCGTTTGCCGGAGGGGCAGGTGGAGTATTTCTTCGCCAGCACGTCGAAGGCTTCGCCCTTGGCGATGCGCTGCTTGAGCTGTTCGGCTTCTTCGGCGGTTTTCACCAGGATATGGCGGGCTTGGGCTTTCATGGCGTTGCGGACCTGAACGTAACGGGGCGGCGATTATGCCTCAAGTCAGCCGTCATGGTTGATCATCGCCCGAATTTTGGTCGCCAGCAGGTCGAGGGTGAACGGCTTGGCGACCATGTCCATGCCCTGGTCGAGAAAACCCTGGCGCTCGGCGGCATTCTGCGCGTAGCCGGTCATGAACAGCACCTTCAGGCCGGGCCTTTGCTGGCGGGCGATTTCCGCCAGTTGCCGGCCATTCATGCCCGGCAGGCCGACGTCGGTCACCAGCAGGTCGATGCGCTGGCCTGACTCCAGCAACGGCAGTGCGGTCTTGGCGTCCCGGGCCTCAAGGGCGGTGTAGCCCAGCGCTTCCAACAGGTCGAGCACCAGCATCCGCACGGCGGGTTCGTCCTCCACCAGCAACACGGTTTCCCCGGCGATCGCCGCCGGCACCTCGACGGTCCCGGAGGCCGCGGGCTGTTCGGCGGGCGTCATGCGCAGCCGTGGCAGGTACAACTGCACCCGCGTGCCCTGGCCCGGCACGCTGTCCAGGTTGAGGTGGCCGCCGGACTGCTGGGCAAAGCCGTAGATCATCGACAAGCCCAGGCCGGTGCCCTGGCCGATGGGCTTGGTGGTGAAGAACGGGTCGAAGGCCTTGGCCAGCACGGAAGGGGTCATGCCGCTGCCATTGTCGCTCACGGCGATCATCACGTAGTCGCCGGCCTTGACCGGCTCCAGGGTGTTGATGTCACTGCCGTCGAGGTAGACGTTGGCGGTTTCGATGACCAGTTCGCCGCCGTCGGGCATGGCGTCACGGGCGTTGATCACCAAGTTGAGCAGGGCGTTCTCCAGCTGGCTGGCGTCGGTGCTGACCGGCCACAGCTCGTCGGCCAGTTGCAGGCACAACACGATGTGTTCGCCGGTGGTGCGCCTGAGCAAGTCTTCCAGTGAACGCACCAGGTCGTTGGGGTCCAGCGGCTTGCGGTCCAGGGACTGGCGGCGGGAGAACGCCAGCAGGCGGTGGGTCAGCGCGGCGGCGCGGTTGGCCGAGGACACGGCCGCTTCGGTGAAGCGCCCGATTTCGGCCGTGCGGCCGCTGGCGATGTAGCGCTGCATCAGGTCAAGGCTGCCGAGGATCCCGGTGAGCATGTTGTTGAAGTCGTGGGCGATGCCGCCGGTGAGCTGGCCGACCGCTTCCATCTTCTGGGCATGGCGCAACGCTTCTTCGGCGCGCTCGCGTTCGAACATTTCGCTTTGCAGGCGCTGATTGGCCTCGGCCAGTTGCCGGGTGCGGGCGATCACCCGGTCCTCCAGGGTTTCGTTGAGGTTGCGCAAGGCTTCCTCGGTCTTCTTGCGCTCGGTTTCGTCGATCACGAAGATGTAGAAGCCGTTCACCGCGCCGTCCGCCCCGCGGCGCGGAAGGTAGTTGGTCAAGGCATGGCGTGGCCGGCCATCGCGGTGGGCGGATTCGATGGCGAAGCTGCACGGCTTGCCCGCCAGGGCCTCGGCGATCTGTTCGGCGCGCACCGCATAGGCTTCTTCGCCAAGCACTTCGCGGATGGTCTTGCCATACAGCTCCTGTGGGGTCAGCCCATACCAGTCCAGGTAGGCGCTGTTGTTCAGCCGGAAACGCTCGTCGCGGTCCACGTAGCTGATGAGGATCGGCATGGCGTTGATGATCAGTTGCAGCTCGTTCTGGCTCTGGCGCAAGGCCTGCTCGGCGCGCTTGCGCTCGGTGAGGTCCAGGGCGGCGCCGAGGAAACGCTTGGGACGCCCGTGGCGATCCTTGTAGCAACGGCCCCGGACGAACACCCAGCGCATCTCGCCGGAGGGTTGCACCAGGCGATACTCCTCGGCGTATTCGGTGCCGTGGCTGATGCAGTGCCGGATGCTGCGGGCGACCATGGCCCGGTCTTCGGGGTGCACGCCTTCGAGGTAGGCGCTGATGGGGAGCTGGCGCGCCAGGTTCGGGTCGACGCCATGCAGGCGGGCGAAATGCGCGTCCGCCACGAAACGGTCCTCGCGGATATCCCAGTCCCAGGTGCCCAGCGCATCGGCGGCGGCCAGGGCCAGTTGCAGGCGTTCTTCGCTTTCATGCTGGGCCTTGAGGCTGGCTTCGGAGCGGCGTTCGAACTCCTGGGTCAGGCGCCGCCGCTCGCTGGTCTCGATGGCCGTGACCAGGATGCCGGCGACCTGGCCGCTTTCATCGCGTACCGGGCTGTAGGCCAGGTCCAGCCACACATCGCACAGGCGCCCGGCGAAGGGCACCCGCCATTGCTGGTCGCGACAGGCGTGGGCAAGGCCCTGCAATACCTGGTCGTAGATCGCATCGCTCCCGGGCCTCAGTTCGGGCCAGGCGCTGTGGGTCGGCTCGCCGAACGTGCGTGGATGCTTGTCGCCGATCAGCCGGGCGAAGGCGTCGTTGTACAAGTGGCACAGCCGCGGGCCCCACAGCAGGGCCATCGGCATGGGCGAGTGGAGCATGATGTCCATGGCGGTGCGCAGGCTCTGTGGCCAGGCGTGGGCAGCGCCCAGGGGGCTCGAGGCCCAGTCCAGGCGGGCGATCAGGCCCTGGGTGTCGCTGCCGACGGGTGTTGCGTTCATCACGGAATCCCTGGAAATCATGTCTGCGTTGCGGTGTCTACTATCCTTCGGGGAAGGTAAGCGCGGGTTGGTCTGTAGCGGTGCATGCTCGGGCCAGCGTGTTTCATTGATGTCTCGCGGAAGTTTCAGGCCATGGAAATCGATCCCTTGTTGCGAATCCTGGCGAGCCAGGATGGCTCCGACCTCTATCTGTCCACCGGTGCGCCGCCGTGCGCGAAATTCGAGGGCGTGCTCAAGCCATTGGGCTCCCAGGCGTTCAAGGTCGGCGACATTGCCGGTCTCGCCGAGTCCTTGATGGACGCCGAACAGCGCCTTGAGTTCGATCGGGAACTGGAAATGAACCTGGCGATCTCCCTGGCCGGCGTCGGTCGGTTCCGGGTCAACGTGTTCAAGCAGCGCAATGACGTGTCCATGGTCATCCGCAACGTCAAGCTGGACATCCCGCGCTTCGAAGACCTGAAACTGCCCCCGGTGCTGCTGGAGAGCGTCATGCAGAAACAGGGGCTGATCCTGTTCGTCGGCGCCACGGGTTCCGGCAAGTCGACGTCCCTGGCGGCGCTGATCGATTACCGCAATCGCCACAGCAGCGGCCACATCATTACCATCGAGGACCCGGTGGAGTATATCCACCGGCACAAGAAGTCGATCATCAACCAGCGCGAAGTCGGTGTCGACACCCGCAGCTTTCACGCCGCCCTGAAGAACACCCTGCGCCAGGCGCCGGACGTGGTGCTGATCGGCGAGATCCGTGACCGGGAAACCATGGAGCACGCGCTGGCCTTCGCCGACACCGGGCACCTGGTGATCTCCACGCTGCACGCCCATAACGCCAACCAGGCCCTGGACCGGGTCATCAATTTCTTCCCGGAAGAACGCCGGCCGCAGTTGCTCAACGACCTGGCCAACAACCTCCAGGCGTTCATTTCCCAACGCCTGGTGTGCACCGTGGCGGGCCAGCGCCGGGCGGCGGTGGAGGTCATGCTGGGTTCACCCACGGTGGCCGACCTGATCCGGCGCAACGCGTTGGGCGAGCTCAAGGCCATCATGGAGAAGTCGGAGGAGCTGGGCATGCAGACCTTCGACCAGGCCTTGTTCAACCTGGTGGTGGAAGGCGCCATCGATGAGGAGGAGGCGCTGAAGAACGCCGACTCGGCGAACAATTTGCGCTTGCGCCTGAAGCTGCACGCCGAGTCGAGCGCCGCGCCGCCGGATGATCCGGCGGCGGGGGAGTGGGGACTCATGGATTGAACGTGTCGCGTCCCTGTGGCGAGGGGATTTATCCCCGCTGGGCTGCAAAGCAGCCCCAACATAGACAACTCTAGGACGCCGCATACTCTGTTTTGGGCCGCTTCGCGGCCAGCGGGGATAAGTCCCCTCGCCACAGGAGCTGCTGTGCTTAAACGGCCAGTTCCGGCCGATCCCGAAACTGCGCCAGCGCCTCGGGGTTGGCCAGGGCATCGGTGTTCTTCACCGCCTCGCCATGGACCACGTTGCGCACCGCCAGCTCCACCACCTTGCCGCTGATGGTGCGGGGAATGTCGGTGACCGGCAGGATCTTCGCCGGGACATGGCGCGGCGTGGTATTGGCGCGGATGACCTGGCGAATCCGCTGTGCCAGGTCCTCATCGAAAACCACCCCGTCGCGCAATCGCACGAACAGCACCACCCGCACGTCGCCTTGCCATTGCTGGCCGATGGCAACGCTGTCGAGCACCTCTTCGACCTTTTCCACTTGCCGATAGATCTCCGCCGTGCCGATGCGCACGCCGCCGGGGTTGAGCACCGCGTCGGAGCGCCCATGGATCAGCAGGCCACCGTGAGGCAGTTCCTCGGCGTAATCGCCCTGGGCCCACACGCCGGGAAACTGGGCAAAGTAGGACGCGCGCAGTTTTTCCCCTTGGGGATCGTTCCATAAGCCAATGGGCATGGCCGGGAAGTGCCGGGTGCAGACCAGCTCGCCTTTTTCGCCGATGACCGCTTCGCCGGCGTCGTTCCAGACCTGCACGGCCATGCCCAGGCTCTTGCCTTGCATTTCGCCACGGCGCACCGGTGACAGCGGGTTGCCGTTGACGAAGCACGAGACGATGTCGGTGCCGCCGGACATCGACGCGAGGCAGACGTCGGGCTTGAGGTCGCGGTACACATAGTCGTAGCTGTGGGGCGCCAGCGCCGAGCCGGTGGACAGCAGGGTCTTCAGGCTGCCCAGGTCATGGCTGTGCCGAGGTGCCAGGCCCTGGCTCTCCAGGGTTGCGAGGAATTTCGGGCTGGTGCCGAACACGCTGATGCGCAGTGGGTCGATCAGGTCCAGCAGGCGCTCGGGCCCCGGATGAAACGGCGAGCCATCGTAGAGCACCACCGTGCTGCCCACCGCGAGGGCCGACACCAGCCAGTTCCACATCATCCAGCCGCACGTGGTGTAGTAGAACAGTCGGTCCTCGGGACCGAGATCGACATGCAGGCCGTGCTCCTTGACGTGTTGCAGCAACACGCCGCCGGTGCCATGGACAATGCACTTGGGCACGCCGGTGGTGCCACTGGAATAGAGAATGTACAGCGGGTGATCGAAGGGCACGCCGGTGAATTCCGGCTCGCCGCCGCTGTGGTAGAAGTCCGCCCACAGCGCGACGCGGGCCGGGGTCTGGAAGTCGCCCGGGCGGGCCTGCGGCACGGCGTAGGGCAATATGATCAGTTGCTGCAGCGACGGCAGCCGCTGGAGGATTTCGTTGACCTTGGCACGCTGGTCGATGACCTTGCCGGCATAGCGGTAACCGGCGCAAGTGATCAGCACCTTGGGTTCGATCTGGCCGAACCGATCGATGACGCCCTGGGTGCCGAAATCCGGCGACGAGCAGGACCAGATCGCCCCCAGGCTGGTGGCGGCGAGCATGCCCACCAGGGTCTGCCAGGTGTTGGGCATGCACGCGGCCACGCGATCGCCCTGGGTGACGCCGGCGGCCCGCAGGCTGCGTTGCAGGCCGGCGACCTGGGCGGCGAGTTCGGCCCAGGTCAGCTGTTCCTGGCCGCCGTCTTCGGCAACGGCGACCACCGCGACCGTCTCATCGCGACGGCGCAGCAAGTGTTCGGCAAAGTTCAGGGTCGCCCCGGGAAACCATTGGGCACTGGGCATTCGCCGGTCCTCCACCAGGACCTTGCGCGGCGCTTGATGAAAGCGAATCTCGAAGAAATCGACGATGGCCTGCCAGAAGGCGTCGCGCTGGTCGATGCTCCAGGCGTGCAGGGTCGGGTAGTCGTGCAGTTGCAGGTGATGTCGCGCGTTGACGAACTGGCGAAAGGCGTTCATGCGCGACTGGGCGATGCGTTCGGGGCTGGGTTGCCAGAGGATGTCGGACATGGGGTGCCTCTTATTTTTTATATACACACACAAAAACTATAGAGCGGCTCAATCTTTGTGGGAGCAAAGCTTGCTCGCGAAACAGGCGCCTGGTTTCTGAAGGACCGCATGGTCTTCATCGCGGGCAAGCCTTGCTCCCACAGGGGTTCGCAGGGGGCTACTGCGCCAGCCAGCCGCCATCGATATTCCACGCCGCGCCGCGCACCTGGCTGCCGGCCTCACTGCACAGGAACAGCACCAATTCCCCCAGTTGCGGCGGGGTGACGAATGCCAGGGACGGCTGCTTCTCGGCCAACAGGTCATGTTGGGCCTGTTGTGGGTCGATGCCGCTGGCGATGCGGTCGTCGATCTGTTTCTGCACCAGCGGCGTCAGCACCCAGCCGGGGCAGATGGCGTTGCAGGTCACGTTGCTGGTGGCGGTTTCCAGGCCGACCACCTTGGTCAGGCCGATCACCCCATGCTTGGCTGCCACATACGCGGCCTTGCCCACCGAGCCGACCTGGCCATGCACCGAGGCGATGTTGACGATCCGTCCCCAGCCCTTGGCGCGCATGCCGGGCAGGCTCAGGCGGGTGGCGTGGAACACCGAGGACAGGTTGATGGCGATGATCGAATCCCAGCGCTCCACCGGGAAGTCTTCCACGGCGGCCACGTGCTGGATCCCGGCGTTGTTCACCAGGATGTCGACGCCGCCGAACTCACGCTCGGCGTAGGCGAGCATGTCGGCGATCTGCGCCGGGTCGCTGACATCGGCCGGATGATGGCCGACCTTGCCGCCGAACTGTTGCACCTCGGCGATCACCGCCGATGCATCGCCAAAGCCGTTGAGGATCAGGTTGGCGCCGGCCTTGGCCAGGCCCAGGGCGATGCCCAGGCCGATGCCGCTGGTAGAACCGGTGACCAGGGCCGTCTTGCCCGAAAGTGTTGTCGTCATGGGAACCTCACACAATGCCAGTGGCGTAGAACACGCCGATCACCACGAAGACCGCGAGGGTCTTGATCAGCGTAATGCAGAAAATGTCTTTGTAGGCTTCGCGGTGGGTCAGCCCGGTGACCGCCAGCAGGGTGATCACCGCGCCGTTGTGGGGCAGGGTGTCCATGCCGCCGCTGGCCATGGCGGCCACCCGGTGCAACACCTCCAGGGGAATATTGGCGGCGTGGGCGGCGTTGATGAAGGTTTCGGACATCGCTGCCAGGGCGATGCTCATGCCACCCGAAGCGGAACCGGTGATGCCCGCCAACAGCGTGACGGTCACGGCTTCGTTGACCAGCGGGTTGGGGATGCTCTTGAGCCAGTCGGCCAGCACCAGGAAGCCCGGCAGCGAAGCGATCACCGCGCCGAAGCCGTATTCCGATGCGGTGTTCATCGCCGCCAGCAGGGCGCCGCCCACCGCGCTCTTGCTGCCTTCGGCCAACTGGCTGCGGATGGCCCGGAAGCCAAACACCAGGACCATGATGATGCCCACCAGCAAGGCCGCCTGCACCGCCCAGATCGCGGTGAGCTTGGCGACGTCACTGGTCACCGGCGCCGCCATGCCCGGCAGCGCCAGGCTGTGGGTCTTGCCGTACCACTGGGGAATCCACTGGGTGAACAGCAGGTTCATGATGCCCACCGCCAGCAGCGGCGACACGGCGACCCACGGGTTTGGCAGCTGGATGTCTTCGGCGGTTTCCGGCTCGTTGCGCAGTTCGGTGCCGTAGCCTTCGCCCAGGCGCTGGGCCTTGTTGCGCTGACGTTGCAGGAACAGCATGCCGATGCTGAAGACGAAGAGCGTGCCGATCACCCCCAGCCACGGCGCGGCCCAGGCCGTGGTGTTGAAAAAGGCGCTGGGGATGATGTTCTGGATCTGCGGCGTGCCGGGCAAGGCGTCCATGGTGAAGGAGAACGCACCGAGGGCGATGGTGGCCGGGATCAGGCGCTTGGGGATATTGCTCTGGCGGAACATCTCAGCGGCGAACGGGTACACCGCGAACACCACGACGAACAGCGACACGCCGCCATAGGTCAGCAGCGCACAGACCAGCACGATCACCAGCATCGCCTGGCGCGTGCCCAACAGCCGGATCGCCGCCGCGACGATGGAACGGGAGAAACCCGACAGCTCGATCAGCTTGCCGAACACCGCGCCGAGCAGGAACACCGGGAAGTACAGCTTGATGAAACCGACCATTTTTTCCATGAACACCCCGGTGAAGGCAGGGGCGACGGCGGCGGGGTCGGTGAGCAGGACGGCGCCGAGGGCGGCGATGGGGGCAAAGAGGATAACGCTGTAGCCACGGTAGGCGGCGACCATCAGCAGCGCGAGGGCTGCCAGGGCTATGATCACACTCATGGTGTGTCTCCTGGGATTGTTATTGTTGTGGTGAAGCGGTGGGGAGGCTTTAGCGAGTTTTGTGCCAGGTGTGTAACTTATTGAAATATAAGGAAATCGTTTTTGGTTGTAGGGTGGGGGTGTAAGATTTGTCTCTTTTTTGAGATTTTTATGGAGTTTGCCGGCCTCATCGCGAGCAAGCTCGCTCCCACGGTTGAACGCGTCGCTTAGGGAAAATACTTACCCTGTGGGAGCGAGCTTGCTCGCGATGAGCGCGAAGCGCTCCAAAAGAAACTGTCTCAATATGGAGATAGTTATCTCTCTATTGAGACTCCACAATCCCCAACGCCACCATCTTCTTGTACAACGTCGACCGTCCCAGCCCCAGGCGCTGCGCCGCGTCGATCACTTTCCCACCGCATTGCGCGAGGGTGGTTTCGATCAACTGCCGGTCGAATCGTGCCCGGGCCTGGCTGAAGGTTTCCTGGGCCAGGGGCTCCAGGGGCGGGCTGGGCGGGCGGGCCACCGGGGTCAAGGTGCCGATGGCGGCGCGAATGTCCGTCGCGGTGAGCAACAGGTTGTCGCTGAGCAGCGCGGCCCGCTCCAGTACATTGCGCAGTTCGCGGATGTTCCCCGGCCAGGCGTGCTGCGCTAGCAGGTCGAGGGCTGCGGGGTTCAGCTCGTGCTGGCTGCGCAGGTCTTCGAGGATCGCCTCGCTCAAGGCGGGCAAGTCGTCGAGGCGCTCGCGCAAAGGTGGCACCTGGATCGGCAGCACGTTGAGGCGGTAGTACAGGTCGGCGCGGAACTCGCCGCGCTTGATCGCCGCTTCCAGGTCCGTGGACGTGGCGGCGATCACCCGCACATCGCTTTGCAGCACCTCATTGGAACCCACCGGTTCGTATTCCTTTTCCTGGAGCACCCGCAGCAATTTGCTTTGCAGCGGTAGCGGCATGTCGCCGATCTCGTCGAGGAACAGGGTACCGCCCTGGGCGATCTGCAGTTTGCCGGCGCGGCCCTTGCGGTCGGCCCCGGTAAACGCGCCCGGTGCGGTGCCGAAGAACTCGGCCTCCAGCAGCGCCTCGGGGATCGCCGCGCTGTTGATGCTGACGAACGCCTTGTGTGCCCGGGGCGAGACGCTGTGGATCGCCTGGGCCAGCAATTCCTTGCCGGTGCCGGTTTCGCCGAGCAGCAGCACCGGTGAATCGGTGCTGGCGCTGCGACGGGCACGGCGCTTGACCTCCAGGCCGGCGCTGCTGGTGCCGATGAAATGAGCGAAGTTGTACTTGGTCTGGCGTGCCCGTAGCAGCGAGCGGGTGGAGGCCAGTTCTTCCTGCATGCTCAGGTAGCGCTTGAGCATGGGCGACAGGCTGCGCAACTCGTCGAACAAGGCAAAGCCGATGGCGCCGATCACCGCGCCGGCGTTGTCGTGGATCGGCAGGCGCATCACCACCAGCGGTTCCTTGGGCGTGTCTTGCATGTCCAGCAGGATCGGTCGCCCGGTGCGCACCACTTCGCGCAGCAGGCTGCCGGGGATCACGCTCTCGCACGCCCGGCCGATCGCCTCCTGCGCCGAGTCCAGGCCGAAGCGCCGGGCGTAGCGCTCGTTCATCCAGACGATATTGGCGTCACGGTCGACAATCACCGTGCCTTCGCTGGACTGCTCGATGATCTCGAACAACGAGCGAATCGCCAGCGTGCGCACACGCTTGTAGTCCTTGAGGCTTTCGGTGGGGTTCATCGGCCGTTTCCAGAAGAGGGAAAGCTTGCGCGGCTGCGTCGCTCTTGGGCGGCATTATGACCAGGGACGAAGGCTGATCAACAGCCCTTCGGGTTCGTCGTGGTTCTCATGCATGAGAAATTGTACAGTTGGCTGAACTTGTACATAAATGGTCGGTGCCCCATGAATCGATTCAATCCCCGAAAACTCAAGCTTTCCAAGTGGACCGCGTGTGAGCCGGTCAATCGAGAAAAACATTTTCTCGTCCTCCAACTGCTTTGCGATGAGCTTGGGGTACCTCTCCAGATCGAGCTCCAGGCCGTTCACAGCGGCCGGTGCGAGCTATTCGACTGGCGGGAATTGCGCGACAGCGAGCGCTGGAAAATGGGCTGGCACTAAGATCGTCAGCCTGGAAGGCGGCCGCCTTGTTAGTTGTACAAATATAAAAATCCTGTACAAGATTTGTGAAGTAATGGCTTAATGATGCCCTGCACTCAACGTCTCGGGGAGCGGTACCCATGTTCATTCGTACTCGCAAGCATCAGGACGCTTTGCACCAGATCCAGGCCAGGCAGGCCATTCTTGAAGCGGAGCGAGCGGCGCTCCATGGCTCGCTGGCAATCGTGGAATTCACGGCAACCGGGGAGGTGCTGGACGCCAGCCCGCTGTTCCTGACGATGACGGGCTACGTCCTCGACGAGATCCTGGGCAAGCATTACTCGATGTTCTGCGAACCGGCCTACGCCCGCAGTCGAGAAAACACCGCGCTGTGGCAGAAGTTGGGGCAAGGCGAGAGCGCCGAGGCTCAATTCCTGCACGGGCGGCGCGAGGGCGGCGGCCTCTGGGTCGAAGCCACCTATGTGCCCGTTCGTGCTGAAGGCGCAGGCGTGCAACGCGTTCTCCAGATCGTGCGCGACACCCATGAGCGCGTGCTTCGTGCGCAGGCCCAATCCAGCTTCATGCAAGCGATAGACCGCTCCATGGCCGTCATCGAGTTCGACCTGAGCGGCACCGTGGTGCGCGCCAACGACAATTTCCTCAAGGTAATGGGGTATCGGCACGACGACGTGATCGGTCAACACCACCGTCTGTTCTGCCAGCCCGGCGAGGTGCAGGACGAAGCCTATCGCGGCTTCTGGGCCGCCTTGAACCGCGGCCAGTACATGAGCGGGCTGTTCCAGCGCGTCGACAAGCGCGGCACGACGGTCTGGCTGCAAGCGACTTACAACCCGCTCTACGACGCCAATGGTCGCTTGTATGGCGTGGTCAAGTTCGCCACGGACAGCACGCGTGAGGTCGAGCAGCGCGAAGCTGAATCAAGGGCGGCACGGTTGGCCTTCGAAACGTCGCGCAAAACCGACGAACATACCCAACTCGGGACCTCGGTCGTGCAACAAACCGTGACGGTGGTGCAGAGCATTGCCGATGAGTTGCAACAGGTCGCCATGGGGATCAGTGCCCTCAGCGCCCAGTCGGAGGAGATCGGCAGCATCGTCGATGCCATCCGCGGGATCGCCGAACAGACCAATCTGCTTGCCCTCAATGCCGCCATCGAGGCAGCCCGCGCCGGGGAGCAGGGCCGTGGTTTCGCGGTGGTCGCCGATGAGGTGCGCAACCTTGCGCGACGTACCAGCCAGGCCACCGTGGCCATCTCCGATGTCGTCGGCAAGAACCGCGAGCTGGCCAAGCAGGCGGTGACCAGCATGCAATCGAGCACGCTCAAGGCCGAGCAAGGGGTGAAGCTGGCGAATCAGGCGGGCACCGTGATCCTCGATATCCATCGCGGTGCGCAACAGGTGGTCGAGGTGATCGGCGAGTTTGCGCAAACCATGGACCAGCGCGGCGAGGCCTGAGCGAGTCAGGCCCAGCCCGGATGCGCCGCCGCCAGCAATTCCTTGGTGTAGGGATGCCGGGGCGAGTCGAACACGTCATGGCTGGCGCCGCATTCGACCACCTGGCCATCCTTGATCACGATCACGTCGTGGGCCAGCGCGCGCACCACCGCCAGGTCATGGCTGATGAAGAGGTAGGTCAACCCGTGCTTTTCCTGGAGCTGGCGGAGCAGGGCGACCACTTGCTTCTGCACTGTCCGGTCCAGGGCCGAGGTCGGTTCGTCCAGCAGGATCAGCGCCGGCTTGAGCACCAGTGCCCGGGCAATGGCGATGCGCTGGCGCTGGCCACCGGAAAACTCGTGGGGGTAGCGGTGCCGGCTCTGCGGGTCGAGCCCGACTTCCTTGAGGGCCTGGATCACCCGTGATTCGCATTCATCGGCGTTGGACGGGCTGTGGACTTCGAGGCCTTCGCTGATGATCTGCTGCACCGACATCCGTGGGCTGAGGCTGCCGAACGGGTCCTGGAACACCACCTGCATCTGCTTGCGCCAGGGCCGCAGTGCCTTCTGCGACAGGTGATCGAGGGCTTCGCCCTGGAAACGGATACTGCCCTCGGACTCGATCAGCCGCAGGATCGCCTGGCCGAGCGTGGACTTGCCGGAACCGGACTCGCCGACGATGCCCAGGGTCTTGCCGCGCTGGATGTTCAGGCTGATGCCGTCCACGGCGCGCAAGTATTGCTTGCGCCGGAACAACCCGCCGCCGAGGGGGAAGCTCACGCGCAGGTCCTGCACCTGCAGCACGTCTTCGCGATCATCCCGGGGCAGGGCCTCGCCTTCCGGTTCGGCATGCAGCAACTCGCAGCTGTAGGGGTGTTTCGGCGCGCTGAACAGGGTTTCGCAAGGCGCCTGCTCGACGATTTCGCCGGCCTTCATCACGCAGACCCGCTGGGCGATGCTGCGCACCAGGTTCAAGTCGTGGCTGATCAGCAACAGCGACATGCCGAGCCGCTGCTGGAGGGACTTGAGCAGCAGCAGGATCTTGCGCTGCACGGTCACGTCGAGGGCGGTGGTCGGTTCGTCGGCGATCAGCAGTTCCGGCTCGCAGGCCAGGGCCATGGCGATCATCACCCGTTGCCGCTGGCCGCCGGACAGTTGATGCGGGTAGGCCTTGAGCCGTTCGGCGGGTTTCTGGATGCCCACCAGGGCGAGCAGTTCCAGGATGCGCTCGCGGGCCGCCTTGCCGCCCAGCCCGCGGTGCAGCATCAGGGTTTCACCGATCTGTTTCTCGACGCTGTGCAGCGGGTTCAGGGACGTCATCGGTTCCTGGAAGATCATCGCGATCCGGTTGCCGCGCAACGCGCGCAGGGTCTTGGCCTCGGCGCCCACCAGCTCCTGGCCGCGATAGCGAATGCTGCCGGTGGTGCGGGTGCCGGTGTCGGGCAGCAATTGCAGGATCGAATGGGCCGTCACCGACTTGCCCGAGCCCGACTCGCCCACCAGCGCCAGGCACTCGCCGGGGCGGATGTCCAGGCACAGGTCGCGCACCACGGTGTGGTCGTTGAAGGCCACGCTCAGGTCGCGGATCTCGATCAGGTTGTCGCTCATTCCCGGATCAGGAGCGTGGATCGAACGCATCGCGCAGGGCCTCCCCGATGAACACCAGCAGTGAAAGGATCAGCGCCAGGGTGAAGAACGCCGTCAGACCCAGCCACGGCGCTTGCAGGTTCTGCTTGCCCTGGCCGATCAGCTCGCCCAGCGAGGCGCTGCCGGCCGGCATGCCGAAGCCGAGGAAGTCCAGGGCGGTGAGGGTGGAGATCGCCCCGGTGAGAATGAAAGGCAGGTAGCTCAGGGTGGCATTCATCGCGTTGGGCAGGATATGCCGCACGATCACCTTGCGATCGGACAGGCCCAGGGCCCGGGCGGCTTTCACGTATTCGAGGTTGCGCCCGCGCAGGAACTCGGCCCGCACCACGTCCACTAGTGCCAGCCAGGAAAACAGCGCCATGATCCCCAGCAGCCACCAGAAATTCGGCTCGACGAAACCGGACAGGATGATCAACAGGTAGAGCACCGGCAGCCCGGACCAGACTTCCAGCAGTCGTTGCCCCAGCAGGTCCACCCAGCCGCCGTAGTAGCCCTGCAATGCACCGGCGGCGATGCCGATCAGCGCGCTGATGGCGGTCAGCGCCAGGGCGAACAGGATCGACACCCGGGCACCGAAGATCACCCGGGCCAGCACGTCCCGCGACTGGTCATCGGTACCCAGCCAGTTCACCGAGGTGGGCGGGCTCGGCGCCGGCTGGGCGAGGTCGTAGTTGGGTGTGTCGTCGCTGAACGGGATCGGCGGGAACAACAGCCAGCCGCCGTCCTTGTGGATCAGGTTCTGCACGTAGCTGCTGCGGTAGTCGGCCTGGAACGGCAACTGCCCGCCAAAGGCCTGTTCGGTGTAGCGCTTGAACACCGGGAAGTACAGCGAACCCTGGTAGCTCACCACCAGCGGCTTGTCGTTGGCGATCAGTTCGCCGCCCAGGGTCAGGGTGAACAGGCCAATGAACAGCCACAGCGACCACCAGCCCCGGCGGTTTCTCTTGAAGCGCTCGAAGCGCCGGCGGCCCAGGGGCGAAAGCGTGAACATCAGGCGTTCCTCGCGGCGAAGTCGATGCGTGGGTCCACCAGGGTGTAGCAGAGGTCGCCAATGAGTCTGATCAGCAGGCCGAACAGCGTGAAGATGAACAGCGAGCCGAACACCACCGGATAGTCCCGGGACACCGCCGCCTCGTAGCTCATGCGTCCCAGGCCGTCGAGGGAAAAGATCACCTCGATCAGCAGCGACCCGGCGAAGAACACGCTGATGAACGCCTGGGGAATCCCCGAGACCACCAGCAGCATGGCATTGCGGAACGCGTGCCCGTACAGCACCCGGCGTTCGCTCATGCCCTTGGCCCGTGCCGTGACCACGTACTGGCGGGTGATTTCATTGAGGAACGAGTTCTTGGTCAGGATCGTCAGGGTGGCGAACCCGCCGATTACCAGGGAGCTCACCGGCAGCACCAGGTGCCAGAAGTAGTCGACGACCTTGCCCAGCGTCGACAGCGATTCGAAATCGTCCGACACCAGCCCGCGCACCGGGAACCAGTTCAGCGACGTGCCGCCGGCGAACACCACGATCAGGAACATCGCGAAAAGAAACGCCGGCATGGCATAGCCGACGATGATCGCGGTGCTGCTCCATACGTCGAAGGCCGAGCCATGGCGGACCGCCTTGCGGATGCCCAGGGGGATCGACACCAGGTAGGTGATCAGCGTTGCCCAGAGCCCGAGGGAAATGGTCACCGGCATTTTTTCCAGGATCAGGTCGGTGACCGTGGCACCGCGGAAGAAACTCTTGCCGAAGTCCAGCCGGGCGTAGCTGCTGAGCATCAGCCACAGGCGTTCATGGGCCGGCTTGTCGAAACCGTACTGTTTCTCGATGTCCTTGATCAGTTGCGGGTCCAGGCCCCGGCTGGCGCGGGAGCTGCCGGCCATGGCGTTGCCCGAGCCGCCGACGCTGGCGCCGCCGATCCCCTGCAAGTGGGCGATGGCTTGCTCCACCGGCCCGCCGGGCGCGGCCTGGACGATGACGAAGTTCACCAGCAGGATGATCACCAGGGTCGGGATGATCAGCAGCAGGCGGCGCGCGATATAGGCCCACATCAGTGCCGCCCTCCGGGTGCGCCACGCTTGATGCGCTCGGCCGTCATCTGTTCGTTGGTCAGCGGCGTGGTGCTGATTTCCCACCAGCTCTCGATGGCTTCGTCATTGCTGGCCTGGACCTTGGGGATGCCAAAGCGGTTCCACCACACGGTCGAGCTGCCTGGCGGGTAATAGTTGGGGATCCAGTAGTAGTTCCATTGCAGCACCCGGTCCAGGGCGTGGGCATGACGAAGCATGTCGCCCTGGGTGGTGGCCTTGACCAGCCCGTCGATCAGGGTGTCCACCGCCGGATTCTTCAAGGCCATGTAGTTGTTGGCGCCCGGATCGTTGGCGGCCGCCGAGCCGAAGTAGTTGTAGAGCTCGATGCCCGGCGACGTGCTGACCGGGTAACCGGTGACGATCATGTCGTAGTCGCGGCTCATCAGCCGATTGACGTATTGGGACGAATCGATGCGGCGGATGCTCATGTCGATGCCGATCTGCGCCAGGTTGCGCTTGTACGGCAGCAGCAGGCGATCCATGCCGTTCTGGGTGTTCAGGAAGGTGAAGCTCAGCGGTTCGCCGTCGGCATTCACCAGGCGGTCGCCGTCGGGTTTCCAGCCGGCCTGTTCCAGCAAGGCCAGGGCTTGCAACTGCTTGTCGCGGATCACGCCGCTGCCGTCGGTCTTCGGCGCCTCGAATACCTGGTCGAAGACTTCGTCGGGGACTTGGCCGCGCAACGGTTCGAGGATCGCCCGTTCGGCCGCGTCGGGCAGTTGCCGGGCCGCCAGGTCGGTGTTGGAGAAGAAACTCTGCTGGCGCACATAGAGATTGCGCATCATCTGGCGGTTGCTCCATTCGAAATCCCAGAGCATTGCCAGGGCCTGGCGTACCCGGCGATCCTGGAATTGCGGGCGTTGCAGGTTGAAAACGAAGCCCTGGGCGGTCTGCGGCGCCTCGGTGGCCAGGTGGGCCTTTTGCAGCCGGCCATCGCGCAGGGCCGGGCTGTCATAGCCGATGGAAAAGCCGGTGGCGGAGAACTCGCGGTTGTAGTCGTAGGCGCCGCCGCGCAGCACCTGCCGGGCCACGTCGGTGTCGCCGAAATACTCGATGCTGAAATGGTCGAAGTTATACAGGCCGCGGCTGACCGGCAGGTCCTTGCCCCACCAGTCGGCGTTGCGCTCGAAGGTGATGCTGCGGCCGGAGTCGACCTTGCTGACGCGG
This sequence comes from Pseudomonas citrullilanati, assembly GCF_030580855.1. Taxonomy (GTDB): domain Bacteria; phylum Pseudomonadota; class Gammaproteobacteria; order Pseudomonadales; family Pseudomonadaceae; genus Aquipseudomonas; species Aquipseudomonas citrulli. Next base: position 856 of record NZ_JAUQOP010000058.1, on the reverse strand, counting down.
TACGGGCCACTGCCCAGCGGAGGCTCGTAGCCGCCGCCGTTGGCGAAGTCGCGGCCCTTCCACCAGTGTTCGGGGAGGACCGGCAAGGTGGCGATGTCCAGGGGCAGGGTGCGGCTTTCATTGTTCTTGAAGTCGAAGCGCACGGTGCGCTCGTCCTCAATGACGACGCGTTGGACGGCGGCGAACTGGGTGCGATAGCGCAGGCTGCCCTGGTTCATCAGCAGTTCGAAGCTGTAGCGTACGTCTTCGGCGGTGATCGGCTTGCCATCGGCGAAGCGGGCCTTGGGGTTCAGGTAGAAGCGCAAGGACAGGCCATCGTCCGACCGTTCCATCTTCTCGGCCACCAGGCCATAGACGGTGTAGGGCTCATCCAGCGAACGCTGGGCCAGCGGCGAATACACCATGCCGTCGATCTGGCTGACGCCGATGCCTTTGTCGATGTAGGGCAGGACATGGTCGAACTGGCCGATCTCGACGGCCGAGCGGCGCAGGGTGCCGCCCTTGGGGGCCTGGGGGTTGGCGTAGGCAAAGTGGCCGAAACCTTCGGCGTACTTGGCCGGCTCGCCATAGACGGTCAGTGCGTGTTGCGGTGCGGCATCGGCGCCGGCGGCGCCTGTCAGCAGGGCCACGGCAGTCAGCAGCAATGAAGGAAACGCCAGTCGCATTGTCAGCCTTAAAGCCGGGTGATCGATAAGCACGCTTTGTACGCGAGCGGCGCGCTGGTCGCCAGCCCTGGAGCAAGGAAGTCGTGGGGGGGGGGGGGGGGGGGGGGGGCGCCCCCCCCCCCCGCCCCCCCGCGCCCCCCTGTCCGGCCCGGGGCCCGCCCCCGCGCGCGGCACCCCCCCCCCCACAACGA
>NZ_JAUQOP010000057.1 GCF_030580855.1 Pseudomonas citrullilanati | reverse complement strand
GGCCACGCCTGCGCCAACCACCGCCGCGCCCACCGCACCCGCCGTCGCCCCGGTCACGCCAGTGGCCCCCGCAGCCGGTGAAGGCCAGGTGTCCATCCAGTTCACCGCCGATTGCTGGACCCAGGTCACCGACGGCAACGGCAAGGTGCTGTTCAGTGGTCTCAAGCGCAAGGGCGACAGTACGTCCATCAATGGCAAGCCACCTTTTGCCGTACGCCTGGGTTATGCCCGTGGCGCGCAGGTCAGCTACAACGGCCAGCCGGTCGATGTGGCTCCGTTCACCAGTGGCGAGACCGCTCGCCTGAAGTTGGGTCAATAAGTCATGCACGGCGAATCTCCTATCAAGCGTCGCGAATCCCGAAAGATCTGGGTCGGCAACGTGCCCGTGGGCGGCGATGCTCCTATCGCTGTGCAGAGCATGACCAACAGCGACACCAACGACGTGGCCGCCACGGTCGCGCAGATCAACCGCCTGGAAGCCGCCGGTGTCGACATCGTACGGGTGTCGGTGCCGGACATGGACGCCGCCGAAGCGTTCGGCAGGATCAAGCAACAGGTCAAGGTGCCGTTGGTGGCCGACATCCACTTCGACTACCGCATTGCCCTGCGCGTGGCCGAGCTGGGCGTGGATTGCCTGCGCATCAACCCGGGCAACATCGGCCGTGAAGACCGTGTGCGCGCCGTGGTGGATGCCGCCCGCGACCGTGGCATCCCGATCCGCATCGGGGTGAACGCCGGTTCCCTGGAAAAAGACCTGCAGAAGAAATACGGCGAACCGACCCCGGCGGCGCTGGTGGAATCGGCCCTGCGTCACGTCGAGCACCTCGAACGCCTGAATTTCCAGGACTTCAAGGTCAGCGTGAAGGCCTCCGACGTGTTCATGGCCGTCGAAGCCTACCGCCTGCTGGCCAAGGAAATCGTCCAGCCGCTGCACCTGGGCATCACCGAAGCGGGCGGGTTGCGCTCGGGCACGGTGAAATCCGCCGTCGGCCTCGGTATGCTGCTCGCCGAAGGGATTGGCGATACCATCCGCATCTCGTTGGCGGCGGACCCGGTCGAGGAAGTGAAAGTCGGCTACGACATCCTCAAGTCCCTGCACCTGCGTTCCCGTGGCATCAACTTCATCGCCTGCCCGAGCTGCTCGCGGCAGAACTTCGATGTGGTCAAGACCATGAACGAGCTGGAAGGGCGTCTGGAAGACCTGCTGGTGCCGCTGGATGTCGCGGTGATCGGTTGCGTGGTCAACGGGCCGGGCGAAGCCAAGGAGGCCCATATCGGCCTCACCGGCGGTACGCCGAACCTGATTTACATCGACGGCAAGCCGTCGCAGAAATTGACGAATGACAATCTGGTGGATGAGCTGGAACGGCTGATCCGCGAGAAAGCGGCCGAGAAGGTCGAGGCCGACGCCGCGGTCATCGCGCGCGGCTGATCGAACGAATTAAGGAAAACCTGTGAGCAAGTCCCTGCAAGCCATTCGTGGCATGAACGACATCCTGCCCGAGCAGACGCCCCTGTGGCGCTATTTCGAGGGCACCGTGGCGCGTTTGCTGGATAACTACGGTTACCGCCAGATCCGCATGCCGATCGTCGAGTTCACCGAGCTGTTCAAGCGCTCCATCGGTGAAGTGACCGACATCGTCGAAAAAGAGATGTACACCTTCGACGACCGCAACGGCGACTCGCTGACCCTGCGCCCCGAAGGCACGGCGGCGTGCGTGCGGGCGGTGCTCGAGCACGGCATCACCGGTGGCGGCCAGGTGCAGAAGCTCTGGTACATCGGCCCGATGTTCCGTCACGAGCGCCCGCAGAAGGGCCGCTATCGCCAGTTCCACCAGATTGGCCTGGAGGTGTTCAACCTCGACGGCCCGGACATCGACGCCGAGCTGATCGTCATGACCTGGCGCCTGTGGGGCGAGCTGGGGCTGCGTGACGCGGTCAAGCTCGAGCTCAACAGCCTGGGCACCAGCGAGTCCCGTGGCCGCTACCGTGAAGCGCTGGTGGAGTTTCTTTCCGCGCACCTGGACAAGCTCGACGAAGACAGCCAGCGCCGCCTGAAGACCAATCCGCTGCGCGTGCTCGACACCAAGAATGCCGACACCCAGGCGATCCTGGTCGACGCGCCGAAAATGGCCGACTACCTCGACGACGAATCCCGTGCGCACTTCGAAGGGCTGAAGGCGCGCCTCGACGCCGTCGGCATTCCCTACGTGATCAATCCCAAGCTGGTTCGCGGCCTGGATTACTACAGCAAGACCGTGTTCGAGTGGGTCACCGACAAGCTCGGCGCCCAGGGCACCGTGTGTGCCGGCGGCCGTTACGACGGGCTGGTGGAACAGATGGGCGGCAAGCCGACCCCGGGCGTGGGCTTTGCCATGGGCATCGAGCGCCTGGTGCTGATGCTTGAAGCCTTGGACAAGGTCCCCGAAGAGCTGTCCCGGCAGGTCGACGTCTACCTGTGCGCGTTCGGCGAAGCGGCCGAACTGGCGGCGCTGGCCCTGAGCGAACGGGTCCGCGACCAGTTGCCCAACCTGCGCCTGCAGATCAACGCCGGCGCCGGCAGCTTCAAGAGCCAGTTCAAGAAAGCCGACAAGAGCGGTGCACTGTATGCGCTGATCCTCGGTGACGACGAACTGGCCCAACAAGTGGTAGGTTTCAAACCCCTGCGTGGCCAGGGCGAACAACAAAGCATTGCCTGGGATGCGCTTGCCGCACACCTGGCCACCTGCGTCGTGCAGGGTTGAAGCTGTCAAACAGCCGATTTAGCGATTAAGGAGTATTGGGGTGTCGAGTACCGAAGATGAACAGCTGGCGGATTTGAAGGACTGGTGGACGCGCAACGGCAAGCCGCTGGTCACTGGCGGCCTGTTGGCGCTGGTCATCGTGTTCGGCTGGCAGGCCTACCAGAAATACCAGAGCAACCAGTCGCAAGGCGCCTCGATGCTCTATCAGCAATTGCTGGAAACCACCCTGACGCCAGACGGCAAGCCTGACGCCGCCCGCGTGGCGGACCTGGCCGGCAAGCTCAACAGCGAGTTCGGCGGCACCGCCTATGCGCAGTACGGTCGCCTGTTCGTGGCCAAGGTCGCCGTGGACAACGGCAAGCTGGACGACGCCGCCACCGAACTCAAGGGCATTGTCGACAAGCCGGCCAACGCGACCCTGGGCGAAGTGGCGCGCCAGCGCCTGGCGCAGGTGCTGGCGGCGCAGAACAAGACCGAGGACGCCCTGAAGCTGCTCGACGGCGATGCCGACAAAGCCTTCCTGGCAACTCGCGAAGAACTCAAGGGCGACCTGCTGGTACAGCTGGGCCGCACCGATGAGGCCCATGCGGCCTACCAAAAAGCCAAGGCTGCGCTGTCGGATGAAGCCGCGGTCGGTGGCCTGCAAATCAAGCTGGACGACCTGGCCAAAGGGGATGCGTGACGTGATCCGTTGGAAACATGCAGCATTGCTGGCCCTGGCCGTTCTGGCCGCGGGTTGCAGCAGCAACAGCAAGAAAGAACTGCCTCCGGCCGAACTGACCGATTTCAAGGAAGAAGTCGTGCTGCAGAAGCAATGGAGCCGTTCCATTGGCGAAGGCCAGGGCGAAACCTACAACATGCTGGTGCCGGCCATCGATGGCGACACGATCTACGCCGGTGACGTCACCGGGGAAGTGTTCGCGTTGGATCGCATGAACGGCGACGTGAAGTGGGAAAAGGATCTCGAACTGCCCGTCTCCGGCGCCGTGGGCGTGGGCTACGGGCTGGTCATGATCGGCACGCTCAAGGGTGAGATCGTCGCCCTCGACGCCAGCAATGGCGAAGAGAAATGGCGCGCCCGTGTGACCAGCGAGGTGCTGGCACCGCCGGCCACCAACGGTGACGTGGTCGTGGTCCAGACCCAGGATGACCGCCTGATCGGCCTGGATGCCGCCACCGGCAACCAGCGCTGGGTGTATGACAGCACCCCGGCGGTACTGACCCTGCGCGGCACCAGCGCGCCGGTCGTCACCAACCGCCTCGCGGTGGCCGGGTTGTCGACCGGTAAAGTGGTCGCCCTGGACATCTCCAATGGCGTGCCGGTGTGGGAACAGCGTGTAGCCGTCCCGCAAGGCCGTTCGGAACTGGAGCGCGTGGTCGACATCGACGGCGGCCTGCTGCTGTCCGGCGGTACGCTGTACGTCGCCAGCTACCAGGGGCGCGTCGCGGCACTGGACCTGGAAAGCGGTCGCCCGCTGTGGCAACGCGATGCGTCCAGCTACGCCGGTGTCGCCCAAGGGTTCGGCAGCGTCTACGTGAGCCTGTCCTCGGGCACGGTCGAAGGCGTCGACGAGCGTTCCACCACCGCGTTGTGGAGCAACGACTCCCTGGCGCGTCGCCAGTTGTCGGCCCCGGAAGTGTTCTCCAGCTACGTTGCAGTGGGTGACCTGGAAGGTTACCTGCACCTGCTCAGCCAGGTAGACGGCCGTTTCGTCGGCCGTGAGCGCATCGACAGCGATGGCCTGCGGGCGCGTCCGCTGGTGGTGGGCAACATGATCTATGTGTATGGCAACAGCGGCAAGTTGGAAGCCCTGACCATCAAGTAAGACTATGCTTGGGGCTAATCCCCCAAGCGGCCTTGTTCACAAGGTTTGCAGGGCTTGCACAGACTGCCCCGAGCACCAGCCGCTGCCTCGCAGCGGCTTTTGTATTTTCTGAAATAACGCAGTGGAGAGCCGCATGGTTCCCGTAATCGCCCTGGTGGGCCGACCGAACGTCGGCAAGTCCACCTTGTTCAACCGCCTGACCAGGACTCGCGACGCCATCGTCGGCGACTTGTCCGGTCTGACCCGTGATCGCCAATACGGTGAGGCCAAGTGGCAAGGGCGTACCTATATCCTGGTCGACACCGGCGGCATCTCCGGTGATGAACACGGCATGGACGAAAAAATGGCCGAGCAGTCGCTGCTCGCCATCGAAGAAGCCGATGTGGTGCTGTTCCTGGTAGACGCCAAGGCCGGTTTTACCGCCGCCGACCAGATGATCGCCGAGCATTTGCGCAAACGTAACAAGCGTTCCCACGTGGTGGCCAACAAGGTCGACAACATCGACCCGGACATGGCCCGCGCCGAATTCGCGCCGTTGGGCATGGGCCAGGCGATCCCGATCGCCGGTGCCCATGGTCGCGGCATCAGCCAGTTGCTGGAAATCGCCCTGGCGGACTTCCCGAAGGACGATGAAGACGAGCCGGAAGAGGGCGAGGAGGAAATCGTCGCCGAGGGTGAGGAAGCCAAGCGCATTCCGGGCCCGAGCGAAAAAGACGGGATCAAGATCGCCATCATCGGCCGTCCCAACGTGGGCAAGTCGACCCTGGTCAACCGCATGCTCGGCGAAGACCGGGTGATCGTGTACGACCAGCCCGGCACCACCCGCGACAGCATCTACATTCCCTTTGAACGTAACGAAGAGAAGTACACGCTGATCGACACCGCCGGTGTGCGCAAGCGCGGCAAGATCCACGAGGAAGTCGAGAAGTTCTCCGTGGTCAAGACCTTGCAGGCGATCAAGGACGCCAACGTGGTGATCTTCGTGATGGACGCCCGCGAGGGCGTGGTCGACCACGACCTGAACCTGCTGGGCTTCGCCCTGGAAGCCGGGCGTGCGTTGGTCATCGCGATCAACAAGTGGGACGGCATGACGCCGAGCGAGCGGGATTTCGTGAAGGTCGAATTGCAGCGCCGGCTGTTCTTCGTCGACTTCGCCGACATCCACTTCATCTCGGCCCTGCACGGCACGGGCGTGGGCAACCTCTACGCGTCGGTGCAGAACTCGTTCAAGTCGGCGGTCACCCGCTGGCCGACCAACCGCCTGACCCAGATCCTCGAGGACGCCGTCGGCGAGCACGCGCCACCGATGGTCAACAACCGCCGGATCAAGCTGCGTTACGCTCACCTGGGTGGCGCCAACCCGCCGATCATCGTGATCCACGGTAACCAGATCGAGAAGGTGCCCAAGTCCTACGTCCGCTACCTGGAAAACACCTATCGCCGTGTCCTGAAGCTGGTCGGTACGCCGATCCGTATCGAGTTCAAGGGTGGCGAGAACCCGTACGAAGGCAACAAGAACACGCTCACCGACCGCCAGGTCAACAAGAAGCGCCGCTTGATGTCGCACCACAAGAAGGCCGACAAGAAGCGCCGCGACAAGCGCTGATCTGCTGGTCACTGTGGGGGCTTTGCCCACAGTGACCAAATGACAGCACACAGAATCCTGTGGCGAGGGGATTTATCCCCGCTGGGTTGCGAAGCAGCCCTAAAATCGGCAACTCGGTGTGTCAGGCAGGCTGAGTCCAATGCTTGGGGTTGCTGCGCAACCCAGCGGGGATAAATCCCCTCGCCACAAGGTTTGGTTTCAGGCTGGGTGTTATGTAATTGAGTGATATCGGGTGCCATGGGCACCCTTTTTCATGCCCGGCGATTGGGCTATCCTCGGTTTCTCCCGCGCCGTGCCAGAGCCGGGTGCAGAGCAGGGACCGTTGATGATCACCAGCAAGTTGCCCAATGTCGGCATCACCATTTTCACCCAGATGTCCCAGCTTGCCGCGCAGACCGGCGCGCTGAACCTGTCCCAGGGGTTTCCCGACTTCGATGGTCCGCAGGCCTTGCGCGATGCGGTGGGCCGCCATGTTGCCCAAGGCCATAACCAGTACTCGCCCATGACCGGCCTGCCGGCGCTGCGCCAGCAGATCGCGGCGAAGATCGCCCGCAGCTACGGCGCCAGCGTCGATGCCGACCAGGAGATCACCGTGACCCCGGGGGCGACCCAGGGGATTTTCTGCGCCATCGCCGCCGTGGTCCGCAGCGGTGACGAAGTGATCGTGTTCGACCCTTGCTACGACAGCTACGAACCCGCCGTGACGTTGGCCGGTGGGCGTTGCGTGCATGTGCAATTGGGCCTGGATGACTTCGCCATCGACTTCCAGACACTTGGCGAAGCCCTGGGCCCGCGGACCCGCATGATCATCCTCAACACCCCTCACAACCCCAGCGGGGCGCTGATCAGCCGCGCCGAGCTGGATCAGCTGGCGGCGTTGATTCGCGACCGTGATATCTGCCTGGTCAGCGATGAAGTCTACGAACACCTGGTGTTCGACGACGTTGCCCATGCCAGCGTGCTGGCCCACGAAGAACTGTACCAACGGGCCTTCGTGGTCAGTTCGTTCGGCAAGACCTACCACGTCACTGGCTGGAAAACCGGCTACGTCGTGGCGCCCCCGGCCTTGAGCGCCGAGCTGCGCAAGGTGCATCAATACGTCAGCTTCTGCGGCGTGACGCCGTTGCAGTACGCCCTGGCTGACTACATGGCCCAGTACCCTGAGCACGTCGAAGAGTTGCCGGCCTTCTACCAGGCCAAGCGCGACCTGTTCTGCGATCTGCTGGCCCCGTCGCGCTTCAGTTTCAAGCGGGTGGCCGGCACTTATTTCCAATTGGTGGATTACAGCCGGATCCGCCCGGACCTGAACGATGTCGACATGGCGGTCTGGATGACTCGCGAGCACGGTGTGGCGACGATTCCGGTGTCGGTGTTCTACCAGGACCCACCCCAAGGCCAGCGCCTGGTGCGCCTGTGCTTTGCCAAGCGCGAGGAGACGCTGCGTGAAGCGGCGGAAAAACTATGCGTGATTTGAGCGCGTTGCCGAACCTCGACATTGCGCTGGTCCAGACCACGCTGGCCTGGCACGACCGCCAGGCCAACCTGGAGCATTTCGAAGGCCTGCTGGAGCAGGCTCGCGGGGCGGACCTGATCATCCTTCCGGAAATGTTCACCACCGGGTTTTCCATGGACTCGCACACCCTCGCGGAGCCGGAGCACGGCCCCACCAGCGTCTGGCTTCGCACCCAGGCCGCGCGGCTCGATGCGGTGATCACCGGCAGTGTGATCATCCAGGCCGCCGACGGCAGCCACCGCAACCGCCTGCTCTGGGTGCGACCGGACGGCGAAGTGCTGCATTACGACAAGCGTCATCTGTTTCGCATGGCGGGGGAGCACAACCACTACACACCGGGTGAGCGCCAGGTGCTGTTCGAGCTCAAGGGCTGGCGGATTCGTCCGCTGATCTGCTACGACCTGCGCTTTCCAGTCTGGAGCCGCGACGCCGAGGACACCGACCTGCTGCTGTACACCGCCAACTGGCCCGGCGCCCGGCGCCAGCATTGGAACCGCTTGCTGCCAGCCCGCGCCATCGAGAACCTGTGCTACGTCGCCGCGGTGAACCGCATCGGCACCGACGGCAAGGGCTTCGCCTACACCGGTGACAGCCAGGTGCTGGATTTCCAGGGCGAGACTTTGCTCAGCGCCGGTGACGCCGATGGCGTGTTCACCGTGTGCCTGAACGCCGCGGACCTGGCCGCGTACCGCACGCGGTTTCCGGCGAATCTGGATGCCGATACGTTCGAATTCACCCATTGAAACGCTTCAGCCTAAAGTAACGGTGTCAGGTGCCGATAACCGGTCAGCCAAGGAGGAATCCCTATGACCAGCATCAGTGCATCCACGCTCAACCCTTATCTGCAGTCGTCCCCTAAAATCTCGATCCAGGGCGCCGCTGAAGAGCCCGCGACCGGCCCCGTGGTCGTATCGCTCGGTAACAGCGACGATGATAAAGCACCTGCCAGCGGCGGCGCGCAGAGCGCCGGCGGCGGCACTAACCAACAGGTCATCGAACAGCTGAAGAAGCAGATCGAGCAGGCCGAGAAACTGTTGGCCCAACAGCAAGCCCAGTTGGCCCAGGTCGAGAACAGCAGGGCCAGTGAAGAGCAAAAGGCCCAGCAGGCCATGGCCCTCCAAGCCCAGATCATGGGCACCCAGGCGACGTTGATGAGCCTGCGCGGTTCGCTGTTGCAGGCCATGACGGTTTCTGTTGATACCCATGCCTGACATTTTTGTCGGCTGACAAGGCTCTTTCGCGGGCAGTCTCGCTCCCACAGTGGTTCGCCGTGACGCAGACCCTTGTGGGAGGGAGTCCGCCCGCGATGAGGCCCTGGCAGGCCCCACAAAACCTGAAGCCAATCGGCATAGGGGGCAGCCTTTCACAGGCCGCTCCCCTGCCACACCACCCGGCATGCGGGTCCGCACCGGGCGGTTCGAGAGATTGAGGTTATGAGAGTCGCACCAGACCCAGCCTGTCGAACCATGCCACATCCAGCACTCGATTAAGCTCAAAGCGGCTGTTACGCCACCAACTACATGAGTTAGCCGCCACTTTCCGTGCGGTTTGAGCACTGGCCCCCAGAGTCCGCAGTTCGCGATAGATCGTCGGTCCACGCCTCCATTGCTTAAGCTGGATCGCTCGCAGTCGGTGTCGTATCCATTCGTCCAGCTCTTGCCAGACCTTCGGTGTTTGCGATAACCCAAAGTAAGCTTTCCAGCCCAAGAGATAAGGACGTAGATTTTCTACAACCTGCCCCATGCTGCGTCCCCCTGAGCGACGGGTGAGCACGCGTATTCGCTGCTTGAACTGCTTGCGCGCCTTGACCGACACCGATCTTTTGACACCTTGTGGAGAAGCCCAGAAGGCGTACCCAAGAAACTTGCGGCCAAATGCACTCGCCACCGCACTCTTGCTCTCGTTGACGCTCAAGTGCAGCTTTTCATACAGGCGCTTCAGCAAAGCCATCACCCGCTGCCCTGCCTTCTTGCTGCGAACATACACATTCGCATCATCGGCATAGCGCACGAAGCTATGGCCTCGACGCTCAAGCTCCCGATCCACTTCGTCCAGCAGCACGTTCGCCAGCAACGGCGACAGCGGGCCCCCTTGCGGCGCCCCGCAGCGGCTTTTCTCGACGACTCCATTGATCTGCGCTCCCGCATCCAGATACGCCCGAATCAGCCGGATAACCGCCCGATCCGCAATCCGCTTGCGTAAACGATCAATCAAAATGTCATGGTCGACCCGGTCGAAGAACTTCTCCAGATCAACATCCACTACCACTTTGCGCCCTGAAGACACATGGCGCTGAGCCGCCAAAACGGCGTCCTGCGCACTGCGCCCCGGGCGAAAGCCGTAGCTGTGTTCACTGAAAGTTGGATCGAGCAGTGGCTGCAAAACTTGCAGCAGTGCTTGTTGGATCAGCCGGTCGGTGGCCGTTGGAATGCCCAACTCGCGTTTACCGCCGTCAGGCTTGGGAATGACCACACGTCGTACCGGACTGGGCCGGTAGATGCCTGAAAGAAGTTGTTCACAGATCGCGGGCCATTGGGTCAGCAAATGTTCAGCGGTCTGTTCAATGTCCAGACCATCGACGCCCGCTGCCCCCTTGTTGGCCTTGACCCGTTTCCAGGCTCGCTTCAGGTTTGCTCTCGCAAAGGCCCGCTCCAGCAGCCCTTGCCCTGCGTTGTAGGATTCATCTTGCGGGCGATTGACCTCGTCGCTGACGGGACCTCTCACGGTTTCACCGCTCCCTGTTTCCATCCGCCCCGCGTTTGGCAGGCATCTGACTTCCGGTCGTTCGCATCAACATGGCCTATAGCGCTTTCTCTCGTTCAGCCCTTCGTCAAAAAAAAAAGACTACTACGGCCTCTGCTGACTTCTCGCTCCAGCTTGCACCGTCGCCCTTTCAGGCATAAGGCGAGATCTCCCCAGGTAAGAACGCAATCCTTCCCCGCACAACCGCCGAATTTACGCTGCCGCCCTTTGACCACAAGAGCTTCGCGATTTGCAGCTCGCTCGCCCTGGTCAGCATCGCCTTATATCCGGTTCTTGTTCATCGGCTCGCGGTTTCGATTCACGCTTCCTCCCCACACTCGGTCGCCCTCATGCAGTTGCGCTTCACTTCGTTCGCTGTGGTCAGCTTACGGCGGGACTTTCACCCACAAGATTGCGCCCATGCTGGGCGCACAACAAAAAGGCCCCGAGGTTCACACCCCGGGGCCTTTTTGCATTTTCGCTAAACGATCAGGCCGCCTTGGCTTCCGTCTGGCTCAGCGAGCGGTTCAGCGCGCTGAACAGGGCCTTGAAGCTCGCGGTGGTGATGTTTTCGTCGATGCCCACGCCGTGCACCGCGCGCTCACCGTTGACCCGCAGTTCGATGTAGGCCGCCGCCTTGGCATGGGTCCCGGCGCCGATGGCGTGTTCGTTGTAGTCCATGATCTCCACTGGCACCGGCAGGCCGGCCACCAGGGCTTCCAGGGCGCCGTTGCCCTTGCCGCGCCAGTGCAAGTTGGTCTCGCCCTGGCCCTTGCTGGCCACTTCGACTTCCACCGCGCTGTTGCCGTTCTCTTCTTGCAGGCGATGGCTGACCAGCGCGTACGGGGTGTTGGCTTGCAGGTACTCGCTGTGGAGCAGGGCGTGGATCTGCTGGGCGGTCATTTCCAGGCCGAGGCGGTCGGTTTCGCGCTGGACCACCTGGCTGAACTCGATCTGCATGCGACGCGGCAGGCTGATGCCGTATTCCTGTTCCAGCAGGTAGGCGATGCCGCCCTTGCCGGACTGGCTGTTCACCCGGATCACCGCCTCGTAGCTGCGACCGATGTCGGCCGGGTCGATCGGCAGGTACGGCACTTCCCACAGGGTGTCCGGTTTCTGCTGGGCGAAGCCCTTGCGGATGGCGTCCTGGTGCGAGCCGGAGAACGCGGTGTGGACCAGGTCGCCGACGTACGGGTGGCGCGGGTGCACCGGGATCTGGTTGCATTCCTCGACGACCTTGCGCACGCCGTCGATGTCGGAGAAGTCCAGCTGAGGGTCGATGCCCTGGGTGTAGAGGTTCAGCGCCACGGTCACCAGGTCGACGTTGCCGGTACGCTCGCCGTTGCCGAACAGGCAGCCTTCGACACGGTCGGCGCCGGCCATCAGGCCCAGCTCGGTGGCGGCCACACCGGTGCCACGGTCGTTGTGGGTGTGCAGGCTGATGATCACGCTGTCACGACGGTTGATGTTGCGGCCGAACCATTCGATCTGGTCGGCATAGATGTTCGGGGTGGCGACTTCCACGGTGGCGGGCAGGTTGAGGATCACCTTGTGCTCGGGCGTCGGGTTCCAGACGTCGATCACCGCGTCGCACACTTCCTTGGCGAACTCCAGCTCGGTGGCGCTGAAGGTTTCCGGCGAGTACTCGAACTGCCACTGGGTTTCCGGCTGCTGCGCCGCGTATTTGACGAACAGCTTGGCCGCGTTCACCGCGATTTCCTTCACGCCTTCCTTGTCCTGGTTGAACACGATGCGACGGAACGACGGGCAGGTGGCGTTATACAGGTGGACGATGGCTTTCTTCGCCCCACGCAGGGATTCGAATGTACGGGCGATCAGGTCTTCGCGGGCCTGGGTCAGCACCTGGATGGTGGTGTCGTCCGGGATGTGGCCCTCTTCGATGAGGGTGCGCACGAAGTCGAAGTCGGTCTGGGAAGCGGCCGGGAACGAGGCTTCGATTTCCTTCACGCCGACGGCGACCAGGGTTTTCCAGAAGCGCAGTTTCTTCACCGCGTCCATCGGCTCGATCAGCGACTGGTTGCCGTCACGCAGGTCGGAGCTGCACCAGATCGGCGCGGCGGTGATGGTCTTCGACGGCCAGGTGCGATCCGGCAGGTTGATGGTGGGGAAGGCGCGGTACTTGGAAGACGGGTCTTTGAGCATGCTCATCGGGGGAATCCTTTTATTGTCGTGGCCGGAAAAAGGCGGCCTGCCGGTGGTTCGAACGGGGGTGGCTTCACAGCCGGGACGAGGTGCCGCGATTCAGCCCGGCAGTCGTGCGCTGACGAGGCACAGGCTGCGGTGCTGGCGAAGCTGGATGAGGGTGTGAGCGGTTTTCATGCCCTCAACCCTAACCGTGTGGACGGGGGGTTGCAAGCAGTCGGAAAAAATTGGGAGAAGTTCTGTTTTAAGACGGGTTTGCGAGATTTTATCGCGTGTAGGTCAAGTATGGTTATCAGGGATTGCGTCGATGTTTTGAGCTTGGCAATTTAGAGTATGGGGTGATGCGGCTGTCGTCATCGCGAGCAAGCTCGCTCCCACAGGGATCTCTGTGGATGTAGGCTCACAGCAGATCCAACTGTGGGAGCGAGCTTGCTCGCGATGAGGCCAGTAGCCTCGCTGCAAGACTCAAGGCTGGAACGCCCCAATGAAAATCGCCGGATCCACCCGCGCATCGTTCAGGCTGATGTTCCAGTGCATGTGCGGCCCGGTCGCGCGGCCAGTGGAGCCAACCTTGCCGACTACCGTACCCCGGGCCAGTTGCTGGCCAACCTTCACGTCGATCTTCGACATGTGGCAGAACATGCTGATGAAGCCCTGGCCGTGGTCGACGAACACCGTGTTGCCATTGAAGAAGTAGTTGCCGGTGAGGATCACCTTGCCGGCGGCCGGGGTCTTGATGGGCGTGCCGGCGGGCACGGCGAAGTCGAGGCCGGCATGAGGGTTGCGTTCCTCGCCGTTGAAGAAGCGGCGTACGCCGAACTTGCTCGACAACGGGCCGTTGACGGGTTTGTCCAGCAGCAGGTTGCTGGGGATATTCGGGCTGAAGCTGCGGTACGCCTTCAATTGCACGGCCAGTTCGGCGTCGATGCGCTTGAGGTCCGCCGGGTTCGGGTTGACCTGGCGCTTGTTCTTCAGGGTGATGTGTTGCTCGGGGTACTTCTTGTAGCCGACCACGAACGGTTGGGTGGTGCCGCCGCTGCTGATCTGCTGGGTACCGGGCTGGACGGTCAGCGGGATGCCGACGATCGCCAGCCAGTTGTTCTGTTCCTTGACCACCAGCACCGGTTTGCCCTGGTAGCTGGCTTTTGGGGCCTGGGCCGCGCTGCCCAGGTCGACCACGGCCACGCCGCCCGGCACGGGTTTGTTCAGCAGGCGGGTGATGTAGCTGTCGGCGTGGGCGTTGAAGGTCAGGCACAGCAAAAGCAGGGGCGCTAGGAATCGCGGCATGAATCAATCCAGTAGAGAAAGGGTGACCGGCGTCAGGTGGTTGTCTTCGACCCGCACCAGCAGTTCGCCTTCGCCGAGCTTGGCGCTCAGGCGCTGGCCGGTCCGGGTTTGCCCGGCGCTGCGGATGGCATGGCCGCGTTCGTCGAGCAATATGCTGTAGCCGCGGCCGAGGGTCGCCAGGGGGCTGACGATGTGCAGCGTCTGCATCTGGTTGTGCAACTGCACGCGCCGCGTTTTCAGGCCTTCGCGCATGGCGCGGGGCAGGCGTTCGGCCAGGCTGTCCAGGCGCTGGCGCAGCAAGGCCAGGTGCCGGCCGGGATGTTGCCCGGCCAGGCGGGTTTCCAGGCGGATCAAGCGTTCGCGGCGGGTATTGAGGCTGCGCTCGAAGGCGCGGCGCAGGCGCATGTCCAGGTCGTCGAGGCGCTGGGCTTGCTGGCGCAGGCGTTCACCGGGGTGGCGCAGGCGCCGGATCAGGCCTTCGAGGCGCAGTTGATCGCGCATCAAGCGGTCACGCATGCGCATCACCAGCCGGCGATGCAGGCTTTCGACCCGGCGCACCAGGTCGCCGGCATCCGGCGCCAGCAGTTCGGCGGCGGCGGAGGGGGTCGGGGCGCGTACATCGGCGACGAAATCGCTGATGGACACGTCGGTTTCATGGCCGACGGCGCTGACGATGGGCGTCACGCAGGCGTCGACGGCCCGGGCCACCGCTTCTTCGTTGAAACACCACAGGTCTTCCAGCGAACCGCCACCCCGGGCCAGGATCAGCGCGTCGAAGTCCCGTGCGTCCGCCAGCTTCAGGGCGCGGACGATCTGCGCGGTGGCTTCGCGGCCCTGCACGGCGGTGGGAATCAGCGTCAGGGCAATCTGCGGCGCACGGCGGCGGAAGACGCTGATGATGTCGCGGATCACCGCGCCAGTGGGCGAACTGATGATGCCGATGCGTTGCGGATGGGCCGGCAGCGGCACCTTGCGCTCGGCACTGAACAGGCCCTCGGCGCTGAGCTTTTCCTTCAGGGCATCGAAGGCCAGGCGCAGGGCGCCATCGCCGGCCGGCTCGACGGTGTCGAGGATCAGTTGATAGTCGCCGCGCCCTTCGAACAGCGAGACCTTGCCGCGCACTTTCACCGCCAGCCCGTCCTTCAAGGCCTGGCGAACCCGCGCGGCGTTCTGCCGGAACAGCGCGCAACGTACCTGCGCGCCGCTGTCCTTGAGGGTGAAGTACACATGGCCGGAAGCGGGGCGGGCGAGGTTGGAGATTTCGCCTTCGACCCAGATGTTGCTGAACACGTCTTCGAGCAGCACCCGCGCGCGGCCGTTGAGCTGGCTGACAGTCAGGACTTCGCGGTCCAGGCCCAGGCGGGCAAAGGGATCTTTAATCATGGGCGGCATGATAAGGGCATTTGGCGGTGAATCTCCATGCGAGCAAGCAATTAGACCGAGTTGCCTGTATCGCGAGCAAGCTCGCTCCCACACTGGATCTATGTCGCACTGAAGATCCAGTGTGGGAGCGAGCTTGCTCGCGATAGCGATAGACCAATCGCCACAAATGCTGGATGTACCCCACAGGATCTGGCTAAAGTCGCTCCCTTCGTCATCAAGGAAGTCGACAATGAATCTTCTGTCGTGGTTGGGCCAGTGGGCTTTCGCGCCCATGGAATGGTTGGTGATCGGCTTGGCGATCATGCTGGCCTACATCGTGTTCGGCATCGCCGGGTTCGGCACGGCGCTGGTGGCGGCGCCAATCCTGCTGCTGTTCCTGCCCCTGTCGAAGATCGTGCCGCTGCTGGTATTGCTGGATTTTGTCGCGGCCTTCGGCAACCTGTTGCCCTCGCGGCGGGACGTGTCCCGGCCCGAATTGCTGCGCTTGCTGCCGTGCATGGCGCTGGGTTGCACCCTGGGGGTGATTTTCCTGCTCAACCTCAAGTCCGACCTGTTGCTGCTGTTGATGGGGCTGTTCATCAGTGCCTATGCCATCTACAGCTTGTTGATCAAGACCCGGCCATCGCAACTGTCGGCGCTGTGGTCGTTCCCGATGGGGATCGTCGGCGGGATGTTCGGGGCGTTGTTTGGCAGCGGTGGCTTCCTCTATGCCATCTACCTGAACAGTCGCTTGCCCAAGGAGCCGGCCCGCGCGACCCAGAGTGCGCTGATCAGTTGCAGCACCGTGGTGCGCTTGAGCCTGTTCGCTGTCGCGGGCGTGTATGCCGAGCTACCCTTGCTGGTACTGGCGCTGTGTTTGTTGCCGGCCATGGCGCTGGGGCTGTGGGTGGGGCGCCGCCTGACCCTGCGCATGTCGCGCGAGACGTTCGTGCGCCTGGTGACCTGGCTGGTGCTCGCCAGCGGCATTGCCTTGATCGGTCGCTACCTGAGTGCTTGACCTGGCCCGGCCAGGGATTAAGCTGCCGGCCTTTAACCGCACCCGCCAGACCAACCCAGGCCTCGCCATGAACACCCAGAGCATCATCGTCCCGAAAATCTCCACCTTGCCCGTCCACGAGCCCCGGGCCCGGGCAATCGTGCGTTGGCTGGTGCGCAAGAATATCGTCGAGGAACAACTGACCACCTGCGGGCGCACCGGCAATCGCATGGCCCACGCCATCGCCCCCGGCGCGAGCAACGTGGTGCTGCACCCCGACGCCTTGCCGTTCGGCGAAGCGATCAACGGCCTGGAGATCATCACCAAGCGCTGCATCTACACGCCGGCCAAGGGCTTTCTGGAGGAGGCCGGCTGTGCCGAATGCCGCCGGGAAGTCGGCGAAGCCCTGTTCGAGAGCCTGGAAGACTGGATGCCCGGCCGCACCGACAACTTCACCTGCCCCGAATGCGGGCACGAGGATGACATCAACGGCTTCCTGTTCCTGCAACCGTGTGCGTTCTCCAACCTGGGGTTCATTTTCAACAATTGGCTGGAGGCGGGGTTCAAGCAGGAATTCCTCGACGAATTCGCCGATTGGCTCGATCAGCCGGTGAGTTGGGTGAAGGTGGAGTTGTAGGAAGGCACAGCAGAGAGTGCTTTTGTGGCGAGGGG
Organism: Pseudomonas citrullilanati; assembly: GCF_030580855.1. Lineage (GTDB taxonomy): Bacteria > Pseudomonadota > Gammaproteobacteria > Pseudomonadales > Pseudomonadaceae > Aquipseudomonas > Aquipseudomonas citrulli. The sequence goes on along the minus strand of NZ_JAUQOP010000057.1, from coordinate 12,226 downwards.
ATTTATCCCCGCTGGACTGCGCAGCAGTCCCAAGGTAGGCAATGCGATCTGCCTGATGTACCGCATGGGCTGGGTTCAGGGCCGCTACGCGCCCCAGCGGGGATAAATCCCCTCGCCACAGGGCTCGGTGTACGAAGGGTGTTATTTTCGAGCCCCTCGATCACCCCGGCAATAATAGACAGAGTTTTACATTGAGCCAGGCGGGGTGCATGAGTATAATGGCGCGCTTCCATTTTCCCGCTCGGGAGCCCCCGCGATGCTGCGTATCAGCCAAGAAGCCCTGACCTTCGACGACATTCTCCTAGTGCCTGGTTATTCCGAGGTGCTGCCTAACGAAGTCAGTCTCAAAACCCGTCTCACCCGTGGCATCGAACTGAATATCCCCCTGGTTTCCGCCGCCATGGACACCGTGACCGAAGCCCGCCTGGCCATTGCCATGGCCCAGGAAGGCGGTATCGGGATCATCCACAAGAACATGACCATCGAACAGCAGGCCGCCGAAGTGCGCAAGGTCAAGCGGTTCGAGGCTGGCGTGGTCAAGGACCCGATCACCATCGAGGCTGACGCCACGGTCCGGGATCTGTTCGAACTGACCCGCATGCACAACATCTCCGGCGTCCCGGTGCTGCACGATGGCGACCTGGTCGGCATCGTCACCTCCCGCGACGTGCGTTTCGAGAACCGTCTGGAGGCCACCGTCCGCCAAGTGATGACGCCGAAAGAGCGCCTGGTCACGGTCAAGGAAGGCACCAGCAAGGACGAAGTCCGCGAATTGCTGCACAAGCACCGCATCGAGCGCGTGCTGATCGTCGACGACAAGTTCGCCCTCAAGGGCATGATGACCGTCAACGACATCGAGAAAGCCAAGGCCTACCCGCTGGCGAGCAAGGACGACCAGGGTCGCCTGCGCGTCGGCGCTGCCGTCGGCACCGGCAAGGACACCGGCGACCGCGTTGCCGCCCTGGTCAACGCTGGTGTTGACGTGGTGGTGGTCGACACCGCCCACGGTCATTCCAAAGGCGTGATCGACCGCGTTCGCTGGGTCAAGCAGAACTTCCCTGACGTGCAGGTGATCGGCGGCAACATCGCCACCGGCGAAGCCGCCAAGGCCCTGGCCGAGGCCGGCGCCGACGCAGTCAAGGTCGGTATCGGCCCAGGCTCGATCTGCACCACCCGCATCGTCGCCGGTGTCGGCGTGCCGCAGATCAGCGCCATCGCCAACGTCGCCGCCGCCCTCGAAGGCACGGGCGTGCCGTTGATCGCCGACGGCGGTATCCGTTTCTCCGGTGACCTGTCCAAGGCCATCGTCGCCGGTGCCTACTGCGTGATGATGGGGTCGATGTTCGCCGGTACCGAAGAAGCACCGGGCGAGATCGAACTGTTCCAGGGCCGTAGCTACAAGGCCTATCGCGGCATGGGTTCGCTGGGCGCCATGTCCCAGGCCCAGGGTTCTTCCGACCGTTACTTCCAGGACTCCTCCGCGGGTGCCGAGAAGCTGGTGCCGGAAGGCATCGAAGGTCGCGTGCCGTACAAGGGCACCCTGAGCGCCATCATCCATCAACTGATGGGTGGCCTGCGGTCTTCCATGGGCTACACCGGCAGCGCCAACATCGAAGAGATGCGCACCAAGCCGGAATTCGTCCGCATCACCGGTGCCGGCATGGCCGAGTCCCACGTCCACGACGTGCAGATCACCAAGGAAGCGCCGAACTACCGCGTAGGTTAAGGCCTTCAGCAAAACGTTAATCACCGGGGCTGTTCATTCAGCCCCGAGTTGTTTCTGATTCACTACATGAGAATGAGTCATGGCCCTCGACATTCACGCTCACCGCATCCTGATCCTCGACTTCGGTTCCCAGTACACCCAGCTGATCGCCCGCCGCGTGCGCGAAATCGGCGTGTACTGCGAATTGCACCCGTTCGACATGGATGACGAAGCGATTCGCGAATTCGCGCCTAAAGGCGTCATCCTCGCCGGCGGCCCCGAGTCCGTGCACGAAGCCAACAGCCCGCGCTGCCCGCAAGCCGTGTTCGACCTGGGCGTGCCGGTCTTCGGCATTTGCTACGGCATGCAGACCATGGCCGAGCAACTGGGCGGCAAGGTCGAAGGTTCCGACCTGCGTGAGTTCGGTTACGCCCGCGTCGATGTGGTCGGCAAGAGCCGCTTGCTCGACGGCATCGAAGACCACGTCGACGCCGACGGCCTGTTCGGCCTGGACGTGTGGATGAGCCACGGTGACAAGGTCACCCGGATGCCGGAAGACTTCCACATCCTCGCCAGCACCCCGAGCTGCCCGATTGCCGGCATGTTCAACGATGATCGCCGCTACTACGGCGTGCAGTTCCACCCGGAAGTGACCCACACCAAGCAGGGCGGCCGCATCCTGTCGCGCTTCATCCTCGACATCTGCGAGTGCGAAGCCCTGTGGACCCCGTCGAAAATCGCCGAGGACGCCATCGCCCAGGTGCGCGCCCAGGTGGGGACCGACAACGTCCTGCTGGGCCTGTCCGGCGGTGTGGACTCATCCGTGGTTGCTGCGCTGCTGCACAAGGCCATCGGCGATCAACTGACCTGCGTCTTCGTCGACAACGGCCTGCTGCGCTTGCACGAAGGCGAGCAAGTGATGGCCATGTTCGCCGAGAACATGGGCGTCAAGGTGATCCGCGCCAACGCCGAAGAGCAGTTCCTGAACAACCTGGCCGGCGAGTCCGACCCGGAGAAGAAGCGCAAGATCATCGGCCGCACCTTCATCGACGTGTTCGACGCCGAATCCTGCAAGCTGGACAACATCAAGTACCTGGCCCAGGGCACCATCTACCCCGACGTGATCGAGTCGGCCGGCGCCAAGAGCGGTAAGGCCCACGTGATCAAGTCCCACCACAACGTCGGTGGCCTGCCGGAGGAAATGAACCTCAAGCTGGTCGAGCCGCTGCGCGAGCTGTTCAAGGACGAAGTGCGTCGCCTCGGCCTGGAACTGGGCCTGCCCTACGACATGGTCTACCGTCACCCATTCCCGGGCCCGGGCCTGGGCGTGCGGATCCTCGGCGAAGTGAAGAAGGAATACGCCGACCTGCTGCGGCGTGCCGACCACATCTTCATCGAAGAACTGCGTAAGGCCGACTGGTATCACAAGGTCAGCCAGGCGTTCGTGGTGTTCCAACCGGTGAAATCGGTGGGCGTGGTCGGCGATGGCCGTCGCTACGCCTGGGTCGTGGCCCTGCGTGCCGTGGAAACCATCGACTTCATGACCGCTCGCTGGGCGCACCTGCCGTATGAGCTGCTGGAAACTGTTTCCGGTCGCATCATCAATGAGATCGAAGGTATTTCTCGCGTCACTTATGACGTGTCGAGCAAGCCGCCGGCGACGATTGAGTGGGAATGATCCCGCGTCCGGCATAGACCGGCATCAAGTGGTAAGAAACACCCCGGAAGCCCGCGTAATTGCGGGCTTTCGGCTTTTTGGGTCTGGCAAGTTCAGGTAGCGTTCTGCATCGCCAAGCATGGTGTTTATGTGGAATGGTACGGGGTACTGACTGCATCCAATGCCATGCGTGACGCTCAATACCATGTCCCTTGCCCCATTGTTGGCATGGTATCGGGTTAACCTAAAGGCCTGGTTTTACTGGGGTTGACCTCATTTTTCCGCGCCTTTCAGGGCATGGTATTTTTTCATGGAAATAGTGGAAGCCATGCTCACCGATACCAAGCTTCGAAATCTCAAGCCCCAAGACAAGCTCTACAAGGTGATTGATCGTGACGGCTTGTACGTGGCCGTCACCCCAGCCGGCTCAATCTCCTTTCGCTACAACTACTCCATCAACGGCCGTCAGGAGACCATCACCTTTGGTCGTTATGGCTTAGGGGGGATCACTCTGGCAGAGGCTCGCGAGCGGCTAGGGGAGGCGAAGAAGATGTCGCCGCTGGCAAGTCTCCGGCAAAGGAGAAAGCGCGTGCGAAGGCGCGCACGAAGGGTGCTGAGACTTTTGACGCTTGGGCTGAAAAATGGCTACGCGGTTACCAGATGGCGGACTCAACGCGAGACATGCGGCGATCAGTCTATGAGCGTGAGTTGAAGTCGAAGTTTGGCAATCAGAAACTGGTCGAAATCACCCATGAGGATCTGCGAGCGCTGACGTATGCCATAGTGGAGCGGGGTGCCCCTGCAACCGCCGTCCACTCACGGGAGATCGTGCTGCAAGTCTTCCGTTGGGCCATTGAGCGTGGCCAGAAGGTTGAAAACCCGGCCGATCTGGTACGGCCTGCCAGCATCGCGAAATTTGAGCCACTTGACCGTGCGTTGACGCCCGATGAAATTGCGCTGATGTACCAGTACATGGACAGAATCGGTACCGCGACCTCTGTTCGTGCAGCGGCCAAACTCCTCCTGCTGACGATGGTGCGCAAGAGCGAGCTGACCAACGCGACGTGGGGTGAGATCAATTTCAGCGGGGCGCTGTGGACGATCCCCAAAGAGCGGATGAAGCGTCGTAACCCTCATTTGGTGTTTCTGTCCCAGCAGGCATTGGATTTCTTCATCGCGTTGAAAACCTTGGCTGGAGGTTCAGACTACATTCTGCCGTCACGCTACGACTCTGATTTGCCAATGAGTGCGGCCACGATCAACCAGGTACTGACGCTGACCTATCGGCTTGCTCAAAAGGAGGGAGTGCCGCTAGGGAAATTCGGCCCCCACGATCTTCGCCGCACGGCCAGCACGCTGTTGCACGAGGCGGGCTACAATTCGGATTGGATCGAGAAGCGTCTTGCGGACGAGCAGAAGGGCGTGCGCGCCGTATACAGCAAGGCCGAATACCGGGATCAGCGTCGTGCGATGTTGCAGGATTGGGGCCGACATGATTGATGAATGGACGCTTAAGAAATCTAGGAAAATAAATGGATAGCTGCGTATTCGCCCCTCATTTCAGCTAGTCGCTTGAGGGAAAATTGACATGCACTTGGTCAGAGATTTTATCGGTGCTGACGAGTCGCGTACATTTGTTTAGGGGTGAGCGATAATTCACGACTGACCGGCTAACCGCCAGAGACAGACAGTCATCCCAGTAAATCTGTCCGCAGTTCAGAAAGTGCACCGCTTTTTTCAGACAATATCAGTAGGCCGCTCGCGCATATAATGTCGCAGCCCGCCCAAGTTAAGATGGATTTTGGAATGCCAGCAAAAAAAAACTCTAACGCTAATCCAAACCAGCCACTGACTTCATTCCTTTTAGATGAGAGCTTCGCGGAGAGCTCCAACGCAGAAGCATTCATTGTTCCGCTGGCCCGTAAATTTAACGATTTCGGCTACCTTATAGCATGCTCTATAGGTTATCGCGATAAACAAGGGCAAATTTATTGGCTTGAAGGGAGGTGTGCAATTCAAGGAGAAAAAGATCTCTTTCAAGCTGTTGGCAGTCTGCTTTCGCCTGAAAAACCTGAAATTTACCACCGCGAAATCAAAAAACCATTCCGCACTCTGCTGACAGATGCAAAGTCATATAGCTTTTTGCGGCGGACGCTAGGTGAGCCACAGGCAAGGAAAGTCCTATCTAGCTTACAAGATGTGGCAACGACTAAAAGCCGGTCCTTCATAAATAGTTGGCACGATTTCTATAAAGAAGAAGTGTTCACTCATGCGATGATTAGATCAAGCGAAGCCTACTTTGCTTATCGCAAGGCTGAGCGAATATTGCAAGGTTTGCAAGAACTTGATGCTGATGCCCGTCAGCCTTTCAGTGTTGTGTTGAAGGGAACCGGCCCGCAGGCCCAGTTCGATTTCCAGTTTGACAGCCAAAATTTTCTTAGAGGACGGATCGCAGTCATCATTGGGCAAAATGGCTGTGGCAAAACTTCGGCGCTCGCAAAGCTCTCAAAAGTTTTGGCAGATAAGGAAAGTCGATCTGCTGAAATAATCAATCGCCCCGAACTGAATCAAGTTATAGCTTTTATTCACACTGCCTCTGTTCGACAATTCTCTCCCTCTTCAAAGGAGGGGCTGGCGAGAGCTAGGATTTTTACATTCAATCCAGCAAGCCCCCGGAAGCAAGGCGAGGACTCTGCCACTACATTGCTTGTTGACGTGGCTCGGGGGCATGATGCTCAAGGTGCTTTGCTTAACCATCTCTCGGATATTTTGCGCACTGAATTCAGTGAGTTTGAAGTTCTTGTCCCAATGAAAAAAGATAGGCCGGGAGAGTCAGGAATAATTGCGTCGTACGATGTAGACTATATGCCATTTTCAGAGTGGAAGCGTGGCGGGGAGCAACGCATTTTAAATAATGCAGCAAATGTCGCCTCTAGGCAGTCATTGAGGTTTGTCGATAAGCACGGAAAGGAGCGTAAACTTAGCTTGGGCCAGCAGGCCTTTCTAAAATTCATATTGGTTGCACTAGCTAACTCCGGGCCGGCATCCGCGCTGATTATTGATGAGCCGGAGAATTTTCTGCATCCGAATCTTATATCAAGGTTTATGCGTAGCCTAAATAAAATCCTGAACGGCACACGGTCCATAGCATTCGTCGCCACACATTCCCCATTTGTCGTTCGAGAAGTTCAAAGTGCTCAGGTGCATGTGATGCGTAATGAAGAAGGAGTGCTCACGGTAAGAAAACCGCGCATGCAAACGCTAGGAGCCAATGTCGCATCAATCTCTAATGAGGTATTTGGTGACGATCTGCCGCACCATCTTTATGAAGAACTGTTAGAGTTGGCCGAGCAAGAGAGTAATACATTTTCGGAGGCGCTTAATAAATACTCTTCGGAATTGAGTGCCGAAGCTCTCATGCGCCTGCGAAGGATGATGGAGCAATAAAATGAGGAAAGTAGATCCACCCGTCATTCAAGATAATTTGCTTCTCAGCTTTCTGCAGCACTCTAGAAAGGGAAATGCTAAGGCAATTGTGCATCGCATAGCTGATATTGCTGAGCGCTATCAAGCATATGATATTTGCAATGGTGATCCTTGGGGTATCGCCGAGGATGCGTCATACCTTCCACTAAAAGAAGACCTTAACGAAATTTATAAAGCACCACCATCTGTCCTAAATTTCATTGCGACGCTGCGATCTCAACTTGACGGCGTGTGCCCCGTGTGCGGGCGAGACGCACTGGGGACCTTGGATCATTACCTGCCCAAAGCAAATTATGCAGAATTCTCATTTTATTCAAAAAATTTAGTGCCAGCTTGTGATAGATGCAACAACAAGAGAAACAATGCGTTTAAAGGTGTGAATGCAGGAGAACGCCCTCTGCATCCATACTTTGACTACTTTGCAAACAACAAGATCCTCTCTGTACGATTTGAACCTGATTGGAATGCGCCACTGCTGACGCCAATACCTTACAATGTGGTCGGAAGTCAGCTTGCTGTTGTTCAGTGGCACATCGACAATGTCTTAAGACGGGCGGGAATCGATGAGTATCTGACGACACAATGGGGGGTCTTGATCAATGGCATAAGGACTTTTCTTCCAGATCGATCTAGCTTGGCGAGCATAAAAACAGAACTTCATCGGCTCGAAAGCTATGAATTTGAATGCGGAAAGTCGGCTAACGGATGGCGTTGCGCCTTCTGGCATGGCTTGAGCTTAAATGATGATGCGCTCAGGTACTTGCAGTTGTTATGAAAAGTACTTTGATCAGTAACAAGAAATAAATCCACAGTACTTTGGTGAATTTTTTATGAAAACCTTGGCCTCTAAAGCCGATGCGGACGGACTGGTGCAGGAAAGTTGGCTGGATTATTTATTAGAAAAAAGCAGCTTGCGGCCATTGGCTGGTAAGCGTCCGGGGAAGGCACATTGCGACGGGTTAAGCTGTAATCCTTTAGGGTTTAGGTCTCAGTCTGGGATGCAACGTTCGTCTCGCCACGAGTAGGGCTGCAGCAGCTTACTACCGGTAGGACGAGAGCCTAAACTCGCCTGTTAACTCTGTACCATGTCTCATGCGGTATGGCATATTGGTAAGCATGTCGACGCATTCAACTCTCGCATCGGTCTCACCCATAATCTCGCACGATGGGTAGACGACTTGAGTCGATTGCCCCACGATTGCGTGGATCTAAATCATTGGCAGCGGTGGGTATTAAACGTTGGATCGTTTTGGAAGGGATATCTCTCACCTCAGGGACTCACAAGAAGAGCATCCTGCTGAATTCGCAACGGGGTGCATCGCGGCGGTTGAAGACCTGTTCGGGGCAGAGTGGTTGAAAGGGCAGGAAGGTAAGGAACAACACCGCCTTCAAGCCCTTTGGAAGCGTAAGGATTGGCTTTCTACCTGCGAGCTTTTCGGGCTAGGCAAATGCATCCAGGAACTTGCGCCGAAGCATGCTGGATGGCTCAGGCAGACGGCTAAAAAGGTCAAATCAGGCGTAGCGAATGCCCACGGCTTCACCACCGAGATATTGACCTGCGGTTCTATCAAGTCGCAGCAAGGAGAGGTCGCTCCAGCTAAGGGAAATCAGAAAGGCTACGATCTGCAGGTTGAATTTCCGAGCGGTTTCAAATACTACGTTTCCATCAAAAATCAGGGGCTGACTTCGCACGAAGCAGCATTTCATCAGTACGGCGACCGACTCAAAGCGGCATTCGATCAGCGTCTACGCGCGCTAAAGCTAGATGGTGAGCTTTACCTGGAGTCGGATACACACATCGAACCGGAGACATTCGAGCGGCTCATAAAGTTTGTGGGTGACGTACTTCAACGCCCTGATACATACACTCTCAAAGGTAGCTCACTGACCTTCAAGGTGATGCCACGCTCAAGAGACCCTAGGGCATCGACGTTCAGATCCAGTCAGGTGTCCATGTTGTGCCCGCAACACCGCAACGCGCTTAGAAATGCGGAAACCAGGTTGAAAGAAGCCGCCGAAAACATGGGCGCTCATCTCAAGTACAATGACGACTATTTTCGATATCTATGGATCCGCGTTCACAGTTCCATTGAAGTCGCAGTGCTCAAGCAGGCAGCTGAATCCATGCTCACAGATGACGTGCAAGACTACGGGTTCGATGGTGTTTTCTTCGTGCAACCATCCGTGGTGAGGCAGGGCTCCAATAGTGTAATCAACACCTATTTTGATGTGGCGATTGCGAATCGACATCCTGGTTTTATCAAAGCTCTGCAAGAAGGCAAAATTGGACTTCTTACACTCGATACACCGGTCGGCCGGCTGTCGCAAGAACCTTCTGAGCTTCAGCTCACCAACGGCCCCTTGAGCACCCCTGTCCCCCCTCGTCACTATTTCTATCAGAAAGCAGATATCTACGTTCTGATGCAGCGAGACGGCGAGGATATGGTGGGCGAGTGGGCGTCGCCAGCGTCCGGTATACGTCATCACCTTGTATACCGCGACGGCGCCCGCGAGGTGCTGTTTCCTTCGCCCTCTGTCGAGGTTGAGGAAACGTTGATAATTTGAGGAAACAGCTCGGAGCTAAGCTTTCTCGCAGTAAGTGTCTGGCGAACTCATCTTCATCGGAGCCACTGGAGTCTGTCTCAGTCATTGGTATCTGAAAGCGGGGATACCGGCATAGGCCAGGGATGTCTACCGGGACGGGGTAGTCCAATGGGCCAAAACTGGTGTCCACTTAAATTAGGTGGACACCATGGCCTCGGCGGTAGCTTCAGGAAGATGTGTTTGCCGGACGGTTACGTTGGCTGTCAAAAAATAGAGACGGCACCATACGCTGATTTTAGGCTGGCCAGTCTGATACTAAGACTTTTAAAGTCTCGAATGTCCTATCTGCGTTATTGGATTGAGCTATCCATGCCAAGGTGCTGGATGTCGAGTCCGCAGAGGTTCGACATCCAGAACTTGAATGCTCACGTTGATAGGGCGTTTAATCTATTCTGTCAATAGGGAGTCAGTCGTTTTTTGTTGGACTATATAAAAATCTATTGCTTGGTACGTATTCTTTCCTTTGCATTAAGTTTATTATTTTTACATTTTCTCCATGCTTTAAATATTTATAAGTAAAATATCTGGCAACTTTTTCTTCGTGCGTGGAAAGGACAATTTGCTTCTCGCTGAAGTCATTGCGCAATACTTCGACCAGAGATGCCATATTTATGTCATCCATAGTCTGGACTGGGTCGTCAATTAAGATACTTGAGAATTTTGTGGAGTAGACCCTATGTAATGCGAGGGTTAGAGCGATGACGACGGCAGATATTTGGCCGGAGCTCATAGTGTTAAGAATGTCGTGATCGCTCTCCCAGTTTGAAACTAATCGCACGTTCCTCAGTTCATCCTCTCCTGTAGGGTCTTTGATGAAAATACCATGTCCAAGCCCAGCTTGGTGCGTTTGAAGAATTTTACCGGAATAAATATAGAAAGGGATTTCGATGTCGGTGATGAGCTTTTTTCTATACTGTCGGATTTGAGTACGAACTTTTGTGATGAGTTCGCCTAAGTCGTCAGTCGCACGCTCTAAGTTATTATGTTGTTTCGTTAGTTTTTCGAGCTTTTCAGAGATGTCTTTTAGTGAGCTGAAATAGAGCGTTTTTATGTATTTTTCTTTCTTTTCTAAAAGAGCAACGGTTACCAGCGAGATTTTTTCCTGTTCACTGTTGAAGTAGTCTCTGTAGATTCTTTCAAATGTATTGCTACCATTCGCCTCGTAATAACCTTCTGGTGCTAAGCCGATTGCCGAGCGTATCCGCTCACATAATTTGTCTGCTGCCCCTATAATATAATCTTCTCTACCGGTTACTGGAAACGTTGTTGCAAGCAAATCGTTGTACTCAATCTTTTCAGATAGCAGCCATTTGCTGAGCTTGTCAAATCGCTCTTTTGCTGCCAGCGCCTTAGAAAGTGAGAGTAAGTCTTCTTGTGTAGGAGCAGTAGTTTGTTCTAGGTAGGTATTGCAAGCCTTAATCAATGGAGACAAGAAATCTGTGTTGAATTTATCCCTGACTAATACTAACTGCCTGTCTTGCCCGGAAAGTTGTGACCGAATCAGGTGGCCATGCTGAGAAATTGCCTGAATTAGTAAGTCATGAGTCTGGTAGTCATGACCACAAAGCAAGCAGGTAGCTTCGTTTGGCACGCTTTGAAGCCCAGCAGACATGGCATCATGATGTTTGAGTAGTTCGGAGTAAATGGAGCTCAAACCACTCGCTTTTTCTTCTTCCTCAATGAGTGTTTGGACGGCAGATTTAAATGATTCACTGCTATCATAGGCCAACGCTTGGAAGATAAAATCGAGATTGGTGGTGTTGCGGATTTGCTTGAGGTCACCACTTTTCATTATTGAGTGGAATTGCTGTATTGACCGGTACAAGCTATTTGTTGTGATATATAGGTCATGATGGTTAATTGAGTTGTAGTAGCCAACATAAAGCTTGAGAACTTCTCTTTGGAGTGCAGCATTCTCAAAACGACGGTTTCTGATAAAAAACAGCTGATGCGTGAGAAGGTTTTTGACATTGTTAATTTCTTCCAGGGAGCTGTTGAGTTTTTCCTGATTGAACTCAGAAATCGTGACTGCATCCCAGAAGACCTCCTTGCTTTCCTCGGCCAACCACGGAAAGACATAGGCATGCGGCTCAGTGGTGTCAGTTGTGATGTTGGTGTTGTTATCGATCTTATACACTTGCTTAATGCTTTCGATCTGCGACGTAACACTTCTTTTCGAGGTAGCTATCTTGCGAGAAATTTCCGTCAGCTTACTAAGCTTTTCATCGGCATCACGTGTATTGCCGAAAAGCTGGGCAAGTTCTTCAGCTCGTTGTGTTTCGTTGTTCGTTTTAAGGAATCTAGAGGTTTCTTCCTGCTGTACATAATGAAATAGCAGAAAGTCTCGTGAAAAATCCTTGCTGCCAAAATATTGCTCTAGAGCATTTTTTTGCGCGGGAATAGCTTTTCCATCTATTATTTCATTTATTTCCCATAGCTCTGCGAATCTAGATATTCTCTTCGATGTGTTAGGGATTCGGTCTTTTAGCTTTCGCTGGAATACTCTAATTTTAGAGTCTTTATCTTTGAACTCTAAGATGATCTCTACGGTTGTTGCGCCTTTGTGAGCAACAACTATATCTGCAGGGTTTTGGCGGTTCTCTAGAGAAATAAGTCGAGTAATATTTCCTGTAAGACCTAATTCGATTGTAAGCGCTCCATGAACCCCACATTCCAAGCGCTTATCTGATCCCTGATGCTGTGCTCCTGATTCTGCCAGGAGCCCGTTTGCCATGATGCGACCCGATGCAAAAGTCGAAAAAGTCTATCTCTAC
>NZ_JAUQOP010000056.1 GCF_030580855.1 Pseudomonas citrullilanati | reverse complement strand
GGGCTGCACAGCAGCCCCAAAACCAGCCCACTCAAAAAATCGGATACACCGAGATGTTACTGATTGGGGCCGCTGCGCAGCCCAGCGGGGATAAATCCCCTCGCCACAAATGTGCCTGGCTTGAAGCCGGGGTCGGGGTTTACAGGGGCTGCCAACCGCCACCCAGCGCCTTGTACAACGCCACGCTCGATGTCCAGGGCGCGGTTTGCCAGTCGCTCACTCAGCTCGAGCATCTGCTGGATCCCCAGGGGGTAGCTTCGGGTGTCCGACATATCCGAATAAACAGGACCCAAGCCGAACACCCTTCATGAGACCCAGAGAATCATTGTGGCGAGGGGATTTATCCCCGTTGGGCTGCACAGCAGCCCCAAAACCAGCCAACCCAAAAGATCGGATATACCGTGAGGTTACTGATTGGGGCCGCTGCGCAGCCCAGCGGGGATAAATCCCCTCGCCACAAATGTGCCTGGCTTGAGGCTGGGGTCGGGGTTTACAGGGGTTGCCAACCCCCACCCAGCGCCTTGTACAACGCCACGCTCGCCTGCATGCGCGCCAGGCGCAGTTGTACGTTCGTGTCCTGGGCGGCGTAGAGGGTGCGTTGGGTTTCCAGTACGGTGAGCAGGTCTTCGGCGCCGGCCTGGTAGCGGCGCTGGGCGATGTCGAAGGCGGTCTGGGCCTGTTGCAGTTCTTCGGCTTGCCACTGCCGCTGTCGTTCCAGGCCGGTGATGCCGTTCAAGGCTTTTTCGACGTCGGCGAAGCCGTTGATGATGGCGGCGCGGTAGGTTTCCAGCAGTTCTTCCTGGCGCGCGGTGGCCTTGTCCCGTTCGGCTCCCAGGCGGCCGTTGTTGAAGACCGGCGCGGCCAGGCCGGCGGTGAGGTTGTAGACGGTGTTGCGCAACACCTGGTCGGCGATGTCGGCACCGCTGGCGAGGCTCAGGCCGAGGGTCACCGACGGCAGCATCGCCGCCCGGGCCACCTGGATGTCGGCCGCGGCGGCGCGCAGGCGTGCTTCGGCGGCGGCGATGTCCGGGCGACGGCGCAGCAGGTCGCTGGGCACGCCGGCGTCGATGGACGGCCAGTGCAAACGATCGAAGTCCTCGGCGTCGAGGCGCACCGATTGAACCGGTTGCCCCAGCAGCGTCGCCAGGGTGACCAGAGCCTCCCGCGCCTGTTGCTGCACCTGCGGCAACCTGCGCTGCTGCGCCGCCACCAGGCTTTTCTGCTGGGACAGCTCCAGGGCCGTGGCGCTGCCGGCGTCGTAGCGGGTCTGCACCAGGTCGAGCACGCTCTGGGCATTGGCCAGGTTCAATTCGGCGATGCGCTGCTGTTCGTCCAGGGACAGCGCCTGGGTGTAGCTGTTGGCGACGCCGCTGAGGAGGGTCAGCTCCACGGTCGCGCGGTCGAAGCGGCTGGCGGCCAGGGTGTCCAGGGCACTGTCACGGGCCGCTCGTTTGCCGCCCCAGAAATCCAGTTCATAGGTGGCGCTGAGGTTCGCGTCGTAGTAATCCAGCGAGCGGTTATCCCGGTCCACGTCCAGTTGGCTGTAGCCCTTGCCTCGCAGCAGTTCCTGGCGATTGCCGTTGAGCCCGGCCTTGATGTCCGGCAGCAGGGGCGCGCCGGCGACCACCGCACTGGCCTGTGCCTGGCGAACCCGCGCCATGGCGGCGGCGAGGTCGTGGCTGTCCCGGCGCGCCTGTTCGATCAGGCGATCGAGTTGCGGGCTGCCGAAATGCGTCCACCATTGCCGGTTGTCCGCCTGGGTGCCTGGCGTATCGAGGTACTGCCACGTCGCTGGCGGTTCGATGCCGCTGTCCGCTGGCGACGGTGGGGTGGTGCAGGCCGCCAGCAGAAGACTGGCGGCCAGGAGGGTCAGGTGCGCTTTCATCGGCATGCATTCATTCACTGGTGAGGGCCGCGACCGGGTCGAGGCGGGCGGCTTTGCGGGCCGGCATGAAACCAAACACGACGCCGGTGGCCAGGGCACAACCGAAGGCGCCGAACACCGCCAGCCATTCGAACGCCACCGCGACCTTGCCCAGAAACAGCACGCCGCCCACCAGCAAGGCCAGGCCGATGCCGGCCAGCCCACCAACCACCGAGAGCATCACCGCTTCGGTGAGGAACTGGCGCAGGATGTCCCGCTGGCGGGCGCCCGTGGCCATGCGGATGCCGATTTCCCGGGTTCGCTCGCGCACGGTCATGAGCATGATGTTCATCACGCCGATACCGCCCACCAGCAGCGAGATTGCGGCAATCGCCCCGAGCATCAGCGACAGCGTGCCCTGGGTACGTGCCTCGGCCTGGATCATCGCGGCGTTGTTGGTCAACTCGAAATCCTGCTGGCCGTCGTGCAGGCGCAACAAGGTCTGCGACACCGCCTGCTCGGCCTGCCGGACCTTGCCGGCGTCCCTCGCGGCAATCACCACGTATTCCGGATGCCGGCTGCCGAACAGGCGTACGCTGGCGGCGGAGTAGGGCACGGCGATGCGGTTGTCGGCGTCGGAGTCGCCGGAACTGGCGCCTTTTTCCGCGAGCACGCCGACCACCTGGAACGGCACGTTCTCGATCAGGATGTAGCGGCCGATGGGGTCGGCGACGTCCTTGAGCAGTTTCTGCCGGACCTTGTGCCCGATCACCGCGACCGCCGCCGCGTTGCGCTCATCGGCGTCGCTGAAATAGCTGCCCTGGACCACCGGCCAATTGAAGATCAGCGGGAATTGCGTGTCGTTGCCGCCGACGTAGCTTTTGTGGTCGAGGTTGCCAAAGCGCACGCTGGCTTCGGCACCGTTGACCGGCATGATGCGCTGCACTTCGGGTAGGGCGGCGAGGGCGGCCAGGTCCTGTTCGCTGATGATGCCCTTGGCGGCGCGCGGGTTGGGCGCGCTGCCGTTGAGGTAGATGATGTTGGAGCCGAAGGCGCCCATCTGGGCCATGACCTGGCGCTTGCTGCCTTCGCCCACCGCCAGCATCACCACCACCGATGCCACGCCGATGACGATGCCGAGCAAGGTCAGCGCGGTGCGGAAACGGTTGATCCACATCACGCGCCAAGCGGCATGCACCGCGTCGAGCAACTCGCCTTTCCAGGCCCCGGTGTGTTCGCTGCCGGCGCTCAGGCGCTGGCGCAGGTCCACGGCTTGCAATGCCTTCGGGTTGGCGGACGGCGCCGCGGGCGCCCCGTGGGCACTGTCGCTGATGATCAGGCCGTCGCGGATTTCGATGATGCGCTTGGCCCGCGCCGCCACGTCGCGGTCGTGGGTGATCAGGATCACCACGTGGCCCTGGCTCGCCAGTTCGTCGAGCAAGGCCATGACTTCGATGCCGCTCTGGCTGTCGAGGGCGCCGGTGGGTTCGTCGGCGAGGATGATGTGGCCGCCGTTCATCAATGCCCGGGCAATCGACACCCGTTGCTGCTGTCCGCCGGACAATTGATGCGGACGGTTGCCGGTGCGGCTCGCCAGGCCCAGGCGTTCCAGCAATGCCCGGGCCCGGGCGTGGCGGTCGGCGGCCGAGGTGCCGGCGTAGATGGCCGGCATCTCGACGTTTTCCTGGGCGGTGCCGGACGGGATCAAGTGGTAGCCCTGGAACACGAACCCGAAGGCCTCGCGCCGCAACCAGGCCAGTTCGTCGCTGCCCAGGCGGGCGACGTCCTGCCCGGCAAAGCGATAGTCGCCGCTGGAGGGGCGGTCGAGGCAGCCGAGGATGTTCATCAGCGTCGATTTGCCAGAGCCGGATGCCCCGACGATCGCCAGGAATTCCCCGGCGTGAATGGCCAGGTCGATGCCGCGCAGCACCTCCACCCGTGGGCTGTCGCCACCGCCGTAGGCCTTGCGAATGTCCCGCAGTTCGATCAGGGGCGTGTCCATTCAACCTCCGCTGTCCTGGTTCGGGCCGAGCAGCACCCGCTCGCCTTCCGCGAGGCCGTCGAGCACCTCGGTGCGCAGCCGATCGCTGATGCCGGTGCGGACCGTGCGCGGCTGGACGTCGCCATTGTCAGCCACCACCAGTACCCGATCGGCGGCGCCTTGCAGCGCCGCGCTGGGCACGCTCAGGACATCCCGGGCCTGGGCGGCGACGAAGAACACCTGGGCGGTCATGTCCGTCATCAGCGCGCGGTCGGCGTTGTCGACGTCCAGCAGCACGGTGTAGAGCACCACGCGCTCGCTGCCGCTGCGGCCACCGGTGGGGCTGCCGCCCTGGCTGGCTTCCAGGGGGCGTGGCGGCACCGGGAGGATCTGCCGCACCGTGCTGCTCCAGCGCCGGGTGCCGCCGGCCAGGGTGGTGAAGTAGGCGTTCATGCCCGGCTTGACGTGGCCGATGTCGGCTTCCGAGACTTCGGCCCAGACCGTCATCGGCGTCAGGCGGGCGATGCGCAGGATCAGCGGCGTCTGCTGCTGGGCGTTGAGCGTCTGGCCTTCCCGGGCGCCGACGGCGACCACGGTGCCGCCCATGGGCGCGTAGATCCGCGTGTAGCCCAGTTGCGCCTCGTCGCTGCGCAGGCTGGCCTGGGCTTCGCGGATCCGCGCCAGGAACATGTCGATGCGCGCCTGGGTCGCCCGCACCTCGGCCTGGGCGGTCTGCACGTCTTCCTCGCGGGTCGCGCCGCCGGCCTTGAGTTGCTGCTGGCGAAGGGACTTCTGCCGGGCCAGGTCGTGTTGCGCGCGCTGCTCCTGGAGCTGCGCCTTGAGGTTTTCGATGGCGAAGCGCCCGGCGTCGAGCCTGGCCTTTTGCGTGGATGGATCGATCTCCACCAACAGTTGGCCTTCGCGCACCTCGTCGCCGGCTTCCACGTGGATCTTCCGGATCTGCCCGGACGCCTGGGCACCGACGTCCACATAGCGGCGCGGTTGCAGGGTGCCGAGGGCGGTGACGCTGCTTTCGATGTCGCCCCGGCTGACGGTGGCGGTGACCCGGTCGACGGGGGCCGGCGCGACGGCTTGCCAGGCGGCGAAGGCAACGGCGGGCAGCAGGGTGACGGTAAGAAGCCAGGCGCGTCGGGTAGGGCGGGGACGTTTCATGCAGGGTTCCGGCCGGTGGGATCGGGCCCGTCGCAGGAGGCCTGGGACGGGAGGCTGTCCTGGTAAACGAGCGTTTTGGGCGGGAATTTACTGGCTGAAACACTTGGTAGCAGGTTGCCTTGCGGGGCCGCGCAACGGCACTGAAACAAGCGCCGCGCTCACCAAGGCTTTAAATCTATATGAGAATTACTATAAATTACGCGATTGAAGTTGCCACCACCGTGCCACTGCCTGTCCAGGCGGGTCGGGTGGCCACAGGGATAGCGGTCGCAGTCATTGCGCACGGGAGTCACGTTGGAAAACTACTATCGCGAGCTGGTGTGTTTCCTGAACGCCAGGCTAGGCAACCGCCAGGCGGCCGAGGATGTGGTGCATGACGCCTATGTGCGGGTGCTGGAGCGCGCCAGCGACACGCCCATCGAGCAGCCCCGGGCGTTCCTGTATCGCACGGCGTTGAACCTGGTGATCGACGGCCACCGGCGCAATACCTTGCGCCAGGTCGAGTCCCTGGACGTGCTGGACAACGAAGAACGCTTCTTCACGCCGTCGCCCCATGCCTGCCTCGACCACGGCCAGCGCCTGGACATGCTCCAGCGCGCCCTGGCCGAGTTGCCGCCGCTGTGCCGCGAGAGTTTCCTGCTGCGCAAGCTCGAAGGCTTGTCGCACCCGCAGATCGCCGAACGGCTGGGGATTTCCCGGGCACTGGTGGAGAAGCACATCGTCAACGCCATGAAGCACTGCCGCGTTCGGGTGCGACAGTGGGACACGCCCTGATCGCTCCCCGGCCGGTCGCCCGGCGGTAAATTTCTGTTCATTGTCCTCGTTCCTCTCAACAGACGACTTGCCGGCCCCCCACAGGCCGGTCGGTTACCCCCAGGCTTTACGCGCCCTGTTGAGGGGCTTCTCCAGAGGACACTGGAATGACACAGGCAATTGCATCGCCCATCGTTCACGACCTGATCGGCATTGGCTTCGGCCCTTCGAACCTGGCCCTGGCCATCGCGTTGCAGGAGCGAGGCCCGGTCCAGGGCGAGCTGGACGCGCTGTTCCTCGACAAGCAGGCCGACTACCGCTGGCATGGCAACACCCTGGTGACCCAGAGCGAGCTGCAGATTTCCTTCCTCAAGGACCTGGTGACCCTGCGCAATCCCACCAGCCCTTATTCGTTCGTCAACTATCTCAAGCAGCATGGGCGCCTGGTGGATTTCATCAACCTGGGCACCTTCTACCCGTGCCGCATGGAGTTCAACGATTACCTGCGCTGGGTCGCCGCGCAGTTCGCCGGACAGAGCCGCTACGGCGAGGAAGTGCTGCGCATCGAGCCGGTGCTGCATCACCAGCAGGTCGAAGCGCTGCGGGTGATTTCCCGCGACCAGCAAGGCCAGGAGTTTGCCCGCACCGCCCGTTCGGTGGTGGTCAGTGCCGGCGGCACGCCGCGCATTCCGGAGGCGTTCAAGGCCTTCAAGGACGATCGCCGGGTCTTCCATCACTCCCAGTACCTGGAGCGCATGGCGACCCAGCCGTGCATGAGCGGCCAACCGATGAAGGTGGCCATCATCGGTGGCGGGCAGAGCGCGGCGGAGGCGTTCATCGACCTCAACGACAGCTTCCCGTCGGTCCAGGTCGACATGATCCTGCGCGGCTCGGCCCTGAAACCGGCGGACGACAGCCCGTTCGTCAACGAGGTGTTCTCCCCGGAGTTCACCGACCTGGTGTTCCAGCAACCCCACAGCGAGCGCGAGCGGTTGGTCAACGAGTACCACAACACCAATTATTCGGTGGTGGACATCGATCTGATCGAGCGCATCTACGGGATTTTCTATCGCCAGAAAGTCTCCGGCGTGGCCCGCCATGCCTTCCGCACCCTGACCACCGTGGAGAACGCCACGGCCACCGACGCCGGTATCGAACTGGCGGTGCGCAACAACGCCACCGGCGAGGTGACCGTGCGCCGCTATGACGCGGTGGTGCTCGCCACCGGTTACGAGCGGCAGATGCACCGTGCGCTATTGGCCCCGTTGGCGCAGTACCTCGGCGATTTCGAAGTGGATCGTCACTACAAGTTGATCACTGACGAACGTTGCAAGGCGGCCATCTACATGCAGGGCTTCTGCCAGGCCAGCCACGGCCTGAGCGACACCTTACTGTCGATCCTGCCGGTGCGCGCCGATGAAATCGCTGGCTCGCTGTACGACCATGGCAAGCACCGCGGGCACGCGCGCCCGGTGCCCGACCTGCACCTGGCGTCGGCTTAGGCCTAGGCCCCACGTTCATTCCCCTGCAACTCCCGTGGCGGGCCTGCCCGCGAAGACGGAGGTAGGTTCAACATTCTTGTTGGCAGGTACTCCGCTTTCGCGAGCAGGCTCGCTCCCACAGGTGTGTGTGGCCTGGAGATTCCTGGCCGGATGCAGATCCAGGGTGGGAGCGGGCCTGCCCGCTAAGACGGAGGTAGATTCAACATTCTTGTTGGCAGGTACTCCGCTTTCGCGAGCAAGCCCGCTCCCACAGGTGTTTGTGTGGCCTGGAGATTCCTGGCCGTATGCATATCCAGGGTGGGAGCGGGCCTGCCCGCGAAGGCGGAGGTGCATTCAACATTCTTGTTGGCAGGTACTCCGCTTTCGCGAGCAAGCCCGCTCCCACAGGTGTTTGTGTGGCCTGGAGATCTCTGGCCGGATGCAGATCCAGGGTGGGAGCGGGCCTGCCCGCGAAGGCGGAGGTGCATTCAACATTCTTGTTGGCAGGTCTACCGCTTTCGCGAGCAGGGGATGGTCGTTGCCAGAGCCTATGATGCATTTCGGGCAATTCCTCAGAAATTTCCTACACTCAGTCCACGCCTGCCACCGTTTGGCCGGCCCAAGGACGGTTCGCTGTTCTCCCGCATTGGCAGCCTGAACCCATCAGCCGGATGCCCTGACTTGACGTGAAGTCGGTGGTATTCGGGCGGACTCTGCCAAGCGATGCAACCTGACCCCGATGATGCAGCTTTTACGCACCGGCCTGGCGGCGCTGTTGCTGGGCTCGTTGAGTGTGACGCCTTTGGTGCAAGCGGCGCCCGAGTCCTTGCAGGTGCTCGGGCGTTCGAGTGTGGACGACTATTCGGTGTCCCTGAGTGCGGCGGACCGGGCCTGGCTGCGCCAGAAAGGGACGTTGCGGCTCGGCGAGTCGGCGCCGGACTACGCGCCGTTCGGCATGAGCGGCGATGGGCGCAACTACGAAGGCCTGACCGCCGATTATGCGCAACTGCTGGGGCAGCTCTTGCAGGTCGAGGTGGTGGTCCTGCGCTATCCATCCCGGGCCGAATCGCTACAGGCCCTGCGCGGCGGCGAGATCGACATGCTCGGCAACGCCAACGGCTTCGAGGCCGGCGATCCACAACTGGCGATGTCCCAGGCCTACGCCGACGACCTGCCCACGCTCGTGGCGCGCATCGACGACAGCCAGGACTTGCCGCCGGACCTGGCGGGCAAGCGGGTGGCGATGCTGTATCACTACTTGCCGCCGGACACCGTCAAGGCGTTCTACCCCGAGGCGTCCTTGCAGTTGTACCCCTCGACCCTGAGCGCCATCGGCGCCGTGGCGTTCGGCCAGGCCGACGTCTACCTGGGCGATTCCATCAGCGCCCATTACCTGATCAGCAAGAACTACCTGAACAATGTCCAGCTGGCGGACTTCTCGCGCCTGGAGGTGCAGCCGTTCGCCTTCGCGGTCAGCCGCGACAACACGCGCCTGCTGAGGATCCTCGACGCCGCGCTGCAGGCCATTCCGGCCGGCGAGCGCATGAACATCCTGCGCCGCTGGAGTGCCGGTGGCGCCAGCATGCCAGGGCAGCGGGCGCTGCATTTCAGCGTCAGGGAACAGCGCTGGCTGGATGCCCACCCGCGGATCAAGGTGGCGGTCAACGAGCACTTCCCGCCGTTGACGTTCTTCGATGACGAAGGCCAGTTACGCGGCATCAGCGCCGATGTGCTGGCCAGGATCAGCCTGCGCACCGGCCTGAAATTCGATCTGCAGCGCGGCAGCACGCTCAACGAGCTCATCGAGCAAGTCCGCACTGGCAAGGCCGACGTGCTGGCCGCCGCTCCCGTCAGCCCGGAACTGGAGGACCAGTTGCGCTTCACCCGGCCGTACCTGACACCTCCGTTCGTGCTGGTGACGCCGCGCAAGGTCGCGCTGACCCTGGACCAGATGGACGGCAAGCGCCTGGCGCTGGCGCCGGGCAATGCGCTGCGCGACTACCTGCAAGAGGCCTTCCCCGGCGTGCACCTGGTGTCGGCGGAAAGCGCGGCCGACGCCATGGCGATGGTGGCCGCCGGCACGGTGGAAGGCGCGGTCAA
The DNA here is from genome assembly GCF_030580855.1 of Pseudomonas citrullilanati. Classification (GTDB taxonomy): domain Bacteria; phylum Pseudomonadota; class Gammaproteobacteria; order Pseudomonadales; family Pseudomonadaceae; genus Aquipseudomonas; species Aquipseudomonas citrulli. Next base: position 20,353 of record NZ_JAUQOP010000056.1, on the reverse strand, counting down.
TTCGTTGATCAGCGCCCGCTACCTGATTTCCCGCCAATACCGCGATCGCCTGCAAGTCACCAGCACCGTGGGCACCTTGCCGGCGCGCGTGGCCCTGGTCACCCGGCGCGATTCAACGGAGCTGCACTCGATCCTGGACAAGGCGCTGTTGAGCATTTCCCCCGAGGAAATGGACGAGCTGACCAACCGTTGGCGCAGTGAAGTGGTGATCGACGACAGCTATTGGCTGCGCAACCGCACCACCATCCTGCGCGGCTTCGCCATCGCCGCGCTGCTGTTGCTGGTGACCCTGGGCTGGGTCGCTTACCTGCGGCGCCTGCTGGAGCAGTTGCGCGTGGCCAAGCAAAGCGCCGACGACGCCAATCGGGCCAAGACCACCTTCGTCGCGACCATGAGCCATGAAATCCGCACGCCGATGAACGCGGTGATCGGCATGCTGGAACTGGCACAAAAAAAAGCCGACCAGGGCGTCGTCGACCGCTCTGCCATCGAGGTCGCCTCCACGGCGGCCCGGGGCATGCTGGGCTTGATCGGCGACATCCTCGACATCGCCCGCATCGAGTCCGGCAAACTCTCGCTGGCGCCGGAACGCGCGTCCCTCCATGAACTGATCGAGTCGGTGGCGCGCATGTTCGAAGGCCTGGCCCGGCAGAAACAGCTGCGCCTGCAAGTGGACGTGGACGCCACGCTGCGTCGCGATGTGTTGATCGATCCGCTGCGTTTCAAGCAGATCGTGTCGAACCTGTTGAGCAACGCGATCAAGTTCACCGAGCGGGGCGAGGTGCGCCTGAACGTGCGCGGCGAACCTGGCCTGGAGGGCGCGCGCCTGGACGTGTGCCTGCGGGTCGAGGACACCGGCAGCGGGATTTCCCCCGAGGACCAGCGGCGCCTGTTCAGCCCGTTCACCCAGGCCGGCCAGGCCTCCGCGTCGGCCCGCAGCGGTTCCGGGCTGGGGTTGGTGATCAGCCGTACCCTGTGCGAAATGATGGGCGGCACGTTGCAGCTCAGCAGCGTGCCGGGCGAGGGCACGCAGGTGGAAGTGCTGCTGAGCCTGCCACTGCTCGACGACCGGCTCGTCGCGCCGCCCGCCGAGGCCGAGGTGCCGGCGGCGATGCGGGCGCTGAACATCCTGGTGGTCGACGATTACCCGGCCAACCGCCTGCTGCTGAACCAGCAACTGGGCTACCTGGGGCATCGCGTCCAAACCGCGGCGGACGGGGAACAGGGCTTGCGGGCCTGGCGCGGCGAACCCTTCGATGTGCTCATCACCGATTGCAACATGCCGTTGATGAGCGGCTACGAACTGGCCCGCGCCATCCGCGCCGAGGAACGCGCCGGCGGCTTGCCGGCCACGGTGATCCTCGGCTTCACGGCCAATGCCCAGCCCGAGGAAAAACAGCGGTGCGCCGAAGCGGGGATGGACGACTGCCTGTTCAAGCCCATCGGCCTGCGGGAACTCGCCGCGCACCTGGCCCAGGTCCGGGCGGAGGTGGCGCCAGCGCCGCCCGGCGCCGCCTTCGACTTGTCCACCCTTGAGCAACTCACCGGCGGCGACACCGATTCCCTCGGGCAACTGTTGCGGGAACTGGTCAGCAGCCAGGTAGAAGACGAAGCCCGGTTGCTGCGCCTGGCCGATCGGCGCGACCTGCCAGGCCTGGCGGACCTGGCGCACCGGATCAAGGGCGGTGCGCGGATGATCAAGGCGCAGCCGGTGATCGATGCCTGCGAGGCCTTGGAAGACGCCTGTCGCGCGGCCGACCGGACGGTGCTCGCGGCTGCCGTGGCGGATTTGCGCGGGGCCATGGCTCGATTGGCGGAACGACTGGACCGGTACATGGCCGGGATATCCGGGCCGGGTGCCGCATGAAACGCCTTCCTAAGACGAATCCCATCGTCACAAGGAATACGTCCTGCTCTATTTTGGGAATAGTCCTACAGCGCCTCTCAAAAGCTTCCTCTAGCCTGACGCCCCTTAACGTCTACGAGCCGGATCCTGCCGGACGCGTTGCTAGTGGAATGCCTGCCATGCCGAACAAAGCACTACGTATCCTGATTGCCGACACCCAACATACCCATCGCATCGTGCTGGAGCGCCTGTTCAATCAACAGGGCTATTTTCGTATTGTCCCGGTGGGCGATGTGCAAGCGCTGCTGACGCTGGTGGAGTACGGCAGCGAGCCCTTCGACCTGGTGGTGGTCAATGCCGGGCTGGCGGAGGGGGCGTTGAACCTTCATGACTTCATCCTCTACAACCCGCAGGTGCGTAACGCCATGCTCTACAACGTGCAGCAGATCGGCCTGTCGCCGGTGCCGGCCGCGCGCCGATCCAGCCTGCACCTGAGCCACGCGCCGTTGCCTGACCTGGCCGCGTTGCAGCGGGTGATGGAACGGGTCGACCCGCCGCAGAGCGAACCCCTGCAAACCTGGGCGCGGCCCTTGAGACAGGGCCGTGGCGGTTGAGGCGGGCCGTTGGTCCGCACTGTCGATCCTGACAGGTGGCAGGGCCTGTCGCGTGTGGAAAAGTCCGTTGCAGCCAGGGCATCGGCGCCTTTTATATTGACCGGGGAAACAGCCTTGAAAGACGTATTGATCGTGGACGACCACCCTGTTATCCGAGGGGCGTTGCGGCTCATTTGCCAGAACGAGGGCTTTGACCGGGTCAGGGACGCCAGTGGCGTGGCCGATGCCCGGGAGCTGATCAAGGCGGGCGTGCCCGACCTGGTGATCCTCGACCTGGTGATGAACGGCTTCGATGGCCTGGACCTGTTGGTCTGGATCATGGGCCAGTTTCCCGGGTGCAACGTGCTGGTGTTCACCGCCCAGGATGCCCAGCATTTCTGTAACCGCTGCATCTCGGCGGGTGCGCGGGGCTTCGTGACCAAGAAAAGCGACCTGAAGGAATTGATCAAGGCGATCCATGCGCTGAAGTCCGGCTATGCCTACTTTCCGCAGCTATCTGTCCGGCTCGATTTCCAGCAGCGCACCGAGCAGCAGGCCCTGGAAAGCCTGTCCACGCGGGAACTCTCCATCCTGCGCATGCTGGCGATGGGCATGCGCGGCAAGGACATTGCCGAGAGCCTGTTCCTGAGCCCCAAGACCGTCAGCACCTACAAGACCCGCCTGTTGGAAAAACTCGGTCTGAAATCCCTGGTGGGTTTGTCGGATTTCGCCAAGCGCAACCATCTCTAGAGGCTCCTCGTTCGAGCCGGCCAAAGGGTTGCCCATATCCGTGTGGGAGCGAGCCTGCTCGCGAAAACGATCCCCTGCATCGGCGATGCTGAAGGGACGGACGCCTTCGCGAACAGGTTCATGTCTATCGTTCTTCTGATGGAACGCTAAGGCCGGTTTTTGCCGTCTAGTGCGTCAAAGGGTTGGGTTTTAAGCTGTGTCATCGAATCGCTGCACTTGATTGAGAGACACGGCATGAAAAACATCATTGGCCTCTACACCAGCCCCCGGCCCCATTGGGTCGGCGATGGCTTCCCGGTCCGCACGCTGTTTTCCTATGACCAACTGGGCAAGCACATCAGCCCGTTCCTGCTGCTGGATCACGCGGCTCCCACCGAATTCAGCCCCACCACCGAGCGGCGCGGCGTCGGCCAGCATCCCCATCGGGGGTTCGAAACCGTGACCATCGTCTACCAGGGCGAACTGGAGCACCGTGACTCCACGGGCAGCGGCGGCAAGATCGGCCCCGGCGACGTGCAATGGATGACCGCCGCGTCCGGCATCCTCCATGAAGAATTCCATTCCGAAGCGTTCGCCCGGCAGGGCGGGTTCATGGAGATGGTCCAGCTGTGGGTCAACCTGCCGGCCAAGGACAAGATGGCCCCGGCCGGCTACCAGACGCTGCTCAAGGCTGACATTCCCAACATTGCGCTCAAGGACGACGCCGGCAGCCTGCGCCTGATCGCCGGGCGTTTCGACGGGCAGCAAGGACCGGCGAAGACCTTCACGCCCATCGACGTCTGGGACATCCGCTTGCACGCCGGGAAAACCCTCACCCTTGACCTGGTCGAGGGCCACAACACGGCCCTGGTGGTGCTGCGCGGTTCGGTCCAGGCCAACGGCCGCGAGCGGGTCGAGGCCGGCCAACTGGCCCTGTTCGATCGGGCCGGCGACCAGTTGAGCCTGCACGCCAATCATGACGCGGTGGTGCTGTTGCTCAGCGGCGAGCCCATCGACGAGCCGATCGTCGGCCACGGCCCGTTCGTGATGAACAGCGAACAGGAAATCCACCAGGCCTTCGGCGATTTTCACGCCGGGCGCTTCGGGCAGATGGACGACTGAGGGCGAAAGGCGACCATCCTGCTCCCCTGTGGGATCCGCGGAGGCCTCTACAGCGCATTCATTCTGTGCCAATCTTTGCCAATCGCCTTCCTGGAGCTGTCCCGATGCCGTCTCTGATCTCCGACCACCCGCTGCTCGGTGCCTTGGTGCTGTTGGTGCTCGACCTGCTGTTGTGGCGACTGGTCAGTGCGGAGCGAACCTACTGGAAAATCGGCATGCGGCTGGTGATTTTCTCGTTGTTCAGCGTGTTGCTGTTCAACGAGGGGCTCAACCCGATGGTGCCGGCGCAGTGGGTCGACGACGTGCCCCGGCACCTGGCGGCCACCGGCTTGCAGATCGCCTGGTGGCTGTTCGCCGCGCGGACCCTGACGGTGCTGATCGGCGCGGCGATGATGCAACGGGTCGGGCATACCGGGCGGTTGTTGCAGGACCTGCTCGGCGCGGTGATCTTCCTGATCGCCGTCATCGCGGCCCTGGCCTATGTGCTGGACCTGCCGGTCAAGGGCGTGCTGGCGACCTCCGGCGCGGTGGCGATCATCGTCGGCCTGGCCTTGCAAAGCACCCTGAGCGATGTGTTCTCCGGGATCGTGCTCAACACCACCAAGCCCTACCAGCTCGATGACTGGATCTCCATCGACGGCACCGAAGGCCGGGTCACCGACATCGACTGGCGGGCCACGCGGCTCCAGACCTCCCAGGGCAGCATGGCGGTGATCCCCAACTCCCTGGCGGCCAAGGCCAAGATCATCAACTTCAGCCGGCCCAGCGACGTGCATGGCTTGTCCATCAGCGTCCAGGTCAGCCCGCACGCCCGACCGCAAAAGGTCATCGAAGCGCTGGAGCGCGCGATGATCGGCTGCCGTGCCTTGCTCGCCAGCCCGGCGCCCTGCGTCACGCTCAAATCGTCCGGCAGCGGCGGGGCGGAATACGAGATCAGTGGGTTCGTGGCGTCGATGGGCCAGAAGCGTGACGTGCGCAATCAACTCTACGACCTGGCGTTCCGGCACCTGCGGTCGTCGGGCATCAGCTTGTTGTCCACCACGGAAAGCGCGGCGGCCAGCGCGTATTCGCGGCCCAGGGCGTTGCTGGAAAGCTCGAGCATTTTCTCCACCCTGCGCCAGGAAGAAAAAGACACCTTCAGCCAGAACATGACCCTGCAGACCTTCCGCCCCGGTGACATGATCCTGCCGGCGGGGGAGGTCAGCGACCACTTGTTCATCATCGAGTCCGGCGTGGTCAGCGTCACCCTGGTGCGCAATGGGTTGACGCTCGAAGGCGGGCGCATGGGCCCGGGGGAGGTCATCGGCGAAGCGGGCATCGTCGCCGAGCAGGCCACCCTGGCGAATTTTTCGGCGAAGACGTTCTGCAGCCTTTATCGCATCGAGAACAGCTACCTCAAACCGTGCCTCGAAGCACGCCGCGACATCAGCGACGCGATGAAGAACCTGCTGGATATACGCATCCACCTGGCCGAGAACCTGACGCGCGAAGCCCCCAAGCCGGTGGCCAAGAAACGCTTCCTGCAATGGCTGCGTAGCCGGGCCTGATGCCCGTCTTGGACCCTGTGGCGAGGGGATTTGTCCCCGCTGGGCTGCGCAGCAGCCCTAAATCACTCACTCGGTGTATCAGCTAGATTGAGTCTGCTGCTTTGGGTCTGCTGCGCAGCCCGGCGGGGATAAATCCCCTCGCCACAATAAGTCTGTGTTCATTGCCAAAAGGCCGCATCGCTTCTCCATTGGCCACCCGAACTTCCAAACAATTGGCTATTTGTCCTGCGCCACCGCAGGGCTAACGTAGCGCCACACACACCTTTGTCCTGGAGTTCACCATGCAACCGCGCATCGATTTCTACACCGCTTCCCCCGACGCTTTCAAAGCCATGCTCGCCCTGGAAACCGCCGTCTCGAAACTGGGCCTGGAAAAATCCCTGATCGAGCTGGTCAAGCTGCGGGCCTCGCAGATCAATGGCTGCGCCTTCTGCATCGACATGCACACCGCCGATGCGCGCAAGGACGGCGAGACCGAACGACGCCTTTACGCCGTGACGGCCTGGCGCGAGGCGCCATTCTTCACCGGCCGCGAACGCGCCGCGCTGGCCTGGACCGAAGCCCTGACACGCCTGAGCGAAACCCACGCGCCGGACGCCGACTACGCGCTGCTGAGCGAGCATTTCAACCCCAAGGAAATGGTCGACCTGACCGTGGCGATCAACGCCATCAACGGCTGGAACCGCCTGGCGGTGGGCTTCCGCAAGATGCCCGAGGCGTAATTGCAAGCAAAACGACCTGTTGGAGCAAACCTGTGGGAGCAAGCTCGCTCCCACAGGTATTTATTCCCATACGAGTGATTTTTCGGTTTAACGCGTCGGACGACAGGCGCCGTAATGGGTTTGCTTCGCATTAATAGGAAGCATTACTATTCACGCTCCGTTCCCACAGCGCGCCGTGATGACCCCCAAGCTGCCCCGCAGACCCGGCTTTTTCGAGCATTACGAAGAGTTGATCGGCACGTGGACCCGTCGCCTGCGCAATCGCCAGCAGGCCGAGGACCTGGCCCATGACACCTTCGTGCGGGTGCTTGAGTCCGATTCGAGCGGGGTCGAGCAGCCGCGGGCGTATCTGCACCAGACGGCGCGCAACATTGCAGTGGATGGCTATCGGCGCGAAGATCGACGGGGGGCCATGGAAGAGGCTGTCATCGACCCTGGCCAGTCGTTTTCGGGCGACCCGGAGCACTTCATGCACGCGATCCAACTGGCGGACTCCATCGAGCGGGCGCTTGCCGAGCTGCCGGCCAACTGCCGCACGGTGTTCGTCTGGCAGAAGATCGAAGGCCTGACCCAGGCGGAAATCGCCGAGCGCCTGGGCCTGTCAAAAAATATGGTGGAAAAGTATATGATCCGCACCCTGCGGCATCTGCGCGATCGCCTGGAAGGACCAGGCCAATGATCCGTCGCCCTCTTTCACCTGAGCCACAGGACCTTCCATGATGGATAGCCGTGAATGCCCGTGCGGGCAGGACAGGGTTCGCGACGCGGCGGCGCAATGGTTCGTGCGGTTGCAAGCGCCCGCGATGAGTGTCGAGGAGCGCCAGGGTTTTGAAGCCTGGCTGGACGAGCATCCCAATCACCGTGACGAGATTCAATTGCTCCAGGGCATCTGGAGCGCCACGGACCTGCTGCCCAAGGAACGCCTGCGAGCACTGTGCGAACCACCTGCCGAACGTCCCAGGCGCCGGCCGCTGCTACGTTACGCGGTCGCCGCCGGGCTGTTCGCGGTGGCGCTCGGGTTGGGGTTGTTCAGCGGCTTGAGTTCTTCCACCGACTACAGCGGCGAATACGCCACCGCCCTCGGCGAGCGCCGGCATATCGCCTTGCCGGACGGTTCGGTGATCGAGCTCAACAGCCGCAGCCGGGTGCGTATTCAGTTCGCGCACCGTCAGCGCCGGGTGGAGTTGACCGAAGGCGAGGCGTTGTTCACGGTCGAGCATGATGCCGGCCGGCCATTCACCGTCGAGGCGGGCAACGGCCAGGTGACGGTGACCGGGACGCGCTTCGACGTACGCCGCGATACGGACAAGACCCGGGTGGCGGTGGCGCAGGGCAGCGTCAAGGTCCAGGGGCGCGGTGAGCCCAAGGCACTGTTCGTCAGCCTCACGCCGGGCCTCGGCACCCAGATCGATGCCCAGGGTAAAGTCGCCGCACCGTACGCGATCAACGCCGATGCACTCACGGCCTGGCGCAACGGCAAACTGGTATTCAATGACGCGCCCTTGAGTGAAGTGGCTGAAGAAGTCTCCCGTTATCGCACCCAGCCCCTGCGGGTCGGCAGCGCGGCGGTGGGCAAGCTGCGCCTGACCAGCGTGTTCCGCGCCGACGACCCCGAGGCACTGCTCAAGGCGCTGCCGAACATCCTGCCGGTGGCCGTACGCAACCTGGATGACGGCAGCCAGGAAATAATCGCACGATAGATTCAGGTTTTTTCCGAGTTCTTCGTCTTCTTGTCCTACTGCAACTGGTTTGCATTAACAGACGCGTATTCTTGCGATCAACAGGACAAGGTTCGACGTGAATAAAATCGCCAAAAACAACCACCGTACCCCGGCGCGCTGGCCGCTCCTGGCCCTGACCCTGGCGGTCAGCGCTGCATTGCCCCAGGCGTTTGCCGACCAGGCCGCCACCGCCATTCACATCCAGGCGCAGCCGTTGGGGCAAGCCTTGAGCCAGCTCGGCCAGCAGACCTCATTGCAAGTGTTCTTCAACCCCGAGCTGGTGTCCGGCAAACAAGCGCCAGCGGTGGATGGCAACTTGTCCCCGGAAGCGGCCTTGCGCCAATTGCTGCAGGGCAGCGGCCTGCAATACCAGATCGAGCAGGGTTCGGTGACGCTGTTGCCGGCACCTTCGGCGTCCAGCGCCGGCCCGCTGGAGCTGGACGCGACTGAAATCCAGGTGGTCGGTGACTGGCTCGGCGATGCCAATGCCGAAGTGGTGCAGAACCACCCCGGTGCGCGTACGGTGATCCGCCGCGAAGCGATGGTGGAGCAGGGCGCCATGAACGTCGGCGACGTACTGCGGCGGGTGCCGGGTGTGCAGGTGCAGGACGCCAACGGCACGGGCGGCAGTGACATTTCCCTGAACGTCGGCGTGCGCGGCCTGACCTCGCGCTTGTCGCCACGCTCCACGGTGTTGATCGACGGCGTACCGGCAGCGTTCGCGCCCTACGGCCAGCCGCAACTGTCCATGGCGCCGATTTCCTCGGGCAACCTGGACAGCATCGACGTCGTGCGCGGCGCCGGGTCCGTGCGCTACGGGCCGCAGAACGTCGGCGGGGTGATCAACTTCGTGACCCGGGCCATCCCGGAGAAAGCCACCGGTGAAATCGGCACCACCCTGGAAACCTCCCAGCGCGGCGGCTGGAAGCACATCGACACGGCTTTTCTCGGTGGCACCGCCGACAACGGCCTGGGCGTGGCGCTGTTGTATTCGGGCGTCAACGGCAACGGGTATCGCCAGCGCAACAACGGCAATGACATCGACGACGTGATTCTCAAGACCCACTGGGCGCCGACCGATGTCGACGACTTCTCGCTGAATTTCCATTACTACGACGCCAGGGCCGACATGCCCGGTGGCTTGACCCAGGCCCAGTACGACGCGGACCCGTACCAGTCCGACCGCGACTGGGACAACTTCAGCGGCCGGCGCAAGGATGTGTCGTTCAAGTGGATCCGCGAGATCAACGAGCGTACCCAGGCCGAAGTGCTGACCTATTACTCCGACAGCTACCGTGGCAGCACCATCGCCTCCCGGGACCAGCGCAACCTGGTGTCCTACCCGCGTACCTATTACACCTTCGGCATCGAGCCCCGGGTGTCCCACGTGTTCGACCTCGGCCCTACCACCCAGGAAGCCAGCGTCGGTTATCGCTACCTCAAGGAAGGCATGCACGAAGAGGCCAGCCGCCTGGCGTTGCGCAATAACGAACCGGTGGTACGCCCGGGGGCCGATGGCCACGTCTACCAGGACCGCACCGGCGGCACTGAAGCCCATGCGGTCTACATCGATGACAAGATCGATGTCGGCAAGTGGACCCTCACTCCAGGCCTCCGCTTCGAAAGCATCAGCACCGAATGGCACGACCGCCCGGTGCTCGACACCACCGGCCGCCCCGTGCAGGAAAAACGCCGCAGCATCGACAGCAACGAACCGCTGCCGGCCCTGAGCGTGATGTATCACCTGTCCGACGCCTGGAAGCTGTTCGCCAACTACGAGACCTCGTTCGGCAGCCTGCAATACTTCCAGCTCGGCCAGGGCGGCAATGGCAACGACACCGCCAATGGCCTGAGCCCGGAGAAGGCCAAGACCTACGAGATCGGCACGCGCTACAACGATGATGTGTGGGGCGGTGAAGTGACGCTGTTCTACATCGACTTCGACGACGAGTTGCAATACATCAGCAACGACGTGGGCTGGACGAACATGGGCGCGACCAAGCACCAGGGCCTGGAAGCTTCGGTGCACTACGACATGGCCGCGCTCGACCCACGCCTCGACGGCCTCACCGCCAACGCCGGTTTCACCTACACCCGGGCGACGTACGAAGGCGAGATCCCAAGCTTCAAGGGCCGTGACCTGCCGTTCTATTCCCGCCAGGTGGCCAACGTGGGACTGCGCTACGACGTCAACCGCTGGACCTACAACCTCGACGCCTTCGCCCAGTCCAAGCAGCGCTCACCGGGCAACAACGTGAACGCCGATGGCAGCTTCAGCGGCGACTACATTACCGATGGCACCGCCGATGGGCAGTACGGCGACATGCCGGGCTACGTGCTCTGGAACGTGCGCGCCGGCTATGACTTCGGTGCACAGCTGTCGAACCTGAAAGTCGGCGCCGGGGTGAAGAACCTGTTCGATCACCAGTACTACACCCGCTCCAGCGACAACAACTCGGGCATCTACGTGGGGGCACCGCGTACGTTCTTTGTGCAGGCCAGCGTGGGGTTTTGAGCAAGACCCCAGGCTGAGGTTCATCTTTGTGGCGAGGGGATTTATCCCCGCTGGGCTGCGCAGCAGCCCTAAAATCACCCACTCGGTGTGTCAGGCAGATTGAGTCTGCTGCTTTGGGTCTGCTGCGCAGCCCAGCGGGGATAAATCCCCTCGCCACAGGGAGTCTGTTTGCCACAAGAGCGGGGAGGCCTCAGACCTTCAACACTTTGCCACTGGCCGCCACCACCACCAGCGACAACGCCAGCAGCCCGAAGGCCATGCTCAGGCTGCTGCCATGGGCGACGAAGCCGATCAGCGCCGGACCGGCGAGGATGCCGGCGTAGCCGATGGTGGTGATGGCCGGCACCGCGATCGCTTCGGGCATCAGCGTCTGCTTGCCCACGGCGGTGTACAGCACCGGCACGATGTTCGAACAGCCGGCACCCACCAGCGCATACCCCAGCAACGCGGCCTGCCACATCGGGGCCACGGTCGCCAGGACGAACCCGGCGGCAGCGGTCGCACCGCCATAGATGATCACGCGGCGGGCGCCCAGGCGGTGCACCACCGCATCACCGGTCAGCCGGCCGACAGTCATGGTCAGTGCGAATGCGGCATAGCCCAGCCCGGCGTAGGCCGTCGCCACCCCGCGCTCGGTGGCCAGGAACACCGCGCTCCAGTCCAGCACCGCGCCTTCGGCGAGGAACACGATGAAGCACAGGACGCCGATGAACAGCACCACGCCGTGGGGGATGGCAAACGCCGGTCCCGAGCTCTCGCTGCCGTAGGGCAGCAGGTGCGGCGCAGCCTTGAACAAGGCCACCAGCAGCAGGGCATTGACCACCAGCGTCGCCCCCAGGGGCGACAACCCCAGGCCGAGCAGGGCGCTGACGCCGGCCGCGCCGACGATCCCGCCGAGGCTGAACATGCCATGGAAGCCCGACATCATGGTCTTGCCACTGGCCCGCTCGACGATCACCGCTTGCAGGTTCACGGTGGAGTCCACGGTGCCGAGCCCGGCGCCGAACAGGAACAAGGCGCCAACCAGCCACGGCAACGCGTCCATCGTCGCCAGCAGCGGCAACGCCAGGCAGATCAGGATCGTGCCGCCAGTGAGCACCCGACGGCAGCCGAACCGCGCCGCCAGCGCACCGGAAATCGGCATCGCCAGGATCGACCCCACGCCCAGGCACAACAACAGCAGGCCGAGCGTGCCTTCGTCCAGGTTCGCCCGCACCTTGGCGTAAGGCACCAGCGGCGCCCAGGCGGCGATACCGACGCCGGCGATGAGGTAGGCGATGCGCGTGGACATCTGTTCCAGGCGTCCGGGGACAAAGGTGGGCGGAGGGGTGATGGCGGTCATGAATCGTCCTTGGTTGTTTCGGGCGGTGCGGTGATGCAGGCAGGGTGCCTATGCTTGCATATCCACTGACCGCACCGCGACCCCAAGGTGCCAACGCGCTGCCACGTCTTCGTTGAAACCGCGGGCTCAGCGTGCCTCGAACAACCTGATGCGTTTCACCTGTTCCGCCTCGATGTCGAAGTAGAGCAGGGCCGCCAGCGAGGCGGGGTCATCGAAGCATTCGACGATCACGGTTTGCGCCGACGAAGCGTGGACCGACAGGTGCTGGGCCCGGCGCAACGCTTGCTTGATAGCGGGGTCGACCGGAACGGGCGGTCGGCCCCTGCGCACCTGTTCGCAAAAGGCCAGGGCCACTGCTCGCGGCGTGGGCGGCGGCGGTGAGGCCAGGCCGAGGTCCTCGAACAGTCGATTGAGCTGATCGGCGGTGGAAACGGCCCTGGGAAAACCCGTGAAGGCAGAAGCCTGCACCACCAGCTCGACGATTTCCCCCGGCGCCAGGCCGGACGCCAGCCCGGTCCTCAAGTGCACGCTCAAGGGTGGCCCGATCATGCCGGCGGCCACGATGGCGGCCAGCGTCGCACCCTCCCGCAGGCGTGGATCAAGGCCTGGACGACTCTGCAAATGACCGTACACCACGCCCACCGCCAGCTCGCCGAGCGCCGGTGCGGTGTGGAACAGTGCGTCGAGGCGTGCGCCACCGTCGGGCACGAGCTCGATGAAGTGCTTGCGGCCTTCGCTGTAGAGCTCGGCCATGGGGTTGGAGGCAGGTTTGCGGCTCATCGGGGGTCATCCTTGCGTTGGAGGCTGATGGGCAAAGTACTGGCTAACCGTCGGTTCCGCACCTGTCGGATCTGACAGGTTACGAGACAAGAACAGGCCGCCATCGCGAGCAGGCTCGCTCCCACAGTCGATCTTCAGCGAGCACAAAGTGAGTTCCCCTGTGGGAGCGAGCCTGCTCGCGAAGACGACAGCCCATTCACCCTCGATACAACTGACCTCCCGCAGAGCGAATCAACCCACCTGCGGCCCAAACTCCACCACCGGCATCTGCCGCTTCACCAACACTTCACCGTTGCGGATCGAGTAGAGCGGCAGGCCTTGGCTGCGGATCACTTCGTAGTCACTGTCGGCCGAGAGAATCAGCAGGTTCGCCGGGCGTCCGGGCGCCAACCCGTAGCGCTCGCCCAGGGCCATGGCCTTGGCGCTGTTGTCGGTGACCAGGTCGAGGGCGCTCTGCAGGTTGCGGTAGCCGAGCATGTGGCAGATGTGCAGCCCCGCTTCCAGTACCCGCAGGATGTTGCCGTTGCCCAGGGGGTACCACGGGTCGACGATGGAATCCTGGCCGAAGCACACGTTCATCCCGGCCTCCAGCAGTTCATTGACCCGGGTGACGCCACGGCGTTTGGGGAAGTTGTCGAAGCGACCTTGCAGGTGAATGCTCTCGGTGGGGCAGGACACGAAGCTGATGCCCGAGTGCCCGAGCAGGCGAAACAGCTTGGCGCAATAGGCGTTGTCGTAGGAGCCCATGGCCGTGGTGTGGCTGGCGGTGACCCGGGCGCCCATGTCGCGGCTGCGGGCTTCCTCGGCCAGCACTTCGAGGAAGCGCGAGTGCGGGTCGTCGGTTTCATCGCAATGCACGTCCACCAGGCAACCGGTGCGCTCGGCCAGGTCCATCAGGAACTTCACCGAGCTGACGCCCTGGTCGCGGGTGTACTCGAAATGCGGGATACCGCCCACCACGTCGGCGCCCATGCGGATCGCTTCCTCCATCAACTCGCGGCCATTGCGGTAGGACTCGATGCCTTCCTGGGGAAACGCGACGATCTGCATGTCGACCAGGTGCCGGTTTTCCTCGCGCACCTGCAGCATCGCCTTGAGGGCCGTGAGCGCCGGGTCGGTGACGTCGACGTGGGTGCGCACGTGCTGGATGCCATGGGCGGCGAGGGCCTGGAGGGTCTTGCTGGCGCGGGTCCGGGTGTCTTCCTCGGTGATGGTGGCCTTGCGTTCGCCCCAGCACTCGATGCCTTCGAACAGCGTGCCGCTCATGTTCCAGCGCGGCTCGCCGGCGGTGAGGGTCGCGTCCAAGTGGATGTGCGGCTCGACGAAGGGCGGCACCACCAGGTTGCCGCCGGCATCGAGGTCCTGCGGGCCCAGGCTGGGGGCCTCGGTCTGGCGGGCGATGCTGGCGATCAGGCCATTTTCCAGGTGCAGTTCATGCAGGCCGTCGTGGTTGCGCAGGCGGGCGTTGATGATGTGCATCGGGCAAATCCTTTATAGGTCTTGTAGGGGGGCGTCAGCGCTGCGAGTACCCATCACGCCGATCAATAACACATACGTTAGCGCGCCCGTGGCGATTCCTACCAGTGGCGCCACCCACGGCGAATTGAACGCGGCGAGCGTGCCGAGCCCATAGGCCAGCAGCCCTGGCCAGTTGAACGCCGGCAACCGGGCTTCGGCCAGGCGTGGATAACGACCGCGCCAACGGAAGAAGAAATCGGCCATGATCACCCCGCCAATCGGGGGAATCACCGTGCCCAGCAGGATCAGGTACGGCACCAGCATGTCGTACATGCCCAGCAGCGCCAGCAGCGTGCCGATCACGGCACCGCCGAGGGTCACGGCTTTGCGCCGGCGGGTGCGCAGCAAGTTGCAACCGGCCACCGCGAAGTTGTAGATGGTGTTGTCCTGGGTGCTCCAGATATTGAGCAGCAGCATCGCCATCGCCGCCATGGCGAAGCCTTGCAACAGCAGCACTTCGACCACGTCCGGTTGTTGATAGACAATGGCCCCGTAGGCGCCGATCAGCACCATCAGGCCGTTGCCGAGGAAAAAGCCGATCAGGCTCGCCAGCACCGCGACTTTCGCCGAGCGGGAGAATCGTGTCCAGTTGGTCGCCTGGGTCGCGCCGCTGACGAAGGTGCCGAACACCAGCGTGATGGCGGTCGACCAGTCGAGGCTGCCGGTCGGCACCACCGCCAGCAAGCCCTCCAGGCCGCCGACCTTCGCCGTCGCGACCCACATCGATAGCATCAGCAACAGCACCATGGCGGGTACGGCAAGGTACGAGAGGATTTCCAGCCCGCGATAACCGACATAGGCCGTGGCACAGAACCCCAGGCCGAACAGCATCATCAACCCGAGTACGGTGCCCTCGCTCAATTCGAAATACTTGCCCAGCACCACCGCCGCCGTCGCCGTGCCCCAGGCGTACCAGCCGATCTGGGTGAAGCCCAGGACCAGGTCACTGAGCTTGCTGCCCACCTCGCCAAAACAGAAGCGCCCCATCAGCACCGAATTGAGCCCGCTCTTGAAGGCGATGTAACCGAGGCCCGCCGCGTACAGGCCCAGCAGCAGATTGCCGATCACGATCACCGTGAGCATCTCGGCAAAACCGAACGCCACCCCCAGCTTGCCGCCGGCAAACATCGTGGCGGTGAAGAAGGTGAAACCCAGCAGTACCATGGCCGTGGAGGCCAGGCCCTTGCGGGCATGCAGCGGGACTTCGCTCAGGGGATAGTCATTGCCTGGATCGTTCTGGGTCATGGGGCGGTCCTTGCGGGTGGGGGATATCGCAAGCGTGCAGCGGCCGTGCCAAACGAGTGATCGCGAGGTTATGTATAGACAATCCTGGGAATTGGGTAGGGCGATGGGGTCGAAAGCGGTGCGGCGGTGATTCAAGTTGGAACACAGGTCTCATTGCCCATGCATGCAAGCCCCACTGTGGGAGCGGGCTTGCTCGCGAAGGCATCGGTCAGTTGGATCGGTATCGACTGACAGGCCGCTATCGCGAGCAGGCCCGCTCCCACAAGGGCTAGGGTTTTTTCAGGGGGCGCGGCACAGGAAGCTCGCTTGCGACCAGGGATTGGGATTATTCGCCGTGGTAGATGCAACCGCTGGTGCAGGTCTCATGGATGCGGATCGCGCTGAGTTCCGGCAGCAACGGCTTGAGCTCGTTCCAGATCCACTTGGCGAGGACTTCGCTGGTGGGGTTTTCCAGGCCGGGGATGTCGTTGAGGTAGTTGTGGTCCAGGCGCTCGTAGAGCGGCTTGAAGATCGCCTTGATCTCCGAGAAGTCACGGATCCAGCCGGTGTGCGGGTCGATGTCGCCGCTCAGGTGGATCGCTACCTTGAACGAATGCCCGTGAAGGCGCCCGCACTTGTGGCCTTCCGGCACGTGGGGCAGGCGATGGGCGGATTCGAAGGTGAATTCTTTGAAAATTTCCACAGGTTCGGGCTCTTTGAAATATCGGTCGCGAGGCAGGCGGCGCAGTCTATCAGTTTGCCGCCGACGCTGCGCGGCCATGCTGACTAAAGGGTCAGCAATCGGTCGGCCAGGCCACCATTGGCGGTGAGTTCGAGGAACTCGTCGCCGAGCCGACGACTTTCGTCCATCGCCTTGCGCCAATAGGTGCGGCGGCTCGGGTCATCACCCATGAAGCGCTTGAAGTCGTTGCGGTCTGGCAGTTTGCCGTAGGGCAGGCGCGCCAGGTACTCGCGCGATGGCGCCAGCAACAGCACGTCCTGCAGGCGTTCGACGCTGGCCCGGCGCCACGGCAAGCCTTTGTCGAACCAGCCGGGAATGACCCGGTCGGTGAAGTGCGGGTACAGCACGATGTCCTCGCCGCTGTAGGGCAGATCGAGGTGGTAATCCAGCAGGCCGCCGTCGCGGTAGGTGCCGGCCCCGGCCCCGGGCAGGTCGCGCACCCCCTCCATCACCATCGGGATCGAGCCCGACGCCAGCAGCGCCTGGCGCAGGTTGGCGGTGCCCAGGGGCACGAAGCGGGACGGAAAGTCCTCCAGCGGATGCAGGGGCGGGGCGAGGCGCGGATCGTGGATGATCAGGCGTTCGAAATGCCGGGACAGCCGCGCCCGGCCGCGCAGGTTGTCGGCGATCACCGACGACAGGCCCAGGCCCAGCCGGCCGCGATGATCGTGGGCCAGCCAGCCGTGGCTCTTGACCACCATGATGTTGAGCCGGTAGTACGGGTTGTCGAGGAGGGTGGCGTCGCGGCCTTCGAGCAAGTCGTCGAGCATGCGTTGCGAACTGCGGCTCACGCTGGCCATGGTCACGCCCTTGGCGAAGCTCTGCTCGTTGTACAAGGTGCCCAGGCGCCGGATCCCCTCGGCGGCATCCGGCAGGCAGGCACTGGCGAAGCGCCAGGAACCCACCGAGGCGCCGATCAGCGAGCGCTCCCGGGGCGCGGCGGGCAGCCACTCGCCGAACAGCGCCAGGTCCAGGCCCTGGATACCGAGGGCTTTCGGCCCGCCGGCGGCACCTGGCAACGTACCGACGTCGGCGGCGTTCAAGCCGGCCTGGCGAATGCGCGCGAACGCACGGGGGCCGGCCTTGAGGGTAAGAGCGGGAAACTTGATGTGGATGGCAGTCATACCGGTCTCGCGACTTGAGCAAGCGAAGGATTATAGCGACACAAGTCCCTGTGGGAGGACACCTTGACCTGGGTTCGATGATGGCAATTCAGTTTCAGTTAAGTTCACCTCGCTACTGTGCCCCGGTGACGACTATAAAAAGGAGACAACCCATGAACCGCCTGACTGCCTTATTCATCGCGACCCTCATGGCCTTCAACGCGAACCTGGCCCACGCCCGCGACCTGGGCGCCGACGAGTCCCGCCAGTTGCAAGACGCTGGTACCATCCTGACCTTCGAAAAACTCGACGCCGCCGCCCTGGCCGAACACCCGGGCGCCACCGTCACCGATTCCGAGCTGGAAGAAGAGTACGGCAAGTACATTTACCAGGTTGAGTTGCGCGATGCCGAGGGTATCGATTGGGACCTGGAATTGGACGCCGTCACCGGCAAGGTACTCAAGAATCATCAGGATACGTAATGAAGCTTAATTTACGCGCCCGCAGCCGCTGGGCGCTGGCGCTGCTGGCGTTCTGCTCGGTGGTGGTGGCCCGGGACCTGGACCAGGACGAAGCCCTGCACCTGCGCCAGCAGGGCGTGATCCTGCCGCTGGAGCACCTGCTGCAGCAGGCGATGGATCTCCACCCCGGCGCCAAGCTGCTGGAGGCCGAGCTGGAGGAAAAGCACGGCGTCTATATTTATGAGGTCGAGTTGCTGGACACCGACGGTGTCGTGCGTGAACTGGACCTGGAGGCCGCCACCGGCCGTTTACTCAAAGATAAGGAAGACTGATGCGCCTGCTCCTGGTGGAAGATCACGTTCCCCTGGCCGACGAACTGATGGCCGGGCTGACAAGGCAGGGCTACGCCGTCGACTGGCTCGCCGACGGGCGCGACGCGGTGTATCAGGGCAGCAGCGAGCCGTATGACCTGATCATCCTCGACCTGGGCCTGCCCGGCGTGCCGGGGCTCGAAGTGCTGGCCCAATGGCGCGCTGGCGGCCTGTCGACGCCGGTGTTGATCCTGACGGCCCGCGGTTCGTGGGCCGAACGCATCGAAGGCCTCAAGGCCGGGGCCGACGATTACCTGACCAAACCCTTTCATCCCGAAGAACTGCACCTGCGGATCCAGGCGCTGCTGCGTCGCTCCCATGGCCAGTTCAACCAGCCGACGCTGCAGGCGGCCGGGCTGCACCTGGATGAAGGCCGCCAGTGCGTGATCCGGGACGGCGCCGACATCCAGTTGACCGCCGCCGAATTCCGCCTGTTGCGCTATTTCATGTTGCACCCCGAGCAGATCCTGTCCAAGAGTCACCTTGCCGAACACCTGTACGACGGCGAGACCGAGCGCGATTCCAATGTGCTGGAGGTCCACGTCAATCACTTGCGGCGCAAACTGGGCCGCAGCGTGATCGAAACCCGTCGCGGCCAGGGTTACCGGTTCGGCGGGCAGGCGCAGTGAGGTCGATCCAGCGCCGCCTGAGCCTGGGCCTGATCGGCGTGATGGTGGTGGTGGGCCTGGTGCTGGCGCAAACCAGCCTGTGGTTGTTCGAGCTGGGCCTGCAACGTTACCTGGAAGCCGGCCTGCGCAACGACAGCGAGAACCTGCTGGTGGCGCTGGTGCGTGGCCCCCAGGGCCTGCAACTGGATGAGCGACGCTTGTCGCCGGCCTACCAGCGGCCGTTTTCCGGGCATTACTTTCGCATCGACTTTGCCGATGCCCACTGGCGCTCCCGCTCGCTGTGGGACCAGGAATTGCCCCGGCTCGACCACCCGGGCCTGCACAGCAACCTGCAATTGGGCCCCGAGGGCCAGAAGCTGCTGGTGCTGCGCACCGACTACCGGCGCCTGGGCCAGGCCATCTCCATCAGCGTCGCCCAGGACTACACCCCGGTGCGCGACAGTTTCCGCCGGATGCAGCAGGTCGGCCTGGGCCTGGGCTTGGCGGGGCTGCTGCTGATCCTGTTGCTGCAACGCCTCACCGTGCGCCGGGCCTTGCGTCCGCTGGACCGGGCCCGGGAGCAGATTGCGCAGTTGCAACGCGGCCAGCGTTCGCAGCTCGACGAGCAGGTCCCGCGGGAGCTGGAACCGTTGGTGGCGCAGATCAACCACCTGCTGGCCCACACCGAGGACAGCCTCAAGCGTTCACGCAACGCCCTGGGCAATCTCGGCCACGCCTTGAAAACGCCGCTGGCGGTGCTGCAAAGCCTGGCGTCGAACGAAAAACTCGACCCGTACCCCGAGTTGCGCCAGCTGTTGCTCGAACAACTGGAGCAAGTGCGCCAGCGCCTGAACCGCGAACTCAACCGCGCCCGGCTGGCCGGCGATGCGCTGCCCGGCGCGCACCTGGATTGCGACGCCGAACTGCCCGGGTTGCTGGCGACGCTGAACATGATCCACGGCGATCACTTGCAGCTGAGCTACCTCGGGCCGCCCGGCCTGCAACTGCCGTGGGACCGCGAGGACCTGCTGGAATTGCTGGGCAACCTGTTGGACAACGCCTGCAAGTGGGCCGACGCCGAGGTCCGCCTGGCGGTGACCGAGACGGCCGGGACCTACACCCTGGCGGTGGAAGACGATGGCCCGGGCATCCCGGAAGATCGCCGCGACCAGGTCTTCAGCCGCGGCACACGGCTGGACGAACAAACCGATGGCCACGGCCTCGGGCTGGGGATCGTGCGGGACATCGTCGACAGTTGGGGCGGCACGCTCACGCTGCGCGACAGCGAGTGGGGCGGGGTGAAGGTCATGATCGAGTTGCCGCGACGCTGATATCGCATCCTATTCGTGGGAGCGGGCTTGCTCGCGAATGCGGTGGGTCAGCTATCCATTTTTTCACTGAACCACCGC
>NZ_JAUQOP010000055.1 GCF_030580855.1 Pseudomonas citrullilanati | reverse complement strand
CCCCGGCGCCTGCGGCGAACGGCGGCCGTTCCACCAGCCATGCCCCGGCGACGCAGCATGCCCGGCCCGCGCCCAAGCCCGCGGCCTCGACGCCCGCCGTGCCAGCCACCAGGGGAGCACGAGAAGAATGAGCAGTAAATCCGGTAACGGCTGGATCGTCTGGCTGACCTTTGCCATCGGCCTGTTGCTCAGCGTTTCGCCGCTGCCGCAGTTCATGGAAATCCTGCGGCCGCTGTGGCTGGCCCTGCTGCTGGCCTTCTGGGCGCTGGCCTTGCCGCACAAGGTCGGCATGGTCACCGCCTGGTGCCTGGGCCTGGCCGAGGACGTGCTCTACGGCACCCTGCTGGGGCAAAACGCGTTGATCCTGACCTTGATCACGTTCCTGGTGCTGTCCCTGCAGCAACGCTTGCGAATGTTCCCCATGTGGCAGCAATGCCTGGTGATCCTGGTGATCTTCGGCCTGGCGCAACTGGTCCAGCTGTGGCTCAGTGCCCTGACCGGCAATCGCCAGCCGACCCTGGCGCTGGTGTTGCCAGCCCTGGTCAGTGCGCTGCTCTGGCCCTGGGTCAGCTTCGGTTTGCGGGGCCTGCGCCTGCGTTTCAAGATCAACTGATTCGCTCAGGATATCGACACTTTTTTGATGACTTACATCCCTGTGGCGAGGGAGCTTGCTCCCGCTCGGTCGCGTAGCGACCGTAAGATCGGGGCCGCTACGCAGTCCAGCGGGAGCAAGCGCCCTCCCCACAAAAGCCGGTCGCGTTAGGGAGATGTCTTGATGAAACCGCTTTACCTCGCCTCAGGCTCGCCGCGCCGGCGTGAATTGCTCACCCAGATCGGCGTGCCCTTCACCGCCATCAGCGCGGACATCGATGAAACGCCCCTGGACCACGAAACCCCGGCGGCCTATGTCGAGCGCCTGGCGCGCGGCAAGGCCGAGGCCGGGCGGCGCAGCTTGCCGGATGGCGCGCACGCTTGCGTATTGGGGGCCGACACGGCAGTGGTGCTCGACGGGCGGATTCTCGGCAAGCCACTGGACCAGGCCGATGCGCGCGCGATGCTACGGGGCCTGGCCGGCCGCGATCATGAGGTTTTGACCGCCATTGCCGTGCTGGACGGCCTGCGGTGTGAATCCCGGGTGGTGCGCAGCCGGGTGCGTTTTCGCCCCATCACCGAATCGGAAGCGGCGGCCTACTGGGCCAGCGGGGAACCCCGGGACAAGGCGGGCGGCTACGGCATCCAGGGCTTGGGGGCGGTGTTCGTCGCCGGTCTGGAGGGCAGCTATTCTGCGGTGGTGGGCCTGCCGCTGTGCGAAACCGCGCAACTGCTGGGTGATTTCGGCATACCCTGTTGGCAACCCCTGGAGCGCGCCTCGGGCGCCGTCTGACTTGATGCGGCCATAATCGTGAACATGCCTGAACGAGACCCTGCCATGAGTGAAGAGATCCTGATCAACATCACGCCGATGGAATCGCGCGTGGCGGTGGTTGAAAACGGTGTGTTGCAAGAGGTTCACGTCGAGCGCACGCAAAAGCGCGGCATCGTCGGCAACATCTACAAAGGCAAGGTGGTCCGGGTGTTGCCGGGCATGCAAGCGGCCTTCGTCGACATCGGCCTGGACCGCGCGGCGTTCATCCACGCCTCGGAAATCTCCATGCGCGAGGGGCCGGCCGTGGAAACCATCAGCGCGCTGGTCCATGAAGGCCAGAGCCTGGTGGTGCAGGTCACCAAGGACCCCATCGGTTCCAAGGGCGCCCGCCTGACCACGCAATTGTCGATTCCGTCGCGCTACCTGGTGTACATGCCGCGCACGGCCCACGTCGGCATCTCCCTGAAGATCGAGGACGAAGCCGAGCGCGAGCGCCTCAAGCAGGTGGTCAGCGACTGCGTGGAGAAGGAAGGCATCAAGGAGGCCGGTGGCTTCATCCTGCGCACCGCCGCCGAAGGTGCAGGGGCCGATGAGATCCTCATGGACATCCGCTACCTGCGCCGGCTCTGGGACCAGATCGCCGCCCAGATCAAGGTCATCGCCCCCCCCAGCGTGATCTACGAGGACCTGGGCCTGGCGCTGCGGACCCTGCGCGACCTGGTCAGCCCGAAGATCGAGAAAATCCGCATCGATTCCCGGGAAACCTTCCAGAAAACCACCCAGTTCGTGGCCGAGCTGATGCCGGAAATCGCCGACCGCCTCGAACATTACCCGGGTGAGCGGCCGATCTTCGACCTGTACGGTGTCGAGGACGAGATCCAGAAAGCCCTGGAGCGCAAGGTCCCACTCAAGTCCGGCGGTTACCTGGTGGTGGATCCGGCGGAGGCCATGAGCACCATCGACGTCAACACCGGGGCGTTCGTCGGTCATCGCAATCTCGAAGAAACCATCTTCAAGACCAACCTGGAGGCCGCCACCGCCATCGCCCGGCAACTGCGCCTGCGCAACCTGGGCGGGATCATCATCATCGACTTCATCGACATGGAGGACGAAGAGCATCAGCGCCAGGTACTGCGCACCCTGGAAAAACAGCTCGAACGCGATCACGCCAAGACCAACATCATCGGCATCACCGAGCTGGGCCTGGTGCAGATGACCCGCAAGCGCACCCGCGAAAGCCTCGAACAAGTGCTGTGCGAGCCCTGCAACAGTTGCCAGGGCCGGGGCAAGCTGAAGACTCCGGAAACCGTGTGTTACGAAATCTTCAGGGAAATCCTCCGGGAGGCGCGCGCCTACCAGGCCACCGGCTATAGAGTGTTGGCGAACCAGAAAGTGGTGGATCGCCTGCTCGATGAAGAGTCGGGCAATGTCGCCGAGCTGGAGGCTTTTATCGGACGCACGATTCGTTTCCAGGTCGAAACCATGTATTCCCAGGAACAATACGACGTGGTGCTGCTCTGAAGGGCTCGGGAAGCGGCAAGTCCGCAGTTTTGCTCATTTTTGCCGGGGGAGGCCACTGACATGGAGCGTCTGACACGCTTTTTGGCTGCGCTGACCCGCTGGGGGCTGGGCCTGTGTGCGTTGCTGCTGGTGCTGCTGGCGTTGTACGTCAGCCTTGGCCGCGAGCTGGTCCCGCTGGTGGCCGAGTATCGCGCCGAGGTCGAGAACCGGGCCGGCGAGGCCCTGGGCCTGCCCGTGCACATTGGCAGTCTCGACGGTAGCTGGAGCGCACTGGCGCCGATCCTGGCCGCCCGCGACGTGGTGGTCGGCGACGGCCCCAATGCCCTGCACCTGGACCAGGTGCGCGCGGTGCCCGACCTGTGGGCGAGCCTGATGGCACGCCAGGTGCGCCTGGCTCACCTGGAGCTTAGTGGCCTGAAGATCAGCCTCAAGGAAGGCACCGATGGCAAATGGGCCCTGGAAGGCCTGCCGGTGCAGGACGACAAGCCTCTCGACCCGCAGCAGGTGCTGGATCGCATGCAAGTGGTGGCCAAGCTGTCGCTGCTCGACAGCCAGGTCACCCTGCAACCCCTCGAACAAGCGCCGCTGACCCTGACCTACGTCGGCTTGAGCCTGCGCACCGGCGCGAGCCGCCAGCGCCTCGACGCCCGCCTGACCTTGCCCGACGGCCAGCCCGTGGCCCTCAACCTGCGCACCCGGATCCGCGCCAGCGACTGGAAGAATGGCGAGGCCGAGGCCTACCTGAGCCTGCCCCAGAGCGACTGGGCCAAATGGTTGCCCAAGCGCCTGACCGGTCAATGGAACGTGGCGCGGCTCCAGGCCGGCGGTGAGTTCTGGCTCAGTTGGGGCGCCGGCACCGTGCAACGTGCGGCCATGCGCCTGAACGCGCCGCAATTGCAGGGCGGTTATGCCGCGCGCAAGCCGGTGCAGATTCATAACCTGGCCCTCAACGGCTATTTCCAGCGTGGCGGCCAGGGCTTCACCGCGACGTTCGATTCCCTGGCCATGAACCTGGGGGAGACCCGCTGGGAGTCGCGCCTGCAACTGCAGCAGAGCGACGCCACCGAGCAGGCTGAAGAGCGCTGGCATGTGCAGGCGGATCGCCTCGACCTGACGCCGCTGACGCCGTTGCTCAATGCCCTGGCGCCATTGCCCGAAGGCGTCGCGACGGCCATCGACCGGCTCAAGGTGACCGGCAGCCTGCGCAATGTGTTGCTCGACTATCGTCCGCAGAACACCGGCGACCAGAAGGTCAGCTTCGCCACCAACCTCGACACCGTGGGGTTCGATGCCTATCACGGCGCGCCGGCCGCGCGAAACGTCTCGGGCAGCCTCAGTGGCGACCTGGGCGGCGGCGAATTGCGCATGGACAGCAAGGACTTTTCCCTGCACCTGGACCCGATCTTCGCCAAGCCCTGGCAATACCTGCAAGCCAACGCCCGGTTGACCTGGAAGCTGGACAAGCAGGGCTTCACCCTGATCGCGCCGTACCTGAAGGTGCTGGGCGAGGAGGGCCGGATTGCCGGCGACTTCCTGATCCGCCTGCACTTCGACCACAGCCAAGAAGACTACATGGATCTGCGGGTCGGCCTGGTGGACGGTGACGGCCGCTACACCGGCAAGTACCTGCCTGCGGTCCTCAGCCCGGCGCTGGACGAATGGCTGCGCACGGCCATCGTCAAGGGGGCGGTGGACCAGGGGTTCTTCCAGTACCAGGGCTCGCTGAACCACGGTGCCGAGGACGCGGCGCGCAGCATCAGCCTGTTCTTCAAGGTGCACGACGCCGAGCTGGCATTCCAGCCGGGCTGGCCGTCGGTCAGCAAGGTCAGCGGCGATGTCTTCGTCGAGGACAGCGGCGTGCGTGTCTATGCCAGCCAAGGACAATTGCTCGATACCCAGGTCAAGGACGTGGCGGTGAACATTCCCCACGCACCCAGCGGGCAGAGCGTCCACCTGCTGCTGGACGGCGGGTTCGCCGGCGGCCTGGGGGACGGCCTGAAGATTCTCCAGACCGCGCCCATCGGCACTGCCGAGACGTTTGCCGGATGGGAAGGCGAGGGCGACCTGCAAGGCAACGTCAAGCTCGATATCCCGCTGGTCAAGGGCGAGGAGCCGAAGATCCTGGTGGACTTCGCCGTCGACAAGGCCCGGCTCAAGCTCAGCGAGCCGGCGCTGGAACTGACCCAGCTCAAGGGCGACCTGCGCTTCGACAGCAACAAGGGCTTGAGTGGCAAGGGCATCAGCGCCCGGGCGTTCGACCGACCCGTGACAGCACAGATCTTTGCCGAGGGCCGCGCCGGCGCGCTCAATACCCGGGTCACGGCGGCCGGCCAGGTGGACGTCAAGAAGCTCGCCAATTGGCTGAATGTCACCCAGCCGTTGCCGGTATCGGGCGTGGTGCCGTATCAATTGCAGGTGATCCTCGACGGTGCCGACAGCCAGTTGTCGGTCAATTCCAACCTCAAGGGCGTGGCGGTGGACCTGCCGGCGCCTTTTGGCATGGCGGCCGATGTCGGGCGCGATACGTCGTTTCGCATGACCTTGCAGGGGCCGGAGCGACGCTATTGGGCGACCTATGGCGACCTGGCCCGCTTCACCTACGCCGCGCCGAGCGGGAAGCTGGCCGACGGTCGCGGCGAGTTGCTGCTGGGCACGGGTGATGCGGTGCTGCCGGGCGCCAAGGGCCTGCGGCTGCGCGGGACGCTGTCGGAACTGGACACCAGCCCGTGGCAGGACCTGCTCACCCGCTACGCCGGGCAGGATCCGGGCGGCAGCGCCAAGCAGTTGCTCAACAGCATCGACCTGAACGTCGGCAAGCTGACGGCGATGGGCACCACCCTGGACCAGGCCTCGGTGCAACTCGACCGCAAGGCCGATGCCTGGGGCCTGCGCCTGGCGAGCCAGCAGGCCAAGGGCAACGTCAACCTGCCGGATGCCAAGGGCGCACCGATTGGCATCGTGCTGGACTATGTTCGCCTGCCGGCCGTGGACCCGACCGTCCAGGCCGACGAAAATGCCCCGGATCCACTGGCCTCGGTCGATCCGACCAAAGTCCCGGCCATGGATATCGCCATCGACCAGCTGTTCCAGGGCCCGGACCTCATCGGTGCCTGGTCGCTGAAAGTGCGCCCGACGCCCAAGGGCATCGCCCTGAACAACCTGGACATGGGCCTGCGGGGCATGGTCCTGAATGGCAGTGGCGGGTGGGAAGGCGCGCCCGGTGCCACCAATAGCTGGTACAAGGGACGCATCAGCGGCAAGAACCTGGCCGACGTACTCAAGGGCTGGGGCTTCGCGCCGAGCGTGACCAGCCAGGAGTTCCGCCTGGATGTGGACGGCCGCTGGCCCGGTTCGCCGGCGTGGGTCGCCACCAAGCGTTTCTCCGGCAGCCTCGATGCGTCGTTGAGCAAAGGCCAGTTCGTCGAAGTCGAAGGCAGTGCCCAGGCGTTGCGGGTATTCGGCCTGTTGAACTTCAACTCCATCGGCCGGCGCCTGCGCCTGGACTTCTCCGACCTGTTCGGCAAGGGCTTGAGCTACGACCGGGTCAAGGGGCTGCTGGTGGCGAGCGACGGCGTCTATGTGACCCGCGAGCCGATTACCCTGACCGGTCCGTCAAGCAACCTGGAACTCAACGGCACGCTGGACATGGTGGCCGACCGCGTCGACGCCAAGCTGCTGGTGACCCTGCCGGTGACCAACAACCTGCCTATCGCCGCGTTGATCGTCGGGGCACCGGCGGTGGGCGGGGCGCTGTTTTTGATCGACAAGTTGATCGGCGACCGCGTGGCACGTTTCGCCAGCGTAAGATACGACGTCAAGGGGCCGTGGAAAGAGCCGAAGATCACCTTCGACAAGCCGTTCTGACAGTTCGACGCCAACCCCCTTGTGGGAGTGGGCCTGTGGGAGC
The DNA here is from genome assembly GCF_030580855.1 of Pseudomonas citrullilanati. Lineage (GTDB taxonomy): Bacteria > Pseudomonadota > Gammaproteobacteria > Pseudomonadales > Pseudomonadaceae > Aquipseudomonas > Aquipseudomonas citrulli. The sequence goes on along the minus strand of NZ_JAUQOP010000055.1, from coordinate 23,141 downwards.
AAAGCTTGCTCGCGATTGCGCTGTATCAGTCAGCCTGTATGTTGGATGCACCTGCCTCATCGCGAGCAAGCTTTGCTCCCACAGCCGCCTTGGGCGAGGATGAAAAGAGGGAAGTACCATGTCAGTCGCAGTCATTCAAATGGTCAGCCAGAGCGACGTGCTCGACAACCTGGCGCGGGCCCGTGCGCTGTTGGAGCAGGCGGCCGCCCGTGGCGCCAGGCTGGCGGTGCTGCCGGAGAATTTCGCAGCCATGGGGCGGCGGGACGTGGCCGACATCGGTCGTGCCGAGGCCATTGGTCAGGGGCCGATCCTGCCCTGGTTGAAACAGGTCGCCCGCGACCTCAGGTTATGGATTGTCGCGGGTACGTTGCCGCTGCCGCCCGTGGGCCGGCCCGACGCCAAGGCCCATGCCTGCTCGTTGTTGGTCGATGACCGGGGCGAGATCGTCGCGCGCTACGACAAGCTGCACTTGTTCGATGTGGATGTGGCGGACAATCGCGGGCGCTACCGCGAGTCTGACGACTATGCTTATGGCGGCCACGTGGTGGTCGCCGATACCCCGGTGGGCCGGGTGGGATTGACGGTCTGCTATGACTTGCGTTTCCCGGAGCTCTACAGCGAGCTGCGGGCGGCCGGCGCCGAGCTGATCACGGCGCCCTCGGCGTTTACCGCCGTGACAGGCCAGGCCCATTGGGAGGTGCTGATTCGCGCCCGGGCCATCGAAACCCAGTGCTACGTGCTGGCGGCCGCCCAGGGTGGCGTGCACCCGGGGCCTCGGGAAACCTTCGGCCATGCGGCGATTGTCGACCCCTGGGGCCGTGTGCTGGCGCAACAGGATCAAGGCGAGGCCGTGCTGGTGGCCGAGCGCGACAGCAGCGAACAGGCGTCCATCCGGGCGCGCATGCCGGTGGCCAGCCATCGGCGCTTTTTCTCGCAGGGCGCGCGACAGCGGCCTGTCCAAGACGACGAATTCAAGGCGTAGAACATATGAGCGGGTTGTTGTCCTCAGTCAGTGAACACCTTCTAGCCCCCGGTGGCGTCACCCTCGAAAGCCTGCAAGGCGTGCTGGGCGACCTGGCCGGCCCGGGCATCGATGCCGCCGACCTGTATTTCCAGGGCCAGATTTCCGAGTCCTGGTCGCTGGAAGACGGCATCGTCAAGGAAGGCAGCTTCAACCTGGACCAGGGCGTGGGCGTGCGTGCCCAGTCCGGGGAAAAAACCGGTTTTGCCTACAGCAATGCCATCACCCTCGAAGCCCTGGGCGCCGCGGCCCGCGCGGCTCGCTCGATCTCCCGGGCCGGCCAGCACGGCACGGTCCGGGCCTTCAGCAGCCAGGACGTGGCGCAGTTGTATGCGCCGGACAACCCCCTTGAAGTCATGAGCCGCGCCGAAAAAGTCGAGTTGCTCAAGCGCATCGACGTCGCTACCCGCGCCCTCGATCCGCGCATCCAGCAGGTGTCGGTCAGCATGGCTGGCGTCTGGGAGCGGATCCTGGTGGCCTCCACCGACGGTGGCCTGGCGGCGGACGTGCGGCCGCTGGTGCGTTTCAACGTCAGCGTGATCGTCGAGCAGAACGGTCGCCGCGAGCGCGGCGGCCATGGCGGTGGCGGGCGCACCGACTATCGTTATTTCCTCAATGAAGACCGCGCGATGGGCTACGCCCGCGAAGCGCTGCGCCAGGCGCTGGTCAACCTGGAGGCCATCCCGGCCCCGGCCGGAACGTTGCCGGTGGTGCTGGGCTCCGGCTGGTCCGGCGTGCTGCTGCACGAAGCAGTCGGCCACGGCCTGGAAGGCGATTTCAACCGCAAGGGCAGCTCGGCCTACAGCGGGCGCATGGGGGAAATGGTCGCCTCGAAACTCTGCACCATTGTCGATGACGGCACCCTGGCCGGGCGTCGCGGCTCCCTGAGCGTCGACGATGAAGGCACCCCGACCGAGTGCACCACGCTGATCGAGAACGGCGTCCTCAAGGGCTACATGCAGGACAAGCTCAACGCCCGCCTGATGGGCGTCGCCCGCACCGGCAATGGTCGCCGCGAGTCCTACGCGCACCTGCCGATGCCGCGCATGACCAACACCTACATGCTGGGCGGCCAGAGCGATCCGGCGGAAATCATCGCTTCGGTGAAAAAAGGCATTTATTGCGCCAACCTCGGCGGCGGCCAGGTGGACATCACCAGCGGCAAGTTCGTGTTCTCCACCAGCGAAGCGTACCTGATCGAAGACGGCAAGATCACCGCGCCGGTCAAGGGCGCGACCCTGATCGGCAACGGGCCGGAGGCGATGAGCAAGGTGTCGATGGTCGGTAACGACCTGGCGCTGGACAGCGGCGTGGGAACTTGCGGCAAGGATGGGCAATCGGTGCCGGTGGGCGTCGGCCAGCCAACCCTGAAGATCGATGCGATCACCGTGGGTGGCACGGGCGCGTGAAAATGCCCGGGCAATTGATTCAGGCATCGTGGCGAGGGAGCTTGCTCCCGCTGGGCTACGCAGTAGCCCCGATGCGGTCGCTACGCAACCGAGCGGGAGCGAGTTCCCTCGCCGGGGTGACAGCCGTGAGGATCAGCGCAAGCCGCGTTGAGTCTCGTCCAGTTCACGGATGTACTTGAAGATTTTACGGCTCGAGGCCGGCGGCTTGTTCTGCGCCACTTCGTGCTGGGCCTGACGGATCAGGGAGCGCAGTTGCTGGCGATCGGCCTCGGGGTAGTCGATGACGAATTTTTCCAGGGTGCCGTCGTCGCCTGCGATCAAGCGATCGCGCCAGCGCTCCAGGTTGTGGAAGCGTTCGTTGTACTGCCGGGTGGAGGCATCGAGTTGATCGAGCAGCACCAGGATGGCGTCCGTGTCCTGGTCGCGCATCAGTTTGCCGATGAATTGCAGGTGCCGTTTACGCGCGATATTCGCGGTGTGCTTGGGCGCATCGGCCAGGGCCCGGCGCAAGGCGTCGGTCAGGGGCAGTTTGGCCAGCAAGTCAGGCTTGAGTGTTGTCAGGCGCTCGCCGAGGTCAACCAGAGCATGCAGCTCGCGTTTGACCTGGGATTTGCTTTTTTCACCCCCGTAGAGGGAGTCGTCGTAAGAATCAACCATGGTGGCAGTCCGCAAAGAAACGCCGCCATGATAACCAGTCGGGGGCCGCTTGTCCGGCCCGGTCGCTCGAAGGCCTAACCGAAAGCCGAATTTGATGGAGAAAACAATGAGTGCAGTTCAGAGCGTCGGCCCGCAAGCATTGCCGGCACTGCAGGAGCAGGTCGAGCAGATCCTCGCCGAGGCCAAGCGCCAGGGGGCCAGTGCGTGTGAAGTGGCGGTGTCGCTGGAGCAGGGCCTGTCGACATCGGTGCGCCAGCGCGAGGTGGAAACCGTCGAGTTCAATCGCGACCAGGGGTTTGGCATCACCTTGTATGTCGGCCAGCGCAAGGGGTCGGCCAGTACATCGGCCAGCGGCCCGGAGGCCATTCGCGAGACCGTCGCCGCTGCGTTGGCGATTGCCCGGCACACCTCCGAGGACGAAGCCTCCGGCCTGGCCGATGCCGCGCTGATGTGCAAGGAGGTGCGCGATTTCGACCTGTTCCACGCCTGGGACATCACTCCCGAACAGGCCATCGAGCAGGCGCTGCGCTGCGAAGCGGCGGCGTTCGACGCCGATGCACGAATCAAGAATGCCGACGGTACCACCCTCAATACCCACCAGGGCTGCCGGGTCTATGGCAACAGCCACGGGTTCATCGGCGGCTATGCCTCGACGCGCCACAGCCTCAGTTGCGTGATGATCGCCGAGGCGAACGGCCAGATGCAGCGTGATTACTGGTACGACGTGAGCCGCCAGGGCACGCTGCTGGCGGACCCGGTGAGCATCGGCCAGAAAGCCGCGCAACGGGCGGCCAGCCGTCTCGGCGCACGACCGGTGCCGACTTGCGAAGTGCCGGTGCTGTTTTCCGCCGAGCTGGCCGGTGGGCTGTTCGGCAGCTTCCTGTCGGCGGTGTCGGGCGGCAACCTGTACCGCAAGTCGTCGTTCCTCGAAGGTGCCCTGGGCCAGAAGCTGTTCCCGGAATGGATGACCATCGACGAACGCCCCCACCTGATGCAGGCCATGGGCAGCTCGGCGTTCGACGGCGACGGCCTGGCAACCTACGCCAAGCCGTTCGTGGAGAACGGTGAGCTGGTGTCCTACATCCTCGGCACCTATTCGGGCCGCAAGCTCGGCATGCCGAGCACCGCCAACGCCGGTGGCGTGCACAACCTGTTCGTGACCCACGGCGAAGAAGACCAGGCGGCGCTGCTGCGGCGGATGGGTCGGGGCCTGTTGGTGACCGAGCTGATGGGGCATGGCCTGAACATGGTGACCGGCGACTATTCCCGCGGCGCGGCGGGGTTCTGGGTTGAGAACGGCGAGATTCAATTCCCGGTGCAGGAAGTGACCATCGCCGGCAACATGCGCGACATGTTCAAGCAGATCGTTGCCGTGGGCAACGACCTGGAGCTGCGTAGCAACATCCGCACCGGTTCGGTGTTGATCGAGCGAATGACGGTGGCGGGCAGCTGATTTTCCGTTGCCATGAAAAAGGGCACATCCTCCACAGGGATGTGCCCTTTTTCGTTGACTGCAAGTTGCCGGGCGTTACTCGCCTTCGTCGAAATAGTTGTTGATCAAGGCCACCAGGGCATCCATGGCCTCCTGCGCCTCTTTGCCTTCAGTGGCGAGGTGGATCTTGGTGCCCTTGCCGGCGGCGAGCATCATCATGGCCATGATGCTCTTGCCGTCGATCATGGATTTAGGCGTCCGACCGACGCGGATGGTCGTTTCCTTGAACCGCCCCGCCACGCCGACGAACTTGGCTGAAGCCCGGGCGTGCAGGCCTAGCTTGTTGATGATTTCTATTTCCCGAGCAGGCATCGCGATGTGAATCCTTTAGCTGAGGTCGCGGTGGCGAACCTGGACATTCTTCAGGGATTGTTGCAGGAGCTGACCCAGGCGTTCGGTCAGGTAGACGGAGCGGTGATGGCCGCCCGTGCAGCCAATTGCAATCGTGACGTAGGCACGGTTGCTGGCGGCAAAGCGGGGCAGCCACTTGAGCAGGTAGCTGGAAATGTCCTGGTACATTTCTTCGACATCCGGCTGTGCCGCCAGGTAGTCGATCACCGGTTGGTCGAGCCCGGACTGCTCGCGCAATTCCGGCTTCCAATAAGGGTTGGGCAGGCAGCGCACGTCGAACACCAGGTCGGCGTCCACGGGCATGCCACGCTTGAACCCGAACGACTCCACCAGGAACGCCGTGCCTGGCTCCGGCTGGTTCAACAGGCGCAACTTGATGGTGTCGCGCAGCTGATACAGGTTCAGGTTCGTGGTGTTGACCTTGAGGTCCGCCAGGTCGGCGATTGGCCCGAGCAGCTGGCTCTCATCCTCGATGGCTTCGGCCAGGGAGCGATTGGCGTTGCTCAGCGGGTGGCGCCGGCGGGTCTCGGAAAAACGCTTGAGCAAGGTTTCTTCATCGGCGTCCAGGTACAGCACGTCGCACTGGATGTGCCGGCTGCGCACTTCCTCCAGCAGGGCCGGGAAGCGCGACAGGTGGCTGGGCAGGTTGCGCGCATCGATGGACACGGCAACCAGCGGCTGCGCCAGCTCGGTATGGATCATCGCGCGCTCGGCCAGCTCCGGCAGCAGGCCGGCGGGCAGGTTGTCGATGCAATAGTAGCCGCTGTCCTCAAGCACGTTGAGGGCCGTGCTTTTACCGGAGCCGGAGCGACCACTGACGATGATCATGCGCATGGTTAATGACCGTTCTGCTCGTCCAGGACAACCTGATACAAGGCTTGGTTACTCGGTGCGCTGCGCAGTTTTTCGCGCACTTCCTTGCGGTCCAGCATGCTGGCGATCTGGCGCAGCAGCTCAAGATGCGCATCGGTCGCCGCTTCCGGGACCAGCAGCACGAACAGCAGGTCGACCGGTGCGCCGTCGATGGCGTCGAAATCAATGGCGGCTTCAAGGTGCAGCAACGCGCTGATGGGCGAGGTACATCCCTTGAGGCGGCAGTGGGGAATGGCGATGCCGTTGCCAAAACCGGTGGAACCGAGTTTTTCACGGGCAACGAGGGCCTCGAAGACGTCCTGCATTTCCAGATCCGGTACTTCGCGGTGGATCAGGTTGGCGATTTGTTCGAGGGCTTTCTTTTTGCTGCCGCCCGGCGCGTTCACCAGGGAACGGCCGGGGGTCAGGATGGTTTCTAGTCGGATCATGGATTGGGGGGGTTAACGACCGGTAGCGCCCTGGAGGAGGCTCTGGGTCTTTTCCTTATGCTTTTTGAGTTGGCGATCCAGCTTGTCGGTCAGCAGGTCAATCGCGGCATACATGTCTGTGTGCTCCGCATTGGCAACCACCTCTGCGCCGGGAATATGCAACGTGGCTTCGATTTTCTGCAGCAGCTTCTCGACGTTCATCGTGACTTGCACATTGGTGATCTTGTCGAAATGCCTTTCCAATCGGTCGAGTTTTTCGCCGATGTAGGTGCGCAGGGGTTCGGTCACTTCCAGTTGGTGTCCACTGATGTTGACTTGCATACAGCTTCTCCTTCGTTGCCAGTGCATAAAGCGGCAGGCAGAAATGCCTGCCACTGGAACGCTGTGGCGTGGCCGGTCACATCAACCGCTTGCGTTCGCTCGAAGGTGCGATCCCGAGGGATTCGCGGTACTTGGCGACGGTACGGCGGGCCACCTGAATGCCTTGTGCCTCCAGTAAACCAGCGATCTTGCTGTCACTCAACGGCTTTTTCTGATTTTCCGCGGCCACCAGTTTCTTGATGATCGCGCGGATGGCCGTGGACGAGCATTCGCCGCCTTCGGAGGTGCTGACGTGGCTGGAGAAAAAGTATTTCAATTCATAGATGCCCCGCGGGGTATGCATGAATTTCTGGGTGGTCACCCGGGAAATCGTCGATTCGTGCATGCCCACCGCTTCGGCGATGTCATGCAGGACCAACGGTTTCATCGCTTCGTCGCCGTACTCCAGGAAGCCGCGCTGATGCTCGACGATCTGGGTGGCGACTTTCATCAGGGTTTCGTTGCGACTCTGCAGGCTCTTGATGAACCAGCGCGCTTCCTGCAACTGGTTGCGCATGAAGGTGTTGTCGGCGCTGGTGTCGGCGCGCCTGACGAAGCCGGCGTACTGGGCGTTGACCCGCAGCTTGGGCACCGACTCCTGGTTCAGCTCGACCAGCCAGCGATCGTTGTGCTTGCGCACGATGACGTCGGGCACCACGTATTCGGGCTCGGTGGACTCGATCTGCGAGCCGGGGCGTGGGTTGAGGCTCTGGACCAGTTCGATGACCTGGCGCAGTTCGTCTTCCTTGAGCTTCATGCGCCGCATCAACTGGCTGTAGTCGCGGCCGCCCAGCAGGTCGATGTAGTCGCTGACCAGCCGCTTGGCTTCGGCCAGCCAGGGGGTCTTGATCGGTAGCTGGCGCAGTTGCAGCAGCAGGCACTCGCCCAGGTTGCGGGCGCCGATGCCGGCCGGCTCGAACTGCTGGATACGGTGCAGGACAGCCTCGATCTCGTCCAGCTCGATGTCGAGCTCGGGGTCGAAGGCCTCGAGGATTTCTTCCAGGGTCTCGTCCAGGTAGCCCTGGTTGTTGATGCAGTCGATGAGGGTGACGGCGATCAGGCGATCGGTGTCGGACATCGGCGCCAGGTTCAGCTGCCACAGCAGGTGGCTTTGCAGGCTCTCGCCGGCGGAGGTGCGGGTGGTGAAGTCCCACTCGTCGTCATCGCTGCTCGGCAGGCTGCTGGCGCTGGTCTGGTAGACGTCTTCCCAGGCCGTGTCCACGGGCAGGTCGTTGGGAATGCGTTCGTTCCATTCGCCATCCTCGAGGTTGTCCACCGTCGGGGCGGCTTCCTGATAGGACGGTTCGGGAATCTCGGTGTTGGTTTTCTGCTCGACGTTGTCGGCCAGCGGGTCGGTGTTGTCGAAGTCGTCGCCTTCTTCCTGGCGTTCGAGCATCGGATTGGACTCCAGGGCCTCCTGGATTTCCTGTTGCAGGTCCAGGGTCGACAATTGGAGCAGGCGGATGGCCTGTTGCAGCTGCGGCGTCATCGTCAGCTGCTGGCCCATTCTCAAGACTAGCGATGGTTTCATGGCAGGGGCTTAACACCTTATTCGCCGGCGCACATGCGCCATCCACTACAGGGCGCCGGAGCGCCAAACTTAAGCAAATTATATGCCTGAAACTGAAGTGTTTGCCTAGGGCATCACCATAATAAAATCAGCAATGCCCGCGGCGATTCGCCAGACACTCGTGCTTACAGGCGGAACTCATGGCCCAGGTACACTTCCTTGACCAGGTCGTTGGCCAGGATGGCGGCGGAGTCGCCCTCGGCGATCAGCTGGCCGTCATTGACGATATAGGCGGTTTCGCAGATATCCAGGGTCTCGCGCACGTTGTGGTCAGTGATGAGCACGCCGATGCCCTTGGCTTTGAGGTGGTGGATGATCTGCTTGATGTCGCCCACCGAGATCGGGTCCACGCCGGCGAAGGGTTCGTCGAGCAGGATGAATTTCGGCGCGGTGGCCAGGGCGCGGGCGATTTCCACCCGGCGTCGTTCGCCGCCGGACAGGCTCATGCCCAGGTTGTCGCGGATGTGGCTGATGTGGAATTCCTGCAACAGGCTTTCCAGCTCCTGGCGACGACCGGCCTTGTCGAGTTCCTTGCGGGTCTCCAGGATCGCCATGATGTTGTCGGCGACCGACAGCTTGCGGAAGATCGACGCTTCCTGCGGCAGGTAGCCGATGCCGGCCTTGGCCCGGCCGTGCATCGGCTGGTGGCTGACATCCAGGTCGTCGATCAGTACACGGCCCTGGTCGGCCTGGACCAGGCCGACGATCATGTAGAAGCAGGTGGTCTTGCCCGCGCCGTTGGGGCCGAGCAGGCCGACGATCTGGCCGCTGTCGATGGACAGGCTGACATCACGCACGACTTGACGGCTCTTGTAGCTCTTGGCCAGGTGCTGAGCTTTCAGAGTTGCCATTACTGGGCCTTCTGCTCGGTTTTCTTTTTAGGCTGGATCACCATGTCGATCCGTGGACGCTGCTCGGTCACCTTGCTGCCGGTGGCGCGACCGGCGCTGGCCAGTTTCTTGTTGGTGTCGTAGACGATCTTCTCGCCCTGGGTGACGTTGTTGTCCTTGTCGATGACCTTGGCGCGGTCGATCAGGACGACGCGATCCTGGGAAGCGTGGTACTGGATGGTCACGCCGTAGCCCTGGACAGGCTTGGTGTCGCCGGCGGTCTGCAACTGCTCGAAATAGGCCAGGTTGCCGACCGAGGTCACCACGTCGATGTCGCCGGACTGGGTGCGCGTGATGGTCACGGTGTTGCCGGTCACCTTCATCGAACCCTGGGTGATGATCACATCGCCCTTGTAGGTGGCGACGCCGTTCTTGTCGTCCAACTGGGCGTCGTCGGCCTGGATGCGGATAGGCTGGTCGCGGTCGTTGGGAAGGGCCCAGGCGCTCGCGCTTCCCAGTGCTGCGCCCAGACTGAGCAAAATAGGGAGGGTTTTAGCGAGCTTCATACTGTCCTCTTACGTTCGATAGCAGGTGTATCCTGCTTTCCTTCAAATACGCCTTCATTCCCGTACCGGTCGATACACCCCCGGCGCCGTCGATTCTAACGGGTTGCTCGGTCTGCGCATATTGTTGCTGCGGGAACACCGTCATGCGTGTACTGGTGATGATGGTCGTACGATTCTTCTCATCGGTCCGGGCCACCCGTACCGAGTCGATCAATTCCACTTCGGTGCCGCCGGAATTGACTTCGGCGTGTTCGCTCTGCACGTGCCACGGGAACTCGGTGCCACGGAACATGTTCAGGTCCGGCTTGGTGACCAGCGTAATGTCGGTTGCCTTGACGTGGTCGACCTTGTCGGCGGTCATTTCGTACTGCACTTTACCGTCGGGCAGGTACTGCAGGGTGTGGGTGTTGGTCGCATACCAGTCGATCTTCTCTTCGACCACGGGCGCGGGCTGGTCGAGAAACCGTTCCGGGCTGATGTTCCAATAGCCCACCGCCGCGAAGATCGCTGCGATACAGGCAAACACCACGATGGTGCGAATTTTCTTGCTCAGCATAAATGGCTCACAGGTACGCGGCGTTGGCCGCTTCGAGGCGGCCCTGGGCGCGCAGGATCAGTTCACAGAATTCACGGGCCGCACCTTCGCCGCCGCGCGCCATGGTGACGCCGTGGGCGTGTTCGCGGACGAAGCTGGCCGCGTTGGCCACCGCCATGCCCAGGCCGACCCGGCGGATCACCGGCAGGTCCGGCAGGTCGTCACCGAGATAGGCCACCTGTTCATAGCTTAGGTTGAGTTGACCCAGAAGCTCGTCGAGGACGACGAGTTTGTCCTCGCGCCCCTGGTAAAGGTGCGGGATGCCGAGGTTTTTCGCGCGCCGCTCGACCACCGGGGTCTTGCGGCCGCTGATGATGGCAGTCTGTACGCCGGCGGCCATCAGCATCTTGATGCCATGGCCGTCGAGGGTGTTGAACGTCTTGAACTCGCTGCCGTCCTCGAGGAAATACAGGCGACCGTCGGTCAGCACGCCGTCCACATCGAATACCGCCAGCTTGATGGCTTGGCCGCGTTGCAACAGGTCTTCGTTCATTTACATGACTCCCGCACGCAACAGGTCGTGCATGTTCAGGGCGCCCACCGGGCGATCTTCGTCGTCGACGACCACCAGGGCGTTGATCTTGTGGTCTTCCATGATCTTCAAGGCCTCGGCGGCGAGCATCTCGGCGCGGGCAGTCTTGCCGTGGGGCGTCATCACCTGGTCGATGGTCGCGCTGTGGATGTCGATGGTGCGGTCCAGGGTGCGGCGCAAGTCGCCGTCGGTGAAGATCCCGGCCAGCTTGCCGTCGGCTTCGAGGACCACTGTCATGCCCAGGCCCTTGCGGGTCATTTCCATCAGGGCGTCCTTGAGCAGGGTGCCGCGCTGCACTTGCGGCAACTCCTGGCCGGCGTGCATCACGTTTTCGACTTTCAGCAGCAGGCGACGGCCCAGGGCGCCGCCGGGATGGGAAAAGGCGAAGTCTTCGGCGGTGAAGCCCCGGGCTTCCAGCAGGGCCACGGCCAGGGCATCGCCCATGACCAGCGCGGCAGTGGTGGAGGAGGTCGGCGCCAGGTTCAGCGGGCAGGCCTCGTGCTCGACATGCACGTTGAGGTTTACGTTGGCGGCCTTGGCCAGCGGTGAATCGGGGTTGCCAGTGAAGCTGATCAACTGGATGCCCAGGCGCTTGATCAGCGGTAGCAGCGTGACGATTTCATGGGTGGAACCGGAGTTGGACAATGCCAGGATGACGTCATCGCGGGTGATCATGCCCATGTCGCCATGGCTGGCCTCGGCCGGATGCACGAAAAACGCCGTGGTGCCGGTGCTGGCCAGCGTGGCGGCAATCTTGTTGCCGATGTGCCCGGACTTGCCCATGCCGACCACGACCACGCGGCCCTTGCTGGCCAGAATCATCTCGCAGGCGCGTACGAAATCAGCGTCGATATGGGGCAGCAAGCCTTGTACGGCTTCGAGCTCGAGGCGGATGGTACGTTGTGCCGATTGAATCAGGTCGCTGGATTGGCTCATGTCAGAAATCGTATAGCCCGATGAAAAGGCGGCGATTATAGCGGCAATGAACCATTCACTCACGCAAGTTCGTCATGCTTTGTGCGAATGGCCAGCCCGGCCTGACACAAAGTGTGGTCTTTGCCCGTGGGTCCGGGCCGATCGGGCCCTGGCTTGGGCCTTGGGCGCAGGGGTGTTGCAGTGCTATAGTTCGCCGCCGGTTCGGGTGCCCGGCGGTACCGGCGTTTGTCGGCTGGCCGGGGCATTCGAATGTGAGGCTGCATCGCAAGGAGTTTAGATGAGTGCCGACAACGCCTACGCGGTCGAGCTGAAGGGGCTGTCCTTCAAGCGAGGGACGCGCAGCATTTTCAATGACATCGATATTCGCATCCCGCGCGGCAAGGTGACCGGCATCATGGGGCCTTCCGGGTGCGGCAAGACCACGCTGTTGCGGCTGATGGGCGCGCAGCTGCGTCCCAGTGCCGGCGAAGTCTGGGTCAATGGCCAGAATCTTCCCCAATTGTCGCGCAGCGACCTGTTCGATGCGCGCAAGCACATGGGCGTGTTGTTCCAGAGTGGTGCCTTGTTCACCGACCTCGACGTCTTCGAGAACGTGGCGTTTCCCCTGCGGGTCCATACCGACCTGCCGGAAGAGATGATCCGCGACATCGTGTTGCTCAAGTTGCAGGCCGTCGGGCTGCGTGGCGCCCTCGAGCTGATGCCGGACGAACTGTCCGGTGGCATGAAGCGCCGGGTCGCCCTGGCACGGGCGATCGCCCTCGATCCGAAGATCCTCATGTACGACGAGCCCTTCGTCGGGCAGGACCCGATCGCCATGGGCGTGCTCGTGCGCCTGATCCGCCTGCTCAACGACGCGCTGGGCATCACCAGTATCGTGGTGTCCCACGACCTGGCCGAAACCGCCAGCATTGCCGACTACATCTATGTGGTCGGCGATGGCCAGGTGCTGGGGCAGGGCACGCCCCAGGAGTTGAAGGACTCGGACAACCCGCGTATTCGCCAATTCATGAAGGGTGATCCGGACGGACCGGTGGCGTTCCATTTTCCGGCCACGGACTACCGTACCGATCTGTTGGGGAAGCGCTGATGCGCAAGAAATCATTATTGGAAAGAATTCGCCTGTTTGGCCGGTCGGGCATCGACGTGGTGGCGGTGCTGGGCCGTTCCTCGCTGTTCCTGATGCACGCCTTGCTGGGCCGCAGCGCCACGGGCGGCGGTTTTGGCCTGCTGGTCAAGCAGTTGCACGCCGTGGGGGTGATGTCCCTGGTGATCATCGTGGTCTCCGGGATCTTCATCGGCATGGTGCTGGCGTTGCAAGGCTTCAGCATCCTGTCCAGCTATGGCTCGGAGCAGGCCGTCGGGCAGATGGTCGCGCTGACCCTGCTGCGCGAACTCGGCCCGGTGGTGACCGCGCTGCTGTTCGCCGGGCGTGCCGGTTCGGCGCTGACGGCTGAAATCGGTAACATGAAGTCCACCGAGCAACTGTCCAGCCTGGAAATGATCGGTGTCGATCCGCTCAAGTACATCATCGCCCCGCGCCTGTGGGCCGGCTTCATTTCCCTGCCGGTGCTGGCGATGATCTTCAGCGTCGTCGGGATCTGGGGCGGCTCGTGGGTGGCGGTCGACTGGCTGGGGGTCTATGAAGGTTCCTACTGGTCCAACATGCAGAACAGCGTCGACTTCCTCGACGATGTGCTCAACGGTGTGATCAAGAGCGCCGTATTCGCTTTCGTGGTGACCTGGATCGCCGTGTTCCAAGGCTATGACTGTGAGCCCACGTCAGAGGGGATCAGCCGTGCCACAACCAAGACCGTGGTGTACGCCTCGCTGGCGGTCCTGGGCCTTGACTTTATTCTGACCGCCTTGATGTTTGGAGATTTCTGATGCAAAACCGCACCCTGGAAATCGGTGTCGGCCTTTTCTTGCTGGCTGGCATCCTGGCTTTGCTGCTGCTGGCCCTGCGGGTCAGTGGGCTGGCGCCGACCGCAAGCACCGACACTTATAAACTTTATGCATATTTTGACAATATCGCCGGTTTGACTGTCAGAGCCAAGGTGACCATGGCCGGTGTGACCATCGGCAAGGTCACGGCAATCGATCTGAACCGCGAGGATTTCACCGGTCGGGTGACGCTGCAGCTGGAAAAGCGCGTGGACAACCTGCCAACTGACACCACGGCGTCTATCCTCACGGCTGGGCTGCTGGGCGAGAAATACATTGGCCTCAGCGTAGGTGGGGAAGAGACCGTGCTCAAGGACGGCGGGACCATCCACGATACGCAGTCGTCCCTGGTGCTCGAGGACCTGATCGGTAAATTCCTGCTCAATACCGTTAGCAAAGACGCCAAATGAGGAGCTTTTGAATGATCTCTATCTTGCGACGTAGCCTGTTGGTGTTGCTCGCGGCGCTGCCGCTGATGGGCAACGCCGTGGCCGCGCCTTCGGCCCACGACATCATCCAGGACACCACCACCCGGTTGCTGGCGGACCTGGCGGCCAACAAGGAGAAATACAAGCAGGACCCGGGCGCGTTCTACGATGCGCTCAACGGTATCGTCGGGCCGGTGGTGGACGCCGACGGCATTTCCAAGAGCATCATGACCGTCAAGTACTCGCGCAAGGCCTCCCCGGCGCAGATGACCCGCTTCCAGGAAAACTTCAAGCGTAGCCTGATGCAGTTCTACGGCAACGCGTTGCTCGAGTACAACAACCAGGGCATCACGGTCTCGCCGGCGAAGGACGAGAGCGGCACGCGTACCAGCGTCGACATGCAGGTCAAGGGCAACAACGGGGCGGTCTACCCGGTGTCCTACACGCTCGAGAAGATCAACGACGAGTGGAAAGTGCGCAATGTGATCATCAACGGCATCAACATCGGCAAGCTGTTCCGCGACCAGTTCGCCGACGCGATGCAGCGCAACGGCAACAACCTGGACAAGACCATCGACGGTTGGGCCGGTGAAGTGGCCAAGGCCAAGGAAGTGACCGAGCAAGCCAAAGAGAAGCAGGAACAATGATCGAGCCGGTGAGTGAGTCGGCCGTTCGTCCGGGCCCGGCCGGCGAGCTGATGCTCAGCGGCGTGCTGGACTACCGCACCGGCCCGGCGCTGCGCAAGCAGGGCCAGGCGCTGATCGAGTCCTGCGGTGCCGCCGAAGTGGTCATCGACTGCTCGGCGGTGCAGAAGTCCAGCAGCGTCGGCCTGTCGCTGCTGCTGTGCTTCATGCGCGACGCCAAGGCTGCCGGTAAAACGTGGAGCATCCGTGGGATGCCCGAAGACATGCGCGAAATAGCCCAGGTCAGCGAGCTGACCGAGTTGTTGGCGCACCCCTGACCCACATCCTTGGAAAAGTCCCCCCGTCAGAGTCCTGCTATGCGGGGTTCGCAGGCGCGGGGCTTTTTTGTATGATGTGCGACCCGCGCGCACAGGGCGCCGATTGAGGTTGAGCATGCAGGCTGTAGAAGTTAAGAGCTTCCTTGAAGCAAAACTGCCAGGTACGCAGGTGGAAGTTGAAGGCGAAGGCTGCAACTTTCAGTTGAACGTGATCAGCGATGAACTGGCGGCGTTGAGCCCGGTGAAGCGTCAGCAGCAGGTCTATGCCCATTTGAACCCATGGATCACCGATGGCAGCATCCATGCGGTCACTATGAAATTTTTCAGCAGCGCGGCCTGGGCCGAGCGCACCTGAGCCCAAGGGCGTCGAGATTCTTATGGATAAACTGATTATTACCGGCGGCGTTCGTCTTGATGGCGAAATCCGTATTTCCGGGGCAAAGAACTCCGCTCTGCCGATCCTGGCCGCGACCCTGCTGTGCGATGGCCCGGTGACCGTGGCCAACCTGCCGCACCTGCACGACATCACCACGATGATCGAGCTGTTCGGCCGCATGGGCATCGAGCCTGTGATCGACGAGAAACTCGCCGTCGAGATCGACCCGCGCACCATCAAGACCCTGGTCGCGCCGTACGAGCTGGTCAAGACTATGCGTGCGTCGATCCTGGTGCTGGGCCCGATGGTCGCTCGCTTCGGTGAAGCCGAAGTCGCCCTGCCGGGCGGTTGCGCCATTGGCTCGCGTCCGGTGGACCTGCACATCCGCGGCCTGGAAGCCATGGGCGCGGTGATCGACGTCGAAGGCGGCTACATCAAGGCCAAGGCGCCTGAAGGTGGCCTGCGCGGCGCGCACTTCTTCTTCGATACCGTCAGCGTGACCGGCACCGAGAACATCATGATGGCCGCTGCCCTCGCCAAGGGCCGCAGCGTGCTGCAGAACGCCGCGCGCGAGCCTGAAGTGGTGGACCTGGCGAACTTCCTGATCGCCATGGGCGCCAAGATCAGCGGCGCCGGCACCGACACCATCACCATCGATGGCGTCGAGCGCCTGCATTCGGCCACCTACAAGGTGATGCCGGACCGGATCGAAACCGGCACCTACCTGGTGGCCGCTGCCGTCACGGGTGGCCGCGTCAAGGTCAAGGACACCGATCCGACCATTCTCGAGGCCGTCCTGGAGAAGCTCAAGGAAGCCGGTGCCGAAGTCACCTGCGGCGAAGACTGGATCGAAGTGAACATGCACGGCAAGCGGCCAAAGGCCGTCAACGTGCGGACCGCCCCGTACCCGGCGTTCCCGACCGACATGCAGGCCCAGTTCATCTCCCTCAACGCGATTGCCGAAGGCACGGGCGCGGTGATCGAGACGATCTTCGAAAACCGTTTCATGCACGTGTACGAACTGCACCGCATGGGCGCCAAGATCCAGGTCGAAGGCAACACCGCCATCGTCACCGGCAACGAGAAGCTCAAGGGCGCGCCAGTCATGGCCACCGACCTGCGGGCCTCGGCCAGCCTGGTGATCTCGGCCCTGATTGCCGAAGGCGACACCCTGATCGACCGCATCTACCACATCGACCGTGGCTATGAGTGCATCGAAGAGAAACTGCAGATGCTCGGCGCCAAGATCCGCCGCGTACCGGGTTGATCCCGCCTGCATGGGCGCAAGGACGCGTCCGTTGATTTCGTTTCAGGTCGAGGGTGTCTGCACCCTCGATGTATGTCCGGCGCCGCTTGCGTCCGGGCATGAGTACCTTGATAAGGACTGACGCTTTCCATGTTGACCATCGCACTGTCCAAGGGCCGCATCCTTGACGACACCCTGCCGCTTCTGGCTGAAGCGGGCATCGTGCCGACCGAGAATCCGGACAAGAGCCGCAAGCTGATCATCCCCACGACCCAGGCCGACGTGCGCTTGCTGATCGTGCGTGCCACCGATGTGCCGACCTACGTTGAACATGGCGCTGCCGACCTCGGTGTCGCCGGCAAGGACGTGCTGATGGAATACGGCGGCCAGGGCCTGTACGAGCCCCTGGACCTGCAAATCGCCCGTTGCAAGCTGATGACCGCCGGTAAGGTCGGCGCGCCGCAGCCCAAGGGCCGCCTGCGGGTGGCGACCAAGTTCGTCAACATCGCCAAGCGCTACTACGCCGAGCAAGGCCGCCAGGTCGATATCATCAAGTTGTACGGTTCAATGGAACTGGCGCCGCTGATCGGTCTTGCGGACAAGATCATCGACGTGGTCGACACCGGCAACACCCTGCGGGCCAATGGCCTGGAACCCCAGGATTTCATCGCCGACATCAGCTCCCGTCTGATCGTCAACAAGGCGTCGATGAAGATGCAGCACGCCCGTATCCAGGCTTTGATCGATACCCTGCGCAAGGCAGTGGAATCGCGACACCGCGGCTGATACACCTGCGCGACTGCGGTCGCGCCCGTCTATCCGTGTCATAGCCAATTTTCTCAGGTGCCCACGCGAATGGACTGGTAGCTTAGGGCGCCTGAGCATTCGCCATTAATGAGGCCCTCGCCATGACCGCTCCCACATCGATTCGCCGACTCAACGCTGCCGATCCGGATTTCGCCCATCATCTGGATCATTTGCTGAGCTGGGAAAGTGTGTCTGACGATTCGGTCAACCAGCGGGTACTGGACATCATCAAGGCCGTGCGCGAGCGTGGCGATGCGGCGCTGGTGGAATTCACCCAGAAGTTCGACGGCTTGCAGGTGGCGTCCATGGCCGACCTGATCCTGCCGCGCGAGCGCCTGGAGCTGGCCCTGACACGGATCACCGTGGCCCAGCGCGAAGCCCTGGAAAAAGCCGCCTCCAGGGTGCGTGACTATCACGAACGGCAGAAGCAGGATTCCTGGTCCTACACCGAGGCCGACGGCACGGTGCTCGGCCAGAAAGTCACGCCGCTGGACCGTGCCGGCCTGTACGTGCCGGGTGGCAAGGCGTCCTATCCCTCGTCGGTGCTGATGAACGCCATCCCTGCCAAGGTCGCCGGCGTGGCCGAAGTGGTCATGGTGGTCCCGACCCCGCGGGGTGAAATCAACGAGCTGGTGCTGGCGGCTGCCTGCATCGCCGGGGTGGACCGGGTGTTCACCATCGGCGGCGCCCAGGCGGTGGCGGCGCTGGCCTATGGCACCGAAAGCGTGCCGAGGGTCGACAAGGTGGTCGGCCCGGGCAACATTTATGTCGCCACCGCCAAGCGCCACGTGTTTGGCCAGGTCGGCATCGACATGATCGCCGGTCCTTCGGAAATCCTCGTGGTGTGCGACGGCAAGACCGACCCGGACTGGATCGCCATGGACCTGTTTTCCCAGGCCGAGCACGATGAAGACGCCCAGGCGATCCTGGTCAGCCCGGATGCCGGGTTCCTCGACCAGGTGGCCGCCAGCATCGACAAGCTGCTGCCGACCATGGACCGCGCCGAGATCATCAACACGTCCATCAATGGTCGTGGCGCGCTGATCAAGGTCGATGACATGGAGCAGGCCATCGAGGTCGCCAACCGCATCGCACCGGAGCACCTGGAGTTGTCGGTGGCCGATCCACAGGCCTGGCTGCCGAAGATCCGTCATGCCGGTGCGATCTTCATGGGCCGCCACACCAGCGAAGCCCTGGGCGACTACTGCGCAGGGCCCAACCACGTGCTGCCGACGTCAGGCACCGCGCGCTTCTCGTCGCCGCTGGGGGTGTATGACTTCCAGAAGCGTTCGTCGATCATTTTCTGCTCCGAGCAGGGCGCGTCCGAGCTGGGCAAGACCGCTTCCGTGCTGGCCCGTGGCGAATCGTTGAGCGCCCACGCTCGCAGTGCCGAGTACCGCATTCTGGATGAGCCATCCATTGAAGGACAGGGGAACTGAAATGAGTAAATTCTGGAGCCCGTTCGTCAAGGACCTGGTGCCCTACGTACCGGGTGAGCAGCCCAAGCTGACCCGGCTGGTCAAGCTCAACACCAACGAGAACCCCTACGGCCCGTCGCCCAAGGCGCTCGCGGCGATGCAGGCCGAGCTCAACGATAACCTGCGCCTGTACCCGGATCCCAACAGCGATCTGCTGAAGAGTGCCGTGGCCCGCTATTACAACGTGCAAGCCAACCAGGTGTTCCTCGGCAACGGTTCGGACGAAGTGTTGGCGCACATCTTCCACGGCTTGCTGCAACACGACCAGCCGATCCTGTTCCCGGACATCAGCTACAGCTTCTATCCGGTGTATTGCGGGCTGTACGGTATCCCGTTCGACGCGGTGCCGCTGGACGCGCAGTTCCGGATCGACCCGGCGGACTATGCCAAGCCGAACGGCGGGATCATCTTTCCCAACCCGAACGCCCCGACGGGTTGCCTGCTGGCACTGGATGCGGTGCAGCGGATCCTCGAAGCCAACCCGGAATCGGTGGTGGTGGTCGATGAAGCCTATATCGACTTCGGCGGCGAAACGGCCATCAGCCTGGTGGACCGTTACCCCAACCTGCTGGTCACCCAGACCCTGTCCAAGTCCCGCTCGCTGGCGGGGCTGCGGGTGGGCCTGGCGGTGGGCCATCCGGACCTGATCGAAGCGCTGGAGCGGATCAAGAACAGCTTCAACTCCTACCCGCTGGATCGCCTGGCAAATGTCGGTGGTGCGGCGGCGTTCGACGACCGCGAGTATTTCGAGCAGACCTGCCAGCGGGTCATCGAGCACCGCGAGTGGGTGGTGGCGCAACTGGAGGCCAAAGGTTTCGAGGTGCTGCCGTCGGCGGCCAACTTCATTTTCGCCCGTCACCCGCAGTATGATGCGGCCGGTCTGGCGGCGAAGTTGCGGGAGCAGGGCGTGATCGTGCGGCACTTCAAGCAGGCGCGGATCGCCCAGTTCCTGCGGATCAGCATTGGCACGCCGGAGCAGAACCAGGCGTTGGTCGACGCCCTCGGCGATCTCTGATCCTTCGATGCAAGACCTGTGGGAGCGAGCTTGCTCGCGATAGCGGTGTATCAGTCATGGCTTGTGTGACTGAACCTCTGCCATCGCGAGCAAGCTCGCTCCCACATTGTTTTTCAGGGGATAGAACCTTACTCGTGATGCGGTTCACCCAGGAACGTCAGCGAGGTGAACACGCCACGGGTGGCCGCATCCTGATCGTCCTTGAGTGGGATCTCCATTTGTGCGGCGATCACGTTCAGCCCTTCGTTTCGCACGAGCACCTTGGCCCGGCCTTCGGCGTCGGTTTCGGTCGACACGGTGTTCGGTGCGCTGCGGTAGTCGCCTACCAGTTTCACGCCGGCGGCCGGTTTGCCGTCGAGCAGCACCCGCACGGGCAATGACTGGCCAGGACCGACGGTCAGCGGGTCGGCTTCGGGCAGGATGAGGAACTTGACCGCGTCCAGTTTCGGCAGCTTCGCCCCCGGTTCGTAGATCGCCAGGCTGTATTTGAAGGTGTGGGTCGATTCGAGCGCCCCCGGTACTTTGCTGCGCCCTTCATTGACCCACTTCTTGTCGGCGGTCTGGGACCACGGGCCATTGTCCAGTGCCACCGCGAGCACGGCCGGTGGCTTGAGCGGTTGCAGGCGGGCGTGGTCAGGCAGGCGCTGCACGGTGACGGGGATCATTTTGCCAGCGAGGTCATAGGCCCAGGCGCCGCTGACTTTCTGCGCCTTGAACGCATTGTCTTCGGCGCCATGGCCGTAGATCACTTCGATGTTGCCGCGCCGTTGTTCGGTCCACAAACCATGGGCCGAGGCCTGTGTTGCCAGGAGCAGGCCGAGCAGGGCGATCGTCTTGGGGTGTTTCATGGGTATTTCCTTTTACAGATCGAGGGTGAGGCTGACGGTGAAATTGCGTGGCTCGCCGGGATTGACCCAATAGGTGCTGTAGGCGCGCTCGTAGTATTTTTCGTCGAAGACGTTGTTCAGGTTCAGGCCCACGGTGACCTCATCGCTGGCCTTGTAATGGGCCAGCAGGTCCACGGTGTGGTAGGCCGGTAGGTCGAAATCCTTGCCGGCTTCGCCCGAACGATCGCCGACGTAAGTGAATGCCGCGCCGACGTCCGAACCGCGCAGGTGTCCGTCCTGGAATTCGTAGACCCCCAGCAGGCTACCGCTGTGTCTGGCGACGCCAAGGATCCGGCTGCCGGTGGGAATGGTTTCGTCACC
Source organism: Pseudomonas citrullilanati (assembly GCF_030580855.1). Taxonomy (GTDB): domain Bacteria; phylum Pseudomonadota; class Gammaproteobacteria; order Pseudomonadales; family Pseudomonadaceae; genus Aquipseudomonas; species Aquipseudomonas citrulli. The sequence goes on along the minus strand of NZ_JAUQOP010000055.1, from coordinate 2,061 downwards.
CTTGGTCACCTCGGCATCGATGTAGGCATACGCGCCAATTACCCGCACGGCGTCGCTCACCTGGCCGGTCACCTGCAGGTCGATGCCTTGGCTGCGAGCCTTGCCGACGGCACGGCTGAAGTCGGTTCCGACGACCGGGCTCAGGACGTTTTCCTTTTCTATATGGAACGCGGCCAGGGTCGTGCTCAGGCGGTCGTCGAACAACGCGCTCTTGATTCCCACTTCGTAGCCAACACCTTCCTCGGGGTCGAAAGTCTTGCCATCGGCGTCCAGACCGTTATTGGGCTTGAACGAGGTAGAGGCGTTGGCGAACAGGCCGACCTCGGGCGTCAGCTGATAGAGCAGGCCAGTCCGTTGCGTCAGGGTGTCGTGGCGCTGGCGACTGGTGGCGTTGCGGGTGTGGTCATCGATGCTCTGCTCGAAATGCTCGTAGCGCACGCCAAGCATGCCTCGCAATTTGTCGGTGAAGACGATCTGATCCTGCAGGTTCAGTGCGCGGCTTTGCACATGCTCGAAGAAGTCCGTGCCGCTCCGAGCACCATTGGGTTTCGGCTGGCCGTAGATCGGATGGTAGATGTCGATGGGATAGGGGCTGCCACCGACGGTGGTCACGCGCTCGTTCTTGCGGTAATCCTCATATTCGCTGCCAACCAGCAATTCATGCTGCCAGGGACCGAGGTCGAACAGCCCGCGCAATTCCAGCTGGGTGATGCTGTCGTGCCAATTATTGTCGCGCTCGCGATAGCGGCGATTCACCGTGTGGCCGTCGGCGTTCAACGGACGTGCCTCGGAGGCGAAGCCCCAGAGTTCACCCTGCTTGTAGTGGCTGGCCAGACGCACTTGCCAGGCGTCGTTGAGCTGGTGCTCCAGGGCGGCCTGGAGCATGTTGTTGTGATTGTCGATGTCGCCATCGTTGGGTTCGCCGAGGAAGGTCGAGCGGGACACGCCGCTCCAGCGATTGTTCGGGGCGACGATGCCGCGATCGAACGTCGAGCTGTGGCGCACGATTTCACTTTCCACCAGCAAGCGGGTGTCGGGGTTCAGTTGCCAATGGAAGGCGGGGGCGACGAACACGCGCTGGCTGTCGACGTGGTCGCGAAAGCTGTGGTTGTCCTCGACCGCCAGGTTGACCCGCGACAGCAGGTTGCCCTCGGCATCCAGCGGCGCATTGACGTCCAGCGCGGTGCGGTAGCGATCCCAGCTGCCGGCGCTGGCCTGCAGTCTGGTGAAGGCCTCGGGCTGGGGTTTCTTGGTGACGATGTTCACCGTGCCGCCGGGATCGCCACGCCCGTACAGGCTCGCCGCCGGGCCCTTGAGCACTTCGATGCGCTCGATGTTGGCAGTGTCCGGCGTGCTCGGGTAACCCCGGTTGGCGCTGAAACCGTCCTTGTAGAACTCCGAGGTGGTGAAGCCGCGCACGCTGTATTCGTAGAGCGTCAGGCCACCGAAGTTGTTCTGTTTCGATACGCCGCCGGCAAATTCCAGAGCCCGTTCCACGCGGGTGCTGCCCAGGTCCTTGAGCACGGTGGCGGGAATCACGCTGATGGATTGGGGAATGTCCCGCAGGGCCGTGTCGGTTTTGGTGGCGCTGGCGGAGCGCAAGGCGCGATAGCCCGCGACGGGGCCGGTGGGGGATTCGTAATCGGCTGTGACGCTGATGGCGTCCAGTTCCAGGGGCTGGGGTTCTTCGGCCAGGGCTGGGTCGCCCAACAGGCCGAGGGCCAGGCTGGCGAGGGAAATCCGTTTTAAAGATGACATGTTATGTTGTTCCAATTCCTTCAATTGAAACAATATAACACTACTAATGAGAATATCTGCTATCTACTTTTCTCGTGGCGAGAGAGCTCGCTCCCGTGGGCTGCGAGGCAGCCCCGGGACAGTCGATGCGATCCGTCTGAGGGTATGTGGGTGATGGCCTTGGGGCTGCGGTGCAGCCCAGCGGGAGCAAGCTCTCATCAAACAAATTACAACCCATTGTTTTTAATGCTTTTTAAGCAGCATCGATCAACCTCATTCCCAGCTTAGTAGCTTTGCGTTGCAAGGCTCTGAGCTGGCGATTAC
>NZ_JAUQOP010000054.1 GCF_030580855.1 Pseudomonas citrullilanati | reverse complement strand
AATGTGATCTTTGGTCCGGTGATCCTAGGCCACGTCAACGCCAGGGACGCTAAAAACGGCTATGTTTCAATCAAAGTGTCACCTATGTGAATGCACTTTTTTGTAACCCATGTGGTTGTCCCGTACACGCCCCACCACTCGGCACCTCGCCTGCGGCTCGGTGTGCCCTCACTCCGGTCTTGCTCCGCGGGCCCGCCGCGAAGGGCCATCCATGGCCCAGCGCGGCTAACCCGGCATCCATGCCGGGTTGCCCACTGCGCAAGACCTGCGTTCGGCCAGCGTGGTTAATGGGGCGGTTAGATCAAGATCAAGATCAAGATCAAAAGCAAGGCGGCCTGGCGCCGACTTGATTCTCGCGGCCATCCCCAAACCCCCCTGTGGGAGCGAGCCTGCTCGCGAAGGCGGCTGCCAGCCAACCTGGCTCTTGCGGCCTCCCCAAATCCTTTGTGGGAGCGAGCTTGCTCGCGATAGCGGTATATCAGTCAACAAAGGCTGCTGCCTGATTCACCGCCCGAGCAAGTCCACCCCTAAGGTTCTACCAGTTGAACAATTCGCGGGCGTTGGCGGTGCTGGCCTCGGCCAGTCGTTCAGGCGTTACCGCCATGATCCCGGCCAGCGCTTCGCATATCGCTGGCAGGTGCGCCGGGCTGTTGCGTTGGCCGGGGTACATGGCCGGGGCCATGTCGGGTGAGTCGGTTTCCAGTACGACCGCGTCCAGTGGTAGTTTGGCCAGTACCCGGTGCATGCGCAGGGCCTGGGGCCAGGTTGCGGCGCCGCCGAGGCCGAGTTTGAAGCCGAGCTTGATGTACTCGCGGGCTTCTTCGTAGCTGCCGGCGAAGGCGTGGATGATCCCTGCGCGTGGGTTGGCGAGGCGCTTGAGTGTGGCGATCGCGGCGGCGTGGCTGCGGCGTACGTGGATCAGCGCCGGCCGTTCGAACTCCGCCGCCAGCGCCAGTTGGGCTTCGAACAGCGTCTGCTGGCGCTCGCGGTCCAGTTCGGGGAGGTAGTAGTCCAGGCCGATTTCGCCCACGGCACACAGTTGTCGATGCCCGGCGAGGCGGGTCAGCCAGTCGCGCAGGTGCAGGACATCCTCGGCGCCATGCTGTTGGAGGTACACCGGGTGCAGGCCCAGGGCGGCGTGCAGGTCGGGATCGCTTTGCACCAGGTCCCAGACCCGCTGCCAGTTGTCCCGATACACCCCCAGCACCACCATTTGCCGGACGCCCAACGCACGACTCGCGGCCAGCAGGGCCGGGCGGTCGGCGTCGAAGTCGGGGAAGTCGAGGTGGGTGTGGGTGTCGATCAGTTGCATGCCTCAGCCCTGGTGGATGCGTTGCTTGAACGTCCGCGCGATGGCCTGCACGCCGGGTTGGTAGTCATTGTTCTCGATGGCTGCCAGCGCCAGTTCCAGGGCTTTTTCGGCGATCAGCTGGTGCTGCTGGGACATGGCGTTGACCGGTAGCGGCAGGAAGTCCAGCAATTGCGTGTCGCCAAACGTGCCCAGGCGTAGCGGACGCGATTTCAGCGGGAAATCGTGCAGAGCGTCGAACACGCCTTGTAGCAGCACGTAGGAGGTGGTGATCAGCGCGTCGGGCAAGTGGCCCAGGCGGGCGAGCATTTCATCCATCAATTGGCGCCCGCATTCGCGGCTGAAGGACTCGCCGTGTTCGATCAGCACCTGGCCGTCGAACCCGGCCAACGCGTCGCGAAAACCCGCGGTCCGTTCCTGGCTGATGCTCAGTTCCGGGCGGGCGCTGATGAGGGCGATCTGCCGCGGGTTCGTCTCCAGCAGGCTGCGGGTCAGGTGCAGGCTGGCCTGGCGGTCATCGCTGATCACCGAGCAGAACCGGGTCGGCTCCATCACCCGGTCGATGGCGATGATCGGAATGCCCTTGGCCTGCAATTGCTGGTAGCTGTCGTCGCCGGCCGGCAGGCAGCTGGCGACGATCAGGGCATCGCAGCGCCGGGCGCGGAACAGTTGCAACAATTGCCGTTCACTGTCGGGCGCGTCATCGGAGCTGGCGATCAGCAACTGGTAGCCGCGGGCCCGGGCACCTTGTTCGAGCAACTTGGCGATGCGCGCGTAACTGGGGTTCTCAAGGTCTGGCAGGATGAAGCCCAGGGTGCGCGTATGCCGGCTGCGCAGCCCGGCGGCCTGGGGGTTTGGCGTGAAGCCATGTTCTTCGACCACCGCACGCACCCGCTCGACGGTCGCGTGGCTGATGCGCTGCTGCTCGGCCTTGCCGTTGATGACATAGCTGGCGGTGGTCACGGACACACCGGCCAACTGGGCGATATCACTGAGTTTCAACCGGTTTTTCCTTGTTTTTTCGAGTTTGACCCGACCATGAGGGCCATCCTACCCGATTCGTGCCGAAGGTCACTGCCCGGTGGCGGACGACAAGTTGCACTTCAACGACGGGAGATTATCGAGTAACGTGCCAATCTTTCTAGATTAAACGTTTCAGCAAGCGTATTTTCAAGGCTAGCATGATTTTTGGCCGCACTGCCGCGATACCGCCAAAAGCTGTCCTGCAGCGCTAAGCTGATTCATTCAAAACAATACCTGGCGCCAACCGGACGCCAAAAAGGAGAAGGCATGCTCGAGCTCACTCTAGAGCAGATATCCATGGCCCAGACGGCGGTGGATAAAGACGCTGCGTTGCAATTGCTCGCTGACAAACTGGTGGCCGATGGCCTGGTGGCTGACGGCTACCTCGCCGGCTTGCAGGCTCGTGAAGCCCAGGGCTCGACCTTTCTTGGCCAAGGTATCGCCATTCCCCATGGCACCCCGCAAACCCGCGACCTGGTCTATTCCACCGGTGTGCGCCTGCTGCAATTCCCGGAAGGCGTGGATTGGGGCGATGGGCAGATTGTCTACCTGGCCATCGGTATCGCGGCCAAGTCCGACGAGCATCTGCGCCTCCTGCAATTGCTGACCCGTGCCCTTGGCGAGACGGACCTGGGCCAGGCCTTGCGCCGTGCCGGGTCTGCCGAAGCGTTGCTCAAGCTGCTGCAAGGCGCGCCCCAGGAGCTGGCGCTGGACGCGCAGATGATCGGCCTGGGGGTGTCGGCTGACGATTTCGAAGAACTGGTGTGGCGCGGTGCCCGCCTGCTGCGCCAGGCCGATTGCGTGAGCAACGGCTTTGCCGGTGTGTTGCAGCAGGTCGAGGCGCTGCCCCTGGGCGATGGCCTGTGGTGGCTGCACAGCGAGCAGACGGTCAAGCGCCCGGGCCTGGCTTTCGTCACCCCGGACAAGCCGATCCGCTACCTCGGCCAGCCATTGAGCGGCCTGTTCTGTCTCGCCAGCCTCGGCGAGGCCCACCAGACGTTGCTGGAGCGGCTCTGTGCGCTGCTGATCGAAGGTCGCGGCCACGAACTGGGCCGCGCCACCAGCAGTCGCAAGGTGCTGGAAGTGCTCGGCGGCGAACTGCCCGCCGACTGGCCCAGCGCGCGCATCGGCCTGGCCAATGCCCATGGCTTGCACGCGCGCCCGGCGAAGGTCCTCGCCCAGTTGGCGAAAAGCTTTGATGGCGAGATCCGCGTGCGCATCGCCGACGGCCAGGACAGTGCCGTGTCGGTCAAGAGCCTGAGCAAGTTGCTGAGCCTGGGTGCCCGGCGCGGCCAGGTCCTGGAATTCGTCGCCGAGCCGAGCATCGCCGCCGACGCGTTGCCAGCCTTGCTGGCGGCTGTCGAAGAGGGCCTCGGCGAGGATGTCGAGCCGCTGCCGCCAACGGTAACGCCTGAGCAAAGCCCGATGGCCGACGTCGCGACCGTGGTGCTGGCCCCCGAAGCCGGAAGCTTGATCCAGGCGGTGCCTGCGGCGCCGGGGATCGCCATCGGCCCGGCCCACATCCAGGTGCTGCAAGCCATCGACTACCCGCTGCGCGGCGAGTCGGCGGCCATCGAGCGCGAACGCCTGCAAAACGCCTTGGCCCAGGTGCGCCGCGACATCGAAGGCCTGATCGAGCGGGCCAAGGCCAAGGCCATTCGCGAGATCTTCATCACCCACCAGGAAATGCTCGACGACCCGGAACTGACCGACGAAGTCGACACCCGCTTGAAGCTGGGTGAGAGTGCGCAAGCCGCCTGGATGGGGGTGATCGAAGCCGCCGCGAAGGAGCAGGAAGCCTTGCAGGATGCCTTGCTCGCCGAGCGCGCCGCCGACCTGCGTGATGTTGGCCGCCGGGTGTTGGCGCAACTGTGTGGTGTGCAGACCCCGGACGAGCCTGAGCAACCCTACATCCTGGTGATGGACGAAGTCGGTCCGTCCGACGTGGCGCGCCTGGACCCGAGCCGGGTGGCCGGGATCCTGACCGCCCGCGGCGGTGCCACGGCCCACAGCGCCATCGTCGCCCGGGCCCTTGGCATTCCAGCGCTGGTGGGGGCTGGCGAGGCGGTGTTGCTGCTGGCACCGGGCACGTCCCTGCTGCTGGACGGCCAGCGCGGACGCCTGCACGTGGAACCCGATGCCGATACCCTGCAACGGGCCAGGGCAGAACGCGATACCCGCGAGCAGCGCCTCAAGCTGGCCGCCGAGCAGCGCCACCAACCGGCGCTGACCCGCGACGGCCACGCCGTGGAAGTGTTCGCCAATATCGGTGAGAGCGCCGGTGTCGGCAGCGCGGTGGAGCAGGGTGCCGAAGGCATTGGCCTGTTGCGCACCGAACTGATTTTCATGGCCCACACCCAGGCGCCGGACGAAGCGACCCAGGAAGTCGAATACCGCAAGGTCCTCGATGGCCTGGCCGGTCGCCCGCTGGTGGTGCGCACCCTCGATGTCGGCGGCGACAAGCCGCTGCCGTACTGGCCGATCGCGAAGGAAGAAAACCCGTTCCTCGGCGTGCGCGGCATTCGCCTGACGTTGCAGCGCCCGCAGGTCATGGAAGCGCAACTGCGCGCCTTGCTGCGTTCGGCCGACAACCGGCCGTTGCGGATCATGTTCCCGATGGTGGGCAGTGTCGATGAATGGCGCCAGGCCCGGGCGATGACCGAGCGCCTGCGCCGGGAAATCCCGGTGGCGGACCTGCAACTGGGGATCATGATCGAAGTGCCGTCCGCCGCCTTGCTGGCGCCGGTGCTGGCCAAGGAAGTCGATTTCTTCAGCGTCGGCACCAACGACCTGACCCAATACACCCTGGCCATCGACCGCGGTCACCCGACCCTGTCGGCCCAGGCCGATGGCCTGCACCCGGCGGTGCTGCAATTGATCGACATCACCGTGCGCGCCGCCCATGCCCAGGGCAAGTGGGTCGGCGTGTGCGGCGAGCTGGCGGCCGATCCGCTGGCGGTGCCGGTACTGGTGGGGCTGGGGGTGGATGAGTTGAGCGTTTCGGCCCGCAGCATCGCCGAGGTCAAGGCACGCGTGCGCGAACTGAGCCTGGCGCGTGTTCAAACCCTGGCCCAGGAGGCCTTGGCCGTGGGCAGCGCCGATGACGTGCGCGCATTAGTGGAGGCGCTGTAATGGCGAAGATTCTTACCCTGACCCTCAACCCGGCGCTCGACCTCACGGTGGAACTGGCGCGCCTGGAACCGGGCCAGGTCAACCGCAGCGATGGCATGCACACCCATGCCGCCGGCAAGGGCGTGAACGTCGCCCAGGTGCTGGCCGATCTCGGCCACACGCTGACGGTCAGCGGCTTTCTCGGCCAGGACAACGCCCAGGCGTTCGAGACGCTGTTCGCCCAGCGCGGGTTCGCCGACGCGTTTATCCGCGTGCCGGGCGAAACCCGCAGCAACATCAAGCTGGCCGAGCAGGACGGCCGCATCACCGACCTGAACGGTCCGGGGCCGGTGGTGGATGCCGCCGCGCAGCAAGCATTGCTCGACCGCCTGGAACGGATTGCCCCCGGGCATGACGCGGTGGTGGTGGCCGGCAGTCTGCCCCGTGGTGTCAGCCCGCAGTGGTTGCAGGCGTTGATCACCCGCTTGAAAGCACTCGGCCTGAACGTTGCCCTCGACACCAGTGGCGAAGCCTTGCGCGTCGCCCTCACGGCGGGTCCGTGGCTGATCAAGCCGAACACCGAGGAGCTGGCCGATGCGCTGGGTTGCGAGGTGGTGAGCGAACAGGCCCAGGCTCGAGCGGCGCAGCACCTGCATGCCCAGGGCATCGACCATGTGGTGATTTCCCACGGTGCCGACGGCGTGAACTGGTTCAGCGTCGGTTCGGCCCTGCATGCCACGCCACCCAAGGTCAGCGTCGCCAGCACGGTGGGCGCCGGGGACTCGCTGCTGGCCGGCATGCTGCACGGCCTGCTGGGCGCGCAAGCCCCGGAGCAGACCCTGCGCACGGCCACCGCCATCGCTGCCATGGCGGTTACGCAGATCGGTTTTGGCATTCGCGACACCGCGTTGCTGGCGTCGCTTGAACAGGGTGTGCGCGTGCGCCCCCTGACCGAACAATAAGAGGGTTCGCGAGAATGAAATTAGCCATTGTGACGGCCTGCCCGAACGGCATGGTCACCAGTGTGTTGTGCGCCCGCCTGCTGGACGCGGCGGCGCAACGCCAGGGGTGGAGCACCAGCGTCGAAGTGCATGACGCGGCCCATCCGGAACGCCAGTTGTCGGCGGCGACCCTCGAAGCGGCCGAATGGGTCTTGCTGGTGGCCAGCGGCCCGGTGGACCTGGCCCGGTTCGTTGGCAAGCGGGTGTTTCGCAGCACGCCGGCCCTGGCCCTCCAGGACGTTGATGCGGTGCTGCGTCGCGGCGCCGAAGAGGCCCAGGTGCTGGGCGAGGCCGAGGTGTTCGCGCAAGCGCCGGCGACTTCGACCGAGCACGCGCCGCGCCTGGTGGCGATCACGGCTTGCCCGACCGGCGTCGCCCACACCTTCATGGCCGCCGAAGCCTTGCAGCAGGCCGCGGCACGCTTGGGTTACGACCTGCAAATCGAAACCCAGGGCTCGGTCGGCGCGCGCAACCCGTTGAGCCCGGAGGCCATCGCCGAGGCCGATGTGGTCCTGCTCGCCACCGACATCGAAGTCGCCACCGAGCGTTTCGCCGGCAAGAAGATCTACCGGTGCGGCACCGGCATCGCCCTCAAGCAAGCCGAAGCCACGCTGAAAAAAGCCCTGGCCGAAGGCCGCCAGGAAAGCGTGTCGAGTGGCACCGCAGGCCCGGCCAAGCCGGAGAAGACCGGGGTCTACAAGCACCTGCTGACGGGCGTGTCGTTCATGCTGCCCATGGTGGTGGCGGGCGGTTTGCTGATCGCGTTGTCGTTCGTGTTCGGCATCACCGCGTTCAAGGAACCCGGCACGTTGGCCGCGGCCCTGATGCAGATTGGCGGCGACACGGCGTTCAAGTTGATGGTGCCGTTGCTGGCCGGCTACATCGCCTATTCCATCGCCGACCGTCCGGGCCTGGCGCCCGGCATGATCGGCGGGATGCTGGCCAGTACCCTGGGCGCCGGTTTCATCGGCGGGATCATCGCCGGTTTCCTGGCCGGCTATGCGGCCCAGGCGATCAACCGCTACGCGCGCCTGCCCCAGAGCCTGGAAGCGCTCAAGCCGATCCTGATCATCCCGCTGCTGGCGAGCCTGTTCACTGGCCTGGTGATGATCTATGTGGTCGGCAAGCCGGTGGCGGGCATGCTCGAAGGCTTGACCCATTTCCTGGACAGCATGGGCACCACCAACGCCATCCTGTTGGGCGTGCTGCTGGGGGCGATGATGTGCGTCGATCTCGGCGGGCCGATCAACAAGGCCGCCTATGCGTTTTCGGTCGGCCTGTTGGCGTCGCAAAGCTATGCGCCAATGGCCGCGACCATGGCCGCCGGGATGGTGCCGCCGATCGGCCTGGGCATCGCCACCTTCATCGCCCGCCGCAAGTTCGCCCAGACCGAGCGCGAGGCCGGCAAGGCGGCGCTGGTGCTGGGGCTGTGCTTCATCTCCGAAGGCGCGATCCCGTTCGCCGCCAAGGACCCGCTGCGGGTGATCCCGGCCAGCATCGCCGGCGGTGCGTTGACCGGTGCGTTGTCGATGTACTTCGGCTGCAAGCTCATGGCGCCCCACGGTGGGCTGTTCGTGATGCTGATCCCCAACGCCATCAACCACGCGCTGTTGTACCTGCTGGCCATCGTCGCGGGCAGCCTGGTGACCGGCGTGGCGTATGCGTTGCTCAAGCGCCCGGAAGCGGTGGAGATGGCGCTGGAGCCGGCGAAGGCCTGACCAACCCTGTTCTCCCCTGTGGGAGCGAGCTTGCTCGCGATAGCGGTGCACCAGTCGACGAATAGGTCGCCTGACACTCTGCCATCGCGAGCAAGCTCGCTCCCACAGTGGTTTTTTTGGGGGGGGTGCAAAGTTTCTGTCACACCCACTTCATAGAGCCATGCTTAAGTCTTCCCATTTACGGGAGAACACCATGAGCGAATTCGACCTGGACCGTCGTCGTGTGATGCAGGCCGTGGGGGCGGGGTTGTTGTTGCCGGGGCTGGCGCCGGTGGTGATGGCGTCGGTCAAGGATCGCCCGGTGTTGACCGATGGCGTGCAGTCCGGCGACTTGCAGGGCGACCGGGCGATGATCTGGAGCCGCAGCGACCGCCCGGCGCGGATGGTGGTGGAGTGGGACACGCGCAGCCATTTCCGCAATCCGCGACGCGTGGTTTCGCCGCTGGCCGACCGTCGCAGCGACTTCACCGCCCGGGTCGAGCTCACCGGCTTGCCGCCCGACCAGGCGATTTTCTACCGGGTGCGCTTCGAAGATGCCCAGAGCAGCGTCGCCAGCGAGCCCTGGTTCGGCCACCTGCGCAGCGTGCCGCGGTTCAAGCGCAACATTCGCTTCGTCTGGAGCGGCGACACCGTCGGCCAGGGCTTCGGCATCAACCCGGACATCGGCGGCATGCGCATCTACGAAGCCATGCGCTTGCGCCTGCCGGACTTCTTCATCCACAGCGGCGACACCATCTACGCCGACGGTCCGGTCCCGGCGCAGCTCACCACCGAAGGCGGCCGCGTCTGGCGCAACCTCACCACCGAAGCCAAGAGCAAGGTCGCCGAGACCCTGGACGAATATCGCGGCAACTACCGCTACAACCTGATGGACGAAAACCTGCGGCGCTTCAACGCCGAGGTGCCGCAGATCTGGCAATGGGACGACCACGAAGTCGTCAACAACTGGTCGCCGGGCAAGCAATTGGACGAGCGCTACCAGACCAAGGATATCCACACCCTGGTGGCACGTGCGCGGCAGGCCTGGCTGGAATACGCGCCGATGCGCCTGCACAAGGCCGATGGCGGCGGGCGGATCTATCGCAAGCTCGGCTACGGGCCGATGCTGGACGTGTTCGTGCTCGACATGCGCAGCTACCGCGAAGCCAACGACGCCAACCTCGGCGCGGCCAAGCCGTTTCTCGGTCGCGAGCAGTTGAACTGGCTCAAGCGCGAATTGAAGCAGTCCCGGGCCCAATGGAAGGTCATCGCCGCCGACATGCCCATCGGCCTCGGCGTACCCGATGGCGAAGTCAGCCCTGGCGTGCCGCGCTGGGAAGCGGTCGCCAACGGTGACCCGGGGCCGGCCCAGGGCCGTGAAGTGGAAATCGCCGAACTGCTCGGCTACCTGCGCAAGCATCAGGTGCGCAATTACGTGTGGCTCACCGCCGATGTCCACTATTGCGCGGCCCATCACTATCACCCGGAACAAGCCGCGTTCCAGGATTTCGAGCCGTTCTGGGAATTCGTCGCCGGGCCGTTGAACGCCGGCAGCTTCGGCCCCAATGCCCTGGACAAGACCTTCGGCCCCGAGGTGGTGTTCCAGAAGGCGCCCCCGGCCCAGAACACCTCGCCGTTTGCCGGCTACCAGTTCTTTGGCGAAGTGAACATCGATGGGCAGAGCGGGGCGATGAGCGTGGTGCTGCGCGACCTCGAAGGGGTGGCGGTGTTCGAGAAGAAGTTGGAGCCGGTGTGACTGTCAGTCGCGCCAGGAGACTCGGTGGGAGCGAAGCTTGCTCGCGATGACGGTATATCTGTCAATAAGCGGCTGACTGACAGTCCGCTATCGCGAGCAAGCTTTGCTCCCACAAGGGGTCGTTACGATGGGTGTCTGTCAGTAGACATCCCGCCGATACCGTCCCTGCTCGATCAACCGTTCCACTTCCTCGCGGCCCAGCACCAGGTTGAGCACGTGATCCACCCCAGAGGCCATGCCCTTCAGGCTGCCGCACACGTAGATCACCGCGCCGTCGGCCAGCCACTGCTTGAGCAGTGCCGCCGATTCCAGCAAGCGGTCCTGGACGTAGATTTTCTGCTCCTGGTCCCGGGAGAACGCCAGGTCGAGGCGTTCCAGGTCGCCGGAGGTCACCCATTCCTGCAACTCATCGCGGCAGTGGAAATCGTGTTCGCGCTGGCGCTCGCCAAACAGTAGCCAATTGCGCTGCATGCCTTCGGCGACGCGGGCCTTGAGCAGGCTGCGCAGGCCGGCCAGGCCAGTGCCGTTGCCGAGCAGGATCATCGGCACGCCTTGGGGCGGCAGGTGGAAACTGCTGTTGCGGCGTACCCGCAGGTTGATGGCGCTGCCCAGCGGCGCATGTTCAGTGAGCCAGCCGGAACCGATGCCCAGGCTGCCGTCGGCGTGTCGTTCCTGGCGCACGATCAGTTCCAGTACGCCGTCGGCCGGGATCGAGGCGATGGAGTATTCGCGCAGCGCCAGCGGGGCCAGGGCATCCACCAGCGCCTGGGCGTGCAGGCCCACCAGATGGGCGCGGTTTTCCGGCAACTGGCGGCTGCTCAGGGCCTGTTCGAGGGTCTGGGCCAGGCCATCGACCTGGACGCGGGCGTGGCCGGCGATGCCGAGGCCTTCGAGGAAATGCTCGATGGCCCACGGGGCATTGCGTGGCAGCACTTGCACCAGGTCACCGGCCAGCCAACTGCTCGGGCCGGGCGCCGTGAGGCCCAGCAGGTACACGCCGCTACCGCTGCTGTCGGGGTTGAGCAGGGTGCGCTGGCTCAGCGTCCACGGTTCGAAGGCGGGGGCCTGCCAGGCGTCGGCTGGCGCCTGGCCGGTCAAGTCGGCCAACTGTTGCTGCCAGTGGCGCAGGGCGTACGGGTCGCCGCTGTCGACTTCCACCGGCGCGAACAGGGTCTTGCCGCCATGGGTGGACAGCCAGGCGTGCAGGCGCCGGGCGAACCCGCAGAAGTGTTCGTACTGGCGATCGCCAAGGCCCAGCACCGCGTATTTCAGGTGTTCGAGGCCCAGGGCGCGGCCCAGCACCTTGCGCTCGAAACCGCGGGCGCTGTCCGGCCCTTCGCCATCGCCGAAGGTGCTGACGACGAACAGCGCATGGGTGGCGCTGCACAGGTCTCGCTCACTGACCCCGGCCAGGGCCTGGACCTTCACCGGCAACCCGGCGGCCTGGAGCTGGCCGGCGGTCTGCCAGGCCAACTGCTCGGCGAAACCGCTCTGGCTGGCGAAGCCGATCAACCAGGCCGGCCCGTCACCCGGCAGGGCGGCCAGGGCCTGGCGAGCCTGCTTGACCTGGCGTTTCTTGCGGCGTCGGTCCAGGTAGAGCAGCCAGCCGGTGATGAAGAACAGCGGCATGGCCAGGGCGGCGACCGTCACCAGGATCCGCCCGACCAGGCCGAAATAGCTGCCCACGTGCAATGCATAGACGCTGGTGAGTAACTGCGCCTTGAAGCTCTTGTCGCTGTAGCGGCTGTGCCGGCTGATGGCGCCGATGGCCGGGTCGAGCATGAGCTGGTTCAGGGCCCGGTCATGGGGCGAGTCCTTCAGCAGGTAGAACACCGTGGCGGGTTGCCCGGCCACTGGCGGCATGCGCACGTTGTAGGCGGACAGGTCCGGGCCGGCCGCGCTGTAGATGCTGCTCCACATGGCGCGGTAGTCGGCCACCGGCGGCGGGCCGCTTGGCGCCGGTCCGCGGTTGCGCACGCGTTCTTCCTGGGGGGCATCGGAGAGCAGGCGGGTCACGCCCTTGTTGTACCACTCGTAGGACCAAGTCAATCCGGTCAGGGCCGCCAGCAGATAGAACAGCAGGCACCAGGTGCCGGCCACCGAATGCAGGTCCCAATTGAAGCTGCGGCCTTTCTTGGCCCAGTCGAGGGTCAGCCAGGCGCGCCAGCTGTTCCACTGGCGCGGCCAGCGCAGGTACAAGCCCGACAGGCAGAAGAACACCAGGATCAGCGTACAGGCCCCGGTGATCTGCCGGCCGACTTCATCGAGGGTCAGCACCCGGTGCAACTTGAGCATCAGGCCGAAGAAATCCTGGCCCACCACGTCACCCATGAACTGGGCGGTGTAGGGATTGAAATAGCGCATGGCCCCGCGCTTTTCCCCGGGCGGCGCGGTGAAGATCACCCGGGCGGCGTTGCCGCTGTCGGTCTCGACCCAGAGCATGGCGACGGTCTGGCCGGACGCGGCTTCGATCTGCTCCACCAGTTCGGCGGGTGGCAGGACCCCGGCCGGTTGCTTCTCGACCGTCAGCACCTGGGGGTTCAAGGCCCGCAGGATCTCGTCCTGGAACGACACCGTCGCCCCGGTGATGCCCATCAACGCCAGGACCAGCCCGGCACTGATGCCGAAAAACCAGTGCAACTGGAACAGGGTTTTCTTCAACACGTCGCCGCCTCGTTCATTCATTACTGTTCATCACGGCGCGCATTATGCCGTGTGTTATCGAGAACCATTCATAAACACACGCAAAAGCCCCACTCATGCGGATGAGCGGGGCGTTTGCCGCTGTCGCCAGGTACTGGACGACTCCTCGAGCAGATAACTTGTGGCGAGGGGATTTATCCCCGCTGGGCTGCACAGCAGCCCCAAAAGCGATGAACTCGACCAATCTGACATCGCGAGTCAGGCTTGGGGCTGCTTCGCATCCCAGCGGGGATAAATCCCCTCGCCACAAATCTGCGCCTTTGCTCCGGTCAGAAATGGAAATTGGTGCTCAGCAACGCGGTACGCCCGGCCGCCTGGTTGGCGAAGTGGGTCGAGAACGCTTTGTCGTAGTAGGTTTCGTCGGTCAGGTTCTGCACGTTGAGTTGCAGGTCCAGGTGCTTGTTGACCTTGTAGTTGGCCATGGCGTCGTAGCGCACATAGGAGTCGACCATGGTGGTGTTCGCCACGCTGCCGAACACGTCGTCGACATAGAACGCGCCGCCGCCGATGGTCAGCTTCTGGGTGAGGGCGTAGGTGGTCCAGACGCTGGCGCTGTTCTTCGGCGTGTTCGGCAGTTCGTTGCCGTCGGTGGTGCTCATCGGGCCGCCGTCGACTTGTTCGCTGTCCAGGTAGCTGTAGCCTGCGAACACCTGCCACTTGTCGGTGATCTTGCCGCTGGCCGACAGTTCGATGCCGTCGACGCGGGTCTTGCCGGCGTTCTCGTAGGTGGTGGTGTCGACCTGGACCCGGGCGTTGTCTTTCTCCGTGCGGAAAATCGCCGCGGTCAGAGACAGGCGCGCGTCGAGCAGGTCCCACTTGGTGCCGATCTCGTAGTTCTTGGTGGTTTCCGGCTCCATGTCGCTGGCGAGCAGGTTGCCGTTGCGGTCCGGCGTGCCGCCCAGCGGGTTGCCTTCGGTGCCTTCGCCGACCATGTTGCCCGGTGGCGTGGCCGAGGTGGCGTAGGACGCGTAGATACTGCCGTTGTCCGCCGGTTTCCAGACCAGGCCGAACTGGCCGGTGATGAACTCGCTGGTGTCGTCGCCCTTGGACGTGGTGGTGCCGGCGGCGTTGTAGGTCTTGTACTTCGTGTCGAAATGGTCGTAGCGCAGGCCCATGTTCACCAACCATTGCGGCGACAGTTCCAGGGTGTCGAACACATAGAGCGCGCGGGTGACGCTGGTGGTGTCGGTGCCGGCGTAGTTGCGGGCGACCGTGCCGTTCCACGGGTCGTTCGGGTTCGGGTTGGCAAGCGAGGTGCAGTTGTAGCCGCTCGACGAGCCGATCATCGACGGCGTGCAATTGGTGTTCGCGGCCGGGGTGCCCGGCACGGTGTCGGTGTTGACGGTGTAGGAGGATTTCTCGCCTTTCTCGCGGCTCAGTTCGATGCCCGTGGAGAAGCTGTTCTTGAAGCCGGCGACGTAGAAATCACCGAACAGGTCGGTCTGGTTGGTGGTGGTGTCGACGTTGCTGACGCGGCTGTTGGCCCGGCGCCAGACCGTACCGTTGTTGACGTTGCCCTTGCTGTCGTCCGGCTGGGTCAGGATGTAGTCCTGCATGCTCGAACCGTGGCGCAGGGTGTTCTTGAGCGTCAGCGCATCGCTCAGGTCGTGCTCGATGGCGAAGGTGGCGGTGTCGGTGCGGGTCTTGCGGAAATCCCGGTCGGTGAGGCCATAGAAGTTGCTGCTGTCGCCGCCGTCGTAGGGCTTGTCCGGGTTGGCCTTGGTGCGGTCGGCCGTGCGGCCCGAGGCCGGCACGGTGTAGGGAATGCCCGAGTCCGGCAGGTCGTTGCTTTCCAGGTGGTAGTAATCGAGGTTGACCCGGGTGTCGGTGCCCAGGCCGAACGCCAGCGACGGTGCGATGCCCCAGCGGTCGTAGTCGACCTTGTCGCGGCCGGCGACATTGCTTTCGTGGCTCATCAGGTTGAGACGGCCGGCGGCGGTGTCGCTGAACTGGTAGTTGCCGTCCAGGGTGTAGCGCTGGGTCTGGTCCGAGCCCCAGGTGAAGCCGCCGTCGAGGGTGTCGCCCAGGTGCGCTTTCTTGCTCACCAGGTTGATGGTCCCGCCCGCGGCGCCGCGACCGCCGACGGCGGAGTTCGGGCCCTTGCTGACTTCAATGGATTCCACGGCGAAGATCTCGCGGCTCTGTGAGCCGGTGTCGCGCACGCCGTCGAGGTAAGTGTCGCCCTGGGCATCGAAACCGCGGATGAACGGACGGTCGCCCTGGGGGTTGCCCCCTTCACCGGCGCCGAAGGTGATGCCGGGCACGGTGCGCAGGGCGTCCTGCATGTTCAATGCGCCCGTGTCCTTGAGCACCTGTTGCGGGATGACGGTGACCGAGCGCGGCGTGTCGACCAGCGGCGCGGTGTACTTCGGGGAAGAGGCTTTTTCCACCTGGTAGGACGTCGCGTCCTGGCTTTCGCCGGTGATGCTGGTGGCATCCAGGGCGATGGCATTGCGCGGTGCTTTCTCATCGGTGTCCTGCGCGGCCTGGACCAGTTGCGTCGCGGAGGTTGCGCTGAGGGCCACGCCGATGGCCGAGGCCAGCAAGCGAGGTGAGTTGACCGGTGATGGTGAAGGTTGACGCGACATGAAATTTTCCTTTCCCCAAGGATTCGAGGCCGCGAAATATAATGTAAACGGTTTTTTGTATCAATTGCGAAATATTGCTATTTGGTATGAATTTACATTCTTCACCTTTTTCCTTTCCGGTTTCTGCGGCGTGAACCGTCTGCGGGGGTTGTGCACAGTCAATAAGAATCACTACCATTGGCGCCCCGTTTTATCCACAGGTCCGAATGCCATGTTGCTGCACATCCCCGGCGTGTTTTCTCCCGAAGAAGTGCAGCGTATCCGCGAGGCGCTGGAGCAGGCCGAATGGGCGGATGGCAAGGTCACGGCGGGGTTCCAGTCGGCCAAGGCCAAGCACAACCTGCAGTTGCCCGAAGGCCATCCGCTGGCCAAGGAAATCGGCGCCGCGATGCTGGACCGGCTATGGAAAACCCCGTTGTTCCTGTCCGCCGCGCTGCCGCACAAGGTGTTCCCGCCGCTGGTGAACTGCTACATGGCGGGTGGCCATTTCGATTTTCATATCGACAACGCGGTGCGCCAGCCCAAGGGCAGCGCCGAGCGGGTCCGCACCGACCTGTCGGCCACGCTGTTCTTCAGCGATCCGCAGGACTACGACGGCGGCGAGCTGGAAATCCAGGACACCTACGGTATCCAGCGGGTCAAGCTGCCGGCCGGGGACATGGTGCTGTACCCGGGCACCAGCCTGCACAAGGTCAACCCGGTCACCCGGGGCGCCCGCTACGCCTCGTTCTTCTGGACCCAGAGCCTGGTGCGCGAAGACAGCCAGCGGGCGCTGCTGTTCGAAATGGACGAGGCGATCCAGCAACTGGCCCGGGACCTGCCCGACCATCCTTCGTTGATCCGCCTGACCGGCACCTATCACAACCTGCTGCGCCGCTGGGTCGAGGTGTAGGTGGCGGACTTTCGTCTGCGTCGCGAGGAAGTGCTCGACGGCGATGCCCTCACGGCGATGCTTGAGGAAAGTCCCGCACGGGCCGCCCAGGCGATCCTGGTCGCCGCCCGCGAAGGCGTGCTTGAGGCCCAAGCCCTGCTCGGGCAGATCCTGCTCGACGGCCAGGGCATCAGCCGCGACCCGTGCCTGGCCCTGCGCTGGTTCTCCATTGCCGCCCGGGGTGGACACCTGATGGCGCGCAACATGCTCGGGCGCTGCCATGAACACGGCTGGGGCTGCAGCGCCGATGCGTCGATCGCCGCCGGGCATTATCGCCAGGCCGCCGAGGCAGGGCTGGACTGGGCGATGTACAACTACGCCAACCTGCTGGCGACCGGCCGTGGCGTGCCCGCGGACCAGGACCAGGCGCTGCGCCTGTACCGGCGCGCCGCCGAACAGGGACACGCCAAGTCCATGAACCTGCTGGGGCGTTACCTGGAAGAGGGGCGAGGCTGTGCGGCGGATCCGCTGGCCGCCGCCCAGTGGTATCGACGCTCAGCCGAGGGCGGTGACTTCCGCGGGCAGTTCAGCCATGGCTGCGTGCTGCTGGCCGACCACCGGGTCGACGAAGGGCTGGCCTGGCTGCGCCGCGCCATGGAGGGCGGCAATCTCAATTTCCTGCGGGTGGCGGTGCACACCTTGTCCCGGGCGCAGATGCCGCTGTTGCAACCCCTCGTGGAAGCCTATCAGGCACGTATCGCCGTGTTGGAACAACGCGCCCAGGCTCTGCACGAAAAGCCTTGATACTCGGTGATGCTGCGTTAAAAACAGCCTCGCCTGACCTTCGTCTCAAGACTTTTCATACAGATCCTGGTGGGATCATCAGGCCCTTTCTTATTTATTCATTATCCCGCTGCGCTATGGCAGTCACAGGGCGGCGGACTTGTAGTATCCGCTAATGTATGCATTGTTTTCGTGCTTTGACTTCATTCATCTCGTTCGACTAGTGTCCGAGCGGCTGTATATGAACGTGTACTTCAGCTATCGGCGGCACTTAGTTACGTGTGGCCGACCCAACGATAATTAAAGGATTAATTATGAATGCCCATGCGGTCTGGAACGAGGCATTGGTCGATGCTTCGCCTGAAGATATAACCCTGTTTGCGCAATTGGCGCCGAAGACGCTGGCCAATGCCTCGGCCCCGACGGAAGAAGGCGAGTCCCGTGGCAAGGGGCTGTTGCTGACCAAGAAACAGATCATCGACCTGAGAAAGTATGAGTCGGCCGCCCTGGCGCTGCCGTACACCGTGGCGAATGTCAGGGACTACCTGAACTTCGGCGACACCTCCGGCGGTGGCGCGGGCCTGCGGGTCGAGGATTTCGTGGCGACCTTTCGCGCCACCCGCAGCCATGCGCGCCGTTGGTCACCCCTGCGGGAGTCGATCATGCTGACCGGCAGCCAACTGAAGTTGTTCGCCGCCAGCATGGCCATCTATGAAAAGTCCATGGAGGAAGTCTATGACGATGTCCGGGCGTCCAGGGAACTGGACAAGCATGATATCCGGACCCTGGCGCAGCTAAAACAACTTGAGTTGGAACTTGGAGGCAAGTTTCCCGGTATCGAGTTGGCACCGGATACTGTGGAAGATGTGGGTTATTACCTGAATCAGATCTACCGGAAAGTTGAGGATAATCTCACGGTCGTTAAAAACATCAAGTTGGCCCTGGATCACTTTGGTTATGACTTGCGTCAGCACATCCTGCCGGAAATCAAACTTCGCCTCAGCTTGATCGGCAGTACCCTGTTGCCCAGCGAAGTCGAAATACTCAAGCGACAGGTCGAGGATCGGGCCCTGCGCATCGAAGAGAAAAATACCGAATACGCCAATGCCGTGGAGAGGTCCCTCGGTGCCGCCACCGGCATGAACCTGATCGGCCTGGCGCTGGCCATCTACCTGGGGGTGGAGGCGGAAAACATCCGCGCCGAAAGAAATCGGCTGTACCAGGAGCAGGAGGCGGCCATCGAAGAACTCAGGGGCAAGCACCAGACCCTCGGTTCGCTGAGCCGGGTCAAGCATGACCTGCAGGGGCTGGAACTGGTGGCGATCGACGCGGACATCGCCACGCAGAACCTGATGCACGTCTGGAATGTCATGCATCTCTACGTCAAGGCCTCCCGGGAGGCGGTGGCCCAGATCGATGATGCCCTCAGCCTGCGGCGCTTCATGATGGCGTTCCGTGAAGTGGCCGCGCCCTGGAAACAGATCGAGCATGACGCGGATGCCTTGATCGCGGTGTTCAAGGAAGCCGACGAGGAGTACGAACGGGTCTATGGCATCCGGATGCGCGCCGCGATGGCCATGCTGCCCAGCCCTGACTACCCGGCGGTCGACCTCGCGATCATGGCCGACAGCAGCAGGCTGATGAGGGACGGCGCGGTCCAATCCCGCGCACTGTTCATTCGTTGGAACTACCTGCCGCAACTGCATCATCGGTTCGATGACCTGGTGCTCGGCGTGGACACCAGCAGCGCCGTGCTGAACGACGTGACGCTGAGCACCCGGATGGCGCTCGAAGGCCGGGTGCGTCGCTTGCAGGAGCTGGGCAAGGAGCGGGCGAACGCCATGAACGAACAGGACGTGCAGGAGATCGAGGCGGACCGTGATCGGGAACGGGTGCAAATGAGCCTTTGCGTGACGCAATCGACCCGTCGCCTCGGCGATCAGTTGTCGAGCATCCGCGATGTGTTCGATCGGCGCCTGAGCCTGGGTTTCGTCGAGGACATGGAACGCGATCAACGCAGCGTCGAGGCCAGCCTCAAGCGCCTGGAGGCAGAGCGGGCCGAGCGCCAGAAGGAGCGCGGCCTGGCCAGCGAAGCCATCGGCCTGCTCAAGAGCGGTGGGGTCGAAGGGATTGGCAACGACCTGGTGCTGACCCTGGAGCAGGTGATGAAGCTGGGCATCGCGCCACCGGAAGTGCAGTTGGTCATGCAGGCGATCGAGCAGCTCAAGAAGACCTTGGTGCAGGTCGGCGAAGGGGTTCGTTTCCTCGACCTGGTACGCTCGCGGGACCAGTTGGCCGGGAAGGTCCAGGCCCTGGACGCCGATATCGACAAACACCACGGCCAGCTCAACGCCCTCAAGGGCAAGGTCCAGTTCATCCACGTCATCCACGCCATCGACGATGAACGGCGCCGCTACGTGGGCGAGTACCAGCGCGTGGTTGCCGCCTACCGGTCGTTCGCCCGGCTGATCGAAGCCAACGCGTACCTGGAGCAGGAAGCGCGCAGCGTCGACCTGATCGACCAGGCGCAGCGGTTCATGGCGTTCCTGGCGCCGTTGTCCTTGCCCCTGGCCATGCATGGCTGACGCACACGGCGGTGATGGATCATGGTCGATTTTTTGTTGGACGAGAAACACTTCTCGGCCCTGGGCGAATACATCGGTTTCTTGAGCGACCTGCCGGATAGCCTGGCGGAGATCGAGCGCTTTTCCAGTGTGTTTCGCCGTTCCGGGCATGTGTTGCTGGCGCCTCCCGACGTGCAGGCGCTGACCCGGGCGGCGACGGACAATGAAAGCCGTTGGAAAGCGATTGCCTGCGTTGTTCCCTCGTTGGGCTTCACGGTCCATCAGGTGGTCGAGCAAACGGCCCGCTTCGTGGCGCAGTTCGAACAGGTGGCCGAGCAGGCCATGGGCGCCGTCGATCGCCCCTTGCTGGGCTGCCTCGACCCGTCGCGCTTCACCCCGGTCAATGTCGGTGCCCACGGGAGCAATCGCACCGCCAGCGTCATGCAACTGATCGACAACCTCGGTCAGCGGCTGGGCGAATGCGCGACCGCGGTCGAGCGCCTCAAGGCCTTGATCGTGAGCGTTTCGCAGACGATCCACAGCCTGTTCGTGCGCTTCATCGATTCGCTGACGCTGCGGCTCTGTACCTGCCACGGGCCGGACCCGAAGATCGAGATCTACTACGCCTTGGGGTGGGGCAACCTGCCCGGCATGCGCTACGACCCGGGCGTCCCGCATACCCAGGCGCAGCGCAGGGCACTGGCCCAGGCGCACTTGAAGGCGTTGAACGGGCTGTATGTCCGATCGACGTCGGCGGCGAACAATATTGCCGACCTGTGCCATCGCCTGGGCTATTTCCTGATGCAGGTAAAGCTCGAACTGCACACCAACGGCCGGCAGCAGAGCCTGCGGCGGGCGCGGGCCTCGTTTGCCCAACTGGCCTATCCGTTGGCGCAATTGCGGGAAATGGCCCTTGCCTTGCGAACGATGCCGCTGCGGTGGGCACCCTGAAACGAAAAAAGCCCGTGACATCGGTCACGGGCTTTTTTTGCGCCAGCAGGCAGCGATTTACACGTAGAACGATTTCAGCGGCGGGAAGCCATTGAATTCCACGGCGCTGTAGCTGGTGGTGTAGGCACCGGTGGACAGCCAGTACAGGCGGTCGCCGATGGCCAGGTTCAGGGGCAGGCCGTACTTGTAGTTTTCGTACATGATGTCGGCGCTGTCGCAGGTCGGGCCGGCGATGACCACTTCTTCCATCTCGCCTTTCTTCTCGGTCCAGATCGGGAACTTGATGGCTTCGTCCATGGTTTCGATGAGGCCGGAGAACTTGCCCACGTCGGTGTACACCCAACGCTCGACGGCGGTGCGGGATTTACGGGCCACCAGCACCACTTCGCTGACCAGGATGCCGGCGTTGGCGATCAACGAACGGCCCGGCTCCAGGATGATTTCCGGCAGGTCGTCGCCGAAGTCTTCCTTGAGGAAACGGATGATTTCTTCCGCGTAGGTTTCCAGGCTGTTGGTGCGGGTGATGTAGTTGGCCGGGAAGCCACCGCCCATGTTGATCAGCTTCAGGACGATGCCGTCTTCTTCCTTCAGGCGCTCGAAGATGACCTTGACCTTGGCGATCGCCGCGTCCCAGACGCTGATGTCGCGCTGTTGCGAGCCAACGTGGAACGAAATGCCATACGGCACCAGGCCCAGGTCACGGGCCAGGATCAGCAGGTCCATGGCCATGTCGGTCTGGCAGCCGAACTTGCGCGACAACGGCCAGTCGGCGGTGGTCGAGCCTTCGGTGAGGATCCGCACATAGACCTTCGAGCCCGGCGCGGCCTTGGCGATGTTGCGCAGGTCGGCTTCGGAGTCGGTGGCGTACAGGCGCACGCCCTTCTCGTAGAAGTAGCGGATGTCCTTGGATTTCTTGATGGTGTTGCCGTAGCTGATCTGGTCGGGCGTGACGCCACGGCTCAGGACCTTGTCCAGCTCATAGATCGAGGCGATGTCGAAGTTCGAGCCTTTTTCCTTGAGCAGGTCGATGATTTCCACCGCCGGGTTGGCCTTGACGGCGTAGTAGACCTTGGCGAATTCGAAACCGGCGCGCAGGTCGTCGTAGGCCTGGGCGATCATCGCGGTGTCGATCACCACGAACGGGGTTTCCTGCTTGTCGGCGAACGCTTTCATTTTCTGGAAAGTTTCGCGCGCGAAATAATCTTCGACCTGGATCGACATACTTGGGACTCCTACTGGCAAACATCAGGATCAATGGGTTTGAGGGCAAGCTGCCCCCGCGAACGTCCTCCGTATCCCCACTTTGGTTCGCCTACTTCCCAAGGCATGTCGCCGAAAGCAAAAAGGCCATGGGATGCGTGGTTCCCTTGGCCTTGCTGTCTCGTCGTCAGTACTTGAGCCGGATGGATCGTTTCCAGCATGGACGTTCGGCGCGAACTTTAG
Source organism: Pseudomonas citrullilanati (assembly GCF_030580855.1). Taxonomy (GTDB): domain Bacteria; phylum Pseudomonadota; class Gammaproteobacteria; order Pseudomonadales; family Pseudomonadaceae; genus Aquipseudomonas; species Aquipseudomonas citrulli. The sequence continues at coordinate 8,218 of NZ_JAUQOP010000054.1, read as the reverse complement.
GGCGTGAGGGGCCTGAGATCAACTAAAAATGTCGCGTTTCTGCACACATCCGTCGTGCGGGGCGCGACAGCTCCTGATGTAACCGACCCGCGTGACAGATTGATGTTCCGTTGGATCGTTCGTCAGGCACCAAACCTGTGGCGAGGGGATTTATCCCCGTTGGGCTGCGTAGCAGCCCCAAAGGCGTCCGCCCCGGACGCTCTGACACTTGCGTGAACCGGGGTTGGGGCCGCTGCGCGCCCCAGCGGGGATAAATCCCCTCGCCACAGGGTTGTCTTCGCCACTAGGATTTCGTCAAGGGTCAGGCAGAAGCGATCTCTGCCGGCGAGACAATACTGGTCTTGCCGCCACGGGAGCGCACCAAACCTGTGGCGAGGGGATTTATCCCCGTTGGGCTGTGTAGCAGCCCCAAAGGCACCCGCCCCGAACGCTCTGACACTTGCGTGAACCGGGGTCGGGGCCGCTGCGCGCCCCAGCGGGGATAAATCCCCTCGCCACAGGGTTGCCCCTCGCCACTAGGAATTCGTCAGGGCTCAGGCAGAAGCGATCTCTGCCGGCGAGACAATGCTGGTCTTGCCACGGGAGCGCACCAAACCTGTGGCGAGGGGATTTATCCCCGTTGGGCTGCGTAGCAGCCCCAAAGGCGCCCGCCCCGAACGCTCTGACACTTGCGTGAACCGGGGTTGGGGCCGCTGCGCGCCCCAGCGGGGATAAATCCCCTCGCCACAGGGTTGCCCTCGCCACTAGGATTTCGTCAGGGCTCAGGCAGAAGCGATCTCTGCCGGCGAGACAATACTGGTCTTGCCGCCCCGGGAGCGCACCAAACCTGTGGCGAGGGGATTTATCCCCGTTGGGCTGTGTAGCAGCCCCAAAGACGTCCGCCCCCGAACGCTCTGACACTTGCGTGAACCGGGGTCGGGGCCGCTGCGCGCCCCAGCGGGGATAAATCCCCTCGCCACAGGGTTGCCCTCGCCACTAGGATTTCGTCAAGGGTCAGGCAGGAGCGATCTCCGCCGGCGAGACAATACTGGTCTTGCCGCCACGGGAGCACACCAAACCTGTGGCGAGGGGATTTATCCCCGTTGGGCTGCGTAGCAGCCCCAAAGGCGCCCGCCCCCGAACGCTCTGACACTTGCGTGAACCGGGGGGTTGGGGCCGCTGCGCGCCCCAGCGGGGATAAATCCCCTCGCCACCAGGAATTCGTCAGGGCTCAGGCAGAAGCGATCTCTGCCGGCGAGACAATACTGGTCTTGCCGCCACGGGAGCGGCCAAACCTGTGGCGAGGGGATTTATCCCCGTTGGGCTGCGTAGCAGCCCCAAAGGCGTCCGCCCCCGAACGCTCTGACACGTGCGTGAACCGGGGTCGGGGCCGCTGCGCGCCCCAGCGGGGATAAATCTCCTCGCCACAGGGTTGTCCTCGCCACCAGGATTTCGTCAGGGCTCAGGCAGAAGCGATCTCTGCCGGCGAGACAATGCTGGTCTTGCCGCCCCGGGAGCGTCCGGAACTGAGGTACTCGGCGATCGATTCCTGGGTCACCTCGCCGAGGAATACCCGCTCGGCATCCATCACCGGCAGCCACGAGCGGTTGAACTCGTACATGCGCGACAGCAGGATCCGCAAGTGTTCGTCGTAGGCCGCCGTGGCGTTGAACTCGCGCAGGTACTCTCCGCACGTGCCGGTCTGGCGGTGCAGGTCGCGACGGCGCACATAGCCCAGCGCCTTGTTCTCGGCACAGGTCACCACCACGTAGCGGCGGTCGTGCTCGTCCATCAGCTCCAGCGCCTCGGCCACCGGGGTTTCCGGGCTGACCGACGGGGCGTTATCGGCCGCATCCTCGGCCTTGACCAGCAGCAGTCGCTTGAGGGTGCTGTCCTGGCCGACGAAATTGCTCACGAAGTCATCGGCCGGGTGCGCCAGCAGCGTGTCCGGGTGATCGCACTGGATCAGCTTGCCGGCACGGAAGATCGCGATCTTGTCCCCCAGCTTGATGGCTTCGTCGATGTCATGGCTGACCATGATCACGGTCTTGTTCAGCGCCCGTTGCATCTCGAAGAATTCGTTCTGGATCATCTCGCGGTTGATCGGGTCCACCGCGCCGAAGGGTTCGTCCATCAATAGCAGCGGCGCATCGGCCGCCAGGGCGCGGATCACGCCGATCCGTTGCTGCTGGCCACCCGACAGTTCCCGTGGATAGCGATGCAGGTACTGCTTGGGTTCGAGCTTGATCATGCTCATCAACTCGCGGGCGCGGTCGTGGCATTTCTGTTTGTCCCAGCCGAGCAGCTTGGGCACCACCACGATGTTTTCCTCAATGGTCATGTTCGGGAACAAACCGATCTGCTGGATCACATAGCCGATATTGCGGCGCAGGGTCACCTCGTCGAGGCCGGTGGTGTCCTCGCCGTTGATCAGCACCTTGCCCGAAGTGGGCGGGATCAGGCGGTTGATCATCTTCAGCGTGGTGCTCTTGCCGCAACCCGACGGACCGAGGAACACGCATATCTCGCCTTCGTTGACGGTCAGGTTCACCGAGTCCACGGCATTCACATCCTTGCCGTTGCTCTTGAAGGTTTTGCTGAGGTTTTGAAGTTCGATCATTTCAGGAGCCCTTTAGGAGTCAGCGAGCGTTGTAGCCATTGCAGGAGCAGGTCGGCGAAGATGGCCAGGAGGCTGACCAGCACGGCGCCGACGATCAGCATCGACATGTCGCTGCGGCTGATGGAAGCGAGGATGAGCACGCCCAGGCCGCCGGCGCCGATGGTGGCGGCGATGGTCATGACGCCGATGTTCATGACCACGGCGGTGCGCACGCCCGCCAGGATCACCGGCACGGCGATGGGCAACTCGACCATGCGCAGGCGCTGGCCGAAGGTCATGCCGATGCCGCGGGCGGCTTCACGGATGCCCGGTTCGACGCCGGTCAGGGCCAGGTAGGTGTTGCGCATGATCGGCAGCAGGGAATAAAGGAACACGGCGGTGATCGCCGGCATCGGGCCCAGGCCTTGGCCGAACTTGGAATAGAACGGCAACAGCAGGCCGAACAGCGCAATCGACGGAATCGTCAGCAGCACCGTGGCGCTGGCCTGCAAGGGGCCGGCGAGCGCCGGGAAGCGGGTCATGAAAATGCCCAGGGGCACGCCGATGACAATCGCCAGGCTCACGGCGATGCCCACCAGCGTGACGTGCTGCCAGGTCAGGTGCATCACCTGCTGCCAATCGAGATGGGAAAAGGCGTTCAACAGTTCCATGGCTTTTCCTCCTCAGGGGATGGGGTGCTGGCGCAGGAAGTCCGCGGCAACGGTGGACGGGCTCTGGTGGTCGACGTCGACCTTGGCGTTGAGCTGGCGCATGGTTTCATCGTCGAACAGCGCGGCCAGGGGCTTGAGTTGCTCGGCCAGTTGCGGGTGCGCGTCGAGGAACGCCTGGCGTACCACCGGCGCGGCGGTGTAGTCGGGGAAGTAATGCTTGTCGTCTTCCAGCAACTTCAACTTGAACGCGTTCAGGCGGCCGTCGGTGGTGTACACCAGGCCGGCGAACACCTGGCCATTGCGCAGGGCGGTGTAGACCAGCCCGGCATCCATCTGGCGGATGTTCTTGCGGGTCAGGTTCATGCCGTACTGCTCGACCATCCCGGCCAGGCCATCGGAGCGATTGGCGAACTCGGTATCCAGGGCCACCAGGTGGTTCTCCTCCGATTCGGCCTGCAACACCGCGTTCAACTGGCTGATGTTGCTGATCTGCGGATATTGGCGAGCGATTTTCTCCGGCAGGGCCAGGGCGTAGGTGTTGCTGAACTTCGACGGCGCCAGCCAGGCCAGGCCTTTTTTCGCGTCGAGCTCCTTGACCCGGGCGTAGGACTGGGCGCTGTCGAGTTTTTCCGTGACATGGTTGTAGGCCACCAGCGACACACCGGTGTATTCCCAGAGCAAGTCCAGTTGCCCGGTTTCATGGGCGCTGCGGGCCAGGTTGCTGCCCAGGCCGCCGGTGATCTGCGCGTCGTAGCCTTTGCTGCGCAGGTATTGCGCGGTGATTTCCGCCAGCAGCGTCTGTTCGGTGAACACCCGCGCGCCGAGGCGGATCAACGGTTTTTCCGCCGCTTGGGCGAACCCGGCCAGCAGCAGGGCGCAGCCCAGTATCAAGCTCAACTTCTTCATGAGGATTCCTTTATTCCAGCGGCTTTATGACGGGCGCAGGCCGCGTTCCAGCCAGAGCCGGCTGGCCAGTGTCACCAGGCCGTCGAGCAGCAGCGCCAGCAAGGCGGTGCACGCCGCGCCAAGCATCAGTTGCGGCTGGTTGTTCAAGGCGATGCCGGGGAAGATCAGGCTGCCGAGGCTGTTGGCGCCGATCAGGAAGGCCAGCGGGGCGGTGCCGACGTTGATCGCCAGGGCCACCCGCACGCCGCCGACGATGATCGGCACGGCATTGGGCAACTCGACTTTCCACAGCACCTGGCGCGGCGTCATGCCGATGCCGACGGCCGCTTCCTTGAGCGAGCCCTGGACATTTTTCAGGCCTTCATAGGTGTTACGCACGATGGGCAGCAGCGAAGCGAGGAACAGAGCGAAGATCGCGGGCCCGCTGCCGATGCCGAGGATGCCCAGGGCGATGGCCAGCACGGCCAGGGGCGGAACGGTGTTACCGATGTTGAACACTTGCATGAAGCGTTCGGCACGCCCGACCATGCCGGGGCGGCTGAGGGCGATGCCGGCGGGGATGCCCACGATCAGGGCCGCCAGCATGGAAGCCAGCACCAGCATCAGGTGGGCTTGCAGGTAGAACAGCAAATCGTCGCGGTAACGCAGGATCGTATCGATGCCGATCCAGTGGACCAACAGGGCCAGGAGGGCGACGACGACCGCACCTCCCATCAGCCCTTTGCCATAGCGGATAGCCACAGGCGGACTCCTTTGTCTTTCAGTCGGCGCACGCGTTCCCGGGCGGCGAACCCTCGCGGGCGGCCGGGAAAACGTTCGCGAGAAACAGCTCTTGTCGATGCTGGCCAGCAGCACGTAACGGGAGCCATGAGCGCGGCCTCGCCAGGCTAACTTACTGATTTTCCAGGCCCTGACGAAAAGCCATCGCAGGGAGGTGGACGCCTGCGCGGGGCAAAAGGTTCCCATGCCGGGGAAGATCCGGCGGCCTTGGGTGTGCTCAATGGTTCGGTTCCTGCTGGCTTAAGGCTCGTGCCGGCCCAGTGCCCTTTCTAAAACCGCTAGAGTCGATTCGAAAGCAGGGAGCGGGATTATGCGTTTGACGGAATATTCACTTAAAGGTATTTTCAATCGTGAGTTGGTTTGTCGAATTTTGTAATGAGTTCGAGCAGGAGTTCGAAGCCATGGCCGAAGCGGGCGTTGTTCAAGCGCGCGGACGTCCGTTTTGACCGACACCTGGGTTTACTGAAGGAAGGAAAGGACAATGGCTAAGTCACTCGATCAAGTCATGAAGGGGCTTCCCGCGGCTCGTCGAGAAAAGGTCGAGCAGCGCGGCGAGCAGCTCATTGCCGAACAGATGACCTTGCAGGAGCTGCGCAAGGCGCTGAATCTCACCCAGGAGACCATGGCCGGCCTTCTCCACATCAAGCAGGGCAACGTCTCCAAGGTGGAGAAACGCACCGACATGCTGCTCTCCACGCTACGCGACTACGTTGAAGCCATGGGCGGAACGCTAGAGCTGGTTGCCCGGCTTCCCGGTCGCGCGCCCGTGAAGCTGGAAGGCCTGCGCGACCTGAACGCGGACTTCAAGTAGGAAAAGGCCATTCATGCGGATACATCTTCCGCCTGTTACAATGCGCGGTTATCTGTGTTGGCCTTTGCAATCGGCCAAAGGTACTTTTTAGCTGTGTGCCTCTCGGGTACACAATCGAGATTCTAAGCAATGTCCGATCGTAAAATTGTCAATGAAGTCAACAGCAGACGCACGTTTGCCATTATTTCCCACCCCGATGCCGGTAAGACCACCATCACCGAAAAACTCTTGCTGATGGGCAAGGCGATTGCGGTCGCCGGCACGGTGAAGTCGCGCAAGTCCGACCGCCATGCCACCTCCGACTGGATGGAGATGGAAAAGCAACGGGGTATTTCCATTACCACGTCGGTCATGCAGTTCCCGTATCGCGAGCACATGATCAACCTGCTCGACACCCCGGGCCACGAAGATTTCTCCGAAGACACCTACCGCACCCTGACCGCCGTGGACTCGGCGCTGATGGTCCTCGACGGCGGCAAGGGCGTCGAGCCGCGGACCATCGCGCTGATGGACGTCTGCCGCCTGCGGGACACGCCGATCGTCAGCTTCATCAACAAGCTCGACCGTGACATCCGCGACCCGATCGAACTGCTGGACGAGATCGAAGCCGTCCTCAAGATCAAGGCCGCGCCGATCACCTGGCCGATCGGCTGCTACCGTGACTTCAAGGGCGTGTACCACCTGGCGGGCGACTACATCATCGTCTACACCGCCGGCCACGGGCATGAGCGCACCGAAACCCGGATCATCGAGAAACTCGACTCCGACGAGGCCCGCGCCCACCTGGGTGACGAATACGAGCGCTTCATCGAGCAATTGGAACTGGTGCAGGGCGCCTGCCATGAGTTCGACCAGCAGGCGTTCATCGACGGCCAGATGACGCCGGTGTTCTTCGGCACCGCCCTGGGCAATTTCGGTGTGGACCATGTGCTCGATGCCGTGGTCGACTGGGCCCCGCGCCCGCTGCCACGGGTCGCCAACGAGCGCACCGTGGAGCCGGTGGAGGAGAAGTTCTCGGGTTTCGTGTTCAAGATCCAGGCGAACATGGACCCCAAGCACCGCGACCGCATCGCGTTCATGCGCATTTGCTCCGGCAAGTACGAAAAAGGCATGAAGATGCGCCATGTGCGCACCGGCAAGGACGTGCGCATCGGTGACGCCCTGACCTTCTTCTCCTCGGAACGCGAGCAACTGGAAGAGGCCTTCGCCGGCGACATCATCGGCCTGCACAACCACGGCACCATCCAGATCGGCGACACCTTCACCGAAGGCGAAGTCCTGGGGTTCACCGGCATCCCGCACTTCGCCCCGGAACTGTTCCGCCGCGTGCGCCTGAAAGACCCGCTCAAGTCCAAGCAGCTGCGCCAGGGTCTCCAGCAATTGGCGGAGGAGGGCGCCACCCAGGTGTTCTTCCCGGAGCGCAGCAACGACATCATCCTCGGCGCCGTCGGTGTGCTGCAGTTCGACGTGGTCGCCAGCCGGCTGAAGGAAGAATACAAGGTCGAGTGCTCCTACGAGCCGATCACCGTGTATTCCGCCCGTTGGATCGAATGCGCCGACAAGAAGAAGCTTGAGGAGTTTTCCAACAAGGCCGTGGAAAACCTCGCGCTGGACGGCGGCGGTCACCTGACCTACCTGGCCCCGACCCGCGTGAACCTGGCGCTGATGGAAGAGCGCTGGCCGGACGTGAAATTCCGCGCGACCCGTGAACATCACTAAGGGCCGACCCGAAACCCCGCTGCGAAAGCCGCGGGGTTTTTTGTGACCTACCCGATCCTGGGCATAAATAACTCACTGTGGGAGCGAGCTTGCTCGCGATAGCGGTAGGTCAGTTTGCCTGGATGTTGAATGTGCCGCCGTCATCGCGAGCAAGCTTTGCTCCCACACTGGATCTTCAGCGAGCAGAAAACCTGTGTTTGGCACAGGTCCCCTGTGGGAGCGAGCTTGCTCGCGATAGCGGTGGGTCAGCTTGCCTGGATGTTGAATGTGCCGCCGTCATCGCGAGCAAGCTTTGCTCCCACGCTGGATCTTCAGCGGGCAGAAAACCTGTGTTTGGCACAGCTCCCATGTGGGAGCGGGCTTGCTCGCGATAGCGGTGGGTCAGCTTGCCTGGATGTTGAATGTGGCGCCGCCATCGCGAGCAGGCTCGCTCCCACGCTGGATATTCAGCGAGCAGAAAATTTGTGTTCGACACAGCCCCCATGGTGGGAGCGAGCTTGCTCGCGATAGCGGTGGGTCAGCTTGCCAGAATGTTGAATGTGCCGCCGCCATCGCGAGCAGGCTCGCTTGTGTCTTAAGACAGGATAAAGTCAAAGGTGAGAGGGGTGGACAGCAAGCTGACGGGTCGCGGTGCCCTAAGCACGTGTGGGAGCCAAGCTGCTGTCCACTCTTCCCGCTTTGGCTCAAAGCTCGAACAGTTGACTGAGTTTCCGCCCTCGAACAACAAGCATGAGCCAGGCCAAAGCGCCTCTC
>NZ_JAUQOP010000053.1 GCF_030580855.1 Pseudomonas citrullilanati | reverse complement strand
GAGAGGCGCTTTGGCCTGGCTCATGCTTGTTGTTCGAGGGCGGAAACTCAGTCAACTGTTCGAGCTTTGAGCCAAAGCGGGAAGAGTGGACAGCAGCTTGGCTCCCACACGTGCTTAGGGCACCGCGACCCGTCAGCTTGCTGTCGACCCCTCTCACCTTTGACTTTATCCTGTCTTAAGACACAAGCGAGCTTGCTCGCGATGCCCTTGATCTTAAAGGCTGGCGACTTTCTGCCAGACCTTGGGCTTGAAGAACAGCGTCTCGCCCTTCGCCAGGCCCACCAGGCTGTCGTGATCCTTCACCACCTCGGCCTCGATCAGCTCGCTCTGGCCTTCCACCTTCAAGGTCACCCGGGTGGTAGCCCCCAATGGCCGGATGTCCCGGACTTCGGCGGCGTGGTGGTCTTCCAGCGCCGAGCGCGACAGCGAGACCTCGTGAGGGCGGAACAGCACATGCTGGTCCTCGCCCAGGTGCAGGCGATTGGAGTCGCCGAGGAAGTGATAGACGAAATCGCTCGCCGGGTTTTCGTAGACGTCGCCCGGTGAGCCGATCTGCTCGATCACGCCCTTGTTCATCACCACGATCCGGTCGGCGACTTCCATGGCTTCTTCCTGGTCATGGGTCACGAACACCGACGTCAGGTTGATGTCCTCATGCAACCGCGCCAGCCAGCGGCGCAGTTCCTTGCGCACCTTGGCGTCGAGGGCACCGAAGGGTTCGTCCAGCAGCAACACCTTGGGCTCCACCGCCAGGGCGCGGGCCAGGGCGATGCGCTGGCGCTGGCCGCCCGACAGCTGCTCGGGGTAGCGATCGGCGAGCCAATCCAGTTGCACCATGTTCAGCAATTCATGGACCTTGGTCGCGATCTGGCTTTCGCTCGGGCGCTGGCCCTTGGGTTTCATGCGCAAGCCGAAGGCGACGTTGTCGAACACCGTCATGTGGCGGAACAAGGCGTAGTGCTGGAACACGAACCCGACGTTGCGGTCACGCACGTCGTGGCCGGAAACGTCCTCGCCGTGGAACACGATGTTGCCCTGGTCCGGGGTCTCCAGGCCGGCGATGATCCGCAGCAGCGTGGTCTTGCCACAACCCGACGGGCCCAGCAGCGCCACCAGCTCACCGCTCTGGATGTCCAGGCTGATGTCGTCCAGTGCCTTGAACGCGTTGAAATTCTTGCTGACGTTACGAACTTCGATCGACATGACTTATTCCTCCGCGGCGCTGGCGCGCAGGCGGTTGATTCGGTTTTCGCTCCACTGCTTGAGCAGCAGGATGAAGAGCGCCAGGATCAGCAACAGGCTCGCCACGGCGAACGCGGCCACGTGGTTGTATTCGTTGTAGAGGATCTCGACGTGCAACGGCAGGGTGTTGGTCACCCCGCGAATGTGCCCGGAGACCACCGACACCGCGCCGAACTCCCCCATGGCCCGGGCGGTACACAGCACCACGCCATAGATCAGCCCCCACTTGATGTTCGGCACGGTGACGTGCCAGAACATCTGCCAGCCATTGGCGCCCAGCAGGCGTGCGGCTTCTTCTTCCTGGGTGCCCTGCTCCTGCATCAGCGGAATCAGTTCCCGGGCCACGAACGGCACGGTGACGAAAATCGTCGCCAGGACGATGCCCGGCAGCGCGAACACGATCTGGATGTCATGGTCCGACAGCCATGGCCCGAACAGGCCCTGGGCACCGAACATCAGCACATAGACCAGGCCGGCGATCACCGGCGACACCGAGAACGGTAGGTCGATCAACGTCACCAGCATGCTTTTGCCACGGAACGAATACTTGCTCACGCACCACGCGGCGCTGACGCCGAACACCAGGTTCAGCGGCACCGAGATCAGCACGGCGATCACCGTGAGTTTCAACGCCGACAGCGCGTCGGGCTCGAAGATCGCGCTGAAGAACGCCCCCAGGCCGAGCTTCAGGCCCTGGGACACCACGATGAACAGCGGCAACAGCAAAAACAGCGCAAAGATCAGCCAGCCAAGGCCGATCAGCACGCGCCGCGATGCCGCACTGCCGCGGCGAGCGGCGTTGGTGGAGGCTGCGGTAATAGACGATTGGGACATGGTCGCGCCTCCTTATGGGGTTTCGATGCGCCGCTGCAGCAGGTTGATCAGCAGCAACAGGACGAAGGAAACCACCAGCATCAACACGCCGATGGAGGTGGCGCCGGTGTAGTCGTATTGGTCGAGCTTGACCATGATCAGCAGCGGCAGGATCTCGGTTTTCATGGGCATGTTGCCGGCGATGAAGATCACCGAACCGTACTCGCCCACGCCACGGGCAAACGCCAGGGCGAAGCCGGTCAACCAGGCCGGCAACAAGGCCGGGACGAGGATGTGACGGAACACTTGCCACGGCTTGGCCCCCAGGCACGCGGCGGCCTCTTCGACTTCACGGGGAATATCGGCCAGCACCGGCTGCACCGTGCGCACCACGAACGGCAGCGTCACGAACGTCAGCGCCAGGGTGATGCCCAGCGGGGTGTAGGCGATCTTGAAACCCAGGTCGGTGGCGAACTGGCCGACCAGGCCGGTTGGCGCGTACAACGCCGTCAGGGCGATGCCGGCCACGGCGGTGGGCAGGGCGAAGGGCAGGTCGATCATCGCGTCGATGACCTTGCGACCGGGGAAGGTGTAGCGCACCAGCACCCAGGCCAGCAATGTCCCGATCACGCCATTGATGATCGCGGCGTACAGCGCGGTGCCGAAACTGAGCTTCAGGGCCGCGAGCACCCGCGGCGCCGAGATGATCGCCCAGAACTGTTCCCAGGTGAGCTGGGCGGCATGCACGAACATCGCCGCCAGCGGTATAAGCACAATCAGACTGAGGTACACCAGGGTGTAGCCCAGCGTCAGCCCGAAGCCGGGTATGACGGGGGAAATGCGACGCGACATAAAGGTCCTTGGTTAAAAACACTAAACATGGAAGCAAGACTGTGGGAGCAAGGCTTGCCCGCGATAGAGGCGACTCGGTTTCTGAGGGACCGCATCGCATCCATCGCGGGCAAGCCTTGCTCCCACAAAATCCCCTCGCCACAAATTCGGTGCTCGGCTTTAGCTTTGTTTCAGCTTACTGCGCCTGATAGATCTGGTCGAACACGCCGCCATCGTTGAAGAATTTCGGCTGGGCGCTTTTCCAGCCGCCGAAGTCCTTGTCGATGGTCACCAGCTCCAGTTTCGGGAACTGCTGCGCGTACTTGGCGGCCACGTCCTTGTCACGCGGGCGGTAGAAGTTCTTCGCCGCGATCTCCTGTCCGGCCGGGCTGTACAAGTGCTTGAGGTAGGCTTCGGCGATCTCGGTGTTGCCCTTTTTCTCGGCGTTCTTGTCCACCACGGCCACCGGCGGTTCGGCCAGGATCGACAGCGACGGCACGACGATGTCGAACTTGTCGGCGCCACCGTCTTCCTTCAGCGCCAGGAACGCCTCGTTTTCCCAGGCCAGCAGCACATCGCCCTGACCGTTGTTGACGAAGGTAATGGTCGAGCCACGGGCGCCGGTGTCGAGGATCGGCACGTGCTTGAACAGCGTTTGCACATAGGCCTTGGCCTTGGCTTCGTCACCCCCGTTGGCTTTCAGGCCGTAGGCCCAGGCCGCCAGGAAGTTCCAGCGGGCACCGCCGGACGTCTTCGGGTTCGGCGTGATGACCGACACATCGTCCTTGATCAGATCGCCCCAATCCTTGATGCCCTTGGGGTTGCCCTTGCGCACCAGGAACACGATGGTCGAGGTGTAGGGGGTGCTGGCGTCCGGCAGGCGCTTTTGCCAATCCGCCGGCAAGGTTTTACCCAGCTTGGCGATTTCGTCGATGTCACCGGCCAGCGCCAGGGTCACCACGTCGGCGCGCAGGCCGTCGATCACCGCCCGGCCCTGCTTGCCCGAACCGCCATGGGATTGTTGGATCTTCACGCTGTCGCCCGGGTGCGCCTGTTTCCAGAAATTCGTGAACTCGGCGTTGTAGTCCTGATACAGCTCGCGGGTCGGGTCGTAGGACACGTTGAGCAGCTCGTAATCCTTGGCAACCGCAGAACCTGCAAAAACAGCACTGGCCAGGGCGGCCAAGGCATAACGGCGAATCGACGACATGGTGAAAGCTCCTGGAATTCTGGTTTTCTTATGGCTTCTGGAAATTCGTCTGGCTAGGAAAAGATCGCAGTCTTGGCCACCGCCCACACTCGGTCCCCCGTAGGCGCTGGCCAAGGCTGCGATCTTTCGCGTTCTTCAAGACGGCTTGTGGCTTGGCTGCTGCAAGCGGAATTTTTCCTTGCGTTCGATCTGGACCACCTGGGCGTTGTGCACGGTGATTTCCACCGCACCGAAACGCAGATCGCGCAAGGCGCTCTGGATCTCACGCAAGATGGTTGCTTCGTCCTGGCCGTCAACGCTACGTAGGGATGCGCTCATGCTGCTGCTCCTTGAATGAATGCCTGGCAGTGGGCGGCACTGCTTGCGGCGTGGGAGCAATACTAGATAAAGCCAGATATTCTTAAAAAGACTATTTAAGAATTTTTATATAACCAAAATAATAATCCGCATTGGTCGACTCTCCGCCACCGTTTTTTTGCCCTTAGATGATTGCAGGCGCATGCTGCCAATCCAGCTGCGGCGCCGGTACCGGCCGCCCAAACCAGTAGCCCTGGCCCAGTTCGCAGGCCTGTTCGAGCAGGAACGCCGCCTGTTCGCGCTGTTCGATACCCTCGGCGTGTATCTGCATGCCCATGCTGCGGGCCAGTGCGACGATCACGCGGACGATCGCCACGTCATCTTCATCCCACGGCAGGCCGGCGACGAAACCCTGGTCGATCTTGAGCTTCTGCACCGGCAGGCGCTTGAGGCGCAACAGCGACGAATAACCGGTACCGAAGTCATCGATGGCCAGTCGTACGCCCAATTCCCGCAGGCGGTACATCTGTTCCAGCGCCACTTCCGGGTCGTCCATCACTGCGCTTTCAGTCACCTCCAACTCCAGGCAAGCCGGGTCCAGGCCCGTGTCATGCAGCACCCGGGCGACCTGGTCGTACAGTTCACGATGGGCGAACAGCCGGCTCGAGACGTTGACCGCGACAAATTCCAGCACCACGCCAGCCTGCTGCCAATTGCACATTTGCCGACAGGCCTGGTCCATGACCCAGGCATCGATCCGGGCGATCAACCCGGTACGCTCGGCGATGGGGATGAACTCGGCGGGCGAGACCAATCCGCGCACCGGATGCTCCCAGCGCACCAGCGCCTCGACCCCGACCAGGCGGCCGCTCGCCAGGTCGTGTACCGGTTGGTAATAGACCCGCAGCTCCTGCTGTTCGAGGGCCCGACGCAGTTCGAAGGCGATCTCGACCCGTTGCTGGGCGTGGGCAGTGAGTTCTTCGGTATACAAGGCGTAACCGTCACGCCCGGCGCTCTTGGCCTTGAAGAGCGCCGAATCGGCATTGCGCAACAGCTGCCCGGCGCTGAGGGCGTCGCTGGGAAACAGGCTGATGCCGACGCTCGCATTGATGAACAGGGCGTGGCCGTCGAACCGCAGCGGCTCTTTCAAGGCGTCGAGGATCCGCCGCGCCAATCCCGCCGCCTGGCCGGGTTGCGAGCAGTTTTCTATCAGCACCGCGAACTCGTCGCCACCCAGCCGGGCCAGCGTGACGCCCGGGGCGAACAGCCCGCGAAACCGTTCGGCCACGCGCTTGAGCAATTCATCGCCGACGTTGTGGCCCAGGCTGTCATTAATGTTCTTGAAATGATCCAGGTCCACCAACAGCAGGGCACAGCCGCGCTTGTGAAGCTGCGCCGACGCCAGGGCCTGTTCCGTGCGGTCGGAAAACAGCAGGCGATTGGGCAAGCCGGTCAGCGGGTCGTGATGGGCCAGGTGGGCCAATTCGTGTTCGGAATCCTTGATCGCACTGATGTCCGAAAACACCGCGACGTAGTGGCTGACCTGGCCACCGTCGTCGCGTATGACCCGGATCGTCTGCCATTGTGGATAGATCTCGCCACTTTTACGCCGATTCCAGATCTCACCACTCCATTCGCCCACCTCCGCCAGGGCGGTGAACATCACGCGGTAGAACTCCGCGCCATGGCGACCGGACTTGAACAGGTTGGGGCGCTGGCCCAGGACCTCGTGCTCCTCGTAGCCAGTAATCGTCATGAAGGCGCGGTTCACGTGGACGATCAGGCCGTTGCGGTCCGTCACCAGGACCCCTTCGCGGGTGCAATCGAAGACCGCGGCGGCCTGGCGCAGGCGCTCGCGGTCGGCGCCGTGCCCGGTCTTCGCAAAGCACCGCGCAATACGCACCCGGGCCATGAAGATCAGCCCGGCGCTGACCAGCGCCCAGGTGTAGCCGTTGATCAGGAGCCAGCGTTGCTGGTCGGTGAATTTATCGAAGAAACTGCTCAATAAATAACCAGCCAGTTGCAACCAGATGACTGAAAACAAAAGATAAAGCAGCGCTGTACGCAAGGCACTGCGTTGATGGGCAGTCATTCGGTCGTCCATGTCCCTACAGAGAAGCGGGAATTATAGAGGAAGAAACATCCTGCCACTCTTATCTGAAAGGCCGACTGGTTTTATCTGTGGGGCCGGTGATAATGCAACGGCTGTTTCTATCTTTATCGAGGGCCCTACAGCCTATGTGGTACGAAGGTTTTCTTGGCTTGTCAGCCTGGTCGCTGGTGGCAGTCACCCTGCTGATGACCCATGTCACGATCATTGCCGTCACGGTCTACCTGCACCGTTACTCGGCCCATCGCTCCCTGGAGCTGAACGCCGGCCTCAAGCATTTCTTCCGTTTCTGGCTGTGGCTGACCACCGCCCAGAACACCCGCGAGTGGACCGCCATCCACCGCAAGCACCACGCCAAGTGCGAAACCGTCGACGACCCCCACAGCCCGGTCATCAAGGGCTTGTCCACCGTGCTGCGCAAGGGCGCCGAACTGTACCGCGCCGAGGCCGAGAATCCGGAAACCCTGCGTATCTATGGCAAGAACTGCCCCGACGACTGGGTCGAGCGCAATCTCTACTCCCGCTTCCCCCTGCTGGGCGTCGCGATCATGGGCGTCATCGACCTGCTGCTGTTCGGCACCATCGGCATCACCATCTGGGCCATCCAGATGATGTGGATTCCGGTCTGGGCCGCCGGCGTGGTCAACGGCCTGGGCCACGCAGTGGGCTACCGCAACTTCGAGTGCCGCGACGCGGCGACCAACCTGGTGCCCTGGGGCATCCTGATCGGCGGCGAAGAGCTGCACAACAACCACCACACCTACCCCAACTCGGCCAAGCTGTCGGTACGCAAATGGGAATTCGACCTGGGCTGGGCGTGGATCCAGGTGTTCAGTTTCCTGCGCCTGGCCAAGGTCCAGCGTGTCGCGCCGATTGCCCATCGGGTCGAAGGCAAGGGGCACCTGGACATGGACACCGCCATGGCGATCCTCAACAACCGCTTCCAGATCATGGCGCAGTACCGGCGCCTGGTCATCGCGCCGCTGGTCAAGCAGGAGCTGGAAAAAGTCGATCATTCCGTGCGCCACCAGTTCCACCGGGCCAAGCGCCTGCTGTCGCGGGAAACCAGCCTGCTGGACGACCGCCATCACCTGCGCATCCAGAACATGCTGGAACACAGCCAGGCGTTGAAGGTGATCTACGAGAAGCGCCTGGCCCTGCAACAGATCTGGATCAAGACCAGCAGCAACGGCCACGACATGCTCGCCGCCATCAAGGATTGGGTCCACGAAGCCGAGGCCAGCGGCATCCAGTCCTTGCGCGACTTTGCCGATCAGCTCAAGACCTATTCGCTGCGGCCGGCCACGGCCTGACAAAACCACTGTGGTGATGGGCTCCTGTGGCGAAGGAGCTCGCTCCCGCTGGGCTGCGCAGCAGCCCAAGACAGTCGATTCAAGTAATGCCGACCCACCGCACCATCAGGTTTCAGGGCTGCTTCGCAGCCCAGCGGGGATAAATCTCCCCGCCACAGGTTTAGCCCCCATAATTTGACTCGCCAGATCCCCCGCCCTTCGTCGCCTGAAAAGGAACTTCGCCCAGAATCCCTTATCTCAAAGAGCACTTCGCCATCCAGGCGGGCTTTGGAGAAAGCGCGTGCGAACCTTCAGCTGTGCACGTTCTTTGAGATTTGTGCCGATGGTCGACAAGAACCTACAGGATTCATCCCTACCTCACTGGCCCGAGGCGGCCCAGACCCTCATGGCGCTGATGCACGCCCAAGGTGAAGTGGCGCGCCTGAGCGAGCGTGAGCAGCTGTTCAGTTCGTTGCTGGTCAGCGTCAACGCCGTGCTGTGGGCCTTCAATTGGGAAACCCGGCAAGTGCTCTACGTCAGCCCGGCCTACGAGCGGATCTTCGGCCGCCCGGCCGGCCTGGTCCTGGCCGACTTCAACGAGTGGCGCGACGCGATCTATCCCGACGACCTGGAATACGCCGAGCGGAGCCTGGCCGAAGTGCTGGTCAAGGGCGCCGTCGAGGACCGCGAATACCGCATCATCGCCGGCGATGGCCAGGTCCGCTGGTTGAGCGACAAATGCTTCATCAACCGTAAGGACGAGCCGGGGCAGCCGGTGATCGTGGTCGGCATCGCCGAAGACATCACCGAAAAGAAGCTGCTGGAAAGCGAGCTGCAGCGCCTGGCGACCACCGATGTACTGACCCAGAGCAGCAACCGCCGGCATTTCTTCGAATGCGCTCACCGCGAATTCGAACAGGCAAGGCTCCAGGGCATTCCCATGGCTTTCCTGCTGCTGGACATCGACGACTTCAAGGTCATCAACGATACCTATGGTCATCAGGAAGGCGACACGGTGCTGCAGCGAATCGCCGAGAGCGGTCGCTCCGTGCTGCGCCGTGGTGATCTGTTCGGACGAATTGGCGGTGAAGAGTTTGCCGCCGTGTTCCCCGGCTGCGCCCCGGACATGGCGTTGCAGGTGGCCGAGCGGTTGCAACGGGAGATCCAGCGCCTGGCGTTCCGCTGTGGCGACCAGAGCTTCGGCATCACCGTCAGCCAGGGCCTGACCAGCATCACCCCCGAAGACCAGAGCCTGGACAGCCTGTTCGCCCGTGCCGACGCCGCCATGTACGAGGCCAAGCACCAGGGCAAGAACCGCATCATCGCCGCCTGACTTTGCTGCAAGCTTGCTTCTAAAAAAGACTCCGCCAACGGGTTATTTTTTGCGCAAGCGCGTCAGCTCCGGCAAGCCGATCTTCAGCAACCGCGCCGTGCGACCTCGCGCCAGCTCCTCGAGGCCTTCATGCGCGGGCAGTCGGGCCATTTGCGCGGCCATGTTCATCACCAGCGCCTCGCGGGAATACACCCCGCCACCCAGCCCGTAGACGGCGGCAATCAACTCGCGCAATTCCAGCGGCAGGCGCCAGCGCGTACGCAGCGCCGAGCCGAAACTGGCGCCGAAGCGCTCCAGGCAATCGCCCACCTCCTGCGGCTCGTCCAGCTCGCCCCCGGCCTGCTTCCATTCCTCCAGGCACCGCAGCAATGCCAGGTCACCCAAGCGATGCAAGAGCCCGGCGCAATAGCAGCGCTCCTGCTCCAGATCGAGCAACCGCGCCATCGTCCGGGCATATTCGGCGGTGTGCAGCGATAACGTCCAGTAGCGCTCGGCATAGTCCGCCAGGCAGGGAACGCCGAGCCGGGCGCAGCGCTTGAGGGTCAGGCCGAGGATCAGGTTCATGCTCTGCCCACTACCCAACTGGTGCAGCGCCTGGGCCACGGTCTGCACCGGGCCGCCGCTCGGGTGCTGGGCTGCACTGTTGGCCGCCGCAATCAGCGCCGCGGTAATCTGCGGGTCGGTGCGGATTTCTTCTTCCAGGCGTTTCAGGTCCAGGCCATTGGGGTTGAGGCTGCGCTTGACTGCCACCTGCACATCGGTCAGCAACGGCGCGCCTTGGGACAGGTCACGGCGGCGCTCGAGGAAGGCGGCCAGGGTCAGGCCGGTGCCCGGCACGGGCGCAGCGTCCCCCGCGTCACCAGCGCCCAATAGCAACCCTTGCAGACGCTGCGTCAGGTTTTCCCGGTTCAAGGGCTTGGTCAGGTAAGCCGTCGGCGCCAGCGGCAAAACCTCACGAACGCTGGCGCTGTCGTTGCGCCGGCTCATCAGGATAAACGGCAGCGCCGGGGTGCGGGGCTGCTGGCGCAGGCCGCGCAGCAGGCTCAGGCCATCGACGCCCGGCAACTCCCAGTCGGCGATCACCAGGTCGTAGGGATTGCGCGCCAGCAGATCCAACGCCTGGCGACCCTCGCCACAGCTGTCCACCTGGGCATCGCAACGGATTTGGGACAACACCTGCTCCAGCAACTCCCGGGAAGCCGAATCAGCCTCGGCGATCAATACTCGCGGTACAGCGGGCAACACGACAGCAGTCATTCAGCATCACTCCCTTGCCATACTTGCAACCTTAGCCAATGACGGCCATTCCAGACAGCTCAAAAGCGGCCAGGCCGGTTTGGCGGGCATGAAAAAACCCGCCGAAGCGGGTTTTTTGTGAAGCAACCGACAATCAGAGTTCGGAGAAGCACTCTTCGATGATCGCCAGGCCTTTGTCCAGTTGCTCATCCGGCGAGGTCAGCGGCACCAGCACCCGCAGGACGTTGCCGTAGGTGCCGCAGGACAGCAGGATCAAGCCTTTTTCCCGCGCCTTGGCCACGACCTGGGCCACGGCGGCGGCGTTCGGCTTGTGGGAGTCGCCGTTTTCGAACAACTCCAGGGCGATCATCGCGCCCAGTGCACGCACTTCGCCGATGACCGGGTATTTCTTCTGGATCGCCTTCAGGCCAGTGACCAGGCGTTCGCCCACGGCCTTGCAGCGGTCCAGCAGGTGTTCTTCTTCGAACACTTCCATCACGGCCAATGCCGCCGCACAGGCGATCGGGCTACCGGCATAGGTGCCACCCAGGCCACCGGGGGCGATGGCGTCCATGTACTCGGCCTTGCCGCAGACACCGGCCAGTGGGAAGCCGCCGGCAATGGACTTGGCGAAGGTGGTCAGGTCAGCCGCAACGCTCATCTGTTCCATGGCGAAGAAGGTGCCGGTACGGCCGGCGCCCGTCTGCACTTCGTCGGCGATCAGCAGGATACCGTGTTGGTCGCACAGGGCGCGCAGGCGCTGCATGAAGGCCTTGGGTGCCACATAGAAACCACCTTCGCCCTGGACCGGCTCGATGATGATGGCAGCGATGTCACGCGGCTCGGCGTCGTTCTTGAAGATGCGCTCGATGCTGGCGATGGAGTCGTCGATGCTCACGCCGTGCAGTTCGTTCGGGTACAGCGCGCGGAAGATACCGCCGGGCATCAGGCCCATGCCGGCCGAGTACGGCACGACCTTGCCGGTCAGGCCCAGGGTCATCATGGTGCGACCGTGGTAGGCACCCGTGAAGGCGATGACACCGGCACGACCAGTGGCCGCGCGGGCGATCTTCACGGCGTTTTCCACCGCTTCGGAACCGGTGGTCACCAACAGGGTTTTCTTGGCGAAGTCGCCGGGCACCTTGGCGTTGATTTTTTCGCACAGCTCCACGTACGGCTCGTAGGCCAGTACCTGGAAGCAGGTGTGGGTCAGCTTGTTCAGCTGTTCGGTCACGGCGGCGATGATCTTCGGATGCACGTGACCGGTGTTCAGCACGGCGATGCCGCCGGCGAAGTCGATGAATTCACGGCCTTCGACGTCAGTTACCGTGGCGTTCTTCGCCGATTCAGCGAAGATCGGGTGGATCTGGCCGACGCCACGGGGAACAGCGGCGGTACGGCGGGCCATCAGGTCAGCGTTAGTCTTGCTCATTACGGTCCTCATTCGCCGCTCATCGGTCGGCGTGGTTCAAGGATTACACGGCGGGGGTTCAGCGGCGGCAGCATGCGATGATCGACTGCCGCGGCGTTCCCGGCCGCAAAGAAAGTGCAGGGTGAAACCGCGCAAAGGGACAGCGCTCTCGTGCCCTTTGCGCTTGCAGCAGGATCAGATACCCAGGCAGAGGTATTTGATTTCCAGGTAGTCCTCGATGCCGTACTTGGAGCCTTCACGACCCAGGCCCGACGCCTTGATACCGCCAAATGGCGCGACTTCGTTGGAAATCAACCCGGTGTTGACGCCGACCATGCCGTATTCCAGGGCTTCGGCCACACGGAACACACGGCCCAGGTCACGGGCATAGAAATACGAGGCCAGGCCGAACTCGGTGTCGTTGGACATCGCGATCACTTCGGCTTCGTCTTTGAAGCGGAACAGCGGCGCCAGTGGGCCGAAGGTCTCTTCCTTGGCCACGGCGGCGTTTTTCGGAACGTTGACCAGGATGGTCGGTTCGAAGAAGTTGCCTTCCATCGCCTTGCCACCGGCCAGTACGGTCGCACCTTTGCCGATCGCATCGGCGATGTGTTCCTGCACCTTGGCGACCGCTTTTTCGTCGATCAGCGGACCGGTGGTGGTGCCATCGTCCAGGCCGTTGCCGATCTTGAGCTTGGCCACCGCGGCCTTGAGTTTCTCGGCGAACGCGTCGTACACCGAATCCTGGACATACAGGCGGTTGGCGCAGACGCAGGTCTGGCCGTTGTTGCGGTATTTGGAAATGATCGCGCCTTCGACGGCCTTATCCAGGTCCGCGTCGTCGAACACGATGAACGGCGCGTTGCCGCCCAGTTCCAGGGAGACCTTCTTGATGTCCTGGGCGCATTCGGCCATCAGCTGGCGACCGATTTCGGTCGAGCCGGTGAAGGACAGCTTGCGTACGATCGGGTTGCTGGTCAGCTCACCGCCAATGTCGCCGGCACTGCCGGTGACCACGCTCAGCACGCCTTGCGGAATGCCGGCACGGTGCGCCAGTTCCACCAGGGCCAGGGCCGAGAACGGCGTCTGCGACGCTGGCTTGATGACCATGGTGCAACCGGCGGCCAGGGCCGGACCGGCCTTGCGGGTGATCATCGCCGCCGGGAAGTTCCACGGGGTAATGGCCGCGGTCACGCCGATCGGCTGCTTGATCACGATCAGGCGCTTGTCGGGCTGGTGGCCGGGAATCACGTCACCGTAGATGCGCTTGGCTTCTTCGGCGAACCATTCGATGAAGGAGGCGGCATAGACGATTTCACCCTTGGCTTCGGCCAGTGGCTTGCCCTGCTCCAGGGTCATCAGGCGACCGAGGTCGTCCTGGTTCTCGATCAGCAATTCGTACCAGCGGCGCAGCTTGTTGGCGCGCTCCTTGGCAGTCAGTGCGCGCCAGGCTGGCAGGGCCTTGTCGGCGGCTTCAATGGCACGACGGGTTTCGGCCGCGCCCATCTTCGGCACAGTGCCCAATACCTCGCCGGTTGCCGGGTTGGTCACCTTGATCGTCTGACCATTGTCGGCGTCGACCCACGCGCCATCGATGAAGGCTTGCTGGCGGAACAACTGGGTGTCTTTAAGCTGCATGTCGGCTTTCCTTAACAGCACCGCGCGCACGCGGAGCGAATTAGATGTGTAGAAAGGCGCCTTATGGGCTGCCGTCAGGGAAATCATCCACCGGGCTGAAGCACAGAAATAACGCACAGCAAGCATAGACGTGCGGTTCAGCACCCAGACAAGAGCGTTTGAAATCTCAAACGAATCCTAGGGCCGATGGGGGGAGAGGACAATAGGCTGTTCGAAAAAAAGAACGAAAAACCGCTAATTGTCTGTTTTTTCTGATCAGCGTAGCCGATGCCCATCCAGGCTTAGGAAAACAACGGCAAATCAGCAGCATGGACGCCCGCCCAGCATATGAGTATCATGGCGCCCGCGCTGCACCAGTAGCTCAGCTGGATAGAGTACTGCCCTCCGAAGGCAGGGGTCGTGGGTTCGAATCCCGCCTGGTGCGCCATACAGCTACTCAAAAGCCCCAAGTCGCAAGACCTGGGGCTTTTTTGTGGGCGCAGGTTCCCTCAACGCTTGCGCAACGCCTCCAGCCGCGCGGGCAAGTCTTCCTTGGGGAAGCGCTTGTGCAGCGCCAGCAG
Source organism: Pseudomonas citrullilanati (assembly GCF_030580855.1). GTDB lineage: Bacteria > Pseudomonadota > Gammaproteobacteria > Pseudomonadales > Pseudomonadaceae > Aquipseudomonas > Aquipseudomonas citrulli. Next base: position 16,442 of record NZ_JAUQOP010000053.1, on the reverse strand, counting down.
TTTCTCATCCGCCGCCTGGGTATCCCCTGCCTCGCGCAGGCGCAGTATCTCCAGCAGGCCTTGCTCCAGGGACGCCGGGGCGACGGCTGCGGGCTTGGCCAGCCTGGCCTTGGGCTCATCCGCCAGGGATTGCACGGGGCTCGCCGGCGCTGGTGCCAGGGCCATTTCGGCCTGGGGAGCGATGCGGGCCAGCGGTGCAGGAGCAGGTTTGGCGGGCGCGGCGGCGACGATGGGGGCCTGTTGGCCGGCGGACTCATCCAGCGAGGCCGGCGCGGCCAGGTTGTCATGGGGCACCGGCGCGCGCAGCACCAGGCCGATCATCAGCGCGACGCCCGCAACCGTGGCGAATGCCATTTGCCAGCGCGGACGCTGGCAGGCCAGCCACCAGCGCTTCCACAGGCCAGGCTGGGGCTGCGGGGCCTCGCGGTGGGCGGTGGCCAGGATGAAGGCGTCCAGGGAGGCGGGCGGCTCGCCTTGGGTGTGTTGACGGAAATGCTCGACCAGCGCGTCGTCAGCGCCATCCGGGGTGGGTCTGGAATCGATCATGCAGGTACCTCCTCGGCCAGCAGTCGATGCAATTTCTGCTGGGCGTAACGCAAACGGCTCTTGACCGTTTCCAACGGGACGCCGGTCAGGGCGGCGATCTGTGGCAATTCAAGGTCGCCGTGCAGGCGCAACAGGAAGACTTCCCGCTGGTCTTCAGGCAAGGCCTGCAAGGCGGCGTCCAGGCGCGCCTGGTCACGGCTCAGGCTCAACTGTCGCTCGGGGCTGCCGGTGTCATCGTCAGGCTGGACGTGAAGCTGTTCGTCGTAACTGTCATGCAGCGGATTGTGCACGCCCTGCTTGCGCCAGTGGTCGATCAAGCGGTTGCGGGCAATCTGGAACAACCAGGTCCGAAAGCTCGCCCGGCCTTGTGGCTGGCTGGCGCTGCGAATCAGGCTGAGCCAGGTGTCCTGGAAAATCTCTTCGGCCAGTTCGGCCTTGTTGCTCAAGGACATCAGGAAACGGTAAAGCCCTTGTCGATGGCGGGCGTACAGGACTTCGAAAGAAGTCCCGTCACCCTGGCGGTAGCGGGCCAGCAGCGATTCGTCGCTGGGGGAATCAAGCGCAGCGGGCATGTGGGTGGCGAGCTCCTTTCCGGTCATTGCAACACAGTCCTGGCAGACAACAAGGGAACCTTGTGGGGAGCGAGCTTGCTCGCGATAGCGGTGGACCGATGCTCATCATTGACTGATCCGACGCCATCGCGAGCAAGCTCGCTCCCACATTTTGATCTGCGCGATGCCCAGGATCAGCGCTTGGCCGCAGGCTCAAGGCTCTGGGCCAATTCCACCAGTTGCACGAACTCGGCACGCAGCCCAAACGGATCGTCACCGCGAGCCGCGCGGGCCAGTTGCGCGGTGTCCTTCAAGCTCATCGTCCCAGTGTAGCGCCCATCGCCCTTGAGCTGCTGGGCGAAAGCCGCCACGGCCGCCGAGAATCGCAGGTCATCGCTGGCCTTGTCCTCGCCCTGCGCGCTGTCGATGGGGTGTTCGATCAATCGGCTGCTGCCGCCTTCAACCGGATTGTAGCGCACCCGCAACATCGCCAGCTCGCTAGACTTGCCTTCCGGCCTGGGCTGCGCGCTGGCGTAGCGCAACGGTTCCAACCAGCCCTTTTCGCCCTTCGGCACGATCTCGTACAGCGCGGTGACCGTATGCCCGGCGCCGATCTCACCGGCATCGACCTTGTCGTTGTTGAAATCCTCACGCTTGAGCGCACGGTTCTCATAGCCCAACAGGCGATATTCGCTGACCTGCGCCGGGTTGAATTCCACTTGCAACTTCACGTCCCGGGCCACCACCGCCAGCGTCGAGCTGAGCTGGTCCACCAGTACCTTGCGCGCTTCGAGCAGGTTGTCGATGTAGGCGTAGTTGCCATCCCCGGCGTCCGCCAGTAGCTCCATCAGGTGCTCGTTGTAGTTGTCCACGCCGAAACCCAGCGTGGTGAGGGAGACGCCGCTTTTACGCTGCTCCACCGCCATTTGCTTGAGGCTGTCGAAATCGCTGACGCCGACGTTGAAGTCGCCATCGGTGGCCAGCAGGATGCGATTGATGCCCTTGTCGATGAAGCTCTCCCTTGCCATCTGGTAAGCCAGCTCGATGCCCGATGCGCCGGCCGTCGAACCACCGGCGTTCAGTTGGTCGATGGCGTTGCGGATGGCGGCCTTGTCGCGACCCGACGTGGGCTTGAGCACCACCCGGGATTCGCCGGCATACACCACCAGTGACACCCGGTCCTGGTCCCGCAGTTGATCCACCAGCAGTTTCAACGTGCTCTTGACCAGCGGCAAACCCTCGCGGCGGTCCATGGAGCCGGAAACGTCCACCAGGAACACCAGGTTGGCCGGTGCCAGGTCCGCCACGGCGCGGTCGGACGCCTTGATGCCAATGCGCAACAGGCGGGTGTGCGGGTTCCACGGCGACGGCGCCACTTCGGTGGTCACGCCAAAGGGTGAACCGTCGGTAGGCAAAGCGTAGTGGTACGGGAAGTAATTGACCATTTCCTCCAATCGCACGGCCCCTTCGGGCGGCAGGCTGCCTTGGTTGAGGAAACGGCGCACATTGGCGTAGCTGCCGGTGTCGACATCGACGCTGAAGGTCGAGACCGGTGTTTCGGCGACGCTGTGGACCGGGTTGTCCGGAAGTTTTTCATACTGTTCGCGCGGCTCGCTGCGATAGTCCGGGGCGATGACATCGCTCGCCACCATGGGTGAGGGCATCGGGGCGGGCGCGACCCTGTACTTGGCCACGGAGGGCTGCGCGGAGGTGGCCTCGCGTTGCAATTCGGGCTTGGCCGCCGCGGACTCGGGACCGGCGGGCTGGGGCGCCTCCCGGGACGACATCCCGCAACCGGCCAGCGCCACCAGTAAGGTCACGGCGAAGCCCTGGGCAGCGGGGCGCAGGAATGGAAGCGCAAGGGGCATGATCTGAACCTCGTGAGTGAATGATCCGTTCACTGGCTAAGACGAGGGAAGTTTGCGATTCGGGTTAACGCGGGGAAAAAATTCTTTCAGCAGGCATTGAAACCACGCCTGGCCACCTGCCGATGACCAGGCGCAAGGCAAGGCTAGCGAGACGGAATGGCTTGCAGGTCGTCGACGATGAGCCGACCCAGGCGACAGGCTTTACGAATCACACACCAAGGGTGCCCGGGTGGAGCTTACGCTTCGTCCCGGAAAATACAGCGCCGCAGCCACGCCCACCGCGCCCATCACCAGGCTGTAGCCCACGCACACCCAGGGGCTCCACGGCACCAGCGCGATCAACAGCAGCGGCGTCATGCTCGCCCACAGCGCATAGGCGATGTTGTAGGTGAACGAGATACCGGACACACGGATCTTCGGCGGGAACAGGTTGACCATCACCGATGGCACCGCGCCAACCACGCCACACCCCAGGCCGGCGATGGCGTAGGCCAGGCCCAGCCAGGCGCTGCCGCCGATCAGGCTGGCGTAGAGCACGGCGATGCCCAGGGGCAGCAGCAGGCTGTAGAGCAGGACAGTGCGCCAGGCCCCGATGCGGTCGACGATCAGGCCGGCCAGGACGCAGCCAATGTTCAGGAAGACGATGCCCAGGCTGCTCAGGGCGAAAGTGTGGCTGGGGGTCAGGCCGAAGCTTTTCTGCATCACGGTCGGGGTGATGACCACGAACACCACCACGGCGGAGGTCAGCACGCAGGTCAGGATGACGGCGGGCAGCAAGGCCTGCCGGTGGTCGCGCAGGACCGTGCGCAACGGCAGCTCGGTCGATCCTTCGCGATTGGCTTGCAACGCCATGAAGATCGGCGTTTCGCTCAGCCAGCGCCGTAGCCAGACGCCGATCACGCCAAAGACGCCGCCCAGCAGGAACGGCAGGCGCCAGGCGTAATCGAGAATTTCCGCCGGCGTGTAGACCCGCGCCAGCGCCGTGGCTGTGAGGGCGCCCAGCAAGTAGCCGAACGTCAGCCCGGCCTGGAGGAAGCCCAGCGCGTAGCCGCGATGATGCAGCGGTGCGTGCTCGGCCACGAACACCCAGGCGCTGGGCACTTCGCCGCCCACCGCCGCGCCCTGCAGGATGCGCAGCGCCAACAGCAGCAGCGGGGCGAAATAGCCGATTTGCGCGTAGGTTGGCATGACCCCGATGAGCAGGCACGGCAAGGCCATCATCAGGATGCTCAGGCTGAACACCCGCTTGCGCCCCAGCCGATCGGCAAAGTGCGCCATGAGAATCCCGCCCAGGGGACGCGCCAGGTAACCGGTGGCGAAAATCCCGAAGCTTTGCAGCAAGCGCAGCCAATCGGGCATTTCCGGTGGAAAGAACAGCTGGCTGAGGGTCAGGGCGAAGAACACGAAAATAATGAAATCGTAGATTTCCAGCGCACCGCCCAGGGCCGCAAGGCCCAGGGTCTTGTAGTCGGATCGGCTGAATCGGTCGCCGGGTAGATGAGGGTTGGCAGTCATGGGCAGATTTGAACAGTTGGGAAAAAGGGCGACGGCTCAGTCGTCGCGATGGTCCAGCGGCTGGGCCGGTGGTTGGCCTGGCACGGCCTCTTCGGCTTCATCGGCCTCGGCGGGCAGGAAGTCCTTGCGGCTCTGGGCGATGGCCCGGCGTATTTCGTCGCCCTTGGTAGGGCAATTCTTGAGGCGGGCGATGCCGTCGGGTTTCTGCGTCATCGCCATCCTCCGGCATGAGTGAACAGGGCCTCGATAGTGCTCGCTTTTGGCCCGCGATGCCAATGTTGCGGCTGGAGGACGGCAGCCGGCGTGACCCGCTTGCCGTCCCCCAGGCCACTAGCGGTGGTAGCGCCGCACGACGCTGCTGTTGCGCAGGACATGACCGTTGATTTTTTCCATCAACTGGGCGCGCGTCAGCCCGGCGGGTAACGCATCCGGCGGCAGGTCCAGGGCGAAGAGCTGGATCAGGTAATGATGCGCACTGTCGCCAAGGGGTGGGCACGGGCCGATGTAGCCATGGGTGTTCTTGCTGTTGATGCCGCTCATGCCTTCCAGCGTGGCCTTGGTGCCTCCACCGGCGGGGATCTGTCGCGTGGTGGCCTTGATGCCGTAATGGACCCAGTGGTCGACGCCCTGGCCCCGTTGGCCGTCCGGGTCCAGCATGACGATGGCGTAGCTGAGGGTGCCAGGCGGGCCGGCGTTCCAGCTCAGGGCCGGGGAAATGTTCTTGCCACCACAATTGTTGGCGTCACTGGCCGCGGCGGCGGTGAACAGACGGTCGTCCGACACGCCGGGAATGTTCAGGGTGAAGCGTTCCTCGGCCTGGACAACCCCTTGTGCACAGAGCACCAGGGCGACGGCCGCCAGCCAGGGAGTGAGGGAGTTCGATCGGGTCATACCGGGCACCTTATGCGGATCAGGCCATGGACGGCCTGCGAACTATAGCCGCAGCGCCCACCCGGTTGCAGTGACAATTATGCTGAACCTCGTTCCAATTTGGCGACTCCAACGGGAAACGCCTGTCGGAGACCGACCATGCCCCTGCATCAAGTCGCCCGCTTCGCCGATGTGCGCGAAGACCGTGGCCTGGAAGTAAAACTCGGAGAAACAGCCATCCTGCTGCTGCGCTCAGGCGATCAGGTACGGGCTTTCCAGGGCAAGTGCCCGCATGCCGGCGCACCGCTGGCCAAGGGTGCGGTGTGCCACGGGAGGCTGATCTGCCCCTGGCACAAGGCGGCGTTTCGCATCGAGGATGGCGCCCTGTGCGAGCCGCCGGCCCTGGACAGCCTGGCCCGTTATCATGTCGAAGTGCGCGGCGACGAGGTCTGGGTCGACGAGCAGCCGCTGCCGGCCGATAAAATCCCACCGGCCGATGATCCACGCACCTTTGTCATCATCGGCGCCGGTGCAGCCGGTACAGCCGGCGCGACGGCATTGCGGGAGAAGGGGTTCGGCGGGCGGATCCAACTGATCGACCGCGAAGCCGAGGCCGGTTATGACCGCACGGTGCTGAGCAAATACGTCCTGGCCGGCGACATGCCCGTCGACGAGACCCCGCCGTTGCGCGATGACACGTATTACGCCCAGCAGCGCATCGAAAGGATCCACGGCGAAGTCACGCACCTGGACCCCAAGGCCCGGCAGATCCAACTCGCCGATGGCCAACGCCTGGACTATGACGCGGCGCTCATCGCCACGGGCGCCACTCCCAAAACGCCAGACCTGCCTGGCATCGACTTGCCGCAGGTCTTCGTGCTGCGCTCAATGGCGCACACCCGGCAGATCCTCGACAACAGCCGAGCCGGCCAGCGAGCGGTGATCATCGGCGACAGCTTCATTGCCCTGGAAGTCGCCTCATCCCTGCGCAAGCGCGAACTGGAGGTCACCGTCGTGGCCCGGCATCCGGTGCCCTTTGCCGCGCAACTGGGCGACAGCGTCGGCAAGGCGATCCTGGCCCGGCACCGGGCCAACGGCGTGGTGTACCACTGCGACGGCGAAGCGGCGCGGATCGAGGGCGCGGACAAGGTGCAAGCCGTGGTCTTGGATAACGGCCAGCGGCTGGCCGCGGACCTGGTGATCCTGGGCGTCGGCGTACGCCCGGCCACCGAGCCGTTTGCCGACCTGCCACGGCAACAGGACCAGTCACTGAGCGTTGACGCAGGCATGCAGGTGACCGATGGGTTATGGGCCGTTGGCGATATCGCGACGTTCCCCCTCAACGACCAACCCCAGCGCATCGAACACTGGCGCCTGGCCCAGCAACACGCTCGCATCGCTGCGGCGAACATGCTCGGGGGCGACGAACGTTACCTGGACGTGCCCTTTTTCTGGACCTATCACTTCGGCAAGCGCTATGACTACCTCGGCCATGCCGACCAATGGGACGAAGTCGAATTCAAGGGCACCCCGGAACATCCCCCCTTCATTGCCCTGCTGGGCAAGAACGGCCTCGTGGCCGCCGCCGTGGCGTGCGACGAAGGGCGAGCCATGGCGGCGCTGGCGCAGCGGATGAAGCAGCCATTGCCCGTGGACGAGGCCTGGCGGCTGATCCGGGATTTTTCCTCCTAGCGCGAGGGCGTGCGTCCAGCCTCAATGCACGGATTGATCGGCAGGCAAGTGAATCACCCGGGGCCGCTCCAGCGGCGCCAGGGGCGGCGGTTGCAGGTCCGGGCCGAGCAGGTGGAAATGCGCCACGACGTGGCTGATATCGCCGTCCTGGTTGTTGTGGATAACTTTCGAGCCAGGCTGGCGCAACGTCTCCAGGCCCTCGCCGGTCAACTTGAAGCTGTCGCTCAAGCCTTGGTCATCCACCACCGGCGCCGGCAACCGGCGCTGGGCAAAGCTGCGGCTCTTGCGCTGTTGGTAGCGTGCCCAGGCAACCAGCAGCACCGCGTTGACCAGCGCGATCCAGCCGTACACCTGCAAGGTGCCGAGGGTATCGACCAGCGAGCCACCCAGGCGCGGGCCGGCATGGCTGTCGAACAGTGGCCAGAGCCCGTTGACCAGCAGGTACAGCAACCCGACCCAGGCCAGCACGGTGATGAACGCATCGATGACCACCAGAAAAGGTCGCTGCCGGGTCCTGATAATTTTCATCGGATGACTTCCTCTTCCTGATCATCGAACGGTTTGATACCGCGGTCCGGGCTGACCCAGCGCGCACGCTTCTGATGCTGGCCGAACAGCACTTTCGGGAAGCTCACCAAGGTCGTGAACAGGCTGATCAGCCAGAACACCAGCGGGTACCAGACCACCCAGAACATGATGTGCCACAGGCCCTTCTCGTAGCGGCGATCGATCAGGATGCTCACCCCGAACTGCATCAGGCACACCACCGCCAGCAGCAACCCGGTGAAGGCCGGCGGCATGAGGTGGTCGACGGCGATGGCGGCGGGCAACGCCACGAACTTGCCAACGCCCCAGAACAGCACCGACAGCAGGAACGTGAAGGCCCAACCGGTGGAGAGGCAATACTCGAACAGCAACGGCCACAGGTAGCGGTGGCGGTACTGCCAGATGCCACGGATGTTCTTGAACAGCACTTCGGCGCCACCCTGGGCCCAACGCAGGCGCTGTCGCCACAAACCACGCAGGGTTTCGGGCATGAGGATCCAGCACAGCGCGCGGGGCTCGTAGAAAATGCTCCAGTGGTCCAGTTGCAGCTTCCAGCTGATGTCGATGTCCTCGGTGATCATGTCCGTGCTCCAGTAGCCGACCCGGTGCAGGGCGGTGCGACGGAAGGCGACGATCACGCCAGAGACGGTAAAGATCCGTCCGAAGACCCGCTGGGTGCGCTTGATCAAGCCGATGATCGAGGAGAACTCACCGACCTGGACCCGGCCGATCAAGGTCGAGCGGGTGCGGATGCGCGGGTTGCCGGTCACCGCGCCAAGGCGAGCGTTTTCCAGCATCGGCGCCACCAGGTAAGCGCAGGTATTGGGCGCCAGCAGCGCGTCACCGTCGATGCACACCAGGTATTCACTGCGCGCCGCGATGGCGCCCATGCGCAGCGCCACGGCCTTGCCCTGGTTTTCCGCCAGGTGCAACACGCGCAGGCGCGGGTCCTCGGCCGCCAGTTGGTCGAGCATCTGGGCGGTGTTGTCCTTCGAGCCATCGTTGATGGCGATGACTTCGATGTTCGGATAATGCTGGCCCAGCGCCGCGTGGATGGTGTCGGCGACGTTGTCACCCTCGTTGAAGCAGGGAACCAGGATGCTGATCAGCGGCTCGCCGGCCAAGGGCGGCGGCAAGGTGTCGTCCTGCCAGGGCCAGTGGCGTTCCCAGTGCAGCCAGAAGTACAGGCCGCCGGCGATCCACAGGCCGGACATGAACAACGGATAGAAGAACACGAAGTCCATCAGCAATTGCCCGGTGACCAGGAAGATCAGGCCCAGGGGCACCCCAAGGACGATCGCCAGCACCAGCAGGGCGAGCAGTCTGTCGAGCATGTCAAGGATTCCACTTGTTGGAGAGCGCCGGCCGCACGCTTTTCACGGCGGGCTGGTTTTCGATGAAGTTGTCCGGGTAGTAGCCAAAGCTGGTCACGCCCTGGCGCTTGAGGCGCCCCATCCAGTCGGCGAGGAGCTCGCCGTCGATGTCGGCCACCGGCTGGCTGTCCCAGTCACGCGCCTGGAGTTCGAACACGGTGCGCTTGAGGGCGCCGGGCCGGGACTTGACGGTTTGTACCAGGCGCTCCAGCCAGGGGCCGGATTGTTGGCGCGTCTGCTTTTCCATCAGCGGCATGGCCATGGGCGCCGTCCAATCGTAGGCACCGAGGAAGTCGTCGAGGTTCTGGGCGAACCAGGCTTCGCTCGACGGGTTGAGCATCGGCTCGGCAAAGATATTGCGCGCCGTCAGGACCTGCGGGCCACGAATCGTCCGGACCTTGGCGGTGAGCTCGTGGGTGAAGTCGATCAGGTAGCGGCTCTTGAAACGGGTCCAGCGCTGCATCGTCGCCGGGTCGTCCCGCAGGGCCGCCATGGACGTCGGCAGACCGTTGGCCGCGTAGACTTTCAGCGCCGCGGGGCCGGCATCCTCGAAGTCGGAGAACACCGCGTCGTCGTGGTACAGGACCCCGTCCAACGAACTCATCCGCGCCAGGTCTTCGTAGATGTCGCCGATGACCTGGCGCACCGTCGGGTCGAACGGCGACAAACGCACGTACTGGTCCGGGGCGACCTCGGTCTTGCCGGTTTCCGGGTTCCAACGCTGCACCCGTGGCAGTTTCGCGTCGAGGGCGAAACTGAGCACCGGCATCCAGGCGTAGACCTTGGCATTGGCCCGGGTACGCAGCTGCCATGCCACCCGGTCGAACAGATCGGCCCGCACCGGCAGGTGGCGGTTGGGGAAGTACAGCGAATGCACCAGGCCGTCGCCCTTCGGGTCGGCGAAAGCCTGCAAGAACACCGTGTTGGCGCCCAGGTCGGAAATGCGCTGGACCAGTTGACCGACGTTGGCTTCCTGCTGCACCGGGTCCGGGTCGTAGACGTAGTCCAGGTCGACATGGACCACGCGCATCGGGTCCATTGCCTGCACGGAAACGATGCTCTCGGCGAAGTGGGCGCCATCCGGGTCGGAGGCCACCAGGAAGCGCGGGCCGCTCATCAGGTTGTCGAGGCTGTCGAGGCCGTCCTCCAGGGTCAGGGCCATCTGATAGCCCTCGCGGCCGATCACTTGCAACGCGGTACCGTCGGCTTCCCCATAAGGCCAGACCCACACGCGCGGGCTGTAGCCGGTGACCTTGCGGATTTTTTCGGAAATGGCCGCGACGTCCTTGCGCAGGCGCGCCTGGAAATCGGCCTCGGTTTCATAGCGCCCGGTCGCTGGGTCGTAGCGGCGGGTGGTCGCCGCCGGTTGCTGGTTGCCTTGCGGGTTGGCGAGTATGCCTTTGTGATTGGCGTCGGTGTGGGCGGCGATTTCCACCAGGCCCGACTTCGACACCTCGCGGATCTGCTCCCAGGTCAGGAACTCGGAACGCTTGCGCGGCACCCCGGCGAAATCCACCAGTTGATCCAGCGGTGTGTCGACCCAACTGCCGACCGGAGCCAGGATCGCCGGCCAGTTGTAGGCGCGCAGGATGGGCATGACGCGGGTGTAGAAGCTCGAATAGCCGTCGTCGAAGCTCAGCAGCACTGCCCGCGGCGGTAGCTCAGGCCCGCCATTGCGAGCGGTGATGATCTGGTCCACGGTGACCGGCTGGTAGTTGTTTTCCCGCAGCCAGGCCAGTTGCTCGATCAGTCGCTCGGTGCGCACCGCCACCAAAGCCTGGTCCGGGTCGAGGTCCTGGACGTCGTGGTAAGCGATGCCGAGCACGTGGTTCTTCGGCCACGGCGCATCGTTGGCGGCCACGGGGCGTTGCGCGGGCGGCGTGAACGCCGGGGCCTGCTGGGCACAAGCGCTGATCAGCAAGACCCCCAGCAGCAGGATGAATCGCGAAAGGACAGGCATCTTCAAACTCTTCTAGAAGCGGTAGGTGAGGTCGACAAGCAGGCGCAGGTCGCTTTCGCGATCGCCGTCGTAGGGGCGGTTGAGCCAGCTCAGCGTGGCACCGGCCTCGACCACATCGTTCCAGATGAAACGCTGGCCGTAGCTGAGCAATCCAGTGGCGGCGGTGCTGTAGTCACGCTGGCTGTAGGCACCCGCACCCGCCTGGAATTGCTGGCTCCAGGTGGTTTCGTAGCGGCGATACAACACATGGTTGGCAAGCACGGTGGGCATCACGCCGAGATCCGACTTGGGGTTGAAGTAGGGCACTTCGTTGGAGCCGCTGTTGCGGCTGGCCGCCACGTCCAGGCCCAGCTCCACTTGCAGGCGCGGCGTGCTGTAGAGGCCCTCGCGGCCGACCAGTTGGGTCTCCAGGCGATTATTGCCATCGCTGAAATGGGACGGGCTGACGGTCAGCCGCCATTCGCGGCTTTCATTGGCCCGCCAGCGCACGAAGCCACTGCCGCCATTGGCCCGTACGCCGCTGTTGAGCGCGCGCAGCGGGGTGTTCGCCGAGAGGTACTCCAGGCTGCCGCCGTATTGCCAATGGTCATCGACGTCCAGGGCCATCGCCAGGCGCGCGCCCTGTTTGTCGCCAGCGCCGTAGTCGTGATTGGACACCTCGGCTTCCAGGGTCATGTCGCGAGTGCGCCGCTCCACACCCAGGCGTTGCCAGCGGTGGTGACCGGTGCCTTCCTCGAAATCACCGGTGGCGTAGCCGGTACCGCCGAACAGCCGCCAGTCCTCGTCGATCGGCGGGCTGTAGAGCAGCGTTTCGATACCAAAATCCCGGCTGCCGGTGACGGCACCCGCGTCACCGTTGCCGCCGCCGTAACTCTTGCCGGTGTAGGCCTCGATGCGCAGCTCGGCCATGTCGTGCACTTCGCGCTGGCGTTGCAGGCGTTTGACGTGGGCGTTTTCCGGGTAGCGCGCGACCACATCGTCGGTCAGCGCATCCAATTGCCGCCATTCCTGCAAATCCATCGCGGCACGGGCCTGGGCGATTTCCAGGTCACGGTTGCGCGGGATCGTCGCCTCGACTTCCTTGAGCAGGCTTTCCGAACGACGCGGCCAGTCACGGGCCTGGTACAGATCGGCCTGGGCCAGGCGCATGCCGGTATTGCCGGGACCTTGGCTGACGAGGCTTTCCAGGCGCGTTTGCGCCGAGGGCAGGTCGGCACCGTAGGTTCCGGCCTGGGCGGCGAGCTGCTGGGCGTCCATCCATTCGTCGTTGGGATTGCCGATCGGCAGCCCCTTGAGCTCGATGCGCGGGCGCTGGGACTTCGCCATGTCCTCGGCCAGGACGCGGGCCTCCTCGGATTGCTCGCTTTCCAACAGCGCGTAGTAGAGCGCAGTGTTGTCCTCGAAACGGTCCGCCGGGTCGGCATCCGGCGCCGCGAGTACCCGTCGGTACAAATCCACGGCGATTTCCGGCTCCCGTTGCTCCAGGTAGGAGGACGCCACCCAGCGCAGGGCATAGGTCGGAATGTTCACCCCTTCGGCAAGCAACTTCTGGTATTCGGCAATGACTTCTGCCCGGCGGGCACGGGCATTGAGGGCGCCCATGCGGTCGATTCGCCAACGCACCACGTCGTCGTGGGCCTCCGCCACCGGGGTCCAGGTGGCGAGCAGTTTGTCGTAGTCGGCCAGGGCCCGGTCGGCGATGACGAAGCGCTCCTGTTCGCTGCGGCTGGTCATGTCCGACAGGCGCACCCGTTCGGCCGCCACATCGCCCTCCAACCGGCGCTGCACGCCACGGTCGATCAACCCCGGTTGCAGGCGGGCCAGGCGCAACGCGGGTTCAGGCAGCCGAGCCCGTTGCAGGGCGACGATGTATTCACGGGCGACCTCGGGATGATTGCCGGCGCGCGCGAAGGCTTGATCGTACTCGAACAGCGCTTCGTGGGGATTGTTGGCCCGGGTCAGGGCGTAGCCCAGGGCCATCCGGCGCATCGGGTCCGCAGGCTTCGCCAGGACCATCGCCCTGGCACGGCTGACGGCTTCGTCAGGCTTGCCGCCATCGGCCTCGGTCAAGGCCAGGCCCAACTGCAGGTCCGGGTTCTGGGGGTCTATCCGCAACGCCTGGCGGTACAACTGCGCCGCTGGGTCCCAGCGCTTGAGGTTGCGATAAGCCCGCGCCGTCGCAGCCAGCGCCTGGACCGGCAGGTCGCGATGACGGCCCTGGGACTCATAGACGTCAACCACCTCGGCATCGAGGCCCGCCCAACTGGCGATTTGCAGATGATCACTGATTTGCGCGGCACTGGCCTGGTTGGCCGGGATCTGGCGCAACACCGTCAACGCGGGCGTGTAATGACCGGCACGGGCGTCGAGCACTTTCTGGTCATAAGCCGTATCGGCGAATGCGAGCATCGGCCAGCACAATTGGCCGCACAGCGCCATGCGAAACAGCGGGCGCAAACCACGTTGAATAAAGGGACCCACCGTACGCGACATTCGTCAGCATCCTTACATGGCCAGCCGGGTCGCAGTGCCCCCTTGCCCATCAAACAGGAAGCCGGATCAAGGAAATCCAGCCAAGCTCTAATGGGCGTAGTTTTGCACCGTCCGGGCGGTCATCTTCCGGAACGCCACAATTCTTCAGAATCGATGCAGATTTGCACGCCGGTTTATCGCAGGCGAAAAAAAACCGGCCCGTGCGCTGTGCACGGGCCGGCCTTGGATGTTGCGCGAAGCGGCTTACTGAACCGCGACGCCACCGCCAATCTGGTTCATCACGAACGCGGTGAATTGCTCGACTGTCATCTTCTGACCGTTGAAATCAACCTGATTGTTGGCGTAGTGCAGCTTGGTCACCACGTCGTTGCCTTCGAGCTTCGCCAGTTGTGTACCGACGGCCATGGCGCTGAACATATCGCTGGTGGCGGTGGCCTGGTCGGCGATCAGCTTGGCATCTGTCTGGCCTTCCATCTGCGCCTGGACGGTTACCAGGTCTGCCACCATGGGCTTGGACACCTTGAGATTGAAATCCAGCAGCGCGAGCAATTGGCGGCCCAACTCATCAGGCGGCAGGTCCATGGATTGCGGCTTGGCCAGGTCGACCACCAGGCTGGCGCGGCTTTCGCCGTTGGCGGTGCCGAACGACAGGTTTTCCAAAGCGATCTGCGGCGCACCGGCGAGGATCTTTTCCAGGTCGGCCTTGACCTGCGCTTCCTCGGCTTCGGTCAGGTTCAACTCAGGCGTTGGCTCACCGGCGGCAGCGGCCTCGGCAGCGGCTTTCTCGTAGGGTTGCAGCTTGGTCTGGTAGACCTGCATCAGCGACATCGTGGCAGGGATGTCCAGGTTCTTCAGGCTCACCGCCATCTGCGCCGAACCGATGACCTTGTCGTTGAACGACAGCTCACCGATCTTGTAGTCGGCGCGTCCCGAGGCACTGGTGCCGTTTTCGGAGCTGTTGTTCTTCATCTCCAGGTTCTTCAGGCCCACCACCGACTTCGGCTCGCCAAAGGTGGACTTGATGTTGCTCAGCAACACGGTGTTTTCACCCATGTAGTAGCCGTAGGTGCTCTTGCTGAGGTTGCTGGCCAGCGTCAGGCCGTTGACCTCGACCTGCACCGGCGATTGGTCCTCGCTGACCGTGGCCAGCTTGATGCTGTCCATATAGCCATCAGCCTTGACCTTCTGCCCTTGGGCGCTGGCAGCCAGATCGATCTTCAGGCCGGAAAAAGTCAGCTGGGTGTTCTCGTCCAGCTTGGTGTCCAACGGCAACAGTTCGTAGGTGCCGTTGACGGACTCGTCGTAACCCAGGTTGGTCACGCCCTTGAGCGGCGATTTACCCTGAGTGGCGGCGAACCACTTTTCGGTCAGCGGATTGCGTTCCAATGCGCTGTGGCTGGTGGCCATGACCGGCAACCACTTGAGCGTTACCAGGCGCGAGAACGGGATTGGACCGTGTTCGATCTTATCGACGAGCAACAACTCGACCGACTCACCGCCAAACATCTCGCCCTCACCTTTGAGGCGATAGTGGGCGGTGCTGCTGAACATGCCACGGTCCATGGACACCAGCTCCATGACGGCCGTGCTATTGGTACCTGCCATGGCCGTTTGCATCTGCTTGTTGCTATCGGCAATCGCTTTTTGCAGCACGCCTTCGAGCTTGGTGCCGGTGTACCAGGCGCCCCCAGCGCTGATCGCACCGACCGCCACGACGATACCCAGAAGTACGCTTGCTGATTTATTCATGAGTGACCCGATTGATATCCATGGTTGAAGAAAGCCGTCGTCTTCCCTGACCCACAAAGGGGTGTGGCTCGACGCCGTGAAGTGGGGGGAGATTACCATCACGCAGGCCTGGGGGCCCAATGTTTAAAGGGGTAAAAAGCTGTTCTTGAGAGGTGGTCTACGAATATTGGACTTCAATTTCGTCGAGTTGATGGTCGAACGTCTTGAGCCGGGCGCTCCATGTGTAGACCAGCACCTCGAAATCGCGATTGATCACCGCAGCGCCAGGCGAGTCGGCCCGCGAGTCGCAAAAGTCCAGCTGATAGCGCTCACGGGCCATGGCGTTAGCGACGTCACACAGCTCACGCGCGTTGTTGAGCCAGTGCCAGCCGTCCTGGGTCACTTGCTTGTCCAAGGCGGCACATTGGGCCTTCAAGGCTTCGAGGCTCTTTTCCAAAGGGGTGCCAGTAAGCTCGCCCATGACTTCCTGGAAAGTACGACCCGGCTGCCAATAGCTGCCCCAGAAATACCGGTCGAACACTGTTTCCACCCGCCGCAGGGCCACCTTGGTGTCCCAGATCAACACCAGGGTCTTGCCTTGCTCAAGGTGTTTTTCCTTGATGCGCTGGCCTTGCAGTGAAGCCCAGGCCACGGTTGCGATGGAGATCACACCGATCAGCGCCGCCGCGCTGTCCAGGAACAGCAGCGCCTTGTCGATCTGATGGGTGAGCATGACGCCATAGAAATAGGTCGCCGAAAGCAGTATCAATGCCGCAATCGCGCACCAGAAGCCAGGAGCATAAGGGTTTTTCATTATTGGAATCCCCATGACCAGTCACGTCGCGGGCGCTTGCCGTGCAGGAACCCCGACTACCACAGCATAGCAACGGCAACGGGGTTTGCCGGGCCATCGCGGGCAAATCAGCGCCGTGATCCGATTACCGGCCCAAAACGACAGAACCCCTGTCTGCGTCGGCAGACAGGGGTTCTGGGATTCAATCTTGACGATGACCTACTCTCACATGGGGAAACCCCACACTACCATCGGCGATGCATCGTTTCACTGCTGAGTTCGGGATGGGATCAGGTGGTTCCAATGCTCTATGGTCGTCAAGAAATTCTGTGTCCCGTCCGTTCAACAACAACGGACCGGAGAAATCGATAACTTCTACTAAAACAAAACCCCAACTGCTTTCGCAATTGGGGTTTCGGAATTTAATCTTGACGATGACCTACTCTCACATGGGGAAACCCCACACTACCATCGGCGATGCATCGTTTCACTTCTGAGTTCGGGATG
>NZ_JAUQOP010000052.1 GCF_030580855.1 Pseudomonas citrullilanati | reverse complement strand
CCCTGTGGGAGCGGGCCTGCCCGCGAAGACGGTCCATCAGGTACCCCAGCATTCTGGAAACACCCATGCCCAACATCCTCCTGGTCGAAGACGACCCCGCACTGTCCGAACTCATCGCCAGTTACCTGGAGCGCAATGGCTATCAAGTCAGCGTGTTGGCCCGGGGCGATCATGTGCGGGAGCGGGCGCGGGTCAGCCCGCCGGACCTGGTGATCCTCGACCTGATGCTGCCGGGCCTGGACGGCTTGCAGGTGTGCCGCCTGCTGCGGGCCGATTCGGCGACCTTGCCGATCCTGATGCTGACCGCCCGGGACGACAGCCATGACCAAGTGCTGGGCCTGGAAATGGGCGCCGACGACTACGTCACCAAGCCGTGCGAGCCGCGGGTCTTGCTGGCGCGGGTGCGGACCTTGCTGCGGCGCAGCAGCCTGGCCGAGCCGCAGACCGCCAACGACCGCATCCTCATGGGCAACCTGTGCATCGACTTGTCCGAGCGCACCGTGACCTGGCGCGGCCAGCCGGTGGAGCTGTCCAGCGGCGAGTACAACCTGCTGGTGGTGCTGGCCCGGCATTCCGGCGAGGTGTTGAGCCGCGACCAGATCCTGCAACGGCTGCGCGGCATCGAGTTCAACGGCACCGACCGTTCGGTGGACGTGGCGATTTCCAAGTTGCGGCGCAAGTTCGACGATAACGCCGGCGAAGCCCGCAAGATCAAGACCGTCTGGGGAAAGGGCTACCTGTTCAGCCGTTCCGAGTGGGAATGTTGAGCCCATGTGGAAACTGCTGATTCGCCTGTACCTGGTCACCATCGTCTCCTACAGCGCGGCCATCTACCTGATGCCGGAACTGGTGATCCGCCTGTTCCACGAGCGTTTCATGAGCTACAACCTCGATCACTCCCGTGGCTTGCAGGCCCTGATGGTCAAGCAGTTCCAGGCGGTGCCCAGCGAGCAGTGGCCGGCGCTGGCCGCCGAGATGGACAAGGCGTTCGAGCCGCTGCGCATCGAACTGGCGAGCGTCGATGACCCGGGTTTCAGTGCGGCGGAACAAGCGCGGCTCAAGCGCGGTGAAAACGTCGTGCGCCTTGGTGACTGGGCCTGGCGCACCCTGGCGGTCGCGCCGTTGGATGAGCGCACGGCGGTCAAGCTGATCGTTCCGCCGGACCCGGCCGACGTCAATTGGCTGTACTGGAGCATCAACGTGCTGGTGGGGGCGACCATGCTTGCGTGCCTGTTGCTCTGGTTGCGGCCGCACTGGCGTGACCTGGAGCGTCTCAAGCGCACCGCCGAGCGCTTCGGCAAGGGTCACCTGGAGGCGCGCACGCAGATCGCCTCCAGTTCCAACATCGGCAGCCTGGCCCACGTGTTCGACACCATGGCCGGCGACATCGAAAAGCTGCTCAACCAGCAGCGCGACCTGCTCAACGCGGTGTCCCATGAGTTGCGCACCCCGCTGACCCGGCTCGATTTCGGCCTGGCGCTGGCCCTGTCCGACGATCTGCCGCCGGCCAGTCGCGAGCGCCTGCAAGGGTTGGTGGCGCACATTCGCGAGCTGGATGAGCTGGTGCTGGAACTGCTTTCCTACAGCCGGCTGCAAAACCCCGGGCGCTTGCCCGAGCGGGTCGAAGTGCCCTTGGACGAGTTCATCGACAGCATCCTCGGCAGTGTCGACGAGGACCTGGCGGACCCGGACGTGGTGATCGATGTGTTGCTGCACGGCACGCTGGAGCGTTTCGAACTCGACCCGCGCCTGACCGCCAGGGCCTTGCAGAACCTGCTGCGCAACGCAATGCGATATTGCGAGAAACGCATCCAGGTCGGCGTACTGGTGGGCGACCAGGGCTGTGAGATCTGGGTCGACGATGACGGCATCGGTATCCCGGATGACGAGCGCGAGCGGGTCTTCGAGCCGTTCTACCGCCTGGACCGCAGCCGCGACCGCGCCACCGGCGGCTTTGGCCTGGGCCTGGCCATCAGCCGCCGGGCCCTGGAAGCCCAGGGCGGCACCCTGACCGTCGAGGCCTCACCGCTGGGCGGTGCGCGTTTCCGACTGCGGCTGCCCTAGGCTCTGTCTGAAATGTGTCTGCACTCGCCCATACTGCGTTGAAACGGGGCTCGGAATGCTCATGTACGCCAGTACACTGCGCTTCCTCGCCCCGTTTCGCCTTGTCTGGCCTTCGCGCAGACACATTTCAGACAGAGCCTAGGTGGCGCCTGGGCCCGCTTCAGCCAAACAACCCCGCGGCGATGTTGATCGAGAAGCCCAGGATCGCCGTGTTGAACACGAAGCCGATCAATGATTGCGCCAGCACGATCTTGCGCAATTGCCGGGTGGCGACCCCCACGTCGGAGGTCTGCACCGCGACGCCGATGGTGAAGGAGAAGTACAGGAAGTCCCAATAATTAGGCGTGGTCAGGCCTTCGGCGAACCGCAACGCCGGCTCGGTGCCCTCCCAGGTGTAATACAGCCGCGCGTAGTGGACGCTGAAGATCACGCCGATCAGCAACCACGAGCCGATCACCGTCATCGCCGTGAAAGCGTAATGCAACAGCTTGCCGGTGGCCTGCAGGTCACGGCTGCCGGCCAGTTCGACGGTGATGGTCGCCAAGCTGGCCAAGGCCGCGATGCAGACCATCAACAAGACCAGCCCGGCGTTTTCGTCTTCGATCTCGGCGATGCGCCTGACGTCGGGCGCCTTGGCCCGTACGGTCAGCCACAGCATCAGCGCCAGGTAGGTCCAGACGCCGGCGTTCCAGCCGATCAGGACCTTGCTGATGAGGCTGTCCGCCGGCGCCAGGAAGCCTACCGCCAGGCCGATGGCCATGGCGCTGGAAAGACGCGGGTGGGTACGGGCGAGGAAGGGCATGGGGGGCTCACTGTCCGGGACTTTTCATACAGACACGATTGGCCTGCGTGGCTCATTCGGGTACTCAAATTAACCCTATAGGCCACCAGTATGCTCAGACAAGTGGGCGCTCGGCTATCGCCTGGAGGGGGGCCGCAGGTTTTTTGTCCGGGTCGACAGATTTTGATTGACCGCCGCTCATCGGCCAGCAGAATGTCTTTCGTCGCAAATATCCAAGAGTGATGGCTTTTTGATACCTGTGTGGGCCTCGATTGAGTACAATCGCGGCCAACAACCGGGCATGGAGGCAGTCCGGCTCTTTCGTCACGAGAACACTCCATGCTGATCGGTACGTATTCCACTGCGCTCGTTTGCATCTCCCTGTTTGTCGCTGTCCTGGCGTCCTATACCGCGCTGGACCTGGCCGGGCGTATCGCCACCGCCCAGGGCCGGGCTGCGCACCTGTGGATGGCGGGCGGTGCGTTGGCGATGGGCGTGGGCGTCTGGTCCATGCACTTCATCGGCATGCTGGCGTTCTCCTTGCCGGTGCAGCTGGGCTACGACACCTCGATCACCGCGCTGTCGCTGTTGATCGCCATCCTGTCCTGCGGCTTTGCCTTGTGGCTGGTCAGCCAACCGCGCCTGCCGGCGTGGCAATTGGCGTTCGGCGCGTTGATCATGGGCGCGGGCATCAGTGCCATGCACTACACCGGCATGGCGGCGTTGCGAATGCAGCCGGGCATCGACTATGACCCGACGCTGTTCGGCGCATCGCTGGTCATTGCCGTCGGTGCGTCCGCGGCGGCCCTGTGGATCGCCTTTCGCCTGCGCCACAACAGCCCACACGTGCGCCTGGCCCGGGCCGGTGCCGCGGTGATCATGGGCATCGCCATTGTCGGCATGCATTACACCGGCATGGCCGGGGCGCAGTTTCGCGACGGCAGCTTTTGCGGCGCCCTGGACGGCCTCAGCGGCAAGGGCCTGGATAACGTGGTGCTGATCACTACCCTGGCGGTGTTGTCCATTACCTTGCTGACCTCGATTCTCGACGCGCGCCTGGAGGCCCGGACCGCCGAACTGGCCCAATCCCTCACGGTGGCCAACCGCGAACTGACGCAACTGGCCCTGCACGACCCCCTCACGGGCCTGCCCAACCGTGTGCTGCTGGCCGACCGCATTGGCCAGGCCATCAACCGGGTGCAGGAGCAGGGCGGCTGCTTTGCCCTGATGTTCATCGACCTCGACGGTTTCAAACCGGTCAACGATGCCTTCGGCCACCACATGGGCGATTTGTTGCTACGCGACGTGGCGCTGCGCCTGCGTGAGGACCTGCGCAGCCACGACACCCTGGCGCGGATCGGCGGCGACGAATTCGTGCTGCTGGTGCAACTGGCCGATCCGGAGGACGCCCTGCGCCTGGCCGCCCGCCAGGTCGGGCTGATCGGCCAGACGTTCCGGGTGGCCGAGCACGATTTGCAGATCTCCGCGAGCGTCGGCATCGCGGTGTACCCCGGCAACGGCACCAGCGCCGAAGAGTTGCTGATGAATGCCGACGCGGCGATGTACCACGCCAAGGGGGCGGGCAAGAACGGCCACAGCTTCTTCGACGCCTCGATGAACAGCAACGCCCGCAAGCAATTGCAGCTGTTGCAGGATCTGCGCATCGCCGTGGAACAGCGCCAGTTCAGCCTGCATTACCAACCCAAGTTCGACGCCGCCAACGGACGTCCGGTGGGGGCCGAGGCGCTGTTGCGCTGGACCCATCCGACCCAGGGCCTGTTGATGCCCGTTACGTTCATCGACCTGGCGGAAAAGACCGGGTTGATCATCCCCATCGGCGAATGGGTACTGAACGAAGCGTGCCGCCAGATGCGCGAATGGTACGTGCTCGGCTACACCGACTGGCGTATCGCGGTGAACCTCTCGGCGTTGCAGTTCTGCCATGCCGGGCTGGTGCAGAGCGTCGCCAAGGCCTTGGAAACCCATCGCCTGCCGGCCAACAGCCTGACCCTGGAAATCACCGAAACCACGGCCATGAGCGATGCGGATGCGAGCATGACGGTGCTGCAGCAGCTGTCCGACATGGGCGTGGACTTGTCCATCGACGACTTCGGCACCGGCTATTCCAGCCTGATGTACCTCAAGCGCCTGCCGGCCAACGAGCTGAAGATCGACCGTGGCTTCGTACGGGACCTGGAACACGACAGCGATGACGCGGCCATCGTCTCGGCCATCGTCGCCCTCGGCCAGGCCCTGGGCCTGCGGATCGTCGCCGAGGGGGTGGAGACCGACATGCAGCAGGACTTCCTGACCCAGCTGGGTTGCGACTCCCTGCAAGGCTACCTGCTGGGCCACCCACTCCCGGCCGAGCGCTTCCTGCACGACCTGCGCCAGGTAAAACGCGCCGCCACCATGGCCTGAAGCCCTGAAGAAACCGCGGGTGTCATGAATAATGAACCCACCCCGGAGCTGTAGGAGCGAGCCTGCTCGCGATCGTGGTGGTGCAGATGGCGACGATATTGACTGGGCCGCCGTCATCGCGGGCAAGCCCGCTCCCACAGTGGATCCCGGTTGTCCACCACACCCCGGCCCAACACAAATCCCTGTGGGAGCGGGCCTGCCCGCGAAGGCGTCGGCACAGGCAACATGGCTGCAAGCTGACACACCGCCATCGCGAGCAGGCTCGCTCCCACACTGGATCCCGGTTGTCCACCACACCCCGGCCCAACACAAATCCCTGTGGGGGCGGGCCTGCCCGCGAAGGCCCAGGCAACATGGCTGCAAGCTGACACACCGCCATCGCGAGCAGGCTCGCTCCCACACTGGATCCCGGTTGTCCACCACACCCCGGCCCAACACAAATCCCTGTGGGAGCGGGCCTGCCCGCGAAGGCGTCGGCACAGGCAACATGACTGCAAGCTGACACACCGCTTTCGCGAGCAGGCTCGCTCCCACAGTGGTTCCGGCGGTGGTGGCGGTCGTGGAAATCAAGTCCGCCGCGCAAGTAAAAGGAATGATTCGCCGCCGTTGAAGTCCCACCTCCAGTACCCCGAATAACTGGAGTTTCCTATGCGCAAATCCCCCCTGATCGCCAGCCTGGTCCTGATTGCCGGTCTCGGAGCCCTCGGGCCCGTGGCGCAAGCGGCGCAAACCACCGGAGATGCGGTGGAACACTCGCCCAACAATGGCCGCCGGCTGGTGGAGGCCGACCGCACGCCCGCGGAATACCAGCGCTCGGACAAGGCCATCAAGAACTGGAAGGAGAAGGGCCTCGACGCCCCTGACGAGGGGGCGCAATGGGTGCAGATCAATGACAAGTACGTGATGGTGGTGATCGCGTCCGGACGGATTCTCAAGATCACCCCCGCCACGCGCTAAAGCAGCTCGCCTTTGTCCCACAGGTGGACCAACTCGCCAGGTGCCTGGTCCTCAGGCACCTTCAACACCATTTCATCGTCCTGGTCGTTGGCGCGGTAGCGCACCTCGATCTGGAAGAAGCGCTGGTCACCGCGACCCGGTGCAGGGGCCGCCAGCGGCAGGCAGCCCTCCAGCACCGAGCAGATACGGCTGCGCTGGTTGATGTCGCATTGGGCGAATTCGATTTCCCGTGGCCGGGTCAGGGCATGGATGGCCGCCACGCCGCCCTGGCGTGACAGCCGGACCACGGCGTTGTCGTCGAGCGCTGGAAGGGTTTTCATCAACTCTCCTGTGTCAGGTCGACGCCGACCTGGCGCCAGCCGTCCTGCACCGCTTGCACTTCCCGCGCACCGAAGCGTTGGCGGGCGTGCTCGACGGTCAGGCGGGCGAAGTCGCTGAAGGACGCGTCGTTGGCCAGTTTTCTGTCGCACAAGGTGTCATACCAGATCCGGCCGGCCTTTTCCCAGGCAAATCCGCCCAGCGTAGTCGCCACCAGATAAAAGGCACGGTTGGGAATGCCGGAATTGATGTGCACGCCGCCATTGTCCTCGCGGGTGATGACGAACTCGCGCATGTGCGCCGGTTGCGGGTCCTTGCCCAGCAGCGGGTCGTCGTAGGCGCTGCCGGGGTTGGACATGCTGCGCAGGCCGTCGCCGTTGATCCGGTCGGTGAGCAGGTCGGCGCCGATCAGCCAGTCCGCCTGGTCGGCGGTCTGTTCGAGCACGTACTGCTTGACCAGCACGCCGAACACATCGGAGACGGACTCGTTCAGCGCCCCGGACTGGTTGGCGTAGACCAGCCCGGCTTCGCTTTCGGTGACGCCGTGGGCCAGTTCGTGGGCCACCACGTCGAGGGATCGGGTAAAGCGCTGGAAGATTTCCCCATCGCCGTCGCCGAAGACCATCTGCGCGCCGTTCCAGAAGGCGTTCTGATAGCCCTGGCCATAATGCACGCTGCCCACCAGGGCGAAGCCCTTGTTGTCGATGGAATCGCGGCCGAGGACTTTCCAGAAGAACTCATAGGTGGCGCCGAGGGCATCGTACGCCTCGTCCACGGCCGGGTCGCCGCTGGCCGGCTGGCCTTCCAGGCGGATCGGCTGGCCGGGCAGTTCCATGGTGTTCTGGGCATCGTGCACGGTGCGTTGCGGGTGCCCGGCCTTGCCCGGCTTGGGCAGTTTCGCCGCGGCCGGCGGCTGGTCCGGCGGGCCGGGGTTGTGGCGCAGGCTGCGCACGTGGGTCAGGGTGCCGAGGGCGCTGGAACGTTGCTGTTCGGAGCCGTGGGCAATGATCCGATTGAGGATGTACGGAGGAATGAAACCGTGGAGCGGGCGAGAGTCGATCATCAGAAAATCCTTATCTGAAATGCTGGGCGATTACCCATGTGAACCGAAGTGCCTCCAGCGGTTCCCCGGAAGATGGATCCAACCTCGTGCTAAACACGAAATCCATCGACGGGATTGCCAGGCACGCCGATTTCTGCGAAAACCCGCGCCTCGAATCACACGGGAATGCCCATGAACGAAGAACTGCATATCACCGACCTGCAACAGGGCGACGGCAAAAGCGTAGTCAAAGGCGCGCTGATCACCACCCAATACCGTGGCACGCTCGAAGACGGCACCGAATTCGATTCGTCCTACAGCCGTGGCAAGCCCTTCCAGTGCGTGATCGGCACCGGTCGTGTCATCAAGGGCTGGGACATAGGGCTGATGGGCATGAGGGTGGGCGGCAAGCGCAAGCTCTGGGTGCCCGCCCACCTGGCGTACGGCGAACGCTCCATGGGCGCCCACATCAAGCCCAACGCCAACCTCATCTTTGAAATCGAACTGCTGGAAGTGCTGACCCGGGACGATTGAACGGCGGCGCGGTTCCGTGCCGGCGGCATCCGGCCCAAAGTGTTGCTACTCTTTGCAGATGATGCATGGCTTGATTCGTCAGGAAGCGAAATATGGATGCGGAACTGCATGACCTGGGCGTCTCCCAAGTGGCTGCGGCCATTGCCGAGCCGGCCCGGACCCGAATGTTGTGTGCGTTGATGGACGGCCACGCCCGGACCAGCACGGAGCTGGCCAGCATCGCCGACGTCAGTGCCTCCACCGCCAGCGCGCACCTGGCGAAACTCAAGGACCTGGCCCTGGTGCGAGTGCACGTGCAGGGCCGTCATCGCTACTACAGCCTGGCGGACAAGCGCGTCGCCCAAGCCCTGGAAGCGCTGATGGTGATCGGCCAGAACGCCGCGCCGACCTTCACCCCGCGGACCCCGGATCGCTTGCAATTCGCCCGCACCTGCTACGACCACATGGCCGGGACCCTGGCGGTGCGCCTGCATGACCGCCTGCTCGAAGCCGGGTGGCTGGTGGAGGACGGGCAGGGCTACCGGCTGAGCGAGTCGGGCGAGGCGTTGTTCGCGGGCCTGGGCGTTGACGTCCAGGTCCTCGCCGCGCAACGCCGCCGCTTCGCTTGCCCCTGCCTGGACTGGAGCATGCGCCGTCCACACCTGGGCGGGGCCTTGGGGGCGGCGTTGCTGCAGGTGGCGATCAAGCGCAAATGGGTGGTCCAGGACCTGGACAGCCGGGCGCTGGGGCTGAGCGCCACGGGTCGCAAGGAAATGGCCGCGCGCTTGGGCGTGGCGCTCGAACAGGCGCAGACCCCGGCCGACGCCTTCCCGAGCCGGGCCGCTCCGGCCGTTGAGCTGCGCTGAACCGAGCCCAGTTCGTCCCTTGGTGGGCGCGAGCCCGTTCGTGAAGGCGGCAGCCGTTTCACATCAGCCAAGAAAAAGCCCACCCCTGCCGATGCAGGGGTGGGCTCTTGATGAGGGCAGGGCTGTGGGTCAGACCTTGACGATCCAGCCGGCCGGCGCTTCCACGTCGCCGGTCTGCACACCGGTCAGCTCTTTGTAGAGCTTCTGGGTGATCGGGCCGACTTCGGTTTCACTGTGGAACACGTGCAGCTTGTCCTTGTAGTGGATGCCGCCGATCGGGGTGATGACCGCAGCGGTGCCGCAGGCGCCGGCTTCCTTGAAGTCCGACAGGTTGTCGATCAGCACGTCGCCTTCGACCACTTCCAGGCCCAGGCGCGATTTGGCCAGCTCGATCAGCGACAGGCGGGTGATGCCCGGCAGGACCGATGGGGAGTTGGGGGTGACGAACTTGTCGTCGTGGGTGATGCCGAAGAAGTTCGCCGAGCCGACTTCCTCGATCTTGGTGTGCGTCAGCGGATCGAGGTAGATGCAGTCGGCGAAGCTGGCTTTCTTGGCCTGGGAGCCGGGCATCAGGCTGGCGGCGTAGTTGCCACCGACCTTGGCCGCGCCGGTGCCTTGCGGGGCGGCGCGGTCGAAGCTGGAGATCAGGAAGTTGTGCGGGGTCAGGCCACCCTTGAAGTAGGCGCCGACCGGGATGCAGAAGATCGAGAAGATGAACTCGGGTGCGGTGCGCACGCCGATGTTGTCACCCACGCCGATCACGAACGGGCGCAGGTACAGCGCGCCACCGGTGCCGTAGGGCGGGATGAAGCGCTCGTTGGCGCGGACCACTTGCTTGCAGGCTTCGACGAACTGTTCGGTGTCGACGTGCGGCATCAGCAGGCGGGCGCAGCTGCGTTGCATGCGGGCGGCGTTCTGGTCCGGGCGGAACAGGTTGATCGAGCCGTCCTTGCAGCGATAGGCCTTCAGGCCTTCGAAGCATTGCTGGCCGTAGTGCAGGGCGGTGGAGCCTTCGCTGATGTGCAGCACATTGTCGTCGGTCAGGGTGCCGGCGTCCCAGGCGCCATCGCGCCAGTGCGACAGGTAGCGCTTGTCGGTCTTGATGTAGTCAAAGCCCAGTTTGTCCCAATTGATGCTCTCGTTACCCATGACACCCTCTATTTCTAAGCAACCGTCGAAACGGATTCAAGGCTTCTGACGTTTTTGGATGGGGACAACAATACTTCATTCCGGGGTTGTTTCGCAGCCTGTAACACCAATCCGATGGATGAGCGCCCAACCGGCTGGTGTTCCGCAAATCCTGTGGCGAGGGGATTTATCCCCGTTGGGCCGCGCAGCGGCCCTTGCTTTCAGCCCCTATACCTGACGCCCGGCGCTCACAGGTTTTAGGGCTGCTGCGCAGCCCAGCGGGGATAAATCCCCTCGCCACAAAATCATTCAACCGCGATTGTTAAATGTGCAACGCATGCCCCAACGCCCGTAGCGCCGCTTCCTGCACCGCCTCGCCCAGGGTCGGGTGGGCGTGGATGGTGCCGGCGATATCTTCCAGGCGCGCGCCCATTTCCAAGGATTGGCCGAATGCGGTGGACAGTTCCGAGACGCCCACGCCGACCGCTTGCCAGCCCACGATCAGGTGATTGTCCCGGCGCGCCACGACCCGCACGAAACCGCTCTTGGATTCCAGGGTCATGGCGCGGCCGTTGGCGGCGAACGGGAAGCTCGACACGATACAGTCGAGCCCGGCCGCCTTGGCCTCGTCCGGGGTCTTGCCGACCACCACCAGCTCCGGGTCGGTGAAACACACCGCGGCGATGGCCGCCGGGTTGAATTCCCGCTGCTGGCCGGCGATCAGCTCGGCGACCATTTCGCCCTGGGCCATGGCCCGGTGGGCGAGCATCGGTTCGCCGCTCAGGTCACCGATGGCCCAGACGTTGCGCATGCTGGTCTGGCAACGCCGGTCGATCTGGACCGCCGGGCCGTTCATCGCCAGGTCCAGCGCTTCGAGGTTCCAGCCCTGGGTGTTGGGTTTGCGCCCCACGGCCACCAGGACCCGGTCGGTGTCCAGGTTCAGGATCTCGCCGGCCGGGTCACGCACTTGCAACGTGCTGGCCTGGGCATCGAAACCTTCGACGCTGTGCTTGAGGTACAGCTTCACGCCCAGTTGCTTGAGCGCCTCGTGCACCGGCTGGGTCAGTTCGCCGTCGTAGGCCGGCAGGATCCGCTCCTGGGCTTCGACCACGCTGACCTCGGCGCCGAGCTTGCGGTAGGCGATGCCCAGCTCCAGGCCGATGTAGCCACCCCCGACCACCACCAGGTGCCTGGGCACCGAGGTGGGCGCGAGGGCTTCGGTGGAAGACACGATCGGCCCGCCCAGCGGCAGCATCGGCAGGTTGACGCTGGTCGAGCCGGTCGCCAGCAGCAGGTGTTCGCACTGGATGCGGGTGTCGCCGACTTCGACGGTCTTGCCGTCGACGACCTTGGCCCAGCCATGGATGACCTGGACCTTGTGCTTCTTCAGCAGCGCCGCGACGCCGGTGGTCAGGCGATCGACGATGCCGTCCTTCCATTCCACGCTCTTGCCGATGTCCAGGCTCGGCGCCGCGACCGTGATGCCCAGCGCAGAACCCTGGCTGTGGTGCCGGGTCTGGTGGAATTGCTCGGCCACATGGATCAACGCCTTGGACGGGATGCAGCCGATGTTCAGGCAGGTCCCGCCCAGCGCCTGGCCTTCCACCAGGATGGTCGAGATGCCCAGTTGCCCGGCGCGGATCGCCGCCACATAACCGCCGGGGCCGCCGCCAATGATCAGCAAGGTGGTGTTCAAAGTCTGTTGCATGCCAGCTCCCATGATTAATCGACGAACAAGGTGGCGGGTTGTTCGAGCAGGCCGCGCAGGGCCTGGATGAATTGCGCCGCGTCCATGCCATCGACCACCCGGTGATCGAAGGAGCTGGAGAGGTTCATCATCTTGCGGACCACGATCTGTCCCTTGATCACCACGGGACGCTCGACGATCTTGTTCACGCCGACGATGGCCACTTCCGGCAGGTTCAGCACCGGCGTGCTGACGATGCCGCCAAGGGCGCCCAGGCTGGTCAGGGTAATGGTCGAGCCGGACAGCTCATCGCGGCTGGCCTTGCCGTTGCGGGCGGCCGTGGCGAGGCGGCTGATCTCGGCCGCGCTGTCCCACAGGCTGCGGGCTTCGGCATGGCGGACCACCGGCACCATCAGGCCGAAGTCGCTCTGGGTGGCCACGCCGACGTGCACCGCGCCGGAGCGATGGATGACTTGGGCTTGATCGTCGTAGCGCGCGTTCATCTGCGGGAAGTCGCGCAAGGCCACCACCAGCGCCCGCAGCAGGAACGGCAGCAGGGTCAGCTTGCCGCGACTGGCGCCGTGCTTTTCATTCAAGTGGACCCGCAGCTCTTCCAGCGCGGTGACGTCGATTTCCTCGACGTAGCTGAAATGGGCGGCGCGCTGGGTCGCTTCCTGCATGCGTTGGGCGATCTTGCGCCGCATGCCGATCACCGGGATCTGCTCCTCGTCATGGCGTTCGGCGTAGCCGGAACCGCCCTTGGCCGGGGTCGATGGACCTTGGGCCAGGTACGCCTCCAGGTCTTCGTGCAGGATCCGGCCGGCGGGGCCGCTGCCCTGGACCAGGCGCAACTGGATGCCCAGGTCCAAGGCATGCTTGCGCACGGCAGGGGACGCCAGCGGGCGCTCGTCGGGATCCCGCGCCACCGGGGCCTGGGCGACCGGGCGTGGGGCGGCGGGTTGTGCTGCCACGGGCCGGGGCGCGGCCGCTGGTTCCGGGGCCGGGGCCGGTTTCGCCACCGGTTGCACCTCGGCGGCCGGCTGTGTCGATTCCTTGAGGTTGCCAGCGCCTTCCACTTCAATGCGGATCAGTTCGCTGCCCACCGCCATGACTTCGCCCGGCTCACCGCCCAGGGCGATGACCCGGCCATGCACCGGCGAGGGAATGTCGACCATGGCCTTGTCGGTCATGACATCGGCCAATACCTGGTCTTCGACCACCAGGTCGCCGACCTTGACGTGCCACACCGACAGTTCGACTTCGGCGATGCCTTCGCCAATGTCCGGCATCTTGATAACGTGCGTGCCCATTCAGACCTCCATGACCCGTTTCAACGCCGCGCCCACACGGGACGGCCCTGGGAAATACGCCCACTCCTGCGCATGCGGGTAGGGGGTGTCCCAACCGGTGACGCGCTCGATGGGCGCTTCCAGGTAGTGGAAGCAGTGCTCCTGGACCAGCGACACCAGCTCGGCGCCGAAGCCGCAGGTGCGGGTGGCTTCGTGGACGATCACGCAGCGGCCGGTTTTCTTCACCGACTTGACGATGGTTTCCAGGTCCAGCGGCCACAGGCTGCGCAGGTCGATGACCTCGGCGTCGACGCCGCTTTCCTCGGCGGCCACCTGGGACACGTAGACCGTGGTGCCGTAGGTGAGGATGGTCACTTCATTGCCCGGGCGGGTGATGGCGGCCACGTCCAGCGGCACGGTGTAGTAACCGTCCGGGACCTGTGCCGAGGGGTGTTTGGACCACGGCGTTACCGGGCGGTCGTGGTGGCCGTCGAACGGGCCGTTATACAGGCGCTTGGGTTCGAGGAAGATCACCGGGTCATCGTTTTCGATGGAGGCGATCAGCAGGCCCTTGGCGTCGTAGGGGTTGGACGGCATCACGGTGCGCAGGCCGCAGACCTGGGTGAACATCGCCTCGATGCTCTGGCTGTGGGTCTGGCCGCCGTAGATGCCGCCGCCGCAAGGCATGCGCAACGTCATCGGCGCGGTGAACTCGCCGGCCGAGCGATAGCGCAGGCGCGCCGCTTCGGAAATGATCTGGTCCGAGGCCGGGTAGACGTAGTCGGCGAACTGGATCTCGGCCACCGGCCGCAAGCCGTAGGCGCCCATGCCCACCGCCACGCCGACGATGCCGCTTTCGGAAATCGGCGCGTCGAACACCCGCGAGGTGCCGTATTTGTTCTGCAGGCCTTCGGTGCAGCGGAACACGCCGCCGAAGTAACCCACGTCCTGGCCGAACACCACGACGTTGTCGTCACGTTCGAGCATCACGTCCATGGCCGAGCGCAGGGCCTGGATCATGGTCATGGTGGTAGTGGTCATGGCGGTATCCAGCGCAATAGTGTTGTTGTGATCGTTCATGTCAGATCCCCAACTGCTGACGCTGGCGCTTCAAGTGCTCCGGCATCTCTTTGTAGACGTCTTCGAACATGGTCGCGGCGCTCGGCACCTGGCCGCCGGCCAGGGTGCCGTACTGCTCGGCTTCCTTCTGGGCCGCGATGATCTGCGCTTCCAGCTCGGCGGTGACGGCGGCGTGTTCCTCTTCCGACCAGGCGCCCACGCGGATCATGTGCTGCTTGAGGCGGGCAATCGGGTCGCCCAGCGGGAAGTGGCTCCAGTCGTCGGCCGGGCGGTATTTGGACGGGTCGTCGGAGGTGGAGTGGGGGCCGGCGCGGTAGGTGACCCATTCGATCAGCGCCGGGCCGAGGTTGCGGCGGGCGCGTTCGGCGGCCCAGCGCGAGGCGGCGTAGACCGCCATGAAATCGTTGCCATCGACCCGCAGCGAGGCGATGCCACAGCCGACGCCGCGTCCGGCGAAGGTCGTGGCTTCACCGCCGGCAATGGCCTGGAAGGTGGAGATCGCCCACTGGTTGTTGACCACGTTGAGGATCACCGGTGCGCGGTAGACGTGGGCGAAGGTCAGGGCGGTGTGGAAGTCCGATTCGGCGGTGGCGCCGTCACCGATCCAGGCCGAGGCGATCTTGGTATCGCCCTTGATCGCCGAGGCCATGCCCCAGCCCACGCCCTGGATGAATTGGGTGGCGAGGTTGCCGGAAATGGTGAAGAAGCCGGCGTCCTTGACCGAGTACATGATCGGCAGTTGCCGGCCCTTGAGCGGGTCGCGCTCGTTGGACAGCAGTTGGCAGATCAGGTCCACCAGCGGCACGTCGCGGGCCATCAGGATGCTCTGCTGGCGGTAGGTGGGGAAGCACATGTCGTCGATGTTCAACGCCAGGGCCTGGGCGCTGCCGATGGCTTCCTCGCCGAGGCTCTGCATGTAGAACGACATTTTCTTCTGCCGCTGGGCGACCACCATGCGGTTGTCGTAGATGCGCGTCTTGAGCATGGCGCGCATGCCTCTGCGCAGGATGTCGACGGGGATGTCCTCGGCCCATTCGCCCAAGGCGTTGCCCTGGTCGTCGAGTACGCGGATCAGGCTCCGGGCCAGGTCGATGGTGTCGGCTGGCTCCACGTCGATGGGCGGCTTGCGCACCGTGCCGGCGTCGCTCAGATGCAGGTAGGAGAAGTCGGTCTTGCAGCCGGGACGGCCCGAGGGTTCGGGAACGTGCAGGCGTAGCGGTTCGTACGCTGGGTTCATGGCTTTCTACGCTCGATCTTGTGAATTTCTTGTAGTGGGCGCGCTAGCTGACGAATTTCCCCGGGTACGGGAAATTGTCCTACAACAATCATAGGCTCGACGAGGAAGAATATTTTTCTCTGTTGGCTTGCTGTTCAGGTCATTTGCAGATAAAAAATCTGCACAACGATAAAAAACAGGATTATTTGTCTCATGCGTAAATTGGATCGCACTGACATCGGGATTCTGAACAGCCTTCAGGAAAACGCCCGCATCACCAACGCCGACCTCGCACGCTCGGTCAATCTTTCACCGACGCCGTGCTTCAACCGGGTCAGGGCCATGGAAGAACTGGGGGTGATCCGCGAGCAGGTCACGCTGCTGGACGCCGACCTGCTGGGCCTGCACGTGAACGTGTTCATCCACGTCAGCCTGGAGAAACAGGTGGAAGAGGCGTTGCAGCACTTCGAGGAAGCGATCTCCGACCGGCCGGAAGTGATGGAGTGCTACCTGATGGCCGGCGATCCGGACTACCTGATCCGCGTGCTGGTGCCCACCATCCAGTCCCTGGAGCGGTTCATGATGGACTTCCTGACCAAGGTCCCGGGCGTGGCGAACATCCGCTCCAGCTTCGCCCTCAAGCAGGTGCGCTACAAGACGGCACTGCCGCTGCCGGCCAACGGCCTGACCCTGGGCACCTGAATCTAGAAGCTTCCACCCCATCCAGCACAGAGGCCAGCAGGCCCACCGCCATCGCGAGCAAGCTCGCTCCCACAGGGATCAGCGTTGAACGCAGAGCTGGGCAACACCAAAAATCCCATTGTGGGAGCGGGCTTGCCCGCGAAGGGGCCCTCCATCCAGCACAGGGGCCAGCAGGCCCGCCGCCATCGCGAGCAAGCTCGCTCCCACAGGGATCAGCGTTGAACGCAGAGCTGGGCAACACCAAAAATCCCATTGTGGGAGCGGGCTTGCCCGCGAAGGCGCCCTCCATCCAGCACAGGGGCCAGCAGGCCCTCCGCCATCGCGAGCAAGCTCGCTCCTACAGGGATCAGCGTTGAACGCAATACTTGGCAGCAGCACGAATCCCCCTGTGGGAGCGAGCTTGCTCGCGATGGGGCCATCACCTTCAACATCAATGCTAGAGCTGGTTGATCGGAATCTTCAGGTAGGCCACGCCGTTTTCCTCGGCCGGCGGCAGGTTGCCTGCGCGCACGTTCACCTGGATCGCCGGCAGCAACAGCGTGGGCATGCCCAGCGTGCCGTCGCGTTGGGTGCGCATGGCGACGAAGGTGGCTTCGTCGATGCCGTCGTGGACATGGATGTTGTGCCGGCGCTGCTCACCCACGGTGCTCATGCACTGGGGCTGGCGATGTTCCGGCGGGTAGTCGTGGCACACATAGAGCCGCACGCCGGCGGGGAAGGCCAGCAGCTTGCGGATAGAGGCATAGAGCTGGTGGGCGTTGCCACCGGGGAAGTCGCAACGCGCGGTGCCCACGTCGGGCATGAACAGCGTGTCGCCCACCAGGATCACGTCGCCATCGATCAGGTAGGCCATGTCCGCCGGGGTATGACCGGGCACGTGCAACGCGGTGGCCTTGAGGTTGCCGATGGAAAAAGACTCGTCGGCGGCGAACAGATGATCGAACTGTGAGCCATCCACCGCAAATTGCGGTTCGAGGTTGAACAGCGCCTTGAAGACGTTCTGGACCTGGTTGATCGACTGGCCGATGGCGATCTTGCCGCCCAGTTCCCGACGCAGGTAGGGCGCCGCGGACAGGTGATCGGCGTGGGCGTGGGTTTCCAGCAGCCATTGCACGCTCAACCGCTGTTCACGCACGAAGGCGATGACGCGATCGGCCTGGACGGTGGCGCTGCGTCCCGACGCCGGGTCGTAGTCCAGCACTGGGTCGACCACCGCGCATTGCCCGCCGGGGTGCTCGTAGACGACGTAGGTGTAGGTCTTGGAGGCGGGGTCGAGAAAACTCTGGATCTGCGCGGGCATGACAGCGGACCTGTGGCGGAAGAACCGGTTGCAACGCTTGAGGTTTACAACATAAGGTCCGCAGCTTAAGTGAGGGCCATGGCGTCCTGCAAATGCGATCGCACCTGCCAACAGGTGTGCGCGGCGTGAGAGAGACTTATGTTACTGGCCAGTTTTTTCGGCGTTGCCATGGGCCTGGTCCTGGGCTTGACCGGGGCGGGGGGCGGCATCCTCGCGGTGCCTGCGTTGGTGTTGGGCCTGGGCTTGACCATGACCCAGGCCGCGCCCGTGGCATTGTTCGCCGTGGGCAGTGCAGCGGCGGTGGGCGCCATCGATGGCTTGCGCCATGGCCTGGTGCGCTACCGCGCGGCGTTGCTGATCGCCTTGCTGGGCGCGGTGTTTTCGCCGCTGGGCATCTTCCTGGCCCATCAGCTCTCGGAAAAGATCCTGATGATCCTGTTCAGCTTGTTGATGGGGCTGGTGGCGGCGCGCATGTTGCGCCGGGAAACCCCGCAGCCGGGGCCGAGCGACCACGGCGCGGCCAGTTGGGGGCAGAAGAACTGCATGCTCGACCGCCAGACCGGACGCCTGGCCTGGACCCCGCGTTGCACCGCCACCCTGGCGACGCTCGGCGCGGTGACGGGGGTGGTGTCCGGCCTGCTGGGCGTGGGCGGCGGCTTCCTGATCGTGCCGGCGTTCAAGCAACTGACCGACGTGCAGATGCGCGGCATCGTCGCCACCTCGCTGATGGTCATCAGCCTGATTTCGCTGATCGGTGTGGTCGGGGCGTTTCATGCCGGGGTGCGCATCGACCGGGTGGGCGCGGTGTTCATCGTCGCCAGCGTCGTCGGCATGGTTGTGGGCCGGCGCCTGGCGGCCCGTGTCCCGGCCCGGGTGTTGCAGGTGGGGTTCGCCGGGGTGTGCCTGGGGGTGGCGGTGTACATGCTGGTGCGGGCGTGAGGACCCGAACAGGCTTCTGTGGCGAGGGGATTTAGCGAAACGTCGCACCGCCCCGCTGGCCTGCGAAGCAGGCCCATACGGGTCGTGATCCAGGCGTCTGCTTCGCAGCCGAGCGGGGCGGTGCGACGTATCGCTAAATCCGTTCGCCACAGGCATCTGCGTGATCCACAGAGTCCGCCTCCCACCAGGCATGCGCTGCTTAGAGCAACCGACACCGCAGCGAAAACCCCATCCCCACCGATTGCCCTTGCTCCAGCAAGCGTAACCCCGGCCGTCCCGGCAGGTGGTGGGCGTTGACCGGGTGGCTGACCGGTTCGATGCAAAAGAACGCCAGGTCCACCGGGCAGTACAGCAGGAAGTAATCGCTGCCGCTGGCCCGGCATTCCAGTTCGTAGCCCAGGTCCGGCTGCTGGATCAAGCAGTGCCCGTCCCAGCCGCCGAAGCCATTGTCCACCAGGCCATCGGGCAGCGACCGGGGCTGTTGGAAATTCCAGTGGGCCGGCACGTCGATGCGTTCAGTGGGCATCTTCGTGTCGTCGCACAGCCACACGTCGCCGGCAGGGGCTTGCAGGCGGGTGCCGGCGGTGCGCGGAAAGTACGGGTGCAGCCCCAGGCCATGCCACGCGGCCTGTTCGGCCAGGTGGGTGACGTGCAGGGCGATTTGCAATTGGCCGCCGTCCAAGCGAATTCGCAGGCTGGCGCAGTAGGCGAACGGGTATTGGCTGTCGAGTTGCAGCAACGCTTCCCGGGCGCTGTGTTCGGTCACTTGCCAGGGTTGTTGCCAGGCGCTGCCATGGATCGGGAACGGTTCGTTGGGGCTGTTGGCCTCCAGGGCCAGCCAGCCGCCTGGGCAGTCGAAGCCGCCATGGGCGATCCGGTTCGACCAGGGGATCAACGGGAAGCCGCCGAGCTTGCCCGGCAGGCCGTTCTCCAGCGCTTGCGGCGCGGGCGGGCGTAGCAGGGGAGCGCCGGTGCTGCGCACGGTCCATTCAACGAGGCTGGCGCCCAGGTGCGGGGCGAGGGTGAGGCGGGTCAGCTCGTCTTCGAGATGCAATAGATCGGTCATGTTGGCCTGTCTGAAGGTTGGATACCGATGTGGCGAGGGAGCTTGCTCCCTCGCCACCCATGCCACATAGGCTCGCGGATAACGGTTGGCTACAACACCAAGTGCGGCAGCCACAGCGAAATGGCGGGGATGTAGGTGACGGCCATCAGGAACAGGAACAACACGGCGTAGAACGGCAGCAGCGCCTTGACAGTGCTTTCGATGCTGACCTTGCCAATGGCGGAGCCGACGAACAACACCGCGCCCACCGGTGGCGTGATCAGCCCGATACCCAGGTTCACCAGCATGATCATGCCGAACTGCACCGGGTCGACACCAATGCCCATGATCACCGGCATCAGGATCGGCGTCAGGATCAGGATCAGCGGGGCCATGTCCATCACGGTGCCCAACAGCAGCAACATCACGTTGATGCACATCAGGATGACGTAGCGGTTATCCGACAGCGTCAGGAATGCGGTGGTGATCTTCGCCGGGATTTCCATCAGCGTCATGATGTAGCCGAAGCTGGCGGCGAAGCCGATCAGGATCATCACGATGGAGATGGTGCGTACCGTACGGTGCATCAGTTTCGGCAACTCGCTCCATTTGTAGTCGCGATAGATGCACATGGTCACGAAGAAAGCCCACACCACGGCGATGGCCGCCGATTCGGTGGCCGTGAAGACGCCCGAAAGAATGCCGCCCAGGATGATGAACAGGGTCATCATGCCCCACATGGCTTCCTTGCAGATCTTCAGTGCTTGCTTGAGGGGAATCACTTCGCCCTTGGGGTAGTTGCGCTTTTTCGCGAAGACCAGGCACAGCGCCATCAGGCAAAGGTTCATCATGATGCCAGGGACGATGCCGGCCATGAACAGCGAACCGATCGAGACGGTACCGCCAGCCGCGAGCGAGTACAGCACCGCGTTATGGCTTGGCGGCGTCAGCAGGGCTTGCACCGAACCGCTCACGGTGACGGCGGTGGCGAACTCACGCGGGTAGCCGCGCCGCTCCATTTCCGGGATCAGCACCGAGCCGACCGAGGCGGTGTCGGCCACCGAGGAGCCGGAGATTGCGCCAAAAAAACTTGAGGCGACGAGGTTGACCAATGACAGGCCACCGCGCACGAAGCCTACCAACACACTGGCGAAGGCCACCAGCCGGCGGGACATGCCACCCTCGGCCATGATTGCACCGGCCAGGACGAAGAACGGAATGGCCAGCAGCGAGAACTTGTTCACGCCACCTGTTATCTGAATCATCATGGCCTGGAACGGAATATCGATCCACCACGCCCCGATCAGGGCGGCGGCGCCCAGCGCATAGGCGACCGGCATGCCGATCAGGATCAACAACAAAAAGCTGCCCAGCAGAATCAGAGCGTCCATTACGCGGCACCTTCGTTTTCTTCAACCAGGTCGAACTGCACGACGCGGCGCTGGCTTTGGTCACCCAGCAAGAGTTTTTCCAGGACAAAAATCAGGGTCAGGAAACCACCGATCGGGATCGGCATGTAGGTGATGCCTACGCGCAGGGTGGGGATGGCGCTCATGAATTGATTCCAGGTGGTCATGCACAGCTTGGTGCCCCAGATGGTCATGAAGATGCAGACGGCCGCCATCAACAACTGGGTGAACACCGATGCCAGGGTTTGCAGATGAGGCGGCATGCGGCTGGTGACCATGTCCACGGCCATGTGCGAGCCGGAGCGGTAACTGGCGGCGGCGCCGATGAAGGTGAACACGATCATCAGCAGGATCGAGGTGGGTTCCGGCCAGCTTGAGCCGGTGCCGAGTACGTAGCGGGCGAACACGCCCCAGGGAATCATCAAGGCAACGGCGAGGACGGACAGGCCGGCCACCCAGATGCACGTCATGTAAATCGTGTCGTTGATACGCAGCAGTAGATTCTTCATCGGGTTCCACCGTAACCGGGCGCGCCTCGAACATCAGGCGCGCCGGGCCTTCTTCAGGGATACAGAGCGGGAGGCGTTACTGGACGGCTTCGATACGCTTGATCAGGTCGGCATAAGGCGCGCCGTACTTGGCGCGGATCGCGGCGGTGGCGTCGTAGAAGGGCTTCTTGTCCACGGTGATGAACTCGACGCCGGCGGCCTTGAGTTTTTCCTCGCTGGCGGCGGACTTCTGGTCCCACAACACGCGCTCTTCGGCCTGGGCGGCCTTGGCGGCTTTCTTCACCAGGGCCTGCTGCTCTGGGGTGAGCTTGTTCCAGGTGATTTTCGACATCACGATCGGCTCCGGCAGGATCAGGTGACCGGTCAGGCTGTAGTACTTGGCGTTCTGGTAGTGGTTGTGCTCGAGCATGGTCGGCGGGTTGTTTTCCGCGCCGTCGATCACGCCGGTCTGCAAGGCACTGAAGATCTCGCCGGTGTCCATGGCGATACCGTTGCCGCCCATGGCGTTGATGGTCTCGATGAACATCGGGTTGCCCTGCACGCGAATCTTCATGCCCTTGAGGTCTTCGAGCTTGCGCACCGGCTTCTTGGTGTAGAGGTTGCGCGTGCCGCCGTCCATCCAGGCCAGGGCCACCAGGCCGAATTCAGAGTTGGTGATCCGGTCGAGGATCGCGTCGCCGACTTCACCGTCGATGACGGCACGCATGTGGGCCTGGTCGCGGAAGATGAATGGCATGTTGAAGACGTTCACGTCCGGCACCACCGGGCCGACGATGCCCAGGCTGACCCGGGACATCTGGATCGCGCCGGCTTGCATCTGCTCGATGACTTCTTTTTCGGAGCCCAGCACGCCGCCAGGGAAGTATTTGAACTTCAGTTCACCGTTGCTCTCCTTCTCCAGGGTCTTGCCCATGGATTCTTCGGCGACCACGGTCGGGTAGCCCTTGGGGTGGATGTCGGCGATCTTGATGTCGAGGGCTTGCGCCGCCTGGGCCAGGAAGGCCAGGGGGAGTGCTGCGATCAGAAGCGTGCGTTTGAAATTCATGGTCAATCTCCAGTCTTGTTTTTTTTATGGGCTCATCCAGTGAAGCGGCACTGCGGTTCAGCTCGCGGAGTGGTGGGTTCCTCCGAATACGGGTTCAGCCAGGCCCTTGACGCCGGCGTCGAGGGCGAACACGCCACCGGCCAGGGATTGCGGATCGGTGTCGTCGCCGGGGCGGATCGAGGTGACGAACAAGGTCTCCAGGCGGCTGCCGCCAAAGGCGCACATGGTGGGTTTCTTCACCGGCACGGCCAGCGAACGGTCCAGTCGGCCATCCGGGGTAAAGCGGTGGATCAGGCCGGCATCGTTGGCGCAGATCCAGTAGCAACCGTCGGCATCCACCGCCGCGCCGTCCGGGCGCCCGGGCAACGGCTGCATGTCGACGAACAGGCGGCGGTTGGAAGGCTTGCCGCTGTCGATGTCGTAGTCGAAGGCCCAGATCTGCTGGACCAACGGGTGCGAGTCCGAGAGGTACATAGTGCGGCCATCCGGGCTGAACCCGAGGCCGTTGGGCACGATGAAACCGCTCAACTGCGCCTCGACCGGGCTGCGCTGCCCGGCCTCGTAGCGGTACATCCGGCCCTGCTCGGCGTTGGCGCCCATGTTCAGCACCATGCTGCCGGCCCAGAAACGGCCCTGGCGGTCGCAGCGACCATCGTTCAGGCGCATGTCGGCGCGGCTGTGCTCGACGCTGGCGCACAGTTCGCTGTCCAGGCTGCCGTCGTCGTGGGGATACAGGCGGAAGAGCCCGCTCTCCATGCCGGCTACCCAGCCACCGTCCCGGTGACGCGCCAGGCAGGCGAGCATTTCAGGCGCATGCCAGGCCTTGAGCAGGCCGGTCCCGGCGTTCCAGCACTGCAGGCCGCCGCTGGGGATGTCCACCCAGTACAGGGCGTTTTCCTCGGGGACCCACACCGGGCTCTCCCCGACGGCGTTGCGTGCATCGACAATCAATTCGGCTTGCATGGTGCTTCCCTTGTGCGTTCGTGTCCCATGGAACAGGTCAATCAATCGTCGAACGGACCGGCCGCGACAAAGGCCCCGCCCTGGTAGACCATGGCCGGGTCATCGGCGGCCGGCATGGGTTGCGCCTCGATCTTGGCGCGGAAGATTTCGGAGCTGTCCTTGGGCTGGTAGCCCAGGTGCGCGGCGTGGCTGTTGTCCCACCAGACGTCGCGGTTGGCGGACACGCCGTAGACCACGGTGTGGCCGACCTCGGGGGTGTAGAGCGAGCATTCGATCAGTTGGGTCAGGTCGTCGAAGCTCAGCCA
Source organism: Pseudomonas citrullilanati (assembly GCF_030580855.1). Lineage (GTDB taxonomy): Bacteria > Pseudomonadota > Gammaproteobacteria > Pseudomonadales > Pseudomonadaceae > Aquipseudomonas > Aquipseudomonas citrulli. The sequence continues at coordinate 7,643 of NZ_JAUQOP010000052.1, read as the reverse complement.
GGTGCTCATCATCCGGCGGTTCTGCGGTTCGCTGAACGACGAGCCGATGCGGATGCTGACGGTTTCGATGCCGTAGCGATCGAAGTAGAAACTGGCGACGTCCTCGCCGTAGGATTTCGACAGGCCGTAGTAGCCGTCCGGGCGACGAGGGGAGAGGGCGTCGAGGGCTTCGTCCTGCTTGTAGAAACCGATCACGTGGTTGGAACTGGCGAAGATCACTCGCTTGACCCCGTGCTTGCGGGCCGCTTCGTAGATATGGAAAACGCCGCTGATGTTGGCCCCGAGGATCTCTTCGAACGGCCGCTCGACCGAAACCCCGCCAAAATGCAGGATCGCGTCGACGCCCTCCACCAATTGATGCACGGCCTGTTTGTCGGACAGGTCGCAGAGCACCACCTCCTCGCTTTCGTCGATGGCCGGGGCCATGGCGGCGATGTCGGACAGGCGGATGTGGCGGGCAAAAGGCTTGAGGCGCTCGCGCAGGACCTTGCCCAGGCCGCCGGCGGCACCGGTCAGCAGCAGGCGATTGAGGGGTTGGCGAATCGGTGTCGTAGTCATGGCGTTACCTGAGCAAACAATGAGTGGTATCCGGTGTATCGGTCATATGACCGCTGGTAAATCTTGACCTTCCCGGGTGGGAGCAGGCTCGCTCCCACGCTGGGTCTTCGGTGAACCCAAATCCTGTACCCGCCCCAATTCCCTCTGTGGGAGCGGGCCTGCCCGCGAAAGCGGTGGTTCTGCTGGCGACGATGCTGAATGTACCGCCGCCTTCGCGAGCAAGCTCGCTCCCACATTGGGTCTCCCGTGAACACACATCTTGTACTCGGCTCAATTCCCCCTGTGGGAGCGGGCCTGCCCGCGAAAGCGGTGGTTCTGCTGGCGACGATGCTGAATGTGCCGCCGCCTTCGCGGGCAAGCCCGCTCCCACATTGGGTCTCCCGTGAACACACATCTTGTATCCGGCCCAATTCCCCCTGTGGGAGCGGGCTTGCCCGCGAAAGCGATGGATCTGCTGGCGGAGATGCTGAATGTGCCGCCGCCATCGCGAGCAAGCTCGCTCCCACATTGGGTCTTCGGTGAACCCAAATCCTGGACCCGGCCCAATTCCCCCTGTGGGAGCGAGCCTGCTCGCGAAGACGGTGTCACAGCCTCCATCCCTGTTGGCTTTACAACAAACTGATCGGGTAGCTGATGAAAATGCGGTTCTCATCGAACTCGTTGGTGCTGAAATCCCGACGCATCGTCGAGTTGCGCCATTTCACGTTCAGGCTCTTCAGCGCGCCGCTCTGCACGGTGTAGGCCAGTTCGGTTTCGCGGCCCCATTCCTTGCCGTCGTCGACCGTGGCGGTGTGCACGTTGTCGCCGCTGATGTAGCGGTTCATCAAGGTCAGGCCCGGCACGCCGACGGCGGCGAAGTTGAAGTCGTGGCGCAGTTGCCAGGATTTTTCCTTGGCATTGTCGTAGCTGGAGTTGTAGCTGTCGTTGGCCAGGGTGCCGCCGCTGGTGCCGTTGACGCGCATCCAGGCATCGTCGCCGCCGACTTTCTGCAGGCCGACGTAGAAGGTGTTGCCACCGTACTTGGCCGAGAGCATGGCGAACGCGGTCTTGTTGTCCAGGTCGCCGGCCAGGGCGCTGCCGTCTTCCTTGCCGATGAAGTAGCCCAGGTTGGCGCCCAGGGTCCAGTCGCCGATGGGCTGGCTGTGGGTCAGGTTGAAATAGTGTTGCTGGTAGATGTCGGACAGTTCCGCGTACCACACGCCGACCTGGGTGCGCTTTTCATTGAAGGCGTATTCGCCGCCGCCGAAGTTGAAGCGGTCGGAGGTGAACGCACTGCGGCCGTTCATCGACATGTCTTCCATGCTCGCGTCGTTGCGCGGGCTGTTGCCACGGAACTGGCCGCCATAGAGGCTCAGGCCATTGATCTCGGTGGACGTGACCTGGCCGCCGCGGAAGGTTTGCGGCAGGGAACGGCCGTCGTCGGAGCGCAGGATCGGCAGCACCGGCATCCATTCGCCGACCTTCAGCTCGGTCTTCGACACCTTGGCCTTGAGCGCTACGCCCAGGCGACCGAAGTCATCGGCCGGGCGGCCATCGTCGTGCACCGGCAGCAACTGCGTCCCGGCGGTGCCTTTGCCGCCATCGAGCTTGACCGAATACAGGCCCAGAACGTCCACGCCGAACCCGACCATGCCCTGGGTGAACCCGGACTTGGCGTCGAGGATGAAGTTCTGGGTCCATTCCTCGGCCTTGCCCTGGGCGTTGTTGGGGTTGGTGAAGTTGCGGTTGAAATAGGCGTTGCGCAGGTTCAGGGTGGCCTTGGCGTCGTCGACGAAGCCCTCGGCGCCGGCAGTGGTGGGCAAGAAGGCGGCCAGGCCGCTGCAACCTAGCAGGATCAGGGAAGGGCTGGCGTTAAACAGGGTATGGCGGGCTGGACGGCGGTCGGGCGAAAAACGGACACGTGTGCTCACTATGACGGCTCCCTACTTTTTTGTTGTTTTTATTTGTCATACGTCGTCGTACAACATGGCGGAGATTATTGGTCGGCGTGGCGCGTTGTCAACTGGCCATGATCGGAATTATCCAATTGCGGGTTATGGCAAAAACCGCTGGGTCAATGGTTGCAGCGAGGAAGGGTGCAGAAGCAGGCGTCCGGGCCTAGGGTTTCAAGGGCGCTGGAAGGCGGGGAGGTCATGCGATGACTGGTCTAAGACATTAGTCGAATGCGCACACCACAGGACGGTGAAGTCCCCTGTGGCGAGGGAGCTTGCTCCCGCTGGGCTGCGCAGCAGCCCCAAATGGGCTGACGCGGTTTTTCAAGCAAACCGTATCAGCCGGTATACGACTGCTTGTGCAGCCGAGCGGGAGCAAGGGGTGTGTTTATTTAGTGGGATGTGTTTAACCCATTGTAGGAGTGGTCTGGATCAGGCTACGTGTTCTTGCGCCGTTGCCTACAACTGCGCCAGAATCCGCCGGCTTGTGCGCCTGTGGGCAGGGGTCTTATCGTTTCAGGGTCGCTGATTGAATCAGTGATCGGGTTTGGTAGCCCGTTTTTCTGGCGCACGTGCAACCTGATGCAGGGGATTGTTACATCTCCTGTTTTATGGTGGTCATGCGCAGGGCGTCCTCGGATGCGCCGGGTTGCCAGGTAACCGGTCTACCAACCTTCGTATGGCCACCACCCCTCGTTTGGTAGCGAGCGTGATGGCTCCAATTATCTAATCTGGAGCTTCACCATGTTCAAAGTAACCCCCAATCCACCGGACATTGATTCAACGGGCAAACCCGCTGTCGATCCGGGGCAACTGTTCACCATCGTGAAAGATGTCGACACCGAAACCCTGCTCGCCAACCTCAGCGAAACCCTGGCCTCGGCCAACGCCATGGTCTGTGACCTGGCTTTCGACCTGGAAGGCTCGAGGCGCCACGTCGCCCTGGGCATCCAGCAACTGATCGAGCTGGGCGGATTGCTGGCAAGCCGCGCGCTGGACAACAGCGAGCCACGGCGATGATCTAGCGCATTTGCGCGTTTGGACAGGAGATGTGTTAAACCCTGTGGCGAGGGAGTTTGCTCCCGCTGGGCTGCGCAGCAGCCCCAAATGGGCTGGCGCGGTTTTTCAGGCAAACCGTATCAGCCGGTTTTACGTCTGCTGCGCAGACGAGCGGGAGCAAGCTCCCTCGCCACAATGGCCTGATGTAAGCGCGGAGTTGGCGTTGCGGACCCTGGCCGGGTTATCGGGTCCCTGCAGGATCGCGTATTTGGCGGGATGAGTTCATCACGTGGTCATTTGGAGTTCCCTGAGTCAGCCATCTCCAATGTTCTAAATTTGCCAAGGCATTGCGCTTGACCCTCTGTCTTTTTCTTGTGACGTCCGAGGCAAGGGCGTCCAACGACGATTTTTCAATGTGCGGATTTTTTTTAGCCTCCTCGAGGCGGACTAAAGCATCATCGTGCAATTTATGCCATTTGGGATCAGCGTCTATGAATGTATTACGATTCCGTTCTACATAATCATCCCATTCGAGTGCTTGTTTTTTTAACTGCCCTATAGATTTGCGCCCGATGCTCTGCTTTTTCGTCGGTGCGCTTGTCCCTCGATGGAGCTTTTTATGTGATCTTTCTGGGACTAAGCGTGCCGCTTTACTGAATGTTGGACCCTGATGGGTTCGGGAAGCCGTTCGGGAAATAGCTTTGGATGAAAGGTCTAGTGCTTGCATTTCCCATGGTTTATGTAGCGGTTGTTGCTGTACAAAGTTCCAGGGGGTGATGATAGAGAAAATCCGAACGTTCCCACTCGGATCACGCCAATTAACCGGATCCCCCCCACAATACGCATAAGCATTAATCCCCCCCTCTCCAAACGGACTCAACTCATCCGGACTATTAAACCGCATCAACACCGGATTGAACGCCCGATTGCCCTGGCCCAATAAATAATGCCCGGTTATCCCATCAGGCAGCTCGCCATTGAAACCGAGCAACCCACTCAAGCCGCTGTCGCCGGAGCGATGGCCGTAGGCGGTGTAGGCCAGCTGCTGCGAGGTTGTGTCCGCCAATGCCTTGAGCGGCGAATGAGCGTGATCCGTTGCCAACAGCGTCGTTTCGGTGACGTTGTCCACACAGGTTCGTTGTGCCAGCGGCTGGGCCTCGTGGCGCAGGATCGACCGTTGCGCCTGGCCCTCGATTTCGGTTACCAACTCGTCTTGTTGGTAGAAACGTTGGGTGCCGGCGCTTTCCAAAGGGCGCAAGCCTGTCAGGCGGTCCAGCGGGTCGTACTGGTAGCGGCACAATATCTTTGTCTGCGACATGATTGGGCTCTTCCCAAAGAAATCACCGTGTCAGGCTGGGGTATTTGCTGGAGGATGTCTACCTAGCAGAACTGCTAGTCCGTGGGCAGGCTTGCGGCAATTGCCACAGGGGAACGTGTCATCGCTGGCAGCGGTCGTAATCTCCATGCGTTTGCAACCACAGGGAGACCCAATGAACCAAGACGTCCCCAATACCGATACCAATCGCCGTCAGTTGCTGCAGATCATCGCCGGGTTGTCCGACGGGGTAATGTTGATCGAAGTCGACCAGACGATCGCCTGGGCCAACGCCGCCGCATTGACCATGCACGGGGTCTCGGACCTCCGTGAGTTGGGTGGCAATGCCAAGGGCTACGCCGAGCGTTTCGGCTTGCGTTATCGCAACAACCATCCGTTGCCCGAAGAGAACTATCCTATCGCCCGGGTCGCCCGTGGCGATGAGTTCAGCGACGTGATGGTGGAGGTCACGCCCAAGGCCGATCCGGATCGCACCTGGGTCCATCGGATCCGCAGCATGGTGCTGACGGATCGGGCCGGTGAGCCGGAGTACCTGGTGCTGATTCTCAGCGACGCCACCGAGTGGGCCAGCGCTGAACAACGCTTCGAAAAAACCTTTGGCGCCAACCCGGCGCCCGCGGTGATCTGTCGCCTCAGCGATTTGCGCTATATCAAGGTCAACCAGGGGTTCCTGGAGATGACCGGCTATAGTCGCGACCAGGTGATTGGTCGTTCGGTGTATGAGCTGGACGTGCTCGAAGCCGCGGAACGGCGTGACCTGGCCGTCGAGCGCCTGGGGCAGGGCGCGACCATTCCGCAGATGCAAGCCGAATTGAGGTTGCCCGACGGTGGCAGCAAGCAGGTGATCGTCGCCGGCCAGCCGCTGGACCTTCAGGACGAAGACTGCATGCTGTTTTCCTTCATGGACATGGAGCCGCGTCGCAAGGCCGAGACTGCCTTGCGCCAGAGCGAAGAGCGCTTCGCCAAGTCGTTCAAGCTCAGCCCCGTGCCTACCCTGGTGTGCAGCGCCGAACTGCAATTGCTGGAGATCAACGAAGCGTTTCTCCAGACCTCCGGTTATGCCAGCGAAGAGCTGTTGGGCAAGACCGTGGAGGAAATCGGCTTTCTCGACAAGGACGCCAGTGCGGCGCTGTTCGCCAAGCTGGAAAAGGCCGCCGCGGTGTCACGGATCGACGTCAAGGTCCGGAAGAAGGGCGGCGAATTGATCGACTGCGAGGTGGCTGCCGACACGGTGCTGATCCAGGACAAGCCTTGCTACTTATTGGTGCTGATGAACATCACCGAGCGCAAGCGTTCGGAGCTGGAGTTGGTGGCCGCCATTGAAGAGGTGATGAAGGACGCTTCGTGGTTCAGTCGCACGCTGATTGAAAAACTGGCCAATGTGAAGAGTATCAATGCACCGGTGCCCAGTGGTTCATTCACCGAGCTGACCGCCCGGGAGCGCGATGTACTGGGGTTGATCTGCCAAGGCCTGGCCGACAAGGAAATCGCCGCCCGCCTGAAGCTGGCCCCCAATACCGTGCGCAATCACGTGGCGACGCTGTATTCGAAGCTGGACGTCCACAGCCGCAGCGAAGCCATCGTCTGGGCGCGGGAGCGTGGGTTGTTCGCGAATGAATGGCGCATGAAGGCACCATGATAGCCAGTGCAAATGCACCGGTTTCGATGGTGCAAATTCGGGTTCTGCAGGGACGCAGGCTTGCTTACGCTGTCGGGGTGCGACGTCGCCTGATGTCGCGTCCCCCACGAAACAGTCTAGGAATACGCCACCATGAACAAGCAACGCCAGTGTGAAATCGACAGGACGTCCATGTGCAACTTGAGGTCGGTGTTGTCTGCCGTGCATTCACGCCCGCAGGCCTGAGGTGCAGCGCATGACCCACCTGGCGCCCCTGCGTGCCCGCCTGGAAGACAGCTTCGCGCCGCTTGCGTGTGAATGCAGCCTCAACGGCGATGGAACCCTGACCGTACGCCTCTACCACGTCGACAGCGGCGAGGTGGACCTGGTCGTGAGCGGCATGAGCGTCGACAGCATTCGCTCCGAAGAGGGTGTCGCCAAGCTGATCGACGAACTGCGATACGAGCTGCAAAACACCCCGTTGCATCGTATCGACCCTGCCTGAAACCTCCTTTAGCCAATCGAGCCCGATGTGGAAGCGGGCCTGCTCGCGATAGCGGCCTGGCTGACCCGATGACGCTGAATGTGCCGTCGCCATTCGCGAGCAGGCTCGCTCCCACAATTGATCGCGGTGATTTCAAGTCCAGAGCCCACCCCCAATCCCCTGTGGGAGCGAGCTTGCTCGCGATAGCGGCCTGGCTGAGCCGATCATGCTGAATGTGCCGGCGTTATCGCGGGCAAGCCCGCTCCCACAATAGATCTCGGTGATTTCAAGTCCAGAGCCCACCCCCAATCCCCTGTGGGAGCGAGCCTGCTCGCGATAGCGGCCTGGCTGAGCCGATGATGCTGAATGTGCCGGCGTCATTCGCGGGCAAGCCCGCTCCCACAATAGATCTCGGTGATTTCAAGTCCAGAGCCCACCCCCAATCCTCTGTGGGAGCGAGCTTGCTCGCGATAGCGGCCTGGCTGAGCCGATGATGTTGAATGTGCCGTCGCCATTCGCGAGCAGGCTCGCTTGTGTCTTAAGACAGGATAAAGTCAAAGGTGAGAGGGGTGGACAGCAAGCTGACGGGTCGCGGTGCCCTAAGCACGTGTGGGAGCCAAGCTGCTGTCCACTCTTCCCGCTTTGGCTCAAAGCTCGAACAGTTGACTGAGTTTCCGCCCTCGAACAACAAGCATGAGCCAGGCCAAAGCGCCTCTC
>NZ_JAUQOP010000051.1 GCF_030580855.1 Pseudomonas citrullilanati | reverse complement strand
AGCCAACTCAATACTGACTGATCCGACGCCATCGCGAGCAAGCTCGCTCCCACAGGGGCCCTGCAGTGTTTGATAGTTCTAGTGGGCAGGCTTCATCGCATTGACGAACAGCACATTGTTTTCCAGGTGGATGTGCTGCATCAGGTCGTTGCGAAACTCCACCAGCCCGCGATACAGCGCGCGCCAGGTGTTGCAGGCGTCGGAGGGCGGGGTGATCTGGTCGGTCAGGGCGAGCAGGGTTTCCAGGGCTTCACCGTGCTGGTCGTGTTCGTAGCGCAGCACCTGGATCGGTGCCGAGGCCCGTTCGCCCAGGCCGCGTTGCAGCATCGGGAACAGCACCTGTTCTTCCTTGAGCATGTGGCCTTCGAGTTCCTGGTACATGTCCTCCAGGTGGTCCGCCAGGCCGTGGGGGCAACTGGCGCGGTTGCCGTGTACCCGTTCGACGCGGCGGGCCAGGCGGATCAGTTCCGGCAGTTGTTCGCGATGGCGGGCGTGGTAGCGTTCCAGGATGTGCCCGATCAGCAGCGCCTGGGGCTCGTCGCGCCAGTCATGGCCGGGCTCCCCGGCGGCTTGCAGCGCCTTGAGCGCGTCGGCGATCAGCAGCGGGTTCAGGCCCTTGCCCAGCGCCGCTTCGCGCAAGGTTTTTTGCCCGCCGCAACAGAAGTCGAGGTTGTAGTGATGAAAGGTACGCGTGGCACCGGGAATATCGCAGGCCAGTTGGCCCAGGCTTTGTTCCAGCAGATCGAGGCTCATCGTGTTTCCTTGGGTTGAATCCCGGGGCGGGACGGATGAGCAGACTTAGCAGGCCGCATGCCAAGTGCAAGGCGTTGAAAATCAACCATAATTTTTTGGCCAGGGTCAATTCCACCCTGGCGGGGCGGGGTCAATCGAACCCTGGAGGGTCATCACTACCATGCTGCGTGAAAGCCTGGCCGCCGACCTGATCGTCGAGCTGCCCAATGCCGTGCGGTTGCAGCGTCTGGTGCAGACCCTGCGCGAATACTTCAACTGTGGCGCCGTGGGTCTGCTGCGCCTGGACGACGACAGCCTCCGGCCCGTGGCGGCCGTCGGCCTGGTCCACGAGGCGCTCGGCCGGCGCTTCGTGATCGCCCAGCACCCGCGGCTGGCGGCGATCATGGCCTCGCGCGAACCGACCTGGTTCGAGCCGGACAGTCGCTTGCCGGACCCCTATGACGGCCTGCTCGACCCTCACGTCGGCGAGCCGCTGCCGGTGCACGACTGCATGGGCGTGAGCCTGTACGTGGAAGGCCGGCTCTGGGGCGCGATCACCCTCGATGCGCTGCACGCCGGGACCTTCGACAGCCGCGCCCACGAAGAGCTCAAGCGTTGCACCCTGCAGATCGAGGCGGCGGTGCGGGTCACCCGCCTGGAACAGGAGAACCGCAGCCTGCGCGCTTCGCGCAGTGACCCGGCAGACCTGCGGCTGCCGGCGGAAGAGGGCGAGATCCTCGGGCGCAGCGAAGGCCTGCAGCAATTGCTCAACGAACTGGATGTCCTGGCCGACTCGGAACTGCCGGTGTTGTTGCTGGGGGAAACCGGGGTGGGCAAGGAACTGTTCGCCCGGCGCCTGCATCGCCTATCCCGGCGCGGCCACAAGCCGCTGGTCCAGGTCAATTGCGCGGCGCTGCCGGAATCCCTGGCCGAAAGCGAGTTGTTCGGCCACGTCAAAGGCGCGTTCTCCGGGGCGACGACCGACCGGGCCGGGCGTTTCGACGCGGCCAATGGCGGTACGCTGTTTCTCGACGAGGTCGGGGAGTTGCCGTTGAGCGTGCAGGCCAAGTTGTTGCGCACCCTGCAGAACGGCGAGATCCAGCGCCTGGGGGCGGACAAGCCGCTGCACGTCGATGTGCGGATCATCGCCGCCACCAACCGGCACCTGCCCGACAGCATCCGCGATGGGCTGTTCCGCGCCGACTTGTACCACCGGCTCTCGGTCTACCCGGTGCCGATCCCGCCCCTGCGCGAGCGCGGGCATGACGTGCTGATGCTGGCCGGGCATTTCCTCGAACTGAACCGCACCCGCCTGGGCCTGCGTGGTCTGCGCCTGTCGCCGGCCGCCGAGCAGGCGCTGCTGGCGTACACCTGGCCGGGCAACGTACGCGAACTGGAGCACGTGATCAGCCGCGCCGCGTTGAAGCAACTGAGCCGGGGCGCCAGTCGAAGCCTGATCATGACCCTGGAACCCCAAGTGCTCGACCTTGACCTCAATGCCAGTGCGTCCGGTGCGCAGGCCTTGCTCGAACAACCCCAGGCCTCGCTCGACGCGCCGCTGCCACCGCTGGGCGAGGCCGTCGATGCCTGCCAGCGCCAGGCGATCCTCAAGGCCCTGGACCGCTGCGGGCAGAACTGGGCGGGGGCGGCGCGGCTGCTGGACGTCGACCCGAGCAACCTGCATAAGTTGGCGCGGCGGCTGGGGCTCAAGTAGTTGTTTACCGGTTGGATCGAGTGGCCCTCCATCGCGAGCAAGCTCGCTCTTGTGAACACAACAGATCACCTGTGGGAGCGAGCCTGCTCGCGAAGGCGGCCTCCCATCCACCACAAGAGCCGCCATTGACAACGATCAAGGCCAGCCGGCGCCGTCGACTCCACACTGGCCCAAACCCACAGTGGAGATCACCCCCATGCCCCTTTCCCTGGCCAACATGCGCCGCCAGTACACCCGCGATGGACTGGACGAAACCCAGGCGCCTGGCGACCCAATGGCCTTGTTCACGCTCTGGATGCAGCAGGCCCGCGACACCGAGCGCCCACCGGTGGAAGCCAACAGCATGGCCCTGGCAACCGTGGACGAGCAGGGGCGGCCCCATTGTCGGGTGCTGTTGCTCAAGGGCTTCGACGCCCAGGGCTTTTCGTTTTTCGGCCACTACGACAGCGGCAAGGGCCGGGACCTGGCGGCCAATCCCTGGGCGGCCATGACATTCTTCTGGCCGGGACTGGAGCGGCAGGTACGCATCGAAGGGCCCGTCCACAAGCTGGATCCGGCGCTGTCGGACGCCTATTTCGCGTCCCGTTCCACCGGCAGTCGCCTGGGCGCCTGGGCGTCGCCACAAAGCCAGCCGCTGGCGGATCGGGGCGCGCTGGAGGCCCTCCTGGCTCGCACCGAACAACGCTTCGCCGATCAGCCAGTGCCACGCCCCGACCATTGGGGCGGCTACTGCCTGCGCCCCGAGCGGCTGGAGTTCTGGCAGGGCCGCGCCGACCGCCTGCATGATCGCCTCGACTATCGCCTGCACGACGGAGCGTGGCAGCGCAGCCGACTGGCCCCTTGAGTGCCGGGGGAGGTACCTCCAAGGAGGAATAGGCCCGGCCACGATTGCGGTTCAGGCTGGGCCATCTTTTCCGACAGGACGGCTCGCCATGGCCCACCAGACGCAACGCCACTTCCAACCGCTGCACATCGCGGTGCTCACCATCAGCGATACCCGCAGCTTCGACACCGACACCTCCGGCCAGACCCTGGCCGACCTGCTGCAAACCGCCGGGCATGTGCTCATCGACCGCGGGTTGGTGAAGGATGATATCTACCAGATCCGCGCCCAGGTCTCGCAGTGGATCGCCGACCCCCGGGTGCAAGTGGTGCTGATGACCGGCGGTACCGGCTTCACCGCACGCGACAACACGCCTCAAGCCGTGGCGCCGTTGCTGGACAAGCAGGTCGACGGCTTCGGCGAACTGTTCCGCCAGGTCTCGCTGGCGGAAATCGGCATGTCCAGCCTGCAATCGCGCGCCCTGGCGGGGATGAGCAACGGCGTGCTGGTGTGCTGCCTGCCGGGTTCGCCCGGCGCATGCCGGACCGGTTGGGAACAGATCCTGGCCGGGCAACTGGACAGCCGCACCGGGCCGTGCAATTTCACCGTGCACCTCAAGCCGCAGGACGGTGTCGCCCCGGCGGCGTGCGAGACCCGCTCGTGAGCGCCCCGGCGCAGGCCCGCGGCTGCGGGTCGGTCTGTGACAGCGGCGCCCTGGTGCCGGTGGACGAGGCCATCCGGCACCTGCTCGACCAGGTGCCGCCGCCACCGCCGGTGCAACGGATTGCCCTGGACCTGGCCCTGGGCCGTGTGCTGGCGGGTGATGTGCATTGCCCGATGAACCTGCCGGCCTGGGACAACAGCGCCATGGACGGCTATGCGGTGCGCGCCGCCGATGTACCGGCTGCTGGCGGTGCCCTGGCATTGACCGGGCGGATTGCCGCCGGTGACGGGCCAGGCGAACCGCTGCACGCGGGCCAGGTCGTGCGGATCTTTACCGGTGCGCCATTGCCGCCGGGCGCGGACACGGTGGTGCCGCAGGAAAACTGTCGGGTCGAGGGCGGGCGGGTCTGGCTGCCGGCGGTCAATGCCGGCGACCACGTTCGCAAGGAAGGCGAGGAACAACGCCGGGGCGAATGCCTGCTCAAGGCCGGCACGCGCCTGCGGGCCCAGGAATTGGGGCTGTTGGCGGGTGCCGGGATTGCCCGGGTCGAGGTGCATCGCCCGTTGCAGGTGGGCCTGCTGAGCAGCGGCGATGAGCTGCGCGAACCGGGCGAGCCGCTGGCGCCCGGGCAGATCTACAACAGCAATCGCCATACGCTCGCGGCGTTGTTGCGTGGCTGGGGGTTCGAGGTGCATGACTTCGGTGTCATGCCCGATCAGTTGCAAGCCAGCCGACAGGCACTGCGCCTGGCCGCCGCCGAGTGCGACGTGCTGCTGACTTCCGGGGGCGTGTCGGTGGGCGAGGAAGATCACCTCAAGCAAGCCATCGCCACCCTGGGCAGCATCGACCTGTGGCGCCTGGCAATCCAGCCGGGCAAGCCGCTGGCCTTCGGCGATGTGGAGGGCAAGCCCTGGATCGGCTTGCCCGGCAACCCCTCGGCGGCGTTGATCACTGCGTTGATCGTGGTGCGCCCGTTCCTGTTCCGTGCCCAGGGCATGGACGCCGTGCATCCCGTGCCATTGCAGTTGCCAGCGGGGTTCGACTGGCTCAAGCGCAATCGGCGCCGGCAGTACCTGCGTGCGCGCTTGAGCGCGGATGCGGCGGGCCACCTGTGCGTGGAACTGCACCCCCAGCAAAGCTCGGCGATGTTGACTGCCGCCTGCTGGGCCGACGGCCTGGCGGTGGTGGAATGCGACGCCCAGGTCCACAAGCACGAACCGGTGATGTACTTGCCGTTCGCCGGATTGATCCATTGACGGCAATTGATTGCCGTCAATGTGGCCAGCCGTCGGCTGGCTAGACTGGCGGCCATCTTGGTTCGCTCACGAGGATGCCCCATGCAACTGGTTTGCCCGGCAGGGAACCTGCCTGCCCTCAAAGCGGCGGTGCGCCAAGGCGCCGATGCCGTCTATGTCGGTTTTCGCGATGACACCAACGCCCGGCACTTCGCCGGGCTGAACATGGACGACAAGCAGTTCGACGCCGCTGTCGCCCATATCCGCCAGCATCAACGCAAGCTCTACGTGGCGGTCAACACTTACCCGCAACCCAAGGGCTGGGAGCGCTGGCAACGCGCGGTGGACCGCGCCGCCGATTTCGGCGTGGACGCGCTGATCGCCGCCGACCCCGGCGTGCTCGGCTATGCTCGCCAGCGTCATCCGCAGCTGGCGCTGCACCTGTCCGTGCAGGGCTCGGCGACCCACGCCGCGGCGCTGGGGTTCTACGCCGAACGCTATGACATCCGCCGCGCCGTACTGCCCCGGGTGCTCTCCCTGGCCCAGGTGCGCCAGGTGGCGGCCGCCAGCCCGGTGCCGATCGAAGTCTTCGGTTTCGGCAGCTTGTGCATCATGGCCGAAGGTCGTTGCCATTTGTCTTCCTACATCACCGGTGAATCGCCGAACCTCTGCGGCGTCTGTTCGCCCGCCAAGGCGGTGCGCTGGAGCGAAGACGCCCAAGGCCTCAGCGCACGCCTGAGCGAAGTGCTGATCGACCGCTATACCCCCGAGGAACCGGCCGGCTACCCGACCCTGTGCAAGGGCCGCTTCCTGGTGGGCGGCAAGCGTTTCCATGCGCTGGAAGAGCCCACCAGCCTCGACACCCTGGACCTGTTGCCGGAGCTCACCGCCATCGGCGTCGAGGCGGTGAAGATCGAAGGGCGCCAGCGCAGCCCGGCCTATGTCGAGCAAGTGACCCGGGTCTGGCGCGCCGCGCTGGATGCCCACCGGGCCGCGCCGCAACGGTTCCGGGTCCAGGACGAGTGGCGCCAGGTCCTGGCCGGCCTCTCCGAAGGCAGCCAGACCACCCTGGGCGCCTACCATCGATCATGGCAATGAGGAAGGTACCCATGAAGCTCAGCCTCGGACCGGTCCTGTTCTACTGGGACAAAACCCAACTGGGAAATTTCTACGCCGAGATGTCGGCATTGCCGCTGGATGTGATCTACCTGGGAGAAACCGTGTGCTCCAAGCGCCGGGCATTCTCCCTGGATCAATGGCTCGGCCTGGGGCGCGAGTTGCAAGCGTGCAGCCAGGCGCAGATCGTGCTGTCGAGCCTGACCCTGGTCGAGGCCGCCTCGGAACTGTCCTCGCTGCGGCGCCTGTGCGACAACGGCCAATTGCTGGTGGAAGCCAACGACATGGGCGCCGTGCAGTTCCTTGCCGAGCGCAAGCTGCCGTTCGTGGGCGGGCCGGCCCTGAACCTGTACAACGGCCACTCGCTGGCGCAATTGCTCGACAGCGGCATGGTCCGCTGGGTGCCGCCGGTGGAATGTTCGGCGGCGCTGATTGGCGACGTGCTGGAGCAGGTGCGGGAACTGGAGCGTGAAGTGCCCGAAGTGGAGATCTTCGCCTACGGTCATCTGCCATTGGCGTACTCGGCGCGCTGCTTTACCGCGCGGGCCGAGAACCGGCCCAAGGACGACTGCCAGTTCTGTTGCATCAACTACCCCGACGGCCTGGCGCTGAGCAGCCAGGAAGGCCAGCCGTTATTCACCCTCAACGGCATCCAGACGATGTCTGGCGAGATCACCAACCTGTTGGCCGACTACAACGCGTTGAAGGCCTGTGGCGCCCACGTCCTGCGCCTGAGCCCGCGGGCCCGGGGCGTGGCCGAGGTGGTCACGGCGTTCGACGCGGTGCGCCAGGGCGGCACGCCGCCGCTGTTCGTGGAGGGTTGCAACGGGTACTGGCATGGCCAGGCCGGCATGCTGAAGGTCGAGGAGGCAGGGCTATGCTGAGGCCGAAGCAATGGCTGCTCAAGGGTGCCGACCGCGTGCTGCCGCTGGTGGGAAAGGTGCCGTTCGTGGTCCAGCGCCTGGCCTTGCAGCAGGCGCTCAACCGCTGCCTGGCCGAGCCGCTGCGCGATGGCGGCTTTGATATGCTGCGCGGGCGCTGGTTGTGCCTGCGGGTGGCGGACCTGAAGTTGTGCTGGTACCTGACCCTGGCGCGCGATGGCCTGCGCATTGCCGACCGGGCCGAGGCCCAGGTCACCATCCGCGGCAACTGGCGCGAGTTCCTGCTCCTGGCCAGCCGCCAGGAAGATCCCGACACCTTGTTCTTCCGGCGCCGGCTGGTGATC
Organism: Pseudomonas citrullilanati; assembly: GCF_030580855.1. GTDB lineage: Bacteria > Pseudomonadota > Gammaproteobacteria > Pseudomonadales > Pseudomonadaceae > Aquipseudomonas > Aquipseudomonas citrulli. The sequence goes on along the minus strand of NZ_JAUQOP010000051.1, from coordinate 26,194 downwards.
GAGGGCGACACCGAACTGGGGCTGGCGCTGAAGAACCTGATCGACAGCCTCGATCCCGAGGTGTTGCCGCCGTGGCTGTGGCGCAACCTGGAGCGGGCGGGCAAGGGCTTGGCGACCGTGTGATGAAGCGTCAGAACGGTTGATACCGATGATCGTGGGCAATGGCACCGCAGATAAGGCGCCTGGCTGAACCTGTGGCGAGGGGATTTATCCCCGGCGGGGCGCGAAGTAGCCCCTATTCGGATTGCCAGGCAAACCGTATGGGACTGCTTCGCAGTCCAACGGGGATAAATCCCCTCGCCACATCCCCTCGCCACAGGGAGGTGGTGCGCTATTGCTGGTAGGCCTCCAGCTCATCCTCGGCCAGGATACGAATGTTGCGCCGTTCCATGGCGATCAGGCCGCCGTCCACCAAGCGATGAAGAATGCGCGAGAACGTCTCCGGCTGGATCCCCAGCTTGGACGCCACCAGGCGCTTGGACACCTGGAGCACCACCTGGCCGTCCCGGGGGTCGCGTTCCTGCAGCAGGAAATTGATGACCCGCCGACTGGCGCTGGCGAGGGTCAGGTTGTCGATGTCCTTGAGGCGCTGGTGCAGGTGGATGCTCATGCTCGCCAGGATCGCCAGGCAGACCTTGGGCTGGTCTTCCAGGGCCTTGCGATAATGGGTGCCCTCGATGCTCACCAGCACGCTGTCCTTGATGGCCGAGGCGCTCACCGGGTAGCAACGGGCCTGGCTGAACAACAGGGCTTCGGCGAAGGTCTGCCCAGGCTGGATGATCTCCACCAGGTTCTCCTGGCCTTCGCCGGTGACCCGGAACAGCTTGACCTGGCCGCTGACCAGCAGGAAAAAGCGCTTGGCCGGGTCGCCCTGGTGCATGAGCGTGCCGTTGCACTCCAGGCGCTTGAGGACGGCGAGGTTGCAGACGTCTTCGAAAACCCGGTCCGGCAATTGGCTGAACAGGTGATGACGGCGCAACAGTAGAACGATGGAAGGGTGGGTCAGCATGGCATACCTCCGGGTATGAACATGGTAGGGCGCCAGGCACCGCCGGCCTATGCCTCGGCAGGCCTACCTCGGAAGAGGGAGGGGCCTCTCGATCAAGGCGCGAACCCTGTGGGAGCGAGCTTGCTCGCGATGACGGCGGCACAGCCGGCATCTCTGCAAGCTGACCCACCGCTATCGCGAGCAAGCTCGCTCCCACGGGGGGGGCTGGTTGATCTAACCGGCCCCACGCAAATGCTCCATCGCCCAGACCGCCGCTTCCACCCGCGAACGCAAGCCCAATTTGTGCAGCAGGTTCTTCACATGGACCTTGACTGTGCCTTCGGTGATGCCGAGCTTGTGGCCGATGACCTTGTTGCTGTAGCCGGCGGCGATGGTCTTGAGGACCTGGCGCTCGCGGTCGGTCAGTTCCACTTCGGCCTGGCGCGGCGGGGAGCGCAGGGCCTGGGCCATGACCCGGGTCAGGCCGGGGCTGATCACCAGTGCGCCGCCCAGGGCGTCGCGGATGTACTGGATCAGCAACTCGGGCTCCATGTCCTTGAGCAGGTAGCCGTTGGCGTCCAGGCGCAGGGCATCGCGGATATCGTCCTCGGCGTCGGATACGGTGAACAGCAGCACCTTGCCGCTGTAGTGCATGGCCCGCAGCCGCCGCAGGGTCTCGATGCCGTTCATCTGCGGCATGTTGTTGTCCAGTAGCACCAGGTCGGGCTTGAGGGGGGCGATCAGCGTCAGCGCTTCCTCGCCGTGGCTGGCTTCGCCGACGATCTGCAGGTCGTCTTCGAGTTCGAGCATCTGGCGGATCCCGCGACGCATCATCGGATGATCGTCGACCAGCAGGAGGGTATGGCGCAGGGGGGCGTTCATGGGGTGATCCCTTCGGTGGGTTGGCCCAGGAATTCCGGCTGGAAATGCACCTGGATACAGGTGCCCTGGGGCGTGCGGGAGAAAATCCGGAGTTGGCCGCGCAGGCTGCGGGCCCGTTCGTTCATGATGTTCAGGCCGTGGTGCTCGCGTTGGTCCACCTCGCCGCTGAAGCCACGGCCGTCGTCCTCGATGGACAGGCGCACGGTCTCGCCTTCCTGGCGCAGCTCCAGCCAGGCGTTCTCGGCATGGGCGTGGCGCAGGCAGTTCGACAGGGCCTCGCGGGTGATCTGGAGGATGTGGATCTGCTCGCTGGCCGACAGTTCGAAGGCCAACGGGTCGATGCGCAGGTGCACCTGGAAGTCGCCGCGGTGGGAGAATTCCTCGGCGGTGTCCTTGAGTTCTTCCACCAGGCCGTCGTCGTGGATCTGCAAGCGGAAGGTGGTCAGCAATTCGCGCAACTGGCGATAGGCGTTGTTGAGGCCTTCGCGCAGCTCGGCGGTGACCGTCTCCAGGGTCTGCGTCGGTTCGCCCCGGCGCAGCAGGGTCTGCATGCGGCTGACTTGCAGCTTCATGTACGAAAGGGCCTGGGCGAGAGAGTCATGCAGTTCCCGGGCGATGATGGTGCGCTCGTCCAGTAGCAGCAAGCGGTGGTCCTGTTCACGCTGGCGCTTGAGGGACAGGGTGGTGCCGATCAGGTTCGCCAGGGCCTGGATCAGGGCGCTCTCCCAGGGCTGCGCCGCGTGGCCATCGACGAAGTGGGCCTTGAGTTCACCCAGGTCGTTGCCCTGGTTGCTGATGCTGAAGGTCAGTGGCCGGGCGCTCTGGTGCTGCTGGCAGGTGGCGCAATCGCTGCTGGCGCAGACCTGGCGGCCGTTGGCGCCATGCAGGGCCAGCAACTGTCGGGCCGGTGCCTGCAATTGCCCTTGCAGGCACAGCGACAGGCGCAGCCCCGGCAACCGTTGCTGGAAGCGCCGGATCAGTTCATCCAGCCCCTCGGCGTTGGCCTGCCGGGTGGCGAGGCTGCGGCTGCTCTGGTAGAGCAGTTCCAGGGCGGCGTTGGCCTGCTGCAGGTTGAGGGTCTTCTGCTGGACCTGGTTTTCCAGGGTGCGGTGGGACTGCTCGATGGTCTCGGCCATGGTGTTGAAGCTGGTCGCCAACTGACCCAGCTCGTCTTCGGACTGATGGTTGACCCGCACCTGGAACTCGCCGCGGCGAAAGCGCTGGGTGGCGTCCACCAATTCCTGCAAGGGCATGACCACGCCGTACTGCAATTCGTACAGGCCGACCAGCAGGATGATCATGGTGCTGAACAGCGCCACGCCCTGGATCGTCTGCTGCCAACCCTGCTTGTGCTCGCTCTGGCGTTGCAACAGCGTGACGAACTGGTCCAACTGCTCGACGAACGAGCTCGCGCTGGCCTGGAAGAACGCTGCGTCGCCGCGCTCGATGGCGGGGCGCAAGGTCTGGCTCCAGCGCTGCTGCAGGACGCGATAGCTCTGGTGCAGGGTGGTGCTCGGCCCGTCTTCCAGCACGATGCGCAGGGCCGGGCTGTCCAGGCGCTGTTGCAGGCTGTCGACGATCGGCGGGATGTCCGCGCTGGCACCGGCCGCCAGTTTCCAGCTCAGGTGGTAGGTCTCCATGCGCACGGAGCCGGCGGTATTGATGGCCGCGGCGTCGCCCTGGCTGAACCAGGCGATCAGCCCGGCGCTGAGGGAACTGGCCAGGGCCAGGACGGCGATAAGGATCACCGCGAGGCCGGCGCGAGCGGGCAGGGAACTGCGCAACCAGCGCATCATGACCGCTGGCCTTGCAGGAAAAGCTCAAACCCGGACATGGGAGGGCGCCTGGACCTGGGGGTATGGCAGCCGATCCTGGATGCACTACCTCTAAAGAGTTGTCGGCCGCCGCGTCTCCCTGAAAATCTCGGCCAACTTGTTCAAGATATTGATAGATAAAGGGTTCCAGCAATATCCAGGCCTACCTCCTTGGAGGTAGGCAGGCCAAGGATAGGCCAGTACCCCCGGGACGCTCTTTGACCCACGTCAAGTTTTTACCGGGTTCGCATCACTAGGCTGCGCTCAACGTAATGACGGGAGTGCATCGCGATGCGAGCGCAAGTGCAACAAGGGCTGGTACTGGGCATGAGTACCCTGGCCTTCACCGTGTGCTTCATGGTCTGGATGATGTTTGCCGTGCTGGGCGTTCCGATCAAGGAAATGCTCGCCCTCAACGAAACCCAGTTCGGCCTGCTGGCCGCGACACCGGTGTTGACCGGTTCGCTGGTCCGGTTGCCCCTGGGGCTGCTGACCGACCGCTTCGGCGGTCGCATCGTGTTCTTCGTGTTGATGCTGTCCTGTGTCCTGCCGCTGTACCTGATCACGCTTGCCACGGCGTTCTGGCAGTTCCTGCTGCTGGGGCTGTTCGTCGGCCTGGCCGGTGGTTCCTTCTCGGTGGGCATCGCCTATGTCGCCAAGTGGTTCGACAAGCACAATCAGGGCTTTGCCATGGGCGTGTTCGGGGCCGGCAACGCCGGCGCGGCGGTGACCAAGTTCCTCGCGCCGGCGTTGATCGCCCTCGGCAGCTGGCACCTGGTGCCGAAAGTGTTCAGCGCGATCCTGTTCATCACCGCGCTGCTGTTCTGGTTTCTCACCGCCGAGAAAAAGGAACACCGCAGCGCCGGCGGTGCCAGCCTGCGCGAGCAGCTCAAGGCGTTGAAAGAACCCGCCGTGTGGCGCTACTGCCAGTACTACTCGATCGTGTTCGGCGGCTACGTGGCCTTGGCGCTGTGGATGACCAAATACTACGTGCAGGAATACGGTTTCAGCCTGCAAAGCGCGGCGCTGCTGGCGGCCTGTTTCTCGCTGCCGGGCGGCGTGCTGCGGGCGGTGGGCGGCTGGATGTCGGACCGCTGGGGCGCCCAGAGCGTGACCTGGTGGGTGCTGTGGGTCAGCTGGATCTGCCTGTTCCTGTTGTCGTACCCGCAGACACAACTGCAGGTGCAGACCGTCAACGGCGTCGTCGACTTTCACATCGGCCTCAGCGCCACGCTGTTCACCGTGCTGCTGTTCGTGATGGGCATCGCCTTCGCATTCGGCAAGGCCTCGGTCTTCAAGTACATCGCCAACGACTACCCGAAAAACATGGGCGCGGTGTCCGGCATCGTCGGCCTGGCCGGCGGCCTCGGCGGGTTCGTGCTGCCCATCCTGTTCGGCGCCCTGGTGGACCTCACCGGCGTGCGCTCGTCCTGCTTCATGTTGCTGTACGGCGTGGTCTGGGTCTCGCTGATCTGGATGTACGTCAGCGAAATCCGCAAGCGCCCGCTGCTGGGCAAGCCGCCCGCCGCCAGCCAACCCCCGTTTTCCAGCATTGCCCAAGGAGAAGAACATGTCCGTTCTGCAAACGCCTGACAAAGGCCCGGTCATTCATGACTGGCGCCCGGAAGACCCCGCGTTCTGGGGGCGCAGCGGCAAACAGACCGCGCGGCGCAACCTGTGGATCTCGATCCCGGCGCTGCTGTTGGCCTTCGCCGTGTGGATGGTCTGGAGCACGGTGATCGTGCGCCTGAACGCCATCGGCTTCAGCTTCAGCACCGACCAGCTGTTCTGGCTGGCCGCCTTGCCGGGGCTGTCGGGCGCGACCCTGCGGGTGTTCTACTCGTTCATGGTGCCGATCTTCGGCGGCCGGCGCTGGACCGCGCTGAGCACGGCGTCGCTGCTGGTGCCTGCCCTGTGGATGGGCTTCGCCGTGCAGGATCCGGCCACGCCCTACAACGTCTTCGTGCTGATCGCTTTGCTCTGCGGTTTCGGTGGCGGCAACTTCGCCTCGAGCATGTCCAACATCAGCTTCTTCTACCCCAAGTCCCAGCAGGGCACTGCCCTGGGCCTGAACGCCGGGCTGGGCAACCTGGGCGTGTCGGTGATGCAATTCAGCGTCCCGCTGGTGATTTCCTTCGGCGTGTTCGGCTTTCTTGGTGGCCAGCCGCAGGTGCTGGCCGACGGCAGCTCGCTGTGGCTGCAGAACGCCGGTTTCATCTGGGTGCCGTTCATCCTCGCCGTGACCCTGATCGCCTGGTTCGGCATGAACGACCTGTCCAGCGCCCGTGCCTCGTTCAGCGAGCAGGCGGTGATCTTCAAGCGCAAGCACAACTGGCTGATGTGCTGGTTGTACCTGGCCACGTTCGGCTCGTTCATCGGTTTCTCCGCCGCGTTCCCGCTGCTGATCAAGACCTCGTTCCCCGACGTCATCGCCCTCAAGTTCGCCTTCCTCGGCCCACTGGTCGGTGCGCTGGTGCGGCCATTGGGCGGCTGGCTGGCGGACAAGCTCGGCGGCGCGAAAGTCACCCTGTGGAACTTCGTGCTGATGATCGCGATGGTGTTCGGCGTCATGCACTTCTTGCCGCAGGGCGGCCAGGGCGGCAGCTTCTACGGCTTCCTGGGGATGTTCATGTTGCTGTTCATCACCACCGGCGTGGGCAATGGCTCCACCTTCCGCATGATCCCGGTGATCTTCCGCACCCTGCACGAAAAGGCCGCCCTGGGCAAAAAGCCCGAGCAACGCGAGCAGGCGCTCAAGAATGCCGGCAAGGAATCGGCCGCCGTACTTGGTTTCAGCTCGGCCATGGGCGCCTTCGGTGCGTTCTTCATTCCCAAGTCCTTCGGCACTTCGATGGCCCTGACCGGCGGCCCGGAGATGGCCTTCTACATGTTCGTCGGCTTCTACCTGAGCTGCATCGTGGTGACCTGGTGGTGGTACGCGCGCAAGGGCGCGGCGACACCCTGCTAAGCATTTTACTTTTGCGTGGGCGGGGCGCAGACCCCGCGGAGCAAGCCTGAGAGGAAAGACACTGTGAGTCATTTACTGGATCAACTGCGGTTCTTCAACCGCAAGCAAGGCGAGTTTTCCGAGGGCCATGGCGAGACCCGCAAGGAGTCCCGCGACTGGGAGAACGTCTACCGTTCCCGCTGGCAGTACGACAAGATCGTGCGTTCCACCCACGGGGTGAACTGCACCGGTTCGTGCTCGTGGAAAATCTACGTCAAGAACGGCCTGATCACCTGGGAAACCCAGCAGACCGACTACCCGCGCACCCGCAACGACCTGCCCAACCACGAGCCGCGCGGCTGCCCTCGCGGGGCCAGCTACAGCTGGTACATCTACAGCGCCAACCGGCTCAAGTACCCGAAGATCCGCAAGCCGTTGCTCAAGTTGTGGCGCCAGGCCCGGCAGACCCTGCCGCCGGTGGAAGCCTGGGCCAGTATCGTCGAGGACAAGGCCAAGGCTGACTCGTACAAGAGCAAGCGCGGCATGGGCGGCTTCATCCGTTCCAGCTGGGAAGAAGTCAACGAGATCATTGCCGCCGCCAACGTCTATACTGTCAAGCGCCACGGCCCGGACCGGGTGGTGGGCTTCTCGCCGATCCCGGCGATGTCGATGGTCAGCTACGCCGCCGGCTCGCGCTACCTGTCGCTGATCGGCGGGGTGTGCCTGAGCTTCTACGACTGGTACTGCGACTTGCCGCCAGCCTCGCCGATGGTCTGGGGCGAGCAGACCGACGTGCCGGAATCGGCCGACTGGTACAACTCCAACTACATCATCGCCTGGGGCTCCAACGTCCCGCAGACCCGCACCCCGGATGCGCACTTCTTCACCGAGGTGCGCTACAAGGGCACCAAGACCGTGGCAATCACGCCGGATTATTCGGAAGTGGCCAAGCTCACCGACCTGTGGCTCAACCCCAAGCAGGGCACCGACGCCGCGCTGGCCCAGGCCTTCAACCATGTGATCTTCAAAGAATTCCACCTGGACAAGCCGAGCGCCTATTTCACCGATTACGCCAAGCGCTACACCGACTTGCCGGTGCTGGTGCTGCTCAAGCCGATGCTCGGCGCCGCGCCAGGCTCGGGCTACCAGCCGGATCGCTTCCTGCGGGCCAGCGACCTGACCGACAACCTCGGCCAGGACAACAACCCCGAGTGGAAAACCATCGCCCTGGACGCGGCCGGCGAACTGGTCTCGCCCCAAGGCTCCATCGGCTATCGCTGGGGCGAGAAGGGCAAGTGGAACATCCTGCCACGCGAGGGTGGCGAAGGGCGTGAGATCGACCTCAAGTTGAGCCTGATCGGCGGCGACGTCGCCGAAGTGGCGTTCCCGTACTTTGCCGGCCAGACCCAGGAATACTTCCCGCACGTGGCCGGTGACGCGGTGCAGTGGCGCCGGGTGCCGGTGCACAGCGTGGTGCTGGCCGACGGCAGCGTGGCGAAAGTGGCCACCGTGTTCGACCTGTCGGCGGCCAACCTGGCGATCGACCGTGGCCTGGGCGGTGCCAACGTGGCCAAGGACTACGACGACGCCTCGGTGCCAGGCACCCCGGCCTGGCAGGAGCGGATCACCGGTGTCAGCCGCGAGAAGGCGATCCAGATCGCCCGCGAGTTCGCCGACAACGCCGACAAGACCCGTGGACGCTCGATGATCATCGTCGGTGCGGCGATGAACCACTGGTACCACATGGACATGAACTACCGCGGGCTGATCAACATGCTCATGCTCTGCGGTTGCATCGGCCAGACCGGCGGCGGCTGGGCCCACTACGTCGGCCAGGAAAAACTCCGTCCGCAGTGCGGCTGGCTGCCCCTGGCCTTCGGCCTGGACTGGAACCGCCCTGCGCGGCAAATGAACGGCACCAGCTTCTTCTATGGCCACAGCTCGCAATGGCGCCACGAGAAGATGAGCATGCACGATGTGCTCTCGCCGCTGGCCGACAAGTCGCAGTTCCCCGAGCACGCCCTGGACTACAACATCCGCGCCGAACGCGCCGGTTGGCTGCCCAGCGCGCCACAACTCAACACCAACCCGCTGCACATCTGTCGCGACGCTGCCGCCGCGGGCCTGGATCCCAAGGACTACGTGGTCAAGTCCTGGCAGGACGGTTCGCTGCGCTTTGCCTGCGAGCAACCTGACAACCCGGTGAACTTCCCGCGCAACATGTTCATTTGGCGCTCCAACCTGCTGGGTTCCTCGGGCAAGGGCCATGAGTACATGCTCAAGTACCTGCTCGGCACCAAGAACGGCGTGATGAACGAAGACATCGGCCAGGTCGGTGATTGCAAGCCGACCGAGGCCGAATGGGTCGATGAAGGCGCCATCGGCAAGCTCGACCTGGTGACCACCCTGGACTTCCGCATGTCCTCGACCTGCGTGTATTCCGACATCGTCTTGCCGACCGCGACCTGGTACGAAAAAGACGACATGAACACCTCGGACATGCACCCGTTCATCCACCCACTGTCGGCCGCCATCGACCCGGCCTGGGAGTCGCGTTCGGACTGGGAAATCTACAAGGGCATCGCCAAGGCGTTCTCGGCCATGGCGGTCGGTCACCTGGGCGTTGAGAAAGACCTGGTCACCGTCCCGTTGATGCACGACAGCGTCGGCGAACTGGCCCAGCCGTTCGGCGGCACCGATTGGAAAACCGCCGGGGAGGTGCCAAAGCCGGGCAAGAACGCGCCAAACCTGCAAGTGGTGGAGCGCGACTACCCGAACATCTACAAGCAATTCACCTCCCTGGGCCCGATGCTGGAAAAACTCGGCAACGGCGGCAAGGGCATCAACTGGAACACCGAGGCCGAAGTGAAATTCCTCGGCGAACTGAACCACCACGAGGTCGAGGCGGGCATCAGCCAGGGCCGGCCGAAGATCGACAGCGCCATCGACGCGGCCGAAGTGATCCTGTCCCTGGCCCCGGAAACCAACGGCCATGTCGCGGTAAAAGCCTGGGCGGCGCTGTCGGAGTTCACCGGCATCGACCACAGCCACCTGGCCGTACCCAAGGAGCACGAGGCGATTCGCTTCCGTGACATCCAGGCCCAGCCGCGCAAGATCATTTCCAGCCCGACCTGGTCCGGCCTGGAAGACGATCACGTCAGCTACAACGCCGGCTACACCAACGTCCACGAGTCGATCCCGTGGCGCACCATCACCGGTCGCCAGCAGTTCTACCAGGACCACCCTTGGATGCAGGCGTTCGGCGAGCAGTTGATGAGTTACCGGCCACCGGTCAACACCCGCACCATCGACGTGGTGAAAGGCAAGCGCGGCAACGGCGAGACCGAGATCGTCCTGAACTGGATCACTCCGCACCAGAAATGGGGCATCCACAGCACCTACACCGACAACCTGATCATGCTCACCCTCAGCCGTGGCGGGCCGATCATCTGGCTCTCGGAAATCGACGCCCGGCGCGCCGGCATCGAGGACAACGACTGGGTCGAGTGCTTCAACGCCAACGGCGCGCTGACCGCCCGGGCGGTGGTCAGCCAGCGGGTCAAGGAGGGCATGGTGATGATGTACCACGCCCAGGAACGGATCGTGAACGTGCCCGGTTCGGAAACCACCAAGACCCGCGGCGGCCACCACAACTCGGTGACCCGCGTGGTGCTCAAGCCCACCCACATGATCGGTGGCTACGCCCAGCAGGCCTACGGGTTCAACTATTACGGCACGGTCGGTTGCAACCGCGACGAGTTCGTCGTGGTGCGCAAGATGGCCAAGGTCGACTGGCTCGACGGTTCCAGCGGCGATGACCTGCCGCGTCCCCTGCCGACTGAGCTGGATTGAGGAGATTGAGATGAAGATTCGTTCACAGATCGGCATGGTCCTGAACCTGGACAAGTGCATCGGTTGCCACACCTGTTCGATCACCTGCAAGAACGTCTGGACCAGCCGCGAAGGCATGGAATACGCCTGGTTCAACAACGTCGAGACCAAGCCCGGGATCGGCTACCCCAAGGAGTGGGAAAACCAGGACCAGTGGAAGGGCGGCTGGATCCGCAACGCCGACGGCTCGATCAACCCTCGCATCGGCGGCAAGTTCCGCGTGTTGGCGAACATCTTCGCCAACCCGGACCTGCCGGGCCTGGACGATTACTACGAGCCGTTCGACTTCGACTACCAGCACCTGCACACCGCGCCCCTGGGCGAGCACCAGCCGACCGCGCGGCCGCGCTCGGTGGTGTCCGGCAAGCGCATGGAGAAGATCGAGTGGGGCCCGAACTGGGAGGAAATCCTCGGCACTGAATTCGCCAAGCGGCGCAAGGACAAGAACTTCGACAAGATCCAGGCGGACATCTACGGCGAGTACGAAAACACCTTCATGATGTACCTGCCGCGCCTGTGCGAGCACTGCCTGAACCCGGCGTGCGCGGCGTCCTGCCCGAGCGGGGCGATCTACAAGCGCGAAGAGGACGGCATCGTCCTGATCGACCAGGAGAAATGCCGCGGCTGGCGCATGTGCATCAGCGGCTGCCCGTACAAGAAGATCTACTTCAACTGGAAGAGCGGCAAGTCGGAAAAATGCATCTTCTGCTACCCGCGCATCGAGGCCGGGATGCCGACCGTCTGCGCCGAAACCTGCGTCGGCCGGATCCGCTACCTGGGCGTGCTGCTGTATGACGCCGACCGCATCAGCGAAGTGGCCAGCACCGCCAATGAACAGGACCTGTACGAGAAGCAACTGGAGATTTTCCTCGACCCGAACGACCCGGCGGTCATCCGCCAGGCCCTGGCCGATGGCGTGCCGCAGTCGGTGATCGACTCGGCGCAACGTTCGCCGGTCTACAAGATGGCCGTGGACTGGAAGCTCGCGCTGCCGCTGCACCCGGAGTACCGCACCTTGCCGATGGTCTGGTACGTGCCGCCGCTGTCGCCGATCCAGAACGCAGCGGCCGCGGGCACCGTGGGCATGAACGGGGTGATTCCCGACGTCGACAGCCTGCGCATCCCGCTGCGCTACCTGGCCAACCTGCTGACCGCCGGTGACGAGAAGCCGGTCAAGCTCGCCCTCAAGCGCTTGCTGGCGATGCGTGCCTACAAGCGTTCCGAACAGGTGGACGGGGTTAAGGACTTGCAAGTGCTGGCCGACGTCGGCTTGAACGTGAACCAGGTGGACGAGATGTATCGCTACCTGGCCATCGCCAACTACGAAGACCGATTCGTCGTGCCGAGCGCCCACCGCGAGGACGCCATGAGCGACGCGTTCGCCGAGCGTTCCGGTTGCGGGTTCAGTTTCGGCAGCGGTTGCAGCGGCAGTTCCGACACCAACATGTTCGGTGGCAAGAAGGCCAACCGCCGCGACGTGATCAAGACCGTACAGTTGTGGGAGGACTGAGCATGCGCATTCTCAAGGTGATTTCGTTGTTGCTCGATTACCCGACCGAGACCCTGGTGGCCGGTCGCGACGAGCTGGAAGAAGCGATTCTCCAGGCGCGGGAAATCAGTCCCAACCAGCGCGCCGGGCTGTTCGAGCTGCTGGAGGTGATCTGCGCCAAGGACCTGATGGACGGCCAGGAGCACTACGGCGCGTTGTTCGGTCGCGGCCGGTCGCTGTCATTGCTGCTGTTCGAGCATGTCCACGGCGAGTCCCGCGACCGCGGCCAGGCGATGGTGGACATGATGGCCCAATACGAAGCGGCCGGTTTCGCCATCGGCGTCAAGGAGCTGCCGGACTACATCCCGCTGTACCTGGAGTACCTGTCCACCCGCGAAGACCTGGAGGCCCGCGAGGGCCTGGCCGATGTCGCGCACTTGCTGGCCTTGCTCGCCGCGCGCCTGGATGAACGCGAAAGCGTCTACGCCAGTTGCTTCCGCGCACTGCTGCAAATCGCCGGGGCCGAACCCCAGGGTGCGGTCGCCGAATTGCGCGAGCAGGTGAAGGCCGAGCCACGGGACGACTCCCTCGAAGCCCTGGACAAGATCTGGGAAGAAGAGGCGGTGGATTTCCTCAAGGCCGAGCAGCAGGACCGTTGCGGTTCGCTGCCGAGCGTGCCGGGCAAGGCCAGGGAAGAAAGTGCGGTGCCGTTGCACTGGGTGGATTTTCAGCATGAAGGGCGGGCCGCTGCGCCTGCCGGGGAGGTGGGCAATGTCTAAATGGGATCTGTTGTTGTTCGGGGTCTATCCGTATGTCGCCCTGGCGATCTGCCTGATCGGCAGCTGGGCGCGGTTCGACCTGTCCCAGTACACCTGGAAGGCCGGTTCCAGCCAGATGCTGAGCAACCGGGGCATGCGCGTGGCGAGCAACCTGTTCCATATCGGTGTGTTGTTCGTGCTGGCCGGGCACTTCGTTGGCCTGCTGACACCCTCGGCGATCTACCACCACGTGCTGAGCACCGAGAACAAGCAGTTGCTGGCGATGGTGTCCGGCGGCTTCTTCGGCGGGCTCGGCCTGATCGGGCTGCTGATGCTGCTCAATCGCCGCCTGGGCGACCCGCGGGTGCGCGCCACCTCCAATACTTCGGACATCCTGGTGCTGGTGGTGTTGCTGGTGCAACTGGTGCTGGGGCTGCTCACCATCGTCGCCTCCACCGCCCACATGGACGGTTCGGTGATGGTGATGCTGGCGGACTGGGCGCAGAACACCGTGCTGTTGCGCCCGGTGGAAGCGGCCACGTCGATGGCGCCGGTGGGGCTGGTCTACAAGCTCCATGTGTTGCTCGGCCTGACCCTGTTCGTGCTGTTCCCGTTCACCCGTCTGGTCCACATCGTCAGTGCGCCGGTCTGGTACCTGGGGCGTCGTTATCAAATCGTTCGGCAGAAATTCTGAGGGGGCAATCATGGCCAGTGGATGCGGATGCGGTGGTGGTAATGGCGGTGGTGGCGGCTGTGGTTCTTCGGCCAAGGCCGCGCCGGTGACGGCCGCGGTCGCCGAAGTCGAACCGGTGCAGTACGCGCCGGCCCAGGCGGCGCCCGAGGCGGTCGCTGAGGCCCCGGAACTGATCGCCAGCAGTGAACAGGAATGGCCCATCATCAGCGTCAACGGGGTGTCGATCACCCCGCAGGCGATGGCGCAGGAGCTGCAATACCACCCGGCCGAAAGCCGCGAGGATGCACTCTACCAGGCGGCACGGGCCCTGGTGATCCGTGAGTTGCTCCAGCAGCGCATCGCCGAGCTGGGCCTGTCCCTGCAGGTCGGTGCCGGGGAGAACGAAGAGGAAGCGGCGACGCGGTTGTTGCTCGAACAGGAGGTGCAGGTGCCGCAGTGTGACGAGGCCACCTGCCTGCGCTACTACGAAAGCAATCGGGCGCGCTTCCACAGCGCCCCGTTGCTGGCGGTGCGGCACATCCTGCTCGAATGCGCGCCGGACGATGCCGAGGCCCGCAGCCTCGCCCATGTCCAGGCCGAACTGCTGTTGGAGCGGCTGGACCAGTTCCCGGGCAGTTTCGCCGAGCTGGCCCAGAAATACTCGGCCTGTCCGTCCAAGGAGCAGGGCGGGTCGCTCGGGCAGATCAGCAAGGGCCAGACGGTGCCGGAACTGGAGCGCCAGTTGTTCGCCCTGCCGGCGGGGCTGTGCGGCAAACCACTGGAAAGTCGCTACGGCTGGCACGTGATCAGCATCGACCAGCGCATCGATGGCCAGCCGCTGCCCTACGCGGCGGTGGCGACGGCGATTCGCACACAGTTGCAGCAAGGCGTCTGGCAAAGGGCCCTGGTGCAGTACCTGCAAACCCTGATTGGTGCGGCGGACGTCCGTGGCATTCATCTTCAGGGCGCCGACTCGCCGCTGGTGCAGTGAGCACTGGCTCAATCGGGAGATGTTCATGAACGCGGTGTTGCAGGACGGATTTGGGCGCCAGATCGATTATTTGCGCATGTCGGTGACCGATCGTTGTGATTTCCGTTGTGTGTATTGCATGGCGAAGAACATGACCTTCCTGCCGCGCCAACAGGTGTTGACCCTGGAGGAGTTGCAGCGCCTGGCGCGGCTGTTCGTCGGCCTGGGGGTGAAGAAGATCCGCCTGACCGGTGGCGAGCCGCTGATCCGTCCGGGCATCGTCGGGCTGTGCCGCGACATCGCGGCCTTGCCCGGCCTGCGGGAACTGGTGATGACCAGCAACGGCTCGCAGCTGGGGCGCTTGGCCAGGCCGCTGGTGGATGCTGGGGTCAAGCGCATGAACATCAGCCTCGACAGCCTGGACGGGGAGCGGTTTCGGGCGATCACCCGCAACGGCAACCTGGACGCGGTGCTGGCCGGCATTGACGCGGCGAAGGTGGCCGGGTTCGAGCGGATCAAGCTCAACTGCGTGGTCATGAAGGGGCGCAACTTCGATGAAGTCCCGGCCTTGGTGCAATACGCCATCGACCAACGCATCGACATCAGCTTCATCGAGGAAATGCCGTTGGGCGAGGTCGGGCGTTCCCGGGGCGAGGCGTTCTGTTCCAGCGATGAGGTGCGGGCGGTGATTGCCCGCCAGCACCGCTTGCTCGACAGCGCCGAGAACAGTGGCGGGCCGGCGCGCTATGTGCGCCTGGAACGGCATCCTGACACGCGGATCGGTTTCATCTCGCCCAACACCCATAACTTCTGCGCCAGCTGCAACCGGGTGCGCATGACCGTCGAAGGGCGCTTGCTGTTGTGCCTGGGGCAAGAGGACTCCCTCGACCTGCGCGGCTTGCTGCGGCGATACCCATTGGATGACCAACCGATCATTCAGTCGATAAGGCAGGCACTCAAAGGCAAGCCCTTGCAGCATGATTTCAGCCCCGGTGGGGAAGTGCAGATCGTGCGGTTCATGAACATGAGTGGTGGGTGACCTGACCCACCGCAATCGCGAGCAAGCTTTGCTCCCACAGGTGATTTGCGTGTGCACAGGATTTGTGAACATCGAGATTCTCTGTGGGAGCAAAGCTTGCTCGCGATGACGGCAGCCCAGCCAACATCCCCCGATTGATCCACCCGCCATTCTTGATATCGATCAATTGCCCCTCTGCTTTTTACCCGTACGCTTCACTGCATATTGTGTCTATTTAATTTAAATAACCTATATGTTGTGTCTGGAGCGAAAATGCAAAGCACCTTGATCTCAGTTGGATGTAACCGCTTGCACAAGCGCGACGGCAGTGTGGTGGCCTTTGACGCGGACAAGATCCGCCAGGCGCTGATCGCCGCCGGCAAGGCCACCGGCGAGTACGCCGAGGCTGAAGCAGAAACGCTGCTGCAAGCCGTGCTGGCCCGCTTGGAAGGGCAGTCACGCTTGAACGTCGAGCAGATCCAGGACCGGGTCGAGCGGGTGCTGATGGACGCCGGCTTCTTCCTGTCCATGCGCGCCTACATCGTCTATCGCGAGCAGCACGGCCGCCTGCGGCGGGACCGTCGCACGTTGGTGGAAGTCGCCACGTCGATGAACGAATACCTCGACCGCGAAGACTGGCGCGTGCAGGCCAACGCCAACCAGGGCTATTCCCTCGGCGGGCTGATTCTCAACGTGTCGGGCAAGGTCACCGCCAACTACTGGCTCGACGAGGTCTACAGCCAGGCCATCGGCCAGGCCCACCGCGAGGCCGACCTGCACATCCACGATCTGGACATGCTCGCCGGCTACTGTGCCGGCTGGTCGTTGCGCACGTTGCTGCACGACGGCCTCAACGGCGTCCCGGGGCGGGTCGAGGCCGGGCCGCCCAAGCACCTGAGCAGCGCCCTGGGGCAGATGGTGAATTTCCTCGGCACCCTGCAGAACGAATGGGCCGGTGCCCAGGCGTTCAGCTCGTTCGACACTTACCTGGCCCCCTACGTGCGCAAGGACAACCTCAGCTACGACGAGGTCCGCCAGTCGTTGCAGGAGTTCATCTACAACCTCAACGTGCCGTCGCGCTGGGGCACGCAGACACCGTTCACCAACCTGACCTTCGACTGGGTCTGCCCGCAGGACCTGCGCGAACAGATCCCGATCATCGGCGGTGAGGAAATGCCGTTCGCCTATGGCGACCTGCAAGCGGAAATGGAGCTGCTCAACCGCGCCTACATCGAAGTGATGCAGGCCGGCGACGCGAAGGGCCGGGTGTTCACATTCCCGATCCCGACCTACAACATCACCCACGACTTTCCCTGGGACAGCGAAAACGCCGATCGCCTGTTCGAGATGACCGCGCGCTATGGCTTGCCGTACTTCCAGAACTTCCTCAACTCGGACATGCAGCCCAACCAGGTGCGGTCGATGTGCTGCCGCCTGCAACTGGACGTGCGCGAATTGCTCAAGCGCGGTGGCGGGCTGTTCGGTTCGGCGGAGCAGACCGGCTCCCTCGGCGTGGTGACGATCAACTGCGCCCGCCTGGGCTACCTGTACAAGGGCGACACCAGCGCCTTGCTGCAACGCCTCGATACGCTGATGGAGCTGGCGAAGGAAAGCCTGGAGGTCAAGCGCAAGGTCATCCAGCACCACATGGACGCCGGCCTGTACCCCTACACCAAGCGTTACCTGGGCACCTTGCGCAATCATTTCTCCACCATCGGGGTGAACGGCCTGCACGAGATGCTGCGCAATTTCACCGATGACCAGCAGGGCCTGCACACCGAACACGGGCGCGCATTCGCCCTCCGCTTGCTGGACCACGTGCGCGCGACGCTGCTGCGGTTCCAGGAAGAAACCGGCCACCTCTACAACCTGGAAGCCACGCCCGCCGAAGGCACCACCTACCGCTTCGCCAAGGAAGACCTCAAGCGCTATCCCGACATCCTCCAGGCCGGCAGCCCGGTGGCGCCGTACTACACCAACTCTTCGCAACTGCCGGTGGGGTTCACCGACGATCCGTTCGAAGCCCTGGAACTGCAGGATGAACTGCAATGCAAGTACACCGGCGGCACCGTGCTGCACCTCTACATGGCCGAGCAGATTTCCTCCACGCAGGCTTGCAAGCAACTGGTGCGCAAGGCGCTCGGACGCTTCCGCCTGCCGTACCTGACCATCACGCCGACCTTTTCCATCTGCCCGGTCCACGGCTACCTGGCCGGCGAGCACGAGTTCTGCCCCAAATGCGACGAGGCCTTGCTGCAACAGCAACAGGCCGGCAGCGTCCACTGATCCGATCCATCCACTGCAAGGAGCTTCACTTATGAACGCATCGCAAACCCTTCCCCAAGCACAGCGCCAACGTTGCGAAGTCTGGACCCGCGTGATGGGTTATCACCGTCCGGTGGCGGCCTTCAACCCGGGCAAGCAGTCCGAGCACCGCGAGCGGGTGCACTTCACTGAACGTGCGGCCGGGCGTCCATGAGTCGAGTGCTGCGGGTCGGGGGCATGGTGCCCCTGACCACCCTCGACTACCCCGGCCAATTGGCGTGCGTGCTGTTCTGCCAGGGTTGCGCCTGGCGTTGTCGTTACTGCCATAACCCGCAACTGATCCCGCCCCGGGGCAGCGAGGAAGTGGATTGGTGTCGAGTGCTGGCGTTCCTGCACCGTCGCCAGGACCTGCTCGACGCCGTGGTGTTCAGCGGCGGCGAGCCCACCTTGCAGGACGGTCTCGCCGCGGCCATGGACGAAGTGCGGCAGATGGGGTTTCGCATTGGCTTGCACAGTGCCGGTATCAAGCCGGCGGCCTTCGCCAAGGTGGTCGGGCAAGCCGATTGGGTGGGGTTCGACATCAAGGCGTTGCCTGAAGACGCCCTGGACGTGACCCGGGTCGAAGGCAGCGGCAGCGCCAACTGGCGCAGCCTCGACCACCTGCTCGACAGCGGCGTGGATTATGAGTGTCGCACCACGGTGCATTGGCACCTGTTCGACCCCGAGCGGCTGCTGACCCTGGCCCGGCGCCTGAGCGAGCGAGGCGTCAGGCGCTTTGCCGTGCAACTGGTGCGCACGGCGCGGATGCTCGACCCCCATCTTTCCAGCGTCTCGGCGCAAGGCTTGCAACCTGAGCTGTGGGCCGCCATGCGCGAACTGTTCCCCGCGTTCGTGTTGCGCAGCTGACCGCCCGTGGCGGGGCACGATTCACCGAGGCCCGGGCTGACCGGGCCGTTCCTTTTTCTTGGTTTTCAAATGCGCTGCCAACCGGCAGGTAGAACCAGATGACCGCCGCCGTGGAGGCGCGCAACGCGGTGAGCACCAGCGAACCTCGCGGGTGTCCGAGCGAACCGCCCAGCGCGGCCGCGAGCGTCGGCACAGGCTACATCGATGCAAGCTGACCCACCGCCATCGCGAGCAGGCTCGCTCCCACAGGGGTTCCCGGTTGCTCATCAAACCCCGGCCCAGCACAAATCCCCTGTGGGAGCGGGCTTGCCCGCGAAGGCGTCGGCACATCCAACATCAATACAAGCTGACCCACCGCCATCGCGAGCAAGCTCGCTCCCACACTGGATCTCGGTTGTCCACCAAACCCCGGCCCAGCACAAATCCCCTGTGGGAGCGGGCCTGCCCGCGAAGGCGTCGGCACAGGCAACATCACTGCAAGCTGACCCACCGCTTTCGCGAGCAAGCCCGCTCCCACAGTGATTCCCGGTTGCTCACAAACCCGCGGCCCAGCACAAATCCCCTGTGGGAGCGGGCCTGCCCGCGAAGGCGGCGGCACAGGCGACATCAAGGCAAGCTGATCCACCGCCATCGCGAGCAAGCTCGCTCCCACACTGGATCTCGGTTGTCCACCAAACCCCGGCCCAGCACAAATCCCCTGTGGGAGCGGGCTTGCCCGCGAAGGCGTCGGCACAGACGATATCGATGCAAGCTGACCCACCGCTTTCGCGAGCAAGCTCGCTCCCACACTGGATTTCGGTGGCTCACAAACCTGCGGCCCAGCACAAACCCCTTGTGGAGCGGGCTTGCCCGCGAAGGCGTCGGCACAGACGATATCGATGCAAGCTGACCCACCGCTTTCGCGAGCAAGCTCGCTCCCACACTGGATTTCGGTGGCTCACAAACCTGCGGCCCAGCACAAACCCCTTGTGGAGCGGGCTTGCCCGCGAAGGCGTCGGCACAGACGATATCGATGCAAGCTGACCCACCGCTTTCGCGAGCAAGCTCGCTCCCACACTGGATTTCGGTGGCTCACAAACCTGCGGCCCAGCACAAACCCCTTGTGGAGCGGGCCTGCCCGCGAAGGCGGCGGCACAGGCGATATCGATGCAAGCTGACCCACCGCTTTCGCGAGCAAGCTCGCTCCCACACTGGTTCTCGGTTGCTCACAAACCTGCGGCCCAGCACAAATCCCCTGTGGGAGCGGGCCTGCCCGCGAAGGCGCCGGCCCAGGCGACATCGAAGCAAGCTGACCCACCGCTTTCCCGAGCAGGCTCACGCCCACCGGGTTTTGTGTTACCAGCCCCAGAACTGCAGCCACCAGCCATAACCCACCAGGCCGCTGGCCGATATCAGGCACGCCATGGCGGGCAGTCGTTGAAGGGGCGTTGCTGAAGTCTGTCCCAGGCGTTTCCAACCCAGCCACAGGCTCCAGGCGATCGCCGCCAGCAAAAGCCCGGCGCGAGCCGGTTGCACCCATTCGAGCAACAAGCCTTCATAGCGCAGCAGCTTTACCGTGGTGGCCGACAAGCCGAGGAACAGCCCCGCACCGCCGAGGGGCGTCAGGGTGATGGCCAGGGGCCGATATTGTGCAGGATCGCCGGAGAGTTTCGCCGCCAGGCGCATCAGCAGCATCAGTGACGTACCCAGCACAAAGGCACTCATGCCCAGGTAGGCGAGGATGCAAAAACCGTCGAGCCAGCTGAAACTGTCATTTGCCTGAGGGTAATGCGTCAGCAGCCACCAGGGCGCGGTGTCTTGCAGTGGCCAGAACAGTTCATGGGCGACCAGCCATTGGGCGAGCTGCTGCTTCAAGGCGATGAACCAGGGGCTGACGGTCCATTGGAAGGCGCCCATCGCCAGGCCGATGACCCCGAACAGCAACAGGCGCGGCTCCCACGGCGAGAGTGTCTCGGTCGTCGCGTGGAGAATTTCCTCGTTGCTGGAGCGGGCGATCAGGCGCACGGCGTCGCGCTGGCCGCTGCAACGCCCACAGGCATGGCAGTCGGCGGCGCCGCGCAGGCGGCGGATGTCCAGCAGCGGCGCGCAGTTGGGCGGCGGGCGGCGCGGCGCGGGATTCTCCAGCCAGCGTTGTTCGTTCACCTGGAAATGCAGCGGCGCCAGGCGGGCGAGCAGGGCGAAGACGCCGCTGACCGGGCACAGGTAGCGGCACCACACCCGCTTGCCCCGGGCGAACAGCACGCCGACGATCACCGCCGCAACCGTCGAGCCGCCGAGAATCAACAGCGCCGCCTGGGCATAGTCGTAGACGCTGATGAGTTGCCCGTAGACCGTCGTCAGGCAGAACGCCAGGGTCGGCCAGCCGGCCCAGCGCAACGCCCGCGGCGTGCCCAGGCCCTTGCCGTATTGGCTGGCCCATTCGCTCAAGGCGCCTTCGGGGCAGAGCACGCCACACCAGAGCCGGCCGAACAACACGATCGACAACAACACGAACGGCCACCACAGCCCCCAGAAAAGGAATTGCGCTAACAGGGTGAGGTTGTCCAACAGGCGTGCCTGGCCGTTGGGCAGGGGCGAGAAGGCCGGCACCACCAGCAGCACGGCGTAGAACAGCACCACCGCCCACTGCACGGCGCGAATCGTCGCGCCGTGGCGCCGCATGCCATCGCCGAGGCGCTGCAACCAGGGGTTCACGTCGGGCACGGGAGGCCGTCCGCCTTGCGTGGCCGCAGCCAGCCGGCGACAACGCCCCAGTAAGCCAGCCACACCAACAGCGTCAGTGCACTGGGGCTGGCCCGATAGCCGGCGAAGTCGGCGAGGAACTCGCCCAGACCGTGCCCATCGTCCAGCAGTGCACTGCTGTCCCACAGCGCATCGCCGATGCCGCGGTACACCGCCTCGGGCCAGTCCATTGCCAGCAATTGCCCGCCCACGCGCTCGATGCCGCTGACCAGCAGCGCCGCGCCCAGCAACAACAGGATCGCCTCGCTGATGGCAAAGAACCGCGGCCATGAGATGAACCGGCGGCTGCCGTGCAGCACCGAGACCGTCAGCAGCGCCAGTGCCAGGCCCGCCACCGCGCCCACGGCGAACAGCCCCAGTGACGGCCCTTGCAGGCGAGCACCGGCGCCATACAGGAACACCACCGTCTCACTGCCTTCGCGGCTGACGGCCAGCAACGCCAGCACCAACAGCCCCAGGCCGCCCTGGCGGCCCAGGCGTTGATCGGCATGGCGCGTCAGGTCGCGCTTGAGCGTCATGCCATGGCGATGCATCCAACCGACCATCTGCACGATCAGCCCGCTGGCGAGCAACGCCAATGCCGCCTGGAACCATTCGTTGGCCGCGCCGCTCATGGCCTCGCCCGCCAGCATGATCAGCCCGGCCAATACGCCTGACAGCAGCAAGCCCAACCCGGCGCCGCTCCAGACGTAGCGCAATAATTGCCGGGCCTGCCGTTGCTGGCTGACCCAGGCCTGGAGAATGCCGATCACCAGCAATGCCTCGACGCTTTCGCGCCAGACAATGAACATCGATTGAGTCATGCAAGTGTCTCCTGCGCGCGATTACCGGGCGAGAATGCCGCCCTCGGGCAGTTGCGGATTGAATTCGTCGAAGAACGGGTAGTGTCCCGGTCGCAACGGGTGGATCACCACGAAGGTGGTGACGCCGGGCGAAAGCACTTTTTCCACCCGCAGTGGCGTGCTTTCGAACTCCGCCGGGCCCTGGCCGATGTTTTTCAACACGATCTTGAAGCGTTGCCCGGCCGGCACTTCCAGCTGCGGCGGGATGAAGAGCCCGTCGCGGATGCTCAACGCGTAGGTCGGCAGTTCAGCCTGGGCGATGGCGGGCAGCAGCAAGCCGGCCAGCGTCAAACCGGCCAGGCGCCGATGAGCCGCGCCGTGCCGGGGTCGGGATGGGGGACGCATGTTCAGTAACCGCCTTTCTTGCCGATGCCGGCGTAGACGAATTCGTAATGCAGTTCACAGCGCTCGAACCACGGTGCCACGCCGGTTTCCTTGTCGGTGTGGCGGCCGAGGGAGCCGTGGCCACCCGGCGGCAGGACGGTGAAGGTCAGTTGGTACTTGCCCGGGCCGAGCAGCTTGACGTTATCGCCGTAGTGCGGCCCGTCGTTGGCGACCATGGCATGGAAGTCACCCTTGAGCTCGGTGTCGTCGCCTTGTTTCTTCAGTTGGAAGGATACGTTGAGGTAGGGCACGAAACTGCCTTCCTGGAAGCCCTGGCGATTGTCCGCCGTGGCGCGGATGTCGGCTTCCAGGTGGACGTCGGAATCGGCTGTCGCGCGCATCATGCCGGCGGGCGCCATTTCAATCGGCTGCAGGTACACCGCGCCGACTTCCAGCCCGGGGCACGACTGCGGTTCGCCGATGGGGTATTCCTTGGCCTGGGCCAACGGTGCGAGGAACAGCAGGGCGAGGGACCACGGGGCAAGGGACAGCGGGGCGAAGATACGCATGATGACTTCCTGGACGTAAGGGATGAGCGAGTCTAGGAAGCTTTGCTGCGAATAATAATGATTATTGTCAATTTTCAGCGTGATTGTGCGAAACCAACGCAGGGCGATTCTTGATCGAGATCAAGGGCGCTGCGGGCCCATCACGCTAGGGTGCAGGTACACCCATCTGTCCGCGGGGTTCCCATGGCCAAGCCTTTTCCCCTCAGCCCCAAGCACCCCGAACGCATCTGCTGGGGCTGTGACCGTTATTGTTCGGCGACCGCCCTGGCGTGTGGCAACGGCGCGGACCGGACCATGCACCCGGCCGAGATGATCGGCGAGGATTGGTACCTGCATGGGGACTGGGGCGTGGAGTTGACCGACATCACCGACAAGGCCGTGGACCCGGGTGCCCGTTCAATGAAAGAGTGAGCGAGCTGTGGCGAGGGCACTGGCTCCCGCTCGGTGGCGCAGTGTCCGCAGAAGCCTCGGGGCCGCTACGCCGCCCAGCGGGAGCCAGCTCCCTCGCCACAATTCAAAAGCCCGTCAGAGCTTCGGCATCTGCCCGATCCGCCCCATCATCTCGGTCACGATCTGCAAGTCCAGCAGGAACTGCTCGACCGTCTTGAACTCGTTGTCGTTATGACCGGTGTACTTGACGTCCGGCATCGCCAGGCCGAATTGCACGCCGTTGGGCAGGTCATGGACCGATGTGGCGCCGGCGGAAGTGCCGTACTTGTGCTCCATGCCGAGGTTTTCACTGGCGACGGCCAGGAGCGCCTTGACCCATTCACCTTCCGGGTTGCGGTACATCGGCTCGTCGATGGAGTAGTCGAAGGCCACCGCGACATGGGACTGTTTGCTCCAGTCAGCCAGCTTGCCGGCGATCTCGCTCTTGAGCGCGTCGGTCGACTTGCCCACGGGTACCCGCAGGTTGACTGCCAGCTTGAAGGTCTTGTCATCGAGCCCGACATACGTCAGCGACGCCGTCAGCGGGCCCATGAACCCATCGGAAAAGCCGATGCCCAGGCGCTTGCCCAGGTAGTCCAGGCCCCAGTTGTCGGCGGCGTAGCGGGCGGCGTCGGTGATGTGGTTGTGCTTGAGCGCGATCTTGCCGTCCAGGCCGTGGATAAAGTCCAGCATCCGTGCCACCGGGTTGACCCCTGATTCCGGCTCGGAGGAATGCGCCGAAACGCCGGTGAAGGTCAGTTGCACGTCCTTGCCGACAACCTGGCTGGCCACGTCGAAGTCGCCGCCGTTGCGCTTGGCGTATTCGGTCGCGGCCTTGAGCAGGCTGGCGGCCAGTTCGGCGGGCTGGTCGGTGACGAAGGTGACCACCGAGGTCGACGGGATCTGGTTGGTCGCCTTGCCACCGGTCATCGCGGTGATTTCCGCGCCTTTGCCTTGCGCCTCGCGCCGGGCGAAGTTCGCCATGACGGTGCCATAGCCTTTCTCGGCGATCACTACCGGATAACCGCCGTCCAGCGCCAGGTTGTAGTTGGGGGTCGGGTTGCGTTCGAAATAATAGGGGATCGCGTCGCCGGTGGTTTCCTCGGTGGTGTCCACCAGCAGCTTGAAATGCCGCGCCAGGGGCAGTTTCTCTTCCTTGATGACTTTCATGGCGTAGAGCGCCACCACGATGCCGTTCTTGTCGTCCTCGGTGCCGCGGCCGTACATGCGATCGCCCACCAGGGTCACCTTGAACGGATCGAGCCGGGTGCCATCCTTCAAAACCCAGTTTTCCGGCGTTACTGGCACCACGTCGGCATGGGCGTGAATGCCCACGACTTCATCGCCGCTGCCGTCGAGGGAAATCTCATAGACGCGATTGTCGACGTTGCGGAAGTTCAGGTCGAAGGACTCGGCCAGGCTTTTGATCTTGTCGGCGATCTTGAGGAATTCAGGGTTCTCGTGCTGGGCCACGCCGTCCTTGCGATAGGTCGGGATCGCCACCAGTTCCTTCAGGGTCTCGGTGGCGGCGGCGCCGTACTTCACCCGTGCATACAGGCCCAGCAGGCGATGGATCTCGTTCTGCTGCTCCGCCGACAGCGGCTGGTTGCCGAGGAACGCGCCGATGGCCGGGCCGAGATTGGCGGTCCTGGCCAGGTCGCTCTTGGCGACGCTGCCCAGGAACTGCCTGAAATCGGTCACCGATTGATCGGCGTAGTGCTTGACCAGGGCCGCGCCTTGTTGCGCGGTGAGATTGGCGAACGCTGGCGCAGGGAGTGTGGCGAGGCCGGACAGGAGCAGGGTGGTCACGGCCAGGCGCTTGAGGGAAAAGTCCATTGCTGGGGGCATTCCTTTGCAGGGAGACGGAGGAGTGGGTGTTTGTCGAAACAATCACTTACAACCTAACACCCTGCGGAACCCGCGTGGGAGTGCCGGGGTGAAATCTGTCGCACACCCAGGCAAAAAAGACGCAGAAATGAAAATGCCGGGGGAGAGCGGGGATCCAGCTGACTTGAGTCGGACGCTGGACTTGTAGGATTTGGAATTTGGGACCTGTGACCTGTGGGAGCCAACTGTCTTTCACCCCCACCCGACCCGCGGTCGTCTTTTGGGTGCTATTGCGGGCTCAAATGGCCCCCTCCGGGGCCTCAAGCGGTTTGATCCCGCCACGGCGTGCCGTCGCGCACCATCGCGTTGAGCCGGACCAGCAATACCCGCATACACGCCACCAAGGCCACTTTTGCGCACTTGCCCTTGGCGCGCAGCCTGGCATAGCGGGCTTTGAAATCAGCGTTGTAGCGGACCATCACCAACGCACACATATAGGCTGCGCGGCGCAATCTTCTGCGCCCACCGTAGATATGGCGTTTGCCGGTTTTCACGCCGCTGTCATTATTGAACGGCGCCACCCCAGCCAACGCAGCCACCTGCGCGCGGTTGAGATCGCCCAATTCAGGCAGATAGCAAAACAGGCTGGCAATCGTTACAGGCCCCAAGCCCTTTACGGCACGCAGCCGCTCAAGCAGTTCTGAGTCGACCTGACGAGATTGCTCGGCAATGAGTTTGTCCGTTGCTTTGATCAGGCTCCTCAGCGCAACGTCCAGCGCTTGATAGGTCTCCAGCACTTGAGCCAACTGCGCCTGCTTTGCACGGCGGCGATTATCGTCTCGCTGCTGGATGAGGGCGTC
>NZ_JAUQOP010000050.1 GCF_030580855.1 Pseudomonas citrullilanati | reverse complement strand
TCAGCGCCGGCATCTTCAGCTCGGGCATGGTGACCAGGATGCCGATCGCCAGGGCGATGATGGTGCCGATCTTGAGGAAGGTCGACAGGTAGTCCCGTGGCG
Organism: Pseudomonas citrullilanati; assembly: GCF_030580855.1. Lineage (GTDB taxonomy): Bacteria > Pseudomonadota > Gammaproteobacteria > Pseudomonadales > Pseudomonadaceae > Aquipseudomonas > Aquipseudomonas citrulli. Next base: position 34,591 of record NZ_JAUQOP010000050.1, on the reverse strand, counting down.
CCAGGATCAGCCACACCGGCAGCACCGCGGCGACAAAACCGTAGCCGATCAGCATCCAGGTGATCTGGACCCCGGTGAAGCTGAAGGCCTTGGCCCAGACCGGGTCGGCGGCGATCTGCCCGCCCAGCCAGATCGAGCCCAACAGCAACAGCACGCCGATGAGGGAGATTTCGCCGATGCGGCCCGGGCGGATGTAGCGCATGTAGAGGCCCATGAACATCGCGATCGGGATGGTCGCCATCACCGTGAAGATGCCCCACGGGCTCTCGGCCAGGGCCTTGACCACGATCAGCGCGAGCACCGCGAGGATGATGATCATGATCAGGAAGCAGCCGAACAGCGCGATGGTGCCGGGGATGCGGCCCATTTCCTCGCGGACCATGTCCCCCAGGGAGCGCCCGTTGCGGCGGGTGGACAGGAACAGGACCATGAAGTCCTGCACCGCCCCGGCCAGCACCACGCCGGCGATCAGCCAGAGCGTGCCGGGCAGGTAGCCCATCTGCGCGGCCAGTACCGGCCCGACCAGCGGCCCGGCGCCAGCAATGGCGGCGAAGTGGTGGCCGAAGAGGATGTGCTTGTTGGTCGGGACGAAGTCCAGGCCATCGTTGTTGAGCACGGCGGGCGTGGCCCGGCGCGCATCGAGTTGCATCACGTTGTTGGCGATGAAGAGGCTGTAGTAGCGGTAGGCGAGCAGGTAGATGGCCACGGCTGCGACGACGATCCAGAGGGCGTTGATGGCCTCGCCGCGGCGCAAGGCCACAACGCCCAGGGCGCACGCGCCGACGACGGCCAGCAGGAGCCAGGGTAGATGGCGCAGCAGGCTATTATTGTTTGTCATTTTTATATTCCAGCCAGGGTGGACAAGAAGACAGCTACCGGAGTTTAGCGCTAACCCGGGCAAAGGCCATACCCGACATTCGTCTGTCGCCGGCCGAACGGTGAGGAAGACGCGCAGGTTGAGTCTATAGTCAGTGGATCTTCAAAGAGGATGGGCCATGAGCGAACGCCGCCGCTTCGTACGAATCGAGTTTCACGCCAGGACGGAACTGAGCCAGAGTCCCTATATCTGGCCCGTGGAATTGCTGGACTTGTCCCTCAAGGGCCTGCTGATCAAAAAAACCGAACCCTGGCTCGGCAACCCGCAGGAGCCTTTCGTGGCCGACATCCACCTGAGCAACGAGGTGGAGGTGCGGATGGAAGTTCGATTGGCCCACGACGACCATGGCCACCTGGGCTTTGTCTGCGAACACATCGACCTGGACTCCATCGCCCACCTGCGGCGCCTGGTGGCGTTGAACCTGGCCGACCATGACGAGCTGAAGCGGGAATTGGCGGCGTTGATCGAGATTTGAATTCGCACCAGCTTCCTGTGGCGAGGGGATTTATCCCCGTTGGGCTGCGAAGCGGCCCTAAACCTGACACCTCGGTGGATCGGGTAGGTAGAAGACACTTTTTGGGGCTGCTTGGCAGCCCAACGGGGATAAATCCCCTCGCCACGGATAAGTATTTCCCGTAGAGACAGCGACAGCCTGGGCTTATTCGAACAACGCATCCAACGCCTGCTCCAGGCGCGTCACAGCAATGATCTGCAACCCCGCCGGGGCTTCCTTCGGCGCGTTGCCCTTGGGCACGATGGCGCGCTTGAACCCGTGCTTGGCCGCTTCCTTGAGCCGCTCCTGCCCGCTGGGCACCGGCCGCACTTCGCCCGACAGGCCGACTTCACCGAATACCAGCAGGTCATGGGGCAGCGGACGGTTGCGCAGGCTGGACATGACCGCCGCCATCAAGGCCAGGTCGGACGCGGTTTCCAGCACTTTCACACCGCCCACCACATTGAGGAAAACGTCCTGGTCGTGGGTAGGAATACCACCGTGTCGATGCAGCACCGCCAGCAGCATGGCCAGTCGATTCTGGTCCAGGCCCAAGGTCACGCGGCGCGGGTTGGCCAGGTGACTGTCATCCACCAGCGCTTGGACCTCCACCAGCATCGGCCGGGTGCCTTCCCAGGTCGCCATGACCACACTGCCCGGGACTTCTTCCTGGGCCCGGGTCAGGAAGATGGCCGAAGGGTTCGAGACTTCCTTCAGCCCCCGGTCGGTCATGCCGAACACACCCAGCTCGTTGACCGCGCCAAAGCGGTTCTTCACCGCCCGCAGCAAGCGCAGGCGACCGTCGGACTCGCCCTCGAAATACAACACGGTGTCGACCATGTGCTCCAGCACCCGCGGGCCCGCCAGCGCGCCCTCCTTGGTGACGTGGCCCACCAGGAAAATCGCCGTGCCGCTCTGCTTCGCGTAGCGCACCAGCAGCGCCGCGCTCTCGCGCACCTGGGACACGCCGCCCGGCGCCGATTGCAATTGTTCGGTGAAGATCGTCTGGATCGAGTCGATCACCATCACCTTGGGTTTTTCCAGGCGCGCGGTGGCGATGATCGTCTCGATGCAGGTCTCGGTCATGACCCGCAACTGGTCCTGGGGCAAGCCCAGGCGACGGGCCCGCATGGCGACCTGCTGCTGGGATTCTTCGCCCGTGACGTACAGCGCCGGCATGCGCGTGGCGATGTTGCACAGGGTCTGCAGCAGGATGGTGGATTTGCCGATGCCCGGGTCCCCCCCGATCAGCACCACCGAGCCGTCCACCAGGCCACCGCCCAGCACCCGGTCCAACTCCCCGGAGGCCGTGGAGAAGCGCGGGATTTCCTCGACGCTGACTTCGGCCAGGGTCTTGATCTGCGCCTGCTGGCCGGCCCAGCCGGTGCGCCCGGTAGGCGCCGCCGCACCGCCGCTCTCCACCATGGTTTCGGTCAGGGTGTTCCAGGCCCCGCACTCACCGCACTGGCCGGCCCATTTGGGAAAGGTCGAGCCGCACTCGGTGCAGCCGTACATGCGCTTTGCCTTGGCCATCTGAACTCCGGGGTAAAAATCGCGATGATAGCTCAGGCGGGCATCAGCGCGGGGCCGGCATTCTGATTTCACCGCGCGCCAGGTCCGTCGCGCTATTGCCCAGCGGGTCCCGGGCCTCGAGGTCGGCGCCCTTGGCCTTCAAGGCCTCCAGCAATTCGGCCCGCTTGAACAGGCCGGCATACATCGCCGCGGTCTGTCCGGCGCCGTTGCGCTGGTCGGGACTGCAATCGGTGGACAACAGGCGCCGGGCGATCTGCACTTCGCCCTTGAAGATGGCGCCCATCAGCGCCGTGTTGCCGCGCTTGTCCTGGGCGCAGGCATCGGCACCGGCGGCCAGCAAGCGCTCCACCGCCGGCCCCTGGCCGTGATACGCCGCCAGGATCAGCGCGGTGTAGCCTTTTTCGTCCTGGGTATCGAGCGAATAACCGGCCTCGATAAACGTATCGAGCATCGCTACATCGCCCCGGCGGGCGGCGTCGAAATAATAGTTTTGCAGTTGTTCCTGTACCGCCGCCGGCTCGGTGGGTATTGGCTGATCGGCCAGTACGCCGATTGACCACGCCGCGAGCATCGATAAAAGCAACTTACGCATCATGACGTCTTCTCTGGCAGGTGCCTGTGGAGGCATGGTTGTGGGAGCAAGGCTTGCCCGCGATGCAGACAACTCGGTCTGGCTTCAGACCCCAGCGCTTGCTTCGCGAGCAAGCTTTGCTTCCACAGGCCATGCACTGGCGGACTGTGGATCAGTCGCTCAATTTTTCCGCCAGCGCCTTGACCCGGGCCAGATCGCCCTTGGCGACGCGGGCCACGCCGGTGCCGTATTCCGGGTCCGCCTTGTAGAGGAACGACAGGATGATGTGCTTGCTCTCGTCGTCGGTAGTCGCCAGCGACCCGCCGAAATTCTCGACCAGGTCGTTGCGTTCCTTCTGGTTGAACGAGCGGTACAGGTCACCGGCCTGCTTGAAGTTCTGCTCGCGCTGGATCTTCGCCTGCTGGGTACTGCCCGCCAGCACGGTCTGGCTGTAGCGCGCCGCCGGTTGTTCGTCCCGGGGCGTCAGGCGGCTCGGCTGATAGTTCACGCCGGTGCTGGTGCTGCCAGGGTTCATCGCGCCGTCCTGGTTGCCGTTGTTCACTGCGACCTTGGGCGCGTTGATCGGCAATTGCAGGGCGTTGGCGCCTATCCGGTACATTTGCGTATCGGCGTAGGAGAAGACCCGGCCCTGGAGCAGGCGATCTTCCGAAGGCTCGATACCCGGGACGAGGTTGGCCGGCGCCATCGCCACCTGCTCGGTTTCCTGGAAGACATTCGCCGGGTTGCGGTTCAGGACCATCTGGCCGACCTTGCGCTCAGGCACCCCGGGCCAGATCTTGGTGGCATCCAATGGGTCGAAATCAAACTTGGCCAAGTCGTCGGGCTTGAGCACCTGGACATACAAGTCCCACTTTGGAAAGTCGCCCTTATTGATGTGAGTGACCAAATCATTGGTCATATGGCTGTAATCCTGACCTTGAACTTTCACGACTTCTTTCGGATCGAGGTTTTTCAACCCTTGCAAACTTTTCCAATGGAACTTGACGTAATGAACTTCGCCTTTTGCATTGATCAGTTTGTAGGCGTGCACGCCATTACCGTCCATTTCACGATAACTGGCTGGTGTTCCGGAGTTGGAATACAACTCGGTTAACGTGCGGGTGGATTCTGGAACATGGGAGAAGAAATCGAAACGACGTGAATCGTCATCCAGGTTGGTCCGCGGATCGGGCTTGAAGGCGTGGACCATGTCGGGAAACTTGATGGCATCGCGAATGAAAAAGGTCGGGAAGTTATTGCCCACCAAGTCCCAGTTACCGTCCGCGGTGTAGAACTTGGTGGCGAAACCACGGGGATCGCGCAGGGTTTCCGGGGAATGATTGCCATGGACAACGGCCGAGAAGCGCACGAACACCGGCGTCACCTGGCCGCCGGCAAAGACCTTGGCCTTGGTCAGGTCGCTGAGGTCATCGGACACCGTGAAGGTGCCATGGGCACCCGTGCCACGGGCATGCACCACGCGCTCCGGGATGCGTTCGCGGTCGAAGCGCTGGAGTTTCTGGATCAGTTGCACGTCTTGCAACAGGGTCGGACCATTGGGTCCGGCGGTTTGCGAGTTCTGGTTGTCACCGACCGCGGCGCCGTTATCACGGGTCAGGGTGGCGGCATTGACGGACAAGGACAGCAGGCTGGCGGTCAGCACGCAAAGTGCGCGACGGGGGGAAAAAGCCCCGCGGCCAAGGGAGGTGTTCATAGGCGTGTTCCTCTGATGTTGTAAAGCGCATCCAGGTGCGCCTGTCAGAGGCTAGTGCTCGAAAAACCAAAACCTAAATAGAAATCCCGTACCGCTTCGATAGAAAAAACGTTATGGGGAATCGCGTTCAAACCCCGTATCACGCGCGATGGGGTGGCACTTTGTAAACTTTTCAGCGGGGACTGGGTCGATAACTAAGCTTTGCGAGCAGGCGTTTCCAACGAGATCGCCAAGCTGATTTACACTGCCACTCACCTTCACCTGCCACAAGGAATAACACATGGGCGTGCTAAACGAGTTCAAGGCCTTCGCGGTCAAAGGCAATGTCGTCGACATGGCCGTCGGGATCATCATCGGTGCCGCGTTCGGCAAGATCGTTTCGTCATTCGTGGGCGATGTAATCATGCCCCCCATCGGCCTGCTGATCGGCGGAGTGGACTTCAGTGACCTGGCCGTGACCCTCAAGGCTGCCCAGGGTGACGCGCCAGCGGTGGTGTTGGCCTACGGCAAATTCATCCAGAGCGTCATCGACTTCATCATCGTCGCGTTCGCCATCTTCATGGGCGTCAAGGCCATCAACCGCCTCAAGCGCGAAGAGGCCGTGGCCCCGAGCGCACCGCCGGTGCCGAGCAAGGAAGAGCTGCTCCTGGGCGAGATTCGCGACCTGCTCAAGGCGCAGAACGAAAGGCCTTGAAGCGGATGCCCGGCAATTGAGGCGCGCTCCTGTCGCGGGACGCGCCCTGGGCGGCCGGGCCAGGCACCGTTCCTACCAACACTGTGCCTACCCACACTGCGCCTACCAATAGTTCTCCACCGCCACCTGGCCGGGCCGGCGGGTCAGGCTCAGTTGCAGCCCCCTGGCCTTGAGCAGTTGGCGCGTGTCGTCGATCATCTGCGGGTTACCGCAGAGCATCACCCGCGAATGCTCCGGCGTCAGCGTCACGTCCGCCGCGCGCTCCAGTTCGCCGTTTTCGATCAGCGTGGTGATTCGCCCATTGAGCGCGCCCGGATGCGCCTCGCGGGTGACGGTCGCGATAAAACGAAACTTGTGCGCGTATTCGGCCAGGTAGTCACGCCGGGGTAGCGCCTCGATCAGGTCCTGGTACGCGAGCTCCCGCGCTTCACGCACGCTGTACACCAGGATGATGCGTTCGAATTTCTCCCAGGCCTCGAAATCCTGGAGGATCGAAATGAACGGCGCCACGCCCGTCCCCGTAGACAGCAACCACAGGTCACGCCCATCGGCGAAACGGTCCAGGGTCAGGTAGCCGAACGCCTGGCGATCCACCAGCAAGGTGTCGCCCGGCCGCAATCGGCTGAGCTCACTGGTGAACTCGCCATCGGGGACCACGATGGAAAAGAATTCGAGAAATTCGTCGAACGGCGAAGACGCCATGGAGTAGGCCCGCCAAACGGTGCTGCCATCCGCCTTGGTCACGCCCAACCGTGCGAACTGACCGGCACGAAAGCGAAAGCCGCGATCCCGCGTCGTACGCAAGGTAAACAGGTGCGGGGTCAACGTCTGGACATCGAGCAGGGTTTGGCGGGTGAACTTCTCTGCGCTATCGGTCATGAGCCACTCCAACGGGACAAGGTGCACAGTGTCCCGCAAAGTGACGAGCGTCACCACCCGCCCGGAGTAATAGCCATTTAATAGCAATGTACCCGGCAAAGATTTGTACACTTGCCGAACTTGTACAAGTTACAAGTCCTGTAAAAACAAACGCCTAGGCAAGTTTACTTTTTTAAACATCTTGCGCCCCTCAGTAAACTAAAAAAAATCCACTACAAATTGGGAATAGTCCTACACTGAAATTTCGCATCATGGATTGGATCCGCAGGGACGAATCAACCCAGGAGAAAGCGATGGACAATTGGAAGGACTTGCAGCTGAGGAAACTGTCCTGTGAAAAAGATCTGCAGACGGCTTATCGTCTGGTCCTGAATTTCTTTAACAATCAAGGGTTTGAATATTGTGCATTCGCCACCTATCACGGCAGCCCCGACAGGCACACCAATAAGGTCAACCTCAATAACTACCCTTATGGGTGGGACCGGTTCTATGAACAGAACGGCTATGCCTCGCAGGACCCGTTAGTAGCACATTGCAATCAATCCATGCTCCCCATCCTGTGAAGTGAAACGATCTTCGCCAATGCGCCGAAGTTATGGCGCGAACTTAATCGACAGGGGCTCAAGTATGGCTGGACCCAGGCCGTCCACGATGAACACGGCACCCATTGCAGCCTGTTCAGCCTGGCACGGTCCCATTACCCGATCGATATCGACGAGCATTATGGCAACCTCGGCTACGCGATCTTCGCCAGCCAGCGGCTGCATGCGCTGGCCTGCAAGAAGTTGGCCGACAGCGTCAACAGCAAGCCGAGCGTGCACCTGTCGCCCAGGGAGATCGAAGTGTTGAAGTGGTCTGCCGAAGGCAAGACCGCGTCGGAGGTGGGCAGGATCCTTTGCCTTTCCGAACGTACCGTGAATTTCCATGTGTGCAGTTGCATGCGCAAGCTGAACGTCAGCAACAAGATTTCGGCAGTCGCCAAGGCCGCACACATTCACGTGATCTGATGTGTGGTGTGGCTTGACCGGCCAGGAAAAACCCGCGGGTAATACGAGGCAAAAAAACGTACCATTTACGGTTCCACTTGAATGATGCCGCGCCCTCTGCACGACGAAGTTCATTCAGGCGGTCCCGCACAGACTCCTATCTCCAGGCAGCGGGACATTCATCGATATCCAGAGTCCCAGCCATGCCCCTGCTTGACAGCCCTTTCGCCCAACTAGACCTGATCCGCCAGCCCGAACAGCAGAACGAACCCCTGCAAGCCTTCGACGCGGCCGATGAATACCTGCTCGCCCACCTGGCTGAACAACAACCGGCCGCGCAGACCCGGGTCCTGGTACTCAATGACGGCTTCGGTGCCCTGGCCGCCAGCCTGGCCGGCAAGGTGGACGTGAGCAGCAGCGGCGACTCGTTCCTGGCCTTCCAGGCACTGGAAAAAAACCTGGTACGCAACGGCCGGCCCTTCGATGCGGTGCCCACCGTGCCCGCCAGCGAACCGTTGGCCGGCCCCTTCGACCGCGTGCTGGTCAAGGTGCCGAAAACCCTGGCGCTGCTGGAAGAACAACTGATTCGCCTGCAAGGCCAACTGGCCCCGGGCGCCCAGGTGATTGCCGGGGCCATGGTCAAGCACCTGCCCCGCGCCGCCGGCGACTTGCTGGAGCGCTACGTCGGTCCGGTGCAAGCCTCCCTGGCGGTGAAAAAAGCCCGCCTGCTGATCACCACGCCGGAAGCCAAGACGCCGGCCCTGTCGCCCTATCCCACCCGCTACTGGCTGGACGAACCCCGAATCGAACTGCGCAACCACGCCAACGTGTTCTGCCGCGAAGGCCTGGACATCGGCACCCGGGCCTTCCTGCCACACCTGCCCAGGAACCTCGGTGCGGTCGAGGTCGCGGACCTGGGCTGTGGCAACGGCGTGCTGGCCATCGCCAGCGCCCTGCAGAACCCAGAGGCCCGCTACACCTTGGTGGATGAGTCGTACATGGCCGTGCAATCGGCCGCCGAGAACTGGGCCGCCGCCCTGGGCGATCGCGAGGTGACGCTACGGGCCGGCGACGGACTCGCCGGGCAACCGGCGCAGTCGCTGGACGTGGTGCTGTGCAACCCACCGTTCCACCAGCAGCAGGTGGTGGGGGATTTCCTCGCATGGCGGATGTTCCAGCAGGCGCGCGAAGCGTTGGTCGTCGGCGGCGCCCTGTACATCGTCGGCAACCGGCACCTGGGCTACCACAGCAAGCTGGCCCGGCTGTTCCGGGGCGTCGAGCAAGTGGCCGCGACGCCGAAGTTCGTCATTCTCAAGGCCCGCAAGTAACCCGCCTGTGCCTTGGGCGCCACCGTGCTTCCACCCGCCAATCAGTGGGTGGTCAAGCCAGCGGCGTTCATGAACATCCGCATCAGGCTGGCCACGATGAACAGCGCCAGCACGCTGCCCGCCCAGATCATGGCCAGCCAGCCCAGCCGCTGCCACAAGGGCTTGCGCTCGGCGGCCTCGATGTCCTTCAAGTCAGGTTTGCCCATGTGCATGCCCCGCAGGTCGGTCAATGGTAGCCATCGTCATGGGTCACCTTGCCGCGGAACACGTAGTAGCTCCAGAAGGTGTACACCAGGATCAACGGAATGATGAACAACGTGCCGACCAGCATGAAACCCTGGCTCTGGGGCGGTGAGGCGGCGTCCCAGATCGAAATGGACGGTGGCACGATGTTCGGCCACAGGCTGATGCCCAACCCGCTGTAGCCGAGGAAGATCAGCACCAGCGTCAGGATGAAAGGCGTGTAGTGGGCGTTGCGGGCCACCGCGCGGAACAGCCCGTACATGGTCACCAGCACGAGGATCGGCACCGGCAGGAACCAGAACAGGTTCGGCAGGGTGAACCAGCGCGCGGCGATGTCGGCATGGGCCAGCGGGGTCCAGAGGCTGACGATGCCGATCACCGCCAGCACCACGAACGCCAGCGGCCTGGCCAGGTCATGCATCTGCTCCTGCAACTTGCCTTCGGTCTTCATGATCAGCCAGGTGCAGCCAAGCAAGGCGTAGGCGGCGATCAAGGCCAGGCCGCAGAACACCGTGAACGGCGTGAACCAATCCAGGGACCCGCCGGCGAACTGGCGGTTGACCACTTCGAAGCCGTCGATGAACGCCCCCAGCGCCACCCCCTGGAAGAAGGTCGCCGTCAGCGAGCCGCCGATGAAGGCCTTGTCCCACAGGTGTCGCTTGTGCGCCTTGGCCTTGAAGCGGAACTCGAAGGCCACGCCGCGGAAGATAAGGCCGATGAGCATCAGGATCAGCGGCAGGTACAGCGCCGACAGTACCACCGAGTACGCCAGCGGAAAGGCCCCGAACAGGCCGGCACCGCCCAGCACCAGCCAGGTCTCGTTGCCGTCCCAGACCGGCGCGACGGTGTTCATCATCACGTCACGGTCGCGCTCGCCCTTGATGAAGGGGAAGAGAATGCCGATCCCCAGGTCGAAACCGTCCATGATCACGTACATCATGATGCCGAAGATGATGACCACGGCCCAGATCAGCGGAAGATCAATACCCATGGTTCAATTCCCCTTGTTCGAGCGGTCGTTGTGGTCCGTTTCGTCGTCGCCTTCGTTGGCGGCCGACAATGGCCGGGCCGGGGTGCGTTTCTGGCCTGGGCCACCATCGCTCGGCTCGGCTTCTTGGGCCTCCGGCCCCTTGCGCACCAGGCGCATCATGTAGCTCAGCCCCGCGCCGAACAGGGCGAAATACACCACGACGAACAGCACCAGGGTGATGCTCATCTGCGCGACGCTGTGGCCGGACGAGGCATCGGCGGTGCGCATCAGGCCATAGACGACCCACGGTTGGCGGCCGATCTCGGTGGTGAACCAGCCCGCCAGGATCGCGATCAACCCCGACGGTCCCATCCACAGCACCATGTGCAGGAACGGACGGGACTGGTAGAGCCGGTCGTTGCGACGCAGCCACAGGCTGCACAGGCCGGTGAAGATCATCAGCAGGCCCAGGCCCACCATCACGCGGAACGACCAGAACACGATGGTCGAGTTGGGGCGATCCTGCGGCGGGAATTCCTTGAGCGCCGGCACCTGCTTGTCCAGGCTGTGGGTCAGGATCAGGCTGCCCAGGTAGGGAATTTCCACGGCGAAGCGGGTCTTCTCCGCCTTCATGTCCGGCAGCCCGAACAGGATCAGCGGGGTGGGCTCGTTGCCGACGTTTTCCCAGTGGCCTTCGATGGCGGCGATCTTCGCCGGCTGGTGCTTGAGGGTGTTGAGGCCATGGAAGTCACCGATGACCGCCTGGATCGGCGCCACCAGCAAGGCCATCCACATTGCCATCGACAACATGCGGCGGATCGCCGGGGTGTCACGCCCGCGCAGCAAATGCCAGGCCGCCGACGAGCCGACGAAGAACGCCGTGGCGACAAACGCCGCGGTCGACATGTGCAGCAGGCGATAAGGGAACGAAGGGTTGAACACCACGGCCAGCCAGTCCACCGGGATCACCCGGCCGTCGACGATCTCGTAGCCCTGCGGGGTCTGCATCCAGCTGTTGGAAGACAGGATCCAGAACGTCGAAATCAGCGTGCCGATCGCCACCATGACCGTGGAAAAGAAGTGCAGGCCACGGCCGACGCGGTTCCAGCCGAACAGCATCACGCCGAGGAAACCCGCTTCGAGGAAGAAGGCCGTGAGCACCTCGTAGGTCAGCAAGGGCCCGGTGACTGCACCGGCGAAGTCCGAGAACCGGCTCCAGTTGGTGCCGAACTGATAGGCCATGACCAACCCGGACACCACGCCCATGCCGAAGTTGACGGCAAAGATCTTCGACCAGAAGTGGTACAGGTCACGGTAGGTGTCGTCTCGGGTCTTGAGCCACAGGCCTTCGAGCACCGCCAGGTAGCTCGCCAGGCCGATGGTGATGGCCGGGAACAGGATGTGGAACGAGATGGTGAACGCGAACTGGATTCGGGCGAGATCGAGCGCCTCCAAACCGAACATAAGTCTTCCTCTGTCAGGTAAAACCGGCTGCGGGCGGGGCTTGCATCACCGCCTCCAGGGATATGGAGTGCGATGTTTTTCAAATCGTTCTTTTTAAACCGTCACAACGCAGGATTCTGGCCGGATGGCCGCCAGCCCAGCACCCGGCAGGGTATTGATCTGGATCAAGCAATGTTCAAAGAGTAGTCCCATTATTGCCGATGGACGGCGTGGTCTTTTGTCGCGTGACAGGTTGACTCAGTGCGAATGCAGGAGCAGGTCGCCCGCACAAACCTCTTGTGGCGAGGGCACTCTGTGGGAGCAAGGCTTGCCCGCGACGAAGGCGACAGGGTGTTCCTGGGATCGCGATGACTGTTTCGCGAGCAAGCTTTGCTCCCACAGAGCGGGGATGAATCCCCTCGCCACAGATGCCCTTGAGGCCGAAATCGATGTTTGGCTAACTATTTTTCCCACCACCGCAACTTCTGGTTACAGCTCGGTGATAATCTCGTGACCTTCATCACCGGACCGTTTCCAGATGCCCAGCCAAGCGCCGCTGCTGCTCCGTCACCATCGTCCCTTCATTGCCTTCTGGCTGGCCCGGATCTTCACCGCCAGCGGCTTCCAGATGCTGACCGTGGCCATCGGCTGGAACCTCTATCAATTGACCGGCAACGTCCTCGACCTGGGGCTCGTGGGGTTGGTGGAGTTCGCGCCGCGGGTGTTGTTCATGCTTCACACCGGGCATGTGGCTGATCGTTATGACCGGCGCAAGGTGGCGGCGCTGTGCCAGTCCCTGCAGGCCATGATCGCCCTGGCGCTGGCGATCGGCAGCGCCACCGACAACGTCAGCCGGGAGATGATCTTCATCCTCGCCTTCCTGCTCGGTGCCGCGCGCTCGTTCGAGATGCCGACCACCCAGGCGCTGCTGCCCAGCATCGTGCCGGCGTCGCTGTTCCCCCGGGCCGTGGCCGCCGCGCAATCGGCCCAGCAGTCGGCCACCATCGTCGCCCCGGCCCTCGGCGGCCTGCTCTATGCCTTCGGCAGCGTCTGGGTCTATGGGCCGACGGTCCTGCTCTACGTCATCGCCTGCTGCCTGATGCTCAATCTCCCGGCCCGGCAAACCCCGCTGAACAAAGGCAAGGCGACGATGGACTCGTTGCTGGCCGGGATTCGCTTCATTCGCAGCCGCCCGGACATCCTCGGGGCGATTTCCCTGGACCTGTTCGCGGTGTTGCTCGGCGGTGCGACGGCGCTGTTGCCGGTGTTCGCCAAGGACATCCTGCTCACCGGTCCCTGGGGCCTGGGCCTGTTGCGCTCGGCGCCCGCCGTCGGGGCCCTGCTGATGTCGTTGTGGTTGGCGCGGTTTGCCGTGGAGCGCAAGGTCGGCCGGGTGATGTTCACCGCCGTGGGCGTGTTCGGCGTCGCCACCATCGCCTTCGGCCTCTCCACCTCGTTCTGGTTTTCCCTGGCGGTGCTGGTGGTGCTGGGGGCGGCGGACATGATCAGCATGGTCATCCGCGCGTCCTTCGTGCAGTTGGAAACACCGGACGAAATGCGCGGCCGCGTCAGCGCGGTGAACGGCCTGTTCATCGGCGCTTCGAACCAGTTGGGCGAGTTCGAGTCCGGCCTCACCGCCCACTGGTTCGGCACGGTGCCGGCGGTGGTCATGGGCGGTGTCGGCACGCTGCTGGTGACCGGGGTCTGGATCAAGCTGTTCCCGACCCTGGCCCAGCGCGACCGGATGCACGAGCCGGTTGGCGAGACGACCCCTTAGAGCAACGTATCGAGGGTGATGGGGAAATCCCGCACCCGCTTGCCGGTGGCGTGGTAAATCGCATTCGCCACGGCCGCCGCCACGCCGACGATACCGATCTCCCCGACGCCTTTGGAGCCGAGCGCGTTGACGATCTCGTCGTGTTCGTCGACGAAGATCACCTCGATGTCACCGATATCGGCGTTCACCGGCAGGTGATACTCGGCCAGGCTGTGGTTCATGTGGCGACCCAGGGCATGGTCGGTGAGCGTTTCCTCGTGCAAGGCCATGCCGATCCCCCAGACCACGCCGCCGAGGATCTGGCTGCGCGCGGTCTTCGGGTTGACCACCCGCCCGGCCGCGATGGCGCTGACCACCCGGCTGACCTTCACCGTGCCCAGGTCCTCGTCCACCCGGACTTCGACGAACACGGCCGAGTGCGTCGCGGTGGCATAGGCCTTGCGCTTTTCATCCGGCTCGGCGGTGACTTGGGCCTGCACGGGAATCTCCGCGCTTTTGCCGGCCAATTCCGCCAAGTCGACGCGGGCCTCGCCAAAACGCAGTTGCCCCTCGGCAAAGGTCACCTGCTCCAGGGTGGCGCCGCTGAAGTCCGGACAGGTCTGCCAGGCCACCGCCAGCAGTTTTTCCTTCAGCGCCTCGCAGGCCTGCTGCACGGCGGTGCCCACCGATGACACGGTGAACGATCCGCCTTGCAACGGCGCGGTCGGCAGCGATGAGTCGCCGAGGACAAAGGTGACGTCTTCCAGCGGCACGCCCGACGCCTCGGCGGCGATCTGGGTCATGACCGTGTAGGTGCCGGTGCCGATATCCGTGGTGGCGCTGCTGACCGTCAGTTTGCCCGTGGCGTCGAGGGACGCCTTGGCGCTGGCCTTCTGTTGCATGGCTTCCCACACACCGCCCGCCATCCCCCAGCCCACCAGCTGCCGGCCTTCACGCATGCTGCGCGGCTCGGGGTTGCGCTTGTCCCAACCGAAGCGCCGGGCCCCCTGGGCGTAGCACTCGCGCAGTTCCTTGCTGGAATACGGCTTGCCTTCGTTTTCGTTGCGCTCGGCGTAGTTGATCAAGCGCAGCTGCACGGGATCGATGGCCAGGGCGCAGGCCAGTTCATCCATGGCGCACTCCAGGCCGATCAAGCCGAGGGCAGCTCCCGGGGCGCGCATGTCCAGCGGGGTGTAGACGTCCAGCGGCACCAGCTTGTAGCTCAGCTCGACGTTGTCGCAGTGATAGAGCATGCCGCTCCACTCCACCACGTGCTCGGTGAAATCCTCGAAACGCGACGTCTGGCCGACGGCGCTGTGCGCCACCGCCAGCAACCGCCCATTGGCCGCAGCGCCCAATTGCAGGCGCTGGAACGTGCGTGGCCGGTAGCCAAACGTGAACATCTGCTGGCGGGTCAGGCTGACCCGCACCGAGCGCTTGAGGGCCAGCGCCGCCATCACCGCCAACGCCAACTGATACTGCGGCCGCAGGCCGGAACCGAAGGCGCCGCCGACGAACGCGGCAAACACACGCACCTGGTCTTTTTCCAGGCCGAACACGTTTTGCACATAAGCCTGGCAGTTCTGCGTGCCCTGGGTCTTGTCATGGATGTGCAGGCTGCCGTCAGGCTGATACAGCACCGTGGAGGCGTGAGGCTCCATCGGGTTGTGGTGTTCGACCGGCGTGCTGTAGGACACATCCACACTGAGCGCCGCACTCGCGTACTCGCCCTGGAAATTCCCCCGGGGCTTGGGCAATTCGGCCGGTGCCGGGTGGGCTTCGCTTTGCAGGATGGCCAGGTCGGTCTGATGGTCCCGGACCTCGTATTCGATTTCAACCAGCGAGCCGGCATAACGGGCCAGTTCGAGGTTTTGCGCGACCACCAGGGCCAGTGGCTGGCCGTTGTAGAGCACCTCGTCGTTGTACAACGGCCGGAAGGGCGAGCCGTCCGCCGCGTCGGCGTCCTGGTAGGGCTCATCGTAGCTGGCGATCCTCGGCCGGTTGGTGTGGTCGATGACCGCGACGACGCCGGGCAGCGCCAAGGCGCGGGAGGCATCGATGCGCAGCACCCGGCCACGGGCGACCGTGGCCGACACGACGCTGCCGTGGAGCAAGCCGTCTTCGGGGTATTCACCGGCGTAACGGGCCTGGCCGGTGACCTTGAGCAGGCCATCGACCCGATCCAGCGGCTGCCCTATGGATTTGCTCGGAGCATTCATCAGGCTTGTCCTCCCAGTGCGGCGTCGCTTAGCGCCCGGACGATCGCCCGGCGCGCCAACCTGACCTTGAAGCCGTTGTGTTCCAGAGGTTCGGCGTTTTGCAGCAGCGCATCGGCGGCGGCGGTGAAGGTTTCGCGGCTGACGGTCTGGCCGCTCAAGGCGCTTTCCACCGCCCGGTCACGCCAGGGCTTGTGGGCCACGCCTCCCAGGGCCAGGCGCGCCTGGCGGATCACCGGGCCGTCCAGCTCCAGCGCCGCCGCCACCGACACCAGGGCAAATGCGTAGGAAGCCCGGTCACGGACCTTCAGGTAGTGGCTGTGTTCGGCGAAGCCGGCGGCTGGCAACTCGATGGCGGTGATCAATTCATCGTCGGCCAATTGGTTGTCCCGTTCCGGGGCATCGCCGGGCAGGCGGTGGAAGTCGGCGAACTCGATGGTCCGCGCCCCGCCCCGGCCCAGGACATGGACCACCGCGTCCAGGGCGGCCAGTGCCACGCACATGTCGGACGGGTGGGTCGCGACACAGTGCTCGCTGGCGCCGAAAATCGCGTGGATCCGGTTCAGCCCGGTCTTGGCCGGACAGCCGCTGCCGGGCTGGCGTTTGTTGCACGGCACGTTGGCGTCATAGAAGTAGTAGCAACGGGTACGTTGCAGCAAGTTGCCGCCGGTGCTGGCCATGTTGCGCAGTTGCGGCGAGGCTCCCGCCAGGATCGCCTGGGACAGCAGCGGGTAGCGACGCTCGATCCACGGATGCCAGGCCAGGTCGGCATTGCTCACCAACGCACCGATCATGACCCCGCCGGACGGGGTTTCGCTGAGATCCGCCAGGGGCAATCCGGTGATGTCGATCAGGTGCGCCGGGCGGGTGAGGTTTTCCTTCATCAGGTCCAGCAGGTTGGTACCGCCGGCGATGAAGCGCGACACCGGGCTCGACAGGTCGATGGCGGCCTGCACGGTGTCGGGCTTGCTGTATTGGAACGGATTCATTGCTCGCCCTCCTGCGCCTGGCGCCGCGGGCAGTGGGGCAAGGCGTCTTCGATGGCGTCGCGAATATTGTTGTAGGCGCCGCAGCGGCAAAGATTGCCGCTCATCAGTTCACTGATCTGTGCCCCGGTCCGGGCCCTGCCCTCGTTCGCCAGGCCGACGGCCGAACAGATCTGTCCCGGCGTGCAGTAGCCACACTGGAACGCGTCGTGGGTGATGAAGGCCTGCTGCATGGGGTGCAGCGCCCCCTCGCCGGCCAGGCCTTCGATGGTGGTCAACTCGGCACCGTCGCACATCACCGCCAGGGTCAGGCAGGCATTGATGCGCTTGCCATCGCGCAACACCGTGCACGCGCCGCATTGGCCGTGGTCGCAGCCTTTCTTGCTGCCGACCAGGTCCAGTTGCTCGCGCAACAGGTCCAGCAGCGTGGTCCAGGGCAATACCTGCAACTCGCGCACCTGGCCATTGAGTATCAGGCGGATGGAATGACGGACGAAGGACGCCTGCGTCGCTTCGGACAGGGTCGCGCTCATGGAACACCTCACGGTTGGTCGTACTCGCGGCGTTTTGGGAAACCGCCGTCATAAGGGGTACGACTTCGGGGAGGGGTGAGCGTTCAAGACAAGTTAACGACGCAAGAGTCGAGCGCCGCCTTTTGTGGCGAGGGGATTCAGCGAAACGTCGCACCGCCCCGCTGGGCTGCGCAGCAGCCCCAACCAGACAACTCACTGTGCCAGGACGATCGAGTCCACTGCATTAGGGCTGCTGCGCAGCCAGCGGGGGATAAATCCCCTCGCCACAGGCCCGAGTTCACTGCACGACAGCACAGCGTCGAAGACGCGGCGGGGACTCCCTCGCCACAGTGAAGCGTGTCAGGCCAGCAACTCTGCCGCCACCACGTTCCTCACGCCTTTGCCGCTGAGCTGTTCCACCAGGACCAGGGCGAACGAAACGGCGGCGGCCGAGCCCTGGGCGGTGATGCAATTACCATCCACCACCACCGGTTGGTCGACGAAGGTGCAGCCCGACAGCTGTTGGCTGACCGCCGGCAGGCAGGTCATGCGGCGCTGGCGCAGCACACCGCTAGCCTGCAACGCCAGGGCGGGCGCCTCGCCGATGGCGGCGAAGAAGCGGCCGGCGGCAGCCTGGTCCTTGAGCAACTGTTGCAGCGGTTGATGGGCGGCCAGGTGCTGGGCGCCGATGAGGCCTCCGGGCAGGACGATCAGGTCGAAGTCCTGCACCAGCACGTCCACCAGCATGCCGTCGGCGGTCAGGCGCGTGCCGCGGGCGCAGGTGAGCATCCGCCGGCCTTCGATACTCGCCACCGCCACTTCGAGCTGCGCCCGGCGCAGTACGTCGATCAGGGTGACGGTCTGCAAGTCGTCGACACCTTCGGCGACGGCGATCAAGACTCGGGGAATCGCGGCTCCAGGAATCATGGTTACTCTCCGCAGGGGGGTTCCTTAAAGACTAGCCAGGTTTGCCGGAACACGTCCTGCCAACGGCCCGTCACTTGATGTACAGCTGGGTCGACATCCGGTTGCCCGGTGCGTTGATCGAGACGTTGCTGTAGCTGAAGGTGCCTTCCTGCTTGCCCTTCAGGTCGAAGATGTACAAATAGCCGACGACCTTGGTGCGGGTCGAACAATCGTTGAGGTTGCCGTTGCTGAACGCGCAGACCGGCGAGCGAGTGCCGTCGACTTCGAAGCCGTCCAGCGTGACCAGGGGCTGGCGGCCATAGCCGACTTCCAGCACGTAGACCTTGATGCTTGCACCACTGTGGTCGCACCGGGTCTGCGCCTGCCCCGGGGTGATGTCCTCGAAACCGCAGGCCGGCGACTCGACCTTGAGCACCTTGACTTCGCTCAACGGCGGCGCCGAGGCGGCATTGGCGGGCAGCCCGGGCCACCACAGGGCCAATGCGCAAGCCGCTGCCAGCAGATTTCTGTTCATGGGATACCTATCGAGCGTCGGGACCGCGCGCAGTATGGCGTTCTTTTTGCTTCGGTAAAACATCGACGACGATCGCAGCCACATGGCCACGCTGCTGGTATGATGCGCGGCTTTTTCCGACCCCGCAGAAAATACAGGCGCCCCTGGCGGTCTGTGCTTTGCTGTTGAGGTCGATACATTCACGGCGCCCGGCGCGCCACGGGGAGCAGACATGCTGGAAAGGCTGTTTCAACTCAAGGCACACAACACCAACGTGCGGACCGAGATCCTGGCGGGCGTCACGACCTTCCTGGCCATGGCCTACATCCTGTTCGTCAACCCGAGCATCCTCGGCGAAACCGGCATGGACAAGGGCGCCGTATTCGTCGCCACGTGCCTGGCGGCGGCCATCGGCTCCACGGTCATGGGCCTGATCGCCAACTACCCGATCGCCCTGGCACCGGGCATGGGCTTGAACGCCTTCTTCACCTACACCGTGGTCCTGCACATGGGCCATACCTGGCAAGTGGCGCTGGGCGCGGTGTTCGTCTCCGCGGTGCTGTTCTTCCTGCTGTCGATCTTCCGCATCCGCGAATGGATCATCAACAGCATCCCGTTGCCGCTGCGCTCGGCCATCGCCGCCGGTATCGGCCTGTTCCTGGCGCTGATCGCCCTGAACAACGCTGGCATCGTGGTGAAGAACCCGGCGACCATGGTCGGCCTCGGCGACCTGAAACAACCGGCCCCGATCCTCGCCACGCTCGGTTTCGTCCTGATCGTCGCGCTCGAAGCCCTGAAGGTGCGCGGCGCGGTGCTGATCGGCATCCTCGCGGTGACCGTCGTCTCGATCCTGATGGGCTTCACACCGTTCGGCGGCGTGGTATCGATGCCACCCTCCCTGGCCCCGACGTTCCTGCAACTGGACATCAAGGGCGCCCTGGACATCGGCCTGGTGAGCGTGATCTTCGCCTTCCTGTTCGTCGACCTGTTCGACAACTCCGGCACCCTGATCGGCGTCGCCAAGCGCGCCGGGCTGATGGGCAAGGACGGCCACATGCCGAAGATGGGCCGTGCGCTGATCGCCGACAGCACCGCCGCCATGGCCGGTTCGCTGCTGGGCACCTCCACCACCACCAGCTACATCGAATCGGCGGCGGGCGTCAGTGCCGGCGGCCGCACCGGCCTGACCGCCATCGTCGTGGCGATCCTGTTCCTGCTGGCCCTGTTCTTCTCGCCCCTGGCGGGAAGCGTGCCGGCCTTCGCCACCGCGCCGGCCTTGCTGTTCGTCGCCGTGCTGATGACCTCGGGCCTGGCGGAAATCGACTGGGATGACATCACCGTCGCCGCCCCGGTGGTGGTGACCGCGCTGGCCATGCCGTTCACCTACTCCATCGCCAACGGCATCGCCTTCGGCTTCATCGCCTGGACCGCCATCAAGCTGGCGTCGGGCCGCGGCCGGGAGCTGAACCCGGCGCTGGTCATCCTGTCCATCCTGTTCGTGATCAAGTTGGGTTGGTTCAACGCATGACTTTCGATTCCCAGGCCTATGCCACGCAGTTGCAGGACAAGGTCACCCGCCTGCGTGACCTGCTGGCGCCATTCGATGCACCAGAACCTGCGGTATTCGACTCGCCGCAGCAGAACTTCCGCCTGCGGGCCGAATTCCGCCTGTGGCGCGAGGCCGGCGAGCGGCATTACGCGATGTTTTCCCAGGACGACAAGCGCACGCCGATCCTCATCGAGCAATTCCCCATCGCCAGCCTGCGCATCAACCAGTTGATGCCGCGACTCAAGGCCGCCTGGCAGGCCAGCGCGCCCCTGAGCCACAAGCTGTTCCAGGTGGAGTTCCTGACCACGCTGGCCGGCGATGCGATGATCACCCTGTGCTATCACCGCCCCCTGGATGAGCATTGGCAGGCGGCAGCCACGCAACTGGCGAGCGAGCTGGGCGTCAGCATCATTGGTCGCTCCAAGGGCAAGCGCGAAGTGATCGGCCACGATTACGTGGTGGAACGACTGGAGGTGGGCGGGCGCACCTTCAGCTATCGCCAGCCTGAAGGCGCCTTCACCCAGCCCAATGGCACGGTGAACCAGAAGATGTTGAACTGGGCCTATGACGCCCTGGGCGACCGCCCTGACGACCTGCTGGAGTTGTACTGCGGCAACGGCAACTTCACCCTGCCCCTGGCCACCCGGGTGCGCAAGGTCCTGGCCACCGAAATCAGCAAGACCTCGGTGAATGCCGCGTTGAGCAACCTGGACGAAAACGCCGTGAGCAACGTGACGCTGGTGCGCCTGTCGGCGGAGGAGTTGACCGAGGCCTTGAACGAAGTCCGGCCGTTCCGGCGCCTGCACGGCATCGACCTGAAAAGCTACGAGTTCGGCAGCGTCTTCGTCGACCCGCCTCGCGCGGGCATGGACCCGGACACCTGCGAACTGACCCGGCGCTTCGACAACATCCTGTACATCTCCTGCAACCCGGAAACCCTCGCCGCCAACATTGCACAGTTGAACGACACCCACCGCATCACGCGTTGCGCGCTGTTCGACCAGTTTCCCTGGACCCACCACATGGAATCCGGGGTGTTGTTGACTCGACGTTAAGCAAAGCCCCTGTGGCGAGGGCGCTGGCTCCCGCTCGGTGCGCAGCAATCGCAAAACGCTTGGGCTGCCGTGCAGCCCAGCGGGGCAATCTCCCTCGCCACAACCTCTATCCCACCCATTACCGCGCCGAGGCCGTGTTCGATCATCGAACACTTATTAGCCTCCGTCGACGGCTTCGTTTGACCAAACTAACCATCTAGTACAATTTATCTCCAGCGGCTGGATTCCGACCCAGCCAACAATAAAAATCGTGGAGAAAATTGCGATGCCTCCGATCGTCCTGGTCCTGAACGGCCCGAACCTGAACCTGCTCGGCCCCCGCGAACCGGCCACCTACGGCCATGAAACCCTGGCGGACATCTCCGCCCTGTGCGCGCGCGCCGCTGAAGAATTCGGCCTGGCCGTGGAGTTTCGCCAGACCAACCAGGAAGGCGAGCTGCTTGACTGGATCCACGCCGCCCGGGGCCGCTGTGCCGGCATCGTCATCAACCCGGCCGCCTGGACCCACACCTCGGTAGCGATCCGCGACGCCCTGGTGGCCAGCGAAATCCCGGTGATCGAAGTCCACTTGTCCAACGTCCATGCGCGGGAAACCTTCCGCCATCACTCCTTCGTCTCCTCCATCGCCATCGGCGTGATGTGCGGGTTTGGCAGCCATGGCTATCGCCTGGCCCTGGAGCATTTCAGTCAGCGGTTGAAGGGTTGATGCACATGTCGAATATCACTGTACTGGCCGGGTTGATCGGTGCTGGCATCCAGGCTTCGCGCACCCCGGCCCTGCATGAGCACGAAGGCGATGCCCAAGGCATGCGCTATCTCTACCGGCTGATCGACCTCGACACGCTGAACCTCGACAGCGGCGCCCTGCCCGACCTGCTGAGCGCCGCCGAACGCATGCGCTTCACCGGCCTGAACATCACCTTTCCGTGCAAACAGACGATCATCCCGTTGCTGGACGAGCTATCGCCCGAGGCCCGTGGGATCGGCGCGGTGAATACCGTGGTGCTCAAGGATGGCAAACGTGTCGGCCACAACACCGATTGCCTGGGGTTCGCCGAAGGATTTCGCCGTGGCCTGACGGATGTTTCCCGTAGGCATGTGGTCCAGATGGGCGCCGGAGGTGCCGGTGCAGCCGTTGCCCACGCACTGTTGGCTGAAGGGGTACAGGTGCTGAGCATCTTCGATGTCGAAGTCAGCCGCGCCGAGGCCCTGGCCCACAACCTGAACCAGCACTTCGGCGCCGGTCGCGCCCGGGCCGGCCATGACTTGCCCGCCGCCATGGCCGAGGCCGACGGCCTGGTCAATACCACTCCCATGGGCATGGCGAAGTTGCCGGGCATGCCAGTGCCGGCCGAGCTGCTGCGGGGCGCGTTGTGGGTGGCGGAAATCGTCTATTTCCCCCTGGAAACCGAACTGCTGCGCAACGCCCGCGCCCTGGGCTGCCGCACACTGGATGGCGGAACCATGGCGGTGTTCCAGGCGGTGAAAGCCTTTGAATTGTTCAGTGGCGTGGCGCCGGATGCACAGCGGATGCTGGCGCACTTCCAGCGTATGAATCACTAAAGCCTGGTGACAATCCCTTGTGGGAGCGAGCTCGCTCGCGATAGCGCTGGATCAGTCAGCATCAATGTTGACTGACATACCGTCATCGCGAGCAAGCTCGTTCCCACAAGGATCAGATTGTCAGGCCTGCAGATACCGCAGCACCGATTCGCAAATCATCTGGCGATGCCGCTGCTTGATCGCTTCGTCTGACAGATCGATCTGAAAAATCTCGCCGAAGGTGTGGCGGTTCGACACCCGGTGAAAACAGAACGAGCTGATCAGCAAATGCACATCCAGCGGCTCCAGGCCTGCCCGGAACACGCCCTCTTCGGCCCCGCGACGCAGGATCAGGCCGAGGGCGTCGAGGATGGTGCTGTTCATCGCCTTGATCACCCGCGATTGCTTGACGTACTCGGCGTTGTGGATGTTCTCGATGGCGACGATTCGCACGAAATCCACGTTGCGGTCGTGGTGGTCGAAGGTGAATTCCACCAGGCGCCGTATCGCGTGGACCGGGGCCAGTTCGGCCAGGTGCAGGCGGCCCTCGGTGCCACGGATGTCGCCGTAGAGCTTTTCCAGCACCTCGATGTACAACTGCTCCTTGCTGCCGAAGTAGTAATAGATCATGCGCTTGGAGGTGTGGATGCGTTCGGCGATGGCATCGACCCGGGCGCCGGCCAGGCCCTGCTGGACGAATTCGACGATGGCTTCCTGAAGAATGTTTTCCCGGGTTTTCTCCGGGTTGTTCTTGCGACTCTTGCGCGGCGCGACGAGGGGCTCGTCGAGGTCTGCGGGAAGCTCTGGATTCATAGTCATTGCGGGCTCACGGCCATCACTGCACAGGCTGGCGATTATGGGCCGCACCGTGCAGCGAAGGAAGCCACGGGGCTGGCGTTTACCGCAACGTTTACGATTTCCCTACAACTTGGCATGCCGCAAGCCACCGCTGCGGGACTTGGCCATCGCCGCCAGGCGCACCGCCACGTTGGCCGCGCCGTAGCCGGCGTAACCGTTCTTGCGCTGGATGATCTCGAAGAAGAACCGCCCCTCGAACGGTTCGGTGTAGACGTGAAACAGTTCGCCACCCTGGGCGTCACGGTCATACAGCACGTTGAAATAGGCCAGTTCGCTGAGGAACTCATCGTCGAAATCGAAACGCGCGGCCAGGTCGTCGTAGTAATTGAGCGGAATGTCCAGCAGCGGCACGCCGGCCTCCTTGGCCCGGCTGACCTGGGCGAAGATGTCATCGCAATCGAAGGCGATGTGATGCACGCCAGAGCCACGGTAACTCGACAGCGCGTGGGAGATCGCGGTGTTGCGGTTCTCGGAAATGTTCAACGGCAACCGGATCGAACTGCAGCGGCTTCGCAGGGCGCGGCTTTTCACCAGGCCATACGGGTCGGGCAGGACCACTTCGTCGTCGGCCTCGAAGTCCAGCAGGCTCTTGTAGAACAGTACCCAGCTGTCGAGGCTGTCGGCCGGCAGCGCCATGGCCATGTGGTCGATGCGCTTGAGCCCCGCCCCGATGGCCGCGCCAGGCTGCAAATTGAAATCGGTGCCATAGACGTCGGCGTCCTGGTCGACCAGGTAGATCAGGCTGCCGTCCGGTGCGCGCACTGCCGCCAGTTCCAGCTCATTGGGCCCGACCAAGCCGCGATAGGGCTGGCCCTTGTAGGCCACGGCCCGCGCCAGGGCGCTGGCACTGTCCTTCACCCGCAACGCGGTGGCGCACAGTGAAGGCCCGTGGGCTTCGAAAAAACTGTGGGCGAAGGAATACGGCTCGCTGTTGAGGATCAGGTTGATATCGCCCTGGCGCAGCAGGCTCACGTTCTTGGAACGATGCTGGCCGGCCTTGACGAAGCCCAGCCGCTCCAGCCAGTGGGACAGCTTGGCGCCGAGGCTATCGTCCACGGCAAATTCCAGGAACTCGATGCCGTTGTACTCGCTGGCCGGCGGCGTCGCGAACAGGCAGTCGACATCGCTCGCCGGCACGGCCTCTTCGGCCAGGCGCTGACGGGTTTTCTCTTCCAGGTACAGCAGCGAGCGCAAGCCATCGGCGGCGTTGGCCCGGGGCGGGGCGGCACGGAAGCCGTCGTTGAAGATCTCCAGCGACAGCGGCCCGTCGTAGCCACTCTTGATGATCGGCGCCAGGAAACCCGGCAAGTCGAACTCGCCCTGGCCGGGGAAGCAACGGAAATGCCGGCTCCACTCCAGGACATCCATCGCCAGGATCGGCGCGTCGGCCATCTGCACGAAGAAAATCTTCTCCCCCGGGATCTCGGCGATCGCCCTCGGATCGCCCTTGAGGGACAAGGTGTGAAAGCTGTCGAGCAGCACGCCCAGGCTCGGATGATCGGCCTGGCGCACGATGTTCCACACCTGTTGATAAGTATTGACGTGGCGGCCCCAGGCCAATGCTTCGTAGCCGATGCGCAGGCCCCGCGCGCCCGCCCGTTCGGCCAGCAGTCGCAAATCGTCGACCAGCAACTGTTCATCGCCCAGGCTGTCGGCCGAGGCGTTGCTGCACACCAGCACCAGGTCGGTGCCCAGTTCCTGCATCAGGTCGAACTTGCGCTCGGCCCGCTCCAGGTTGCGCGCCAGGCGATCACGACGGCAGCCTTCGAAGTCACGGAACGGCTGGAACAACGTGATGGCGATGCCCAGGTCGGCGCACATCTGCCTGATTTCCCGCGGGCTGCCATCGTAGTAGAGCAGGTCATTCTCGAAGATTTCCACGCCGTCGAAACCGGCGGCGGCAATGGCTTCGAGTTTTTCCGGCAGGGTACCGCTCAAGGAAACGGTGGCAATGGAACGCTGCATGACTTCGGCTCCCGGGAGGCATCGACGACAGAGTGGCGGCGCTGTGGGCAGCGCTTTTCTAAGGAATGCACCGATTATTGAGGCGCCCATGGCTTTGGGCAATTTAATATGTACCACCCAGTTAGTTTTTTGGGCGATTATCGAACAAAATGCCCCTGGGACGAATTGACGATTTTTCGTCCACTGCGCACCATCAGCCCCACATTGGCGCAGGCCTGGTTGGCCGGCGTCGTGGAATACCCCGACCACCCCATAAGAATTTCAAAAACGGGTACACGCTATGAATCCTTCCCAAAGTTCTCCCCTGAGCCCAGGCCTGGGCGTCGCGTCCGGCGGCATCGGCGACAAGATCCGCGGCGCCCTGGCCGTGGGCAAGACCCGTTGGGGCATGCTTGCGCTGGTGTTTTTCGCCACCACCCTGAACTACATCGACCGCGCCGCCCTTGGCGTGATGCAGCCTATCCTGGCCAAGGAAATGAGCTGGACGGCGATGGACTACGCCAACATCAACTTCTGGTTCCAGGTCGGCTACGCGGTGGGCTTCGTCCTGCAGGGCCGCTTGATCGACCGGATCGGCGTCAAGCGCGTGTTCTTCTGCGCCGTGCTGCTCTGGAGCCTGGCGACCGGCGCCCACGGCCTGGCGACTTCGGCGGTCGGCTTCATGGTCTGCCGCTTCATCCTGGGCCTGACCGAAGCCGCCAACTACCCGGCCTGCGTGAAGACCACGCGCCTGTGGTTCCCGGCCGGCGAACGGGCGGTGGCCACCGGCATCTTCAATGCCGGGACCAACGTCGGCGCGATGTTCACGCCGATGCTGTTGCCGTTGATCCTGCACGTTTGGGGCTGGCAGGCGGCGTTCCTGTGCATGGCGGCGCTGGGCGGGATCTGGTTGCTGTTCTGGGGCCTGAAATACTTCAACCCTGAAGACCACCCCACCGTCAAACCGTCGGAACTGGCCTACATCCAGACCGCGGACGAACCGGAGCAAGCCCGCGTGCCCTTCACCCGCATCCTGCGCATGCGCGGCACCTGGGCATTCGCCCTGGCCTACTCGATCACGGCACCGGTGTTCTGGTTCTACCTCTACTGGCTGCCGCCGTTCCTGAACCAGCAATACAACCTGGGCATCAACGTCACGCAGATGGGCATCCCGCTGATCATCATCTACCTCACCGCCGACTTCGGCAGCGTGGGCGGCGGCATCCTGTCCTCGTTCCTGATCGGCCGCGGGCTCGATCCGATCAAGGCGCGCCTGCTCTCCATGCTGCTGTTCGCTTGCTGCATCATCGGCGTGATCACGGCCGCCGGCGCAAGCAACCTGTGGATGGCGGTGTTCGCCATTTCCCTGGCCATCGGCGCGCACCAGGCCTGGACCGCCAACATCTGGAGCCTGGTGATGGACTACACGCCCAAGTACATGATGAGCACGGTGTTCGGCTTCGGCGGCATGTGCGCCGCCATCGGCGGGATGTTCATGACGCAGTTGGTGGGCCACATCCTCACCATCACCCAGAACAACTACACCGTGTTGTTCACGCTGATCCCGGCGATGTACTTCATCGCCCTGACCTGGCTGTACTTCATGGCGCCGCGCAAGGTGCCGACGCTGGAGAACTGATTCCAGTCAGCCCGGGACTCATCCCGATTGTGGGAGCAAGGCTTGCCCGCGATGCAGGCGCCTCGGTTCACTCAGGACCGCATCGTCTTCATCGCGGGCAAGCCTTGCTCCCACAATCATCCCTCCACAATCCGTATTACCCCCGCCGCTGTTGCCACGCGGCCGCCAGGCCGCTCAAGCAGATCAGGACGATACCGAACACCGTGGTCAACGTCGGCGTATGGTTGAACAACAACCAGCCCAGCAGGCCGGCGAACACGATCTGGCAATACCCGAACGGCGCCAGCAACGCCGGAGCGGCAAAGCGGAAGGCCTGGGTCAGCATCAGGTGCGCCGTCATCCCGCAGGCCCCCAGCGCCAGCATCATCGAACCGTGCACCAGGCTGGGCACTTGCCAGAAGAACGGCACCAGCGCACTCATCACCAAGGTATTGCACAGGCCGGCGAAGAAATTGCTGGTGGTCGGGCTGTCGATCTCGCTGAGCTTGCGGGTGAGCAACTGGTAGAAGCAGAAGAACAGCGCCGAACAGAACGGCAGCAGCACCGCCGGGGTGAACAGGTCCCCACCGGGATGGACGATGATCAACACGCCGATGAAGCCGAAGATCACCGCGATCCACTGGCCACGCGTCACCCGTTCACCCAGCAGCGGCACCGACAACGCCGTGACCAGCACGGGCGCGAGGAAGTTGACCGCCGTCGCTTCCGCCAGCGGGATATACAACAGCGCCGTGGTGAAGAACAGGCTGGTGCCCAGCAGGCACAACGCCCGGGCCACTTGCCACAGCGGGCGCTTGGTGCGCAGCACCCGCAACCCCGAACGGGGCAGGAAAATCCCTGCCATCAACAAGGTGTGCACCACATAGCGCGCCCACACCACCATGATGATCGGGTAGAAGCCCGACAGGTATTTCGACAAGGCGTCGTGGCTGGAGAACAGAAAGGTCGCGCAGAGAATCAACAGGATGCCCTTGAAGGCCTGGTTGACGCCGGAAAGCGGGGTGCTGACGGTCATTGAGCAATCCTGTGTTGCCTAAAAGTAGGGGCGTTGCGACGGCACGCTCAGTGAAACAACTCAGAAGCCTGGCTGGCCTGGGACAACTCCTCGGCAAACGCCAGCAAGGTCGGTGCCAGCTCGTGCAGGCGCGCCCGGGTCATCCGCACGCTGGGCCCGGCCACGCTGAGCACGCCGGCCACCCGGCCGTCCAATGGATGACGCACCACCGCCGCGATGGCCGACGTGCCAATCGCCGAACTTTCCTCGACGCAGGCATAGCCTCGCTCCCGAGCCTGGCGCAGGTACGCCAGCAGTTGCGCCGTGTCGCGCGGCGCGTTCGGGCCCAGGTCCGCGGGCGCGGGGGCGTCCTGGCGCGCCACCAAGGACAGCGCCTCGGCATCACTCAGGCAGGCCAGCCAGGCATGGCCCGAGGCGGTGTAGGACAACGGCGCCTCGCGGCCCATGTCCGGGTCGTAACGCAGCCCGGACCGCGCGCCCTGGGACTTGGCGATCCAGGTCTGGCGGTCCCCTTCGATAATACCCAGGCGCACCAGCTCGCCCGTCTCCCGGGCCAGGCGGTCGAGCACCGGTTGCACGATGTCGGCCCCGCTGCGCGACAGGTAGCGAAAGCCCAGGGCGACCAACCGGGTGGACAGGTGGTAACGCAGGTTCTCGGGACTTTGTCGCACATAGCCCAGGCGCATCAGCTCGGCGAGCAGGCGATGGGTGGCGCTCTTGGGGATCTGCAGCGTTTCGGCCAGCTCCAGCAACGGCCAACCCCGGGGATCGCTGGCGAGGCTTTCCAGCACATTGAAGACGCGTTCGATTTGACTGCCGGCCATGGACGATCCAGATGAGTGTCTTGATTCCAGAATAGCCGAAGTGTAATTCAAATTCTGGAACTGCATACCGATTTAAACATCACACCTACACCTGCGGGAGCAAGCCTGCCTACGAACGCGACACATCGGCCTCATTGATATCAACTGATAACGACACATTCGCAACCACGCTCGCCCCGACAGTCAAAAATCCGTTAGTAAACTGGCGGCAATCCCACTCAACAGCGACACTGTTCACACCGGTCAATCAGAGGACTGCCCACATGCTATGGAAAAAAGGTCGCCGCAGTGACAACGTGGTGGACGCCCGGGGTGACGGCGGGGGCGGCGGTGGAATGCGCTTTGGCGGCGGCAAGGGCCTGAGCCTCACGGCCGTTCTGCTGATCGTCGGCATCGGCTGGATCACCGGCCAGGACCCGATGCAGATCCTCGGCCAGCTGGCCGGACAGATGGACACGTCCGCCCCCGCCTCTTCGCAGACCCGCCAGGCGCCGCCGGCCAACGATGAACAGGCCGAATTCGTCCGCTCGATCCTCGGCGATACCGAAGACACCTGGGGCCAGGTGTTCCAACAGGCCGGACGCCAGTACCAGCAACCGAAGCTGGTGCTGTTCAGCGGCCGGGTCAACTCAGCCTGCGGCCTCGCGTCATCGGCCACCGGGCCGTTCTATTGCCCAGCGGACCGGCAGGTCTACCTCGACATGAGCTTCTTCAAGGAAATGGCCCAGCGCTTCTCCGCCGCCGGTGACTTTGCCCAGGCCTACGTCATTGCCCACGAGGTCGGCCACCATGTGCAGACGCTGCTCGGGGTGTCGGCGAAAATCCAGCAGGCCCGCCAGCAAGGCCGGCAGATGGAAGGCGACGGCGGCCTGTTGGTCCGCCAGGAATTGCAGGCCGACTGCCTGGCCGGCGTCTGGGCCAACCATGCGCAGAAACGCCTCAACTGGCTGGAGCCGGGCGACATCGAAGAAGCCTTGAACGCCGCCAACGCCATCGGGGATGACCGGTTGCAGCAGCAGGGCCAGGGCCGCGTGGTGCCTGACTCTTTTACCCACGGCACCTCGGCGCAGCGGGTGCGCTGGTTCAAGACCGGCTTCGCCCAGGGCCAGGTCAGCCAGTGCGACACCTTCGCGGCGAAAACCCTCTAGATGAAGTGGCTCGCGTGGATCGCGCTGCTGCTGGGCTGCACCTTGGCCCAGGCCGAAGAACACGGCGTCAAGGTGGTCGCGCAGGGGCGCCTGCAACTCAAGGGCGGTGCCCTGGCCGTCGACGTCAGCCCCGCCCCGGCGTCCATCCAGCGCGTGCTGATCATCCTCCATGGGCGGTTGCGCAACGCCAGCACCTACCTGCACAGCGCCGAGAAAGCCGCCGGACAGGCCGGCCAGCTGGGCACCACCCTGATCATCGCCCCGCAGTTTCTCAACGAGCAGGACGTTGCCCGCCACTCATTGCCCAATGACTTGCTGCGCTGGCACGGCAACGACTGGATGGCCGGCGGCTT
The DNA here is from genome assembly GCF_030580855.1 of Pseudomonas citrullilanati. Classification (GTDB taxonomy): domain Bacteria; phylum Pseudomonadota; class Gammaproteobacteria; order Pseudomonadales; family Pseudomonadaceae; genus Aquipseudomonas; species Aquipseudomonas citrulli. Next base: position 4,043 of record NZ_JAUQOP010000050.1, on the reverse strand, counting down.
GTCCACGGGGCCGGGCACAGTCAGCTCGTTCCAGGTCCTCGACGACATCGTTGCCCGGGTCAGCGACCGGCAACAGTTTCCCGAGGTGAAGGACATCATCATCGCCGGCCATTCAGGCGGCGCCCAGGTCGTGCAGCGCTACGCCCTGCTCGCCCACGGCCAATACCGGATCACCCCGCGCTTCGTTATTGCCAACCCGTCGTCCTACGCCTATTTCGACGGCCAACGACCGATGGCCTTCGACGCCCCCGGCTGCCCCGGTTTCAACCACTGGAAGTATGGCCTGCAAGGCCTGCCCAGCTATGCCGCCGGGCAAACGCCCGGGCAACTGGAAGACAACTACATCAAGCGCGACATCGTCTACTTGCTGGGGCAACAGGACATCGACCCGGACCATCCGGCCCTGGACAAAGGCTGCGAAGCGCAGACCCAGGGACCGTACCGGTTATTGCGTGGGCATTTCTTCTTCGACTACCTGACCCGACGGCATCCGGCAGGATTGAACCAGCGGCTGATCGAAGTGCCCGGGGTCGGGCACGATGGCAGCGGTATGTTCAATTCGCCGGAGGGGCTGAAGGCGTTGTTCGGGCCGTGAAACCGCTTCGCGACCCACAGGCGCCGGTGTCATTTGTGGGAGCGAGCCCGCTCGCGAAAGCGATTGACCCGTCGACACAGGGGCTCAGGCAGACAACATCCGCCGCAATTCGACACAATCGCGCGCATGCCAGTCCGTCAGTTCCGGCCACGGGTTGTCCGGCAAATTGACCAGCACCGTCCGCGCCCCCGCCGCCCGGCCACAGTCCAGGTCGAAACGGTAATCGCCGACCATCACCATCGTGTCGGGTGCCACGTTCCAGGCCTCGGCCAGTTTCAACAGGCCGCCCGGGTGCGGCTTGGGCGGTGCCTCGTCGCGACCCAGCACGTCCGCCACGGCGAAGCAGTCCGCCAGGCCAATGGCCTGGAGCGTCACGTGGGCCAGTTCGCGAGCGTTGCGGGTCAGGATCCCGAGGCGATGCCCGCGCCCCGCCAGCTCCCGCACCAGCTCGACCGCACCCGGTGCCGGCCGGGAGCCCAGCGCCAGGTCGCGCTCATGCTCCAGCAGCCAGGCGTGCTTGGCCGCCGCTTCATCGGCCGGCAAGGCGGCCAGGTGGGTGAGGATGTCATCGTCGGGCGGAATCGCCAGGGCCACGCGGATCGCCGCGAAATCGTGCACGGCGATGGTCAGCGTGCCATCCATGTCGAAAACCCAGTGCCGGACCTCGGACAGGCTCATGCCCAGTCCTTGCGATGGCGAATCAGCCCTTCCTGGGTGACCGACGCCACCAGTTGCCCGGCGCGGTTGAACACGCTGCCCCGGGAAAACCCGCGGGAATTGCCGGCCCAAGGGCTGTCCATGGCGTAGAGCAACCAGTCGTCGGCCCGCAGGTCGGCGTGGAACCACAAGGCATGGTCGAGGCTGGCGACCTGCATGTCCTTCTGCCAGACCGACTTGCCGTGGGGCAGCATCGAGGTGGTCAACAGGCCGAAGTCCGAGGCGTAGGCCAGCAAGTACTTATGCAAGGCCGGCGAGTCCGCCAGGGCACCATCGGCGCGGAACCACACGTATTTCACCGGGTCGGCCGGCTGCGGATTGTAAGGGTCCTTTTCGGTGACCGGGCGCACCTCGATCGGCTTGGGGCACAGCAGCTTTTCGCGCATGTGCTCAGGCAGCAGGTGCGCCCGCTGCTGGGTCAGCTCCAGCTCGGACGGCAGGTTTTCCGGCCCCACCACCTGGGGCATGCTGCTCTGGTGCTCGAAGCCCAGTTCGTCGTACTGGAACGAGGCGCTGCAGGTGAAGATCGGATGGCCCTTCTGGATCGCCGTGACCCGGCGAGTGCTGAAGCTGCCGCCGTCACGCACCCGGTCCACCTGGTAGACCACCGGCAAGGCCGCATCGCCGGGGCGCAGGAAGTAGCCGTGCATCGAATGGACGTGACGGGCCTCTTCCACGGTCTGGCTGGCCGCCGACAACGACTGGCCCAGCACCTGGCCGCCGAACAACTGGCGAAACCCCAGGTCCTGGCTGCGACCGCGAAACAGGTTCTCTTCGATCGGTTCCAGGGTCAGCAGGTCGACCAGATCTTCCAACACGTGGCTCATTCAGACTTTCCTCACACAGCGCAATACCGCGCAGTCTTCGCTGCGACGGCGGATCGATTGTTGGCCCGGGCCATTGGGCGGGCATTGTAAACGTCCGTGTTGGCTAACCGTGCAGGGTTTGTAGCCACTGCTCACGATTGATGCGATAGAGCACATGGTGACGCAAAGGATGACCGGCGGCGAGTTTCGGGTGTTCGAAGTCGTCCGCCGGGTCATGCTGCATGCCGATGGCCTGCATGACTTTCTGCGACGGCAGATTGTCGACGGCGGTGAAGGCCACCACTTCTTCCAGGCCCAGGGCATCGAAAGCGCACCGCAGCGCGGTCCAGGCGGCTTCGCTGGCATAGCCCAGCCCCCAGTGCTCGCGGGCCAGGCGCCAGCCGATCTCGATCGCTGGCGTGAAATGCGCGTCGAAGCCAACCACGCCCAGGCCGGTGAAGCCGACGAAGGCGCCCGTGTCCTTGCGTTCCAGCGCCCACAAGCCGAACCCGTGCTCGGCAAAATGCCCGCGCACGCGCCCGATCAACGCGGCGCTTTCCAGGCGACTCAGCGGCGCGGGAAAATAACGCATCACCTGCGGGTCGGCGCACATGGCGGCAAATTCCGGCAAGTCGTCGTCACGCCACTGGCGCAAGACCAGTCGCGCGCTTTCCAATTCGAGTATCGGCTCCATCTTCACTCCCTCTCCATGCCCTGAGTCTACATCGCTGGTAGGATCCGTCACTTAAATCACCTTTGAAAAACACCATGCCGCTGCCGTTGATCTACCACGAAGACTACAGCCCCGAATTCCCGGCGGAACACCGCTTCCCCATGGACAAGTTCCGCCTGTTGCGCGATCACCTCGTGGACAGCGGGTTGACCCGCGACGCCGACCTGCTGCGCCCATCCCTGTGTCCGCCGGAGATCCTCGCCCTGGCCCATGACCGTGCGTATATCGAACGCTACATGGGCGGCGAGTTGTCCCGCGAGGACCAACGGCGCCTGGGCCTGCCCTGGAGCGACGCCCTGGCCCGCCGGACAGTGCGCGCCGTGGGCGGTTCGCTGCTGGCCGCCGAACAAGCCCTGGAGCACGGCCTGGCCTGTCACCTGGCCGGCGGTACCCACCATGCCCATTACGATCACCCGGCCGGCTTCTGCATTTTCAACGACCTGGCCGTGATCAGCCGCTATTTCCTGGCCAGCGGCCGGGTCTCGCGGGTGCTGATCTTCGACTGCGACGTGCACCAGGGCGACGGCACCGCGCGAATACTTCATGACACTCCTGACGCCGTGACAGTTTCCTTGCACTGCGAAAAGAATTTTCCTGCACGCAAGGCGCAAAGCGACTGGGACATCCCACTGCCCATGGGCATGGGTGACGCCGCCTACCTGGAGGTGGTGGACGATGCACTCAACTACCTGCTGCCGCTGTACCAGCCGGACCTGGTGCTGTACGACGCCGGCGTCGACGTGCACAAGGACGACGCCCTCGGCTACCTTAAACTGACGGACGAAGGCCTCGCCGCCCGCGACGAGCGCGTCATGCGCCATTGCCTGGGGCGCGACATTCCGGTGGTCGGCGTGATCGGCGGCGGCTACAGCAAGGACCGCAGGGCCCTGGCCCGCCGCCATGGGATCCTGCACCACAGCGCACAAAAGGTCTGGGCGTCATCAGGTTGTCATTGAGATCAGGGCGCGTTACCCACAATGGCTGTGGAGCGGCCTGTGGATAACCTGAGCGAAACGGCCTACAGGCTATGTTGACCATGGGTTGTAGAGGCCTGGCTATTTTTTGAGCACCCATGTCAAAAAATACCTGACACTCATGTGGGAGCGGGGGGGGGGGGGGGGGGGGGGGGGGGGGGGGGGGGGGGGGGGGGGGGGGGGGGGGGGGGGGGGGGGGGGGGGGCGGCGCGCCCCCC
>NZ_JAUQOP010000004.1 GCF_030580855.1 Pseudomonas citrullilanati | reverse complement strand
TACGAAGCCCGTGCCGATGATCCGTCGCTGGACGCGGTGGCGGGCGGTACAGGCGGCGCACTCGGCCGTGGCGGCATGCAGACCAAATTGCGAGCCGCGGGGCGGGGGGGGGGGGGGGGGGGGGCCCCCCCCCCCACGCTCAACCGTCAGTCCTGGCGGCTGGTGACTTCCAGCAGGTGGTAGCCGAACTGGGTCTTGACCGGACCCTGGACCACATTGATCGGGGCGCTGAAGACCACGGTGTCGAATTCCTTGACCATCTGGCCCGGGCCGAACGAACCCAGGTCGCCGCCCTGGCGGCTGGATGGGCACGAGGAGTTGGCCTTGGCGACTTCGGCGAAATCGGCGCCGCCTTCGATCTGGGCTTTCAGTTCGTTGCACTTCTCTTCGCTGGAAACCAGGATGTGGCGGGCAGTGGCTTTGGCCATGGGGAAATCTCCTTTCGTCATTTCAAAGGTGTTGAGCCTACCGGATTCGTTGAGCGGTTGTTGTCAAAATTGCGTCAAAACCTTGGTCCTGACGATCAAAGGCCGGCTTTGCGCAGGCGTTCGGCGTGCCGCAGGTAGAGCGCCACCGGATCGGCACCGCTGCGGGGCTTGCCCGCCGCCTGGTGGATGACGTCCAGGTGGTCCATGGGGTAGTCGGAGCGTATGACCTTGCCCAGGTGCGAGCTGAAACGCCCGACCAGGCCGTCATTTTGCCCGGCCTCGGTGATGAAGTACTCGGAGAAGGCCCGGCAGAAGGCGTGCAGGGGCGAGATCGGGGCGCGGCCTTCGTGGCTGGCTGGCAGCGTGCCGCTCCAGGAGTAATAGCGCACGCCATTGACCTTGTCCGGGCCGTTGTCGCCCCAGTGGCTGGGCAGGCCCTGGGGGTATTTGTCGTTGAAGGCGCCGACGCCCTCGGTGGTCAGTGCCCCCAGGCTCGCGATGGCTGCCGAGGGGAGGTGCGCCTGGCCGCCCAGCAACGAGAGGAAGTCGGCGAACAGCGTGGCGATGTGACGTGCCACATGCCCCGGCAAGCGGCCCGGGGTCAGGGCCTTGCGCAGGAAGTCGGCCAGCTCGGAACCCTGGTTGGGGCCGCTGACCGAGGTCACCGAGGCCACTTGCTCCGGTCGCAGCGCCGCGGCATAGCGGGCCGCGAGCGCGCCTTGGCAATGGCCGATCAGGTTGACCCTGGTCGCGCCGGTGCCGCTGATGATCCGCTCCATCTGGGCCAGCAACTGCTCGCCGCGTGCCTCATTGGAATGGGTGGCCGACAGGCAGGGGATGAACACCCGGGCGCCGGCGATACGCAGCGCCTGCTTGATGCCATGGAAAAGTTCGAAACCGCCGATCCTGTCAAACCCGAACAACCCATGGACCAACAGGATGGGGAATTGTGTGGTTGCATTCCGTTGCATGTTCGTACCTTTTTCGAAGAGGTTCACGTTGAATTTGCGTCCTCACTCTAATCCAGGGCTTTGTTGGGTGGTGTAGGAAGAAACCGCGATGAGTTACGGAAAGCGGATTAAAAAAAGCAGGAAGAGTCGGGTGTAGGGCGAGCGAAATCCGGTTTCCGCAGACTTCTGATAAGCCCCGGTGTTTGCAGCTACGGATCCGGGCGCCGGGGACCACGCGCGCCGTCGTTTTTGTCTGACTGAGCCGTAGCGCCGATCGGGTTCTAATGGTTTCTCTATCCAAGGACTGGAGCCCTACATGACCACTTACCAATCTTCCCAGCGAAGCCTGCTGGGCCAATCCGCGAAACTTCCGGCGCCTTCCGTCGCCGCCGCCAAGGCAGGCGTGATCAACCCGGCCTGGCGCAAGGTCGTGATCACCTTGAAGGCGTACCCCTTGATGGCATGCGGGGACGAAGTGCTGCTGTGCTGGCACGGCCTCAATTCGGACGCCGAGCCCTACCGGCATGAAGTGCGCGGGTTCGTGACCGAACGGCACATCGGGCGCAACGTCGTGTTCGTCGTGCGCGAACCGCACATCGCCGAACTGGACGGCGGCTCGCTGGAAATCTCCTACCAGGTGACCGGACGACAATTGCCGACCACGTGGGGCTCGGAGCCGCTGCACCTGGAGATCGGCGACGCCTCGCCGCAACTGCTGGCGGCCGTCGCCGCTGACGCCGTAGGGGGCGCCCTTGATCCCGGACGGGTGCCGGAAGGCACGCGCGTGACCATCCGGCCTTACGCTCGAATGGCCGTCGGCGACCGCGTGATCCTGATCGCCAGCCGGGGTGACCAGCCCCTCTGGCGCGACGTGCTGGAGATCGAAGCGCACGCCGTTGGCCGGGAGGTTTCCTTCTGGCTGGACCCTTCGCAATTCGCCGCCCATGTCGGCCATGACCTGGCGTTGACCTATGTCGTCAGGCGCGGCCATTCCGTGCGCCGTGCCGAGGCCTTGGCGCTGCATATCGGTCCTTTGTTGCGCCCGGCGCTGGAGCTGCCGCGGATCCAGGCGTTGCAGGACGGATGGCTCGACATCGACGATTATCCGAGTGGTGTCACCGTGACCCTCTACGGGGCCGGCCTCGAAGCCGGTGAGCTGGTCTGGCTGCAATGCAATGGGCGCTACGCTCACGTCGAGGAGCGCGAAATCACCAGGGTGACGGCAGGCCAGCCGGTGACCTTCATCGTTCCGGCGGCGTTCTGGCAGGACCAGCGCGGTCGATCGGTGCAATTGTTCTACCAGGTCGAACGCCTGGATGACGTCAGCCAACGGTCCGCCGAGCTGACGGTCCAGGTTCATGCTGGGGACCAAGGCGAGCACTGATGCCGGGCTCGACCCGCTCCCCTCGGGGAGCGAGCCGGCTCGCGATGCGCCGGATCCTCAGGCGGGCGATTGCAGCTTGCGGTGAGCCTCGCGCAGCAACTGTTCGGTGGCGTCCCAGCCCAGGCAGCCATCGGTGACCGAGACGCCGTAGCGCAGCACCGGGCCCAGCGGCTGGCAACCTTCGAACAGATGGCTCTCCAGCATCATGCCGATGAGCGCGCGGTTGCCCTGTAGTCGTTGCTCCAGCACATCGTTGAACACCTGCGGCTGGCGCAACGGGTCCTTGCCGCTGTTGGCGTGGCTGCAATCGACCATGATCCGCGCGGGGATCTTCAGGCGGGTCAGGTCGTTGTGTACCTGCGTGACGCTGTCGCGGTCGTAGTTCGGGCCGCGATGGCCGCCGCGCAGCACCAGGTGCGTGTCGGGGTTGCCCGGGGTCTGGATGATGGCTGGATGACCCTGGCTGTCGACGCCGAAGTGCCGATGGGCGTGGGCGGCCGAGCGCATGGCGTCGCAGGCGATTGCCACGCCGCCGTCCGTGCCGTTCTTGAAGCCGACCGGCATGCCCAGGCCGCTGGCCATTTCCCGGTGGATCTGCGATTCGGTGGTGCGCGCGCCGATGGCGACCCAGCTGAGCAGGTCGTCGAAGTAGCTGGCGGCCATGGGCTGCAACAGTTCGGTGGCGACCGGCAGGCCCAGGTGCAGCATCTCGCGCATCAGCTCCCGGGACAGGGTCAGGCCGGCGGCCATGTCATCGCTGCCGTCCAGGCCAGGGTCGTAGGCCAGGCCTTTCCAACCCACGGTGGTGCGGGGTTTTTCCACGTAGGCGCGCATCACCAGGAGCATGCTGTCGCTTACCTCGTCGGCCAGGCGCGCCAGGTTGGCGGCGTATTCGAGGGCGGATTCCGGGTCGTGGATGGAGCAGGGGCCGACGATGACCAGCAAGCGGCGGTCATGGCCGTCGAGGATGGCGCGGACAGCCCGGCGGTGGGCGTCGACCTGATGGCTCAATGCTGGGCTGAGCGGCAACTGATGCTTGAGCTGCAACGAACTGGGCAGCCGCAGGGTCAGGGCTTCATTGGCGGGGTTGAGCGTGGACAGCGGCAAAGCGGAGACGGACGAATTCATGATCTGGCTTCCTGAGCGGGCAGCGGGTTCTTTCCCGCGCCGGCCCTACTGGGGTGTTCGACAGTTGGCCGTACTGGCCTCGAGTGTTTGCATGCCACCGATAGGTGACCGATCGGAGGCGGCAGGCTGTCCCGAGCGGAGGTTGGTAAATCGCCAGGTGCAGAAGTCGTAGCGGTAATAAGTGGCGTAGTTCATGGTTCAATCCTCAAGTTGTCGTGTGGTGCGAATGCGTGGACCTGAAAAAACAAAACCCCCGGTCGGGAGGCCGACCGGGGGTTTGGAAAACTCTGGAAGGCGACCCGTTTGAAGTGGGCGCCGGTGGGGTATCAGGCGCGCCAGTGGCTAAACCAATACCCAAAATAAAAGCTGGCCGGAGCCTGGACGCCATTCGCCCACGCAGCCGCGACCGAGCGCGAGGCGCTGGCGGTCTGGAGCGGTGCAAGGGCGTTGGACATGATCGGTCTCCGTTGAATGGTCCCGAGCTTACTAGAGGGCGGTGCGTCGGTTCAATCGGAAAATGCTATGGCGGCCGTGCAATTGTCCATCCTGGCTTGAGTCCGCTGGGGTTTATGACAAACTTCGGCTTTGACGGGCCTGCCAGCGGCAGGGTTTTGACGAGGTGCTCATGAGTTTCCAGTGGCGCGCGGCGACGGCCGGGGACATCGGCTTTGCCCGGCGGCTGACCTGCATCAACATGCTTCCCTATTACCTGGAACATGATTTGCTCTGGCAGGACGAAGCATTCGACCTGGCCTGGATCATCCGCCAGAACTGGATCATCCAGCACGATGACCAGGACGTGGGGTTTGCCAGCCTCAGCCGGGATGCCCGGGCCCTGTATATCCGCGAGTTGCAGATCAGCGCGGCCTTTCGCGGCCAAGGCGCCGGCACCTGGGCGATCGGCCAGGCCTGGGAGATGGTGGCCCGGGAGCGCCGCCCGGCGCTGCGCCTGACGGTCTTCAGGAGCAACCCCGCCAGGGCCTTGTATGAACGCCTCGGGCTGCGGGTCGTCGGTGAGGACGAATGTTTCCTGAGGATGCAGCGAGACATCGGCGCTTGACGCTTCGGGCCATCTGTCTATAAGACTTGTTGTAATTTTTATATGCCCCTTTGCGCTAGGTCTGCCGGATGCTTTTTGCTAAGGTGTGGACCAACCCAAATAAGACCAAATCGTGAGGTGTCTGCTTGATTAGGGTGTTAGTGGTCGATGACCATGATCTCGTCCGTACGGGCATTACACGAATGCTGGCTGATATCGACGGTCTGCAGGTGGTTGGCCAGGCAGAATCCGGGGAAGAGTCCCTGATCAAGGCGCGTGAGCTCAAGCCCGACGTGGTGCTGATGGACGTCAAGATGCCCGGCATCGGCGGTCTCGAGGCGACGCGCAAGCTGTTGCGCAGCCATCCGGACATCAAGGTGGTCGCGGTGACCGTGTGCGAGGAAGACCCGTTTCCCACCCGCTTGTTGCAGGCGGGCGCGGCGGGATACCTCACCAAGGGCGCCGGGTTGAACGAAATGGTCCAGGCCATTCGTCTGGTTTTTGCCGGGCAACGCTACATCAGCCCGCAGATCGCCCAGCAGTTGGCGATCAAGTCGTTCCAGCCGACCAACGATTCCCCGTTCGATGCGCTGTCCGAGCGGGAGATCCAGATTGCCCTGATGATCGTCGGCTGCCAGAAGGTGCAGATCATTTCCGACAAGCTCTGCCTGTCGCCCAAGACCGTCAATACCTACCGTTACCGGATTTTCGAGAAGCTTTCGATCAGCAGTGACGTCGAGTTGACGTTGCTGGCGGTGCGCCACGGCATGGTCGATGCCAGCGCCTGACAATGACCGAACTGTTTGATCCAAGCGCTTTCCTGTCCACGTGCAGCGGTCGCCCAGGCGTGTACCGCATGTTCGACAGCGACGCGCGCCTGCTCTATGTCGGCAAGGCCAAGAACCTCAAGAAACGCCTGGCGAGCTACTTCCGCAAAACCGGCCTGGCGCCGAAGACCGCCGCCCTGGTGGGGCGCATCGCCCAAGTCGAAACCACCATCACCGCCAATGAAACCGAGGCGCTGCTGCTCGAGCAGACGCTGATCAAGGAATGGCGGCCGCCGTACAACATCCTGCTGCGCGACGACAAATCCTACCCGTACGTGTTCCTGTCCGACGGGGCGTTTCCGCGCCTGAGCATTCATCGAGGGGCGAAGAAAGCCAAGGGCCGCTATTTCGGGCCCTATCCCAGCGCCGGCGCGATTCGTGAAAGCCTGAGCCTGCTGCAAAAGACTTTTTTCGTCCGCCAGTGTGAAGACAGCTACTACAAGAACCGCACCCGACCCTGCCTGCAATACCAGATCAAGCGCTGCAAGGCGCCCTGCGTCGGGCTGGTCGAGCCGCAGGTCTACGCCGAGGACGTGCGTCACTCGGTGATGTTCCTGGAGGGACGCAGCAACGCCTTGACCGATGAGCTCTCGGCGGCGATGGAAGAGGCGGCGATCAACCTCGAATTCGAGCGGGCCGCTGAACTGCGCGACCAGATCGGCCTGTTGCGGCGGGTACAGGACCAGCAGAGCATGGAAGGCGGCAGCGGCGACGTCGACGTGATCGCCGCGTTCATCAACCCGGGTGGTGCCTGCGTTCACTTGATCAGCGTGCGCGGCGGCCGGGTGCTCGGCAGCAAGAACTTCTTCCCCCAGGTGGGTATCGAGGAAGACGTGGCCGAGGTGATGGCGGCTTTCCTGGGGCAATACTACGTCAGCAGCCCGGAACGCGACTTGCCTGCCGAATTGATCGTCAACGTGGTCCATGAAGACTTTGCCGCCTTGACCGAGGCCATCCACACCCTTCGGGGGCGGGAGCTGACCATCAGTCACCGCGTTCGCGGCACACGTGCGCGCTGGCAGCAACTGGCCGTGACCAACGCCGAACAGGCCCTGGGCGCACGCCTGGCTAACCGCCAGCACGTTGCCGCGCGCTTCGATGCCCTGGCCGAGGTGCTCAACCTCGAAGAGCCGCCGCAGCGCCTGGAGTGCTATGACATCAGCCATTCCAGCGGCGAGGCCACCGTGGCGTCCTGCGTGGTGTTCGGCCCGGAAGGCCCGATCAAGTCCGATTACCGGCGCTACAACATCGAGGGCGTGACGCCGGGCGATGACTACGCGGCGATGCACCAGGCGCTGATGCGACGCTTCGGCAAGTTGAAGGACGGGGAGGGCAAGCTGCCGGACATCCTGCTGGTGGACGGCGGCAAGGGCCAGCTGTCCATGGCCCGCGACGTGCTCAATGAGCTGATGGTGCCCGACCTGATCCTGCTGGGCGTCGCCAAGGGCGCGACGCGCAAGGCCGGTTTCGAAACCTTGTACCTGAACGATGCGGCCCATGAATTCACCTTGAAAGGCGATTCACCGGCCTTGCACCTGATCCAGCAGATCCGCGACGAAGCGCACCGTTTCGCCATTACCGGACACCGTGCCCGCCGTGGCAAGACCCGCCGCACCTCGACGCTGGAAGGCGTGGCGGGAGTCGGCCCGACACGGCGCCGCGACCTGCTGAAACATTTTGGTGGATTGCAGGAGCTGTCTCGTGCCAGCATCGAAGAGATAGCCAAAGCACCCGGTATCAGTAAAAAGCTCGCTGAGTCGATTTATGCAAACCTGCACAGCGAGTAGAATGCCCGTCAACCTCGTAGCCAGTTGTGCCGATGAATATCCCAAACCTGATTACCGTTCTACGTGTCCTGCTGATCCCGATCTTCATAGTGCTGTTCTACTTGCCGTACCACTGGAGCTACGCGGCCTCGGCCTCGGTCTTCGCCTTCGCCGCCGCGACGGACTGGCTCGACGGCTACCTGGCCCGACGCCTTGAGCAGAGCACGCCGTTCGGCGCTTTCCTCGACCCGGTGGCCGACAAGCTGATGGTCGCGGTGGCCCTGGTGCTGCTGGTGCAGGAACACGGCAACCTATGGCTGACCTTGCCGGCGGCGGTAATCATCGGCCGCGAAATCGTGGTCTCGGCGCTGCGCGAGTGGATGGCCGAGCTGGGCGCGCGCGCCCAGGTGGCCGTGTCGAACCTGGGCAAATGGAAGACCGCTGCGCAAATGCTGGCGCTGGTGATCCTGCTGGCCAACCCGTCGGACTTCAGCTTCTGGGTACTGTTGGGCTACGCGTTGCTGCTGGTGTCGGCAGGGCTGACACTGTGGTCGATGGTCCAATACCTGCGCGCCGCCTGGCCGCATCTGCGGACCGATGTGGACCCTAAATAAAACTTTTTTGAATCAAAGGGTTGACGGCGTAATCTGAATCTATAGAATGCGCCACACCAAGACGCGGGAATAGCTCAGTTGGTAGAGCACGACCTTGCCAAGGTCGGGGTCGCGAGTTCGAGTCTCGTTTCCCGCTCCAAATATTGCGCTACAGAGTTCCACTGAATTCTGTAAGCGATTGAAATCAGGGCCTTTAGGCCCTTTTTTCGTTCCAGCGGGAACCACTGAAATCCAGCACTATCCGGTGCGTTTAAGTCCAGAATTGAGTCCAGAATTCTGACGAGCACTGAATCGGTTTGTTGCTGGAGCAGTTTGCGCAACGAGACGAGCATCTGGCCCTGACTCTGTTCAGGAGCTCGCAATGGCACTCTCAGAAATGACAGTTCGGCATGCCCGAATCACTGGTAACGACTACACCCTTGGTGACAGTGATGGTCTCACGCTCAATGTGACGGCCAGTGGTGGAAAAGTCTGGCTTTTCCGTTACTACTGGACGGGCAAGCAGAAGCGCATGTCCTTGGGTTGTTACCCGCAAATCAGCCTCAAAGAAGCGCGCACGCGACGTGACGAGGCACGCGCCTTGGTGGCCCAAGGCATCAACCCCTATGAGCACCGTAAAGAGCAGCGCCGTGCTGTTCGTTTTGCGACAGAGCATACCTTCGAGGCGGTGTTTAATCAGTGGGTAGAGTTCCGTAGGCTGAGCCTGAAGGAAGGGCGCCAGAGCACGCTCTCGCAGATCTTGAGGATCTTCAATAAAGACGTCCTGCCCATATTGGGTGGACGGTCTATCTACGATATCAATCGTCACGATCTGCTGGATTTACTGAGCAGGATCGAACAGCGCAAGGCCTTAACGACAGCCGAAAAATGCCGGACTTGGTTCAACCAATTGTTCCGTTATGCGCTGGTGAAGATCGAGGGACTGGAGCACAACCCAGCTTCAGATCTTGATGTAGTTGCACTCCCCAAACCTCCGGTTACGCACAATCCATTTCTTCGTATGGACGAGCTCCCGGCATTGATGGCTGCTCTTCGAAATTACGGTGGCGCCAACCAAACTCGGTTTGGCCTTCGGTTGTTGTTGCTGACCGGTGTCCGCACGGGCGAGCTACGCTTGGCGACACCCGACCAGTTCGATCTGGAGAAGCGCTTGTGGGTCATACCGGCGGAAGTGGTGAAACAACTCCAGCTAGCGATGCGGAAACCAGGTAAGCAGACCCAAAATGTACCGCCTTATATCGTGCCGCTGTCGGTTCAGGCGCTGGAGATCGTGCGTCACTTGCTGGACCAGGTTGTTCCGGCACAACGCTACTTGTTTGCCCATCGAAGCGACCTGAGCAAGCGTATCAGTGAGAACACGCTGAATGGTGCGTTACGTCGGATGGGGTATGCCGATCAACTCACCGGTCATGGCATGAGGGCGACGATCTCGACGGCGCTGAACGAGATCGGATACCCGAAGGTGTGGGTGGATGCCCAGCTTTCTCATGCGGACCCGGATAAGGTGAGCGCGGCTTACAACCACGCGGAGTACGTCGAGCAGCGCCGGACTATGATGCAGGATTGGGCGAACCGTCTGGATCTGTGGGGGCAGGGCCAGCTGAAAGCGGCGAGTTCTCCTCTGACTATTCGTTTAGAGGGTGCAGCTTCGTTACCTTCGTTGGAAAGCGCGAACGCAAACGCCGTTCTGTACAGCAGTGGTCTCCCAGCGACGACGGTCCCAGCCTCCAAAATGTCCGTCAGCAACGAACCGGTCCTTAACGCGGCTCAGTATTCACCTGTCCTACCTGCTCCAACGCAGACTGAACAGCTGCGCGAACCCCAAGTATCTGACATACAACGCCAGCGCGCCGAGATGCTAGCTACCTATGAAGCTTCGAATAATTTACCGCTGCTTGTCTTCGCCAAACTGGCAGGCAAATCCCGAGATCAGATCAACCGCGATATCAAAGCTCGGCGCCTGTTGTCTCTGAGCCTTGGGAATCGCGGTCAGCGCATTCCTGATTGGCAGCTTGATCCACTGCGGCACAAGTTGGTACTTGTTGCGTTAGCGCGGTTTCCGGATGTCGATGCATGGAGGCTTTATGGCGCCCTTTGTAAGCCTCATGAGCGATTAAAAGGTCGCGCGCCAATCGATGTGCTTACTACGGAGAATTTCGATGTGACCGCACAAATCGTTTGCAGTGCGCTGGGTTCAAGCTGAGGTGCTGTCTTTTTGCTGTGATAATGGATGTCGCTGCTTGCTTGGGTCCATCTAGCTCGGGCTGCCGTAAATGCGTGAACTTCACGCTTTGCCTGAGGTGCGGCGGAGATGTTCGGTGAACGAGCCCCTTGAAAGACAGGACACCGTTTCCCCCTTAGGATAAGGGATAGGCAAACGGGTATGTTTATGACTAACAGCAACGACAAGGGTGGCGGCGAACTGCTTGGCCAGGAGCGCCGTCGGCGCTGGAGTCCCGAGCAAAAGCTGGCCATGGTGCGCGAAAGCCTGGAGCCCGGGCAAAGCGTCTCGGTGGTCGCCAGGCGCAACGGCATAAATGCCAACCAGCTTTTCCTTTGGCGCAAGCTTTATCAGGAAGGCAGCTTGTCGGCGGTCAGTGCCGGCGAGGCCGTCGTTCCAGCTTCTGAGCTGAACGACGCGTTGAAGCAAATCCGCGAACTTCAGCGAATGCTTGGCAAAAAGACCATGGAAGCAGAAGTGCTCAAAGAGGCCGTGGAGATCGCTCGCTCGCGAAAATGGATTGCGCACTCACCCTTGTTGCCGGGGGACGACCAGTGAAGCTGGTCAGCGAAAGTCTCGGTGTGTCGCGCTCTCAGTTAACGGTTCGGCTCAAACAAGGCGCGCAGCCAAAGGCCCGGCGTGCTCGGCATTCAGACGATACGGCTGTAGTTGCAGAAATTCGGGAGCATCTCGGTGATCTTCCCACGTATGGTTATCGCCGAATGTGGGGCCTGCTACGCCGATCCCGCGAGCAGTTGGCACTGCCTACAATCAATGTGAAGCGGGTCTACCGCGTGATGCGTGACCACCGACTTTTGCTGGCACGTCGTGTAAAACAGCCTGGTGTTGCTCGAAAGCATGAAGGTCGCGTTGCTGTTGCTACTAGCAACACCCGATGGTGTTCCGATGGGTTTGAATTTCGCTGCGACGACGGCGCCAAGTTGAGTGTGAGCTTCGCCTTGGACTGCTGCGACCGAGAGGCGATTGGCTGGGTCGCCAGCCCGACAGGCTACAGTGGCGACGATGTTCGCGACTTGATGCTGGAAAGCGTGGAGAAGCGGTTTGGCGATCAGCTGCCCAGCACGCCTGTGCAGTGGCTGAGCGATAATGGCTCGGCCTATATCGCAGAGCAGACTCGGCTCTTTGCACAGCAAATCGGCTTGCAGCCTGTCACGACGCCGGTTCGCAGCCCGCAGAGTAATGGCATGGCCGAGAGCTTCGTGAAGACCATCAAACGCGACTACGTGGCCCACATGCCTCGTCCGAACCGCGAAACGGCGCTACGTAACCTGGCAATCGCTTTCGAACATTACAACGAGCAGCATCCACACAGCGCGCTGAAATACCGCTCTCCCAGAGAGTTCAGGCGCATGAAAACGGCATCAAGTTAACGGGGTGGCGGTGTCCGGTTTTGTTGGGGCCAGTCCATTCGGCAAGAGGCTTCTATTGCGCAGGAAGACACCCTTTGGCATCATCTCGCTCCCGCCCTCTCTTGTCAGCTCTCTATCCCTCTCATTTGGGGGCTGCGTCTTGGGGATGGCGGGTAACCACCCGGCCTCGTGCCGGGTTTTTTATTCGTTCGGCAGGCACGGCTGGCGGACAAACTTGGAATATTCAGCTACCCCATGTATGGGGTGCTAAAGGGAGAGTGTTCGAATCACTCCGTCCCGGCCATATTATTCAATGACTTAGCCCAATCTTCATCGGTTGGGCTTTTTCATGCTTGAAAAAATACTCCCACATTTCCCCCCACGGATATTCGCCCTGAATAACGCCCGCGCCCGCCCCGGTCAGAACGTCGTCATCGAGAACCTGTGCCACCACGAAGAGATAATCCATTGGAATGCCACCTAGAAGCAGACGGCCTATACGCGAAGAGCAAGAGTTATGCAGCTCACTCCGTGTTATCCGGGTGTTCTGAAAACCTGCAACCAATGACGGCCTGGCTTACTTGTTGATGGCGCTTTTCGTTGTCACGGATCTTACTGTAGCGCCCATGTCGAAGGGGGGGCGGATGGAAGGAGGTGTTTTGCGACCGCCATGGCATCGACACTCGATGCCATGTACAGCATGTCGGCGAGCGTATAGGGTAGAGCGCTAACACTCGCAAACTGAGGGCTGGCATGTATCAAGTCATAGGGATCACCAAAACCCTCGGGTACTTCGCTACAACATGCCTGGTCGTCTTCCTGTTTCTGCATTACAACGATATGTCAGAGCTGCTGTCTGGGCCGCTAACCGATCTTCGTCGGCCCGTGGGATCAGCGGTAGGAATTGGTGCTGCTGTTTTCTACGTTTTAGGCCAGACCCCTGTTTTTGTGTGGCTGTGCAGGCTTCCTTTTGTTCGCAAATTGCTCCCGCCCATCGATGGAGAGTGGAACATGAAGCTGCAGTCCAACTGGGGGATCATGCAGAAGTGGCTTGGGCAACGCGATGGGACCGAGCTCTACGTCGTTCAGGGAAAGGTCAGGATTAAGGCGCGTTTGTTCAGCGTTAAGATGGAGTTCACTTCGGACATCCCATACTCCGAATCCAAGACGATCAGCGTCTCCGTCCGACCCAGTGATCAGGTCGGTATCCTCGAACTTAACTACATGTATATCAACTACACCCAGGTTCCGGTGGCGACTGATACGAATGTGCACACCGGGGCGGCTAGGGTCTTCGTCAAAGAGTCTGGTGACGATTTTGTCATGGACGGCACCTATTTCACCGACCGTAAGTGGACGGAAGGGCTCAACACGGCAGGGCAGGTCACATTCACTAGGTCTAACGCCACTTAACTATGTGTCTCACAATGCCGTCCTTTATTCCAGTGGATCAAAATACACTACATGTGGGATTTTTTTTCTTGGCTTGATCTATATGTTGTGGGGTGGCACTATGTCATCTCGCACGTGTCATCGAGCATGGTAGCTGACAACTTGGGAAGGACTGCACCCTTTGGATTACGTATTTGGCGTAGGGTGGCAGTGATGAGATTCGGGAGCGCAGAAGCGCTTGGTAGTCTTGATGTGAAGGTCAGCAATTGCTGGAGACACCGTTCATTTAGCGCTTGAGCGGAGGCTTCATGCCGAATTTTAGTCCCTTGCTATTCACTACTACCGGGGAAGATTGCTTCCTTGATGAACTCAACCTCACACCTGACGAGCTGACTGAAATCGATGGCGCTCGTAAAGATATCAGAGAGGCTTTGAAGGCTGACCTGCCTCGGGCGCTTCGTGAGAAAGGCCTCGAGGGTGAGGTCTGTGAGCCGCGGTTCTACATCCAAGGTTCGCGTGCCTACAAAACGCTCAACAGTCCTTGCACGACCCCGCCCCAACAGTCAGATATCGACGATGGTGTGTACCTTCCGCTTAGTGTCATGCGTGAAGAGAGCAGCCCCAAGCTAGCTATCACTTTGTTCTTTGACGCTGTCATCGACGTACTTCAAGCGATGTGCGCCGAAAGAGGGTGGAACGCCGAGAGCAAGGATACCTGTGTTCGGGTAACGATCTCCCCCTATGCTCACATCGACCTTCCTTTGTACGTGATCCCGGATACCCTTTTCCTGCTGATAAAAGCCAGCATGGAAAGCCGTGGCCATGCCGTATTCGACAGTGCGATCAATTCCGAGAGGGACACTTGGAAGACCCTGCCCTCGGACAAGATTCTGCTGGCAGATCGAAAGCAGGGCTGGCGTAAATCCGACCCAATGGCTATGAAAAACTGGTTCAAGCGGGAGTGCCAGGAAAAGGGTGATCAACTCATCCGTGTCGTGCGTTACCTAAAAGCATTCCGCGACAAGCAATGGGAGGATAAAGGCCCAAGCTCAATCCTTCTGATGGCGGCAGCTTGCCCGCTGTATGAGTATTTCGACAAGCGAGATGACCACGCGCTGTTGAACGTCGTAAAGGGAATTCCTGATGCCCTGCGCAAGGGCGTCATGAGCCCCATTGACCCCGAGTCATCGCTCACTGCGCATATGCCCAAGGAGGCGATTGCCGAAGCCGTGGAGCTTTTTCAGGTTTTCGCGAATCACTTGGAAGGTTCAATCAAGGCAACTGATGCACAAACTGCTTATCACTGGCTTCACAGCATGCTGGGTGACCGGTTCCCGAATGCACCTTATCGCATGAAGCCGAATTCTGAGAGCCTGCCGGCGTCCATGGCTGCAATTGCTCCTCTCGCGGGCCCCGCAGAGCCTGTAAAGCGTACAAAGGCAGGCTAAATTCATGGACGCGATGCCCGAAGTGCTGCGTCATATGACCGAATGGGGATTTACTAAAGTGTATCCTCAGTCGAACGCTGGGTGGCTTGTGATGGCCGGAGAGTTGTCGACGGCCACTCAGGGGACTGTCCAATGCGAGGTATGGATAGACCGCTCATTTGAGCGGCCTCTCAAGCTATGGCTTACAGGAGTGCCGAAGGCACTGCCTAGGCTGGTGCCGCATCTTGGCCCGGATGGTTATCTTTGCTACGCCGCGCCAGGTACTCAAGTGATCGACATTTACGATCCAGTAGGACAAATCCGTACGTCCTTGCTTCAAGCCACTGAGGTTCTTGAGCAGGTTCTGGCTGGAAATATGAAAGAGGATCTGCAGGAAGAGTTCTTCGTCTATTGGGACGGTATCTACTGCTTCCATGATATCGAGCGTCGTACCTCCGGCGCGGTTGAGATCCTCCAATTATCAGACAACAAAATGTATGTGCTCACTGACGATGTCGGGCGAAGCCGGCTCAAGTTTGCGCGTGCGGGTAGGACGATCAAGGAATTCCCAGCGCATGTTGCGATGATCACGTCCAGCGCAGCTCCAAGACCGCTGCAGGACAACTGGCCACCCAAATCAGTTGGACAAATTCTCGACTGGCTACATGAAATAGATGACGCCTGTAAACGCAAGGTACGCGATAAGATTATCGCGGCGTATCGCGAGGGGCGGTTCGGAATAATGATAGTAATTGAGTCAGAAAAAACGGGTTACAGCTACGGCTTTCTCGTACTTGACCTTCAGCTCAATCGTCCTGAGGATCGGCGTTCCATCGATCAACGACTGCCCATATTTGATTGTCCTATCGAACCACTGCAAATGCTTCGCCTCGATGACAAATACCTGAGCGAACGCAATATCCCAGGGCAGGCAACACTCGCTGGCAAGCGTATCGGGTTGATCGGGTGCGGTACCATCGGTGGCTTCCTCGCTGAGATGCTCGTGAAAGCTGGCGCGGGAACGAGCACCGGTGAATTGACGCTGATTGATAACGATATTCTGATGCCTCAAAACCTCGGGCGGCATCGTCTGGGCTTTAACCATCTGTTCCGGGAAAAGGCAGCTGCACTGGCAGACGAGCTGATGGTATCCATGCCCGCTGCCCAGGTGCGTACCTTTACTAGCGACGCCAAGGACGTGAATTTGGGAGGGCTGGATTTGATCATTGATGCCACGGGCGAGGAATCGTTCGGGCACTGGCTTGCCAAGGTCGCCATCTGCCCAACCATGCATGTTTGGATTGAGGGGGCGGGCGCCGCCGTGCGTTCTCTGATTAAGCAGCGCACTGGACAGGGTTGCTACCGGTGCCTTACTGAGGCAAATAGTCGAGGCATTATGTTATCTGTCGTTGGAGGCGTGCAGCCAATTTTTGCTGGGCAGGGGTGTGAGGGACTCTACGTGCCGTTCCCAGCATCGGTGTCGATTCAAGCCGCAGCCCTGGCACTGGACACCGCTTTGGCTTGGGTTGCAGGTAAACCATGGCCATCGCTCTCAACCCGGTTGACCGATCAGAGCTATGAGCCCGCTACCCCTGATTGTTCGCCGCTGCCATATCCCGGATGTCCGGCATGCCATTCGTGAAAACTTGGATTGTGCCCGGCACGGAGCACTTGGTTTACCTAAGGCAACAGCCGCTTGAGGTTTTTAGTCGCTACATCCAGCAAGGCATGGATTCGAAGGAGGCGGGAGGGATATTACTTGGCCACGTTCGCGGTGAGCACCTGGAAATTATCGAAGCGACTGAACCTTCATTTTGGGACAAGCGCTTCAGGTTTCTCTTTGAACGTATGCCGTACTTTCATCACCGGTTGGCCATGAAACGGTGGAAGGAAAGCAATGGTCTGGTGCGATACATTGGGGAGTGGCACACTCATCCCCAAAATTATCCGAGTCCATCCTCAATTGACCTTAAAGAGTGGCAAATACTGGCTGCTGACCGAGTTGATGGTCGTCCGCTGCTTGCGCTCATCGTCGGGTGTAAGGATATCCATGTTGAGTACATGTCTGGCGCAGGCAAGCGAAATATTCTCGAGCCTGCCAGTTTTAGGCGAGGCGAGGAAAGTGTGTTTCTCAATTGAAGCCGGTTCTAGAAAATTTATCCAGCCGTACGCTTCCGAGAAAAATTAATTCGAACGCCTAGCTGAGACGCTATGCTAGCTATACAGTAATACTTGAAGAGTGGTTTATATCATCGAAGTACTGATTTCTCGAGTTGATAAATTATTAAAAAATCGAGTGCTTAATAGCTAGTTGATAGATAGGGTAGGGACGTTCGGTGCGTAATTCAGAGCCGTAAGTAAGCTTTGGATTGGTTTTTATTGTGCGACTACGTGAGCGATGAAGTAATGTTGGAGCGATTGGTTGATTTGCTCAGAGATATAACCGCGCTTTCTGGGCAAGAGTTTTCCGGGCTGGGTGTGATTGTATTGGAAGATGGTATTAATCTGCCGGTATTTCCAATGCGTGTCGACCTGGAAGTAAATGGCATGACAGACTCTGTTAGGTGTCTAGCTGAGATATCAAATCCCAATAATGACTTGCATGATGGATTTCATATTTTAAATTCCGATCTGCGAATTGTTTCCTTGACGCAGTATTTCTCTCCTCCGATTCCTCCTGGGATTTTACCGAATCGAAGTCGGGCATTTGGTGGTCGGTATTTAGCGGCCCTATTCGGGTCACTTTTGCCCGGCGTTATATTCACCGGTATTTCCACGCCAAGGCTTGGGATAGTGGTTTTTAAAGATGGAAGTGAAGTCTATTTCCAGGAGGTGTGAATGTTTTCTACTCTTTCTCCGCTAAAAGCAATTGTACTCGTTGCTAAGATCTATGCTGCTTTCGTAACATTATTGATATTTATAATGTTTGTCTGTGGATTCGAGGTGACGCTGCAGCAAGCTCTCAGAGCGGTGGTTGGCGGGGCCGTGTTATTAGAATTAGCATTGTTCGTGTTGAGCAGCTTCCTCTGGAGGAAAATATGGAATCGCTTTCCGATTTTGAATGACTGGGTTTTTCCCGACTTGAATGGTATGTGGGATATGGATATCACGTATCTGTGGGACGGTGCGGAGGGGACGAAAAAGGCAGTCGCCAATATCAAGCAAAGTTTGTTTTCGGTGAGCATGGAAGTTCATTCTGAAAGCTCAGACTCTGAAACGCTCGTGGTAAAAACTATCAAGGATGTTAATTCTGCTCGCCCAGTTCTTTATTACTTTTATAGGATCGTTCCTAAAGGTTCAAAAGATTCGGCTGGAAGTGGTTATGAAGGGGCTTCCATTTTGAAGCTTTATGGGCACGAAGGAAATGTTTTGAGAGGTAACTATTTTACAAGTCGGAAAAGTCAGGGGCATTTTTCTTTGACGAGAAGATAGTGGCTGACTTCGCTCTTGTGGCTGAATAGACGCGACTCTGTCTTGCACCTTCTATCGTAAGAAAGATCGCCGGTGGCTACCTAATAACGTACAGGCCCTAGGTACGAGATCAACAAATCGTCGAGAGCCATCGCTTCCTGATCGTCCAGGTTGAAGGGGGCGCAGTCTTCGACAAAGTAGGTTCGTGACTCATTTTTGATGTCGAGCATCGCACTGTGTATCTGCTTGCCAGCCTTGAAACGCACTTTTCCTCGCGACGATGGATGCAGCTCGACGAGGAGGTTCTCGATGTCACGCTCGGACAATCGGAACACCTGTTCGTCGATTTTAAAGTGCAAGAGGCTTTTCACCCAAAAAAACTGAGTGAAGCGATCACGAGGAACGCTACACACGGTGAATGGGCGGAGAACATCATTTGCTTTTTTGAAGCGCCCATAAATCTCTGGAAGAGGCGGGAGGCCTTGGACATCAGAGTGAGCAATGTTGTTGCGCAGCTCTTTAAGGGCTGCTGCTTCGACGACGAAACCATCCCAGAATCCCGGGATTTGGGGGTACTTGGGATATTTGGGCAGCATGTCGCGGATCAGTTGACCCAGGGGGCCAGTTGGCATTTTTCCTGACTCGCGACCGATATGGGCTTTAACCTGTCTTTCGAAGTCAATTGCCTCAGCTCGCAGGTCATCAAGGGTCGGCTCGAAGCTCCCAGAAATGTCTTCGTGGTGGCTCGACGGGAGGTAGCGGCGAGACAGGCCAAACAGGCAGGTGATCCAATGCAGCATCTAGTTTCCTCACGATCGATTAAAGTGCCACAAACGCGCTGGTCTGTATGATTTGCAGGATTGATGCCTTATCTATTGGCACGGTTTTAGCCCTTTAGTAGAAAAATTCCAAAATGCCTGTTTGTAGTCGCATATCAATCGACCTTTCATGATGCAAAGTGGAAGACTCATGTTGCCTGTAACCGGGGCAGGCTATGATTTCGCGCGGCCATTTTCTATGCCAATCATTCAGCATCATAGCTCTCGGACAACCATGAAAACTCCGCCTTTCCTGTACAAGTACCAAAGCTTCACGCAGTACTCATTGCAGTCGTTGAGTGAAAACACCGTTTGGATGTCCAGCCCTGCTAGCTTCAACGATCCTTTCGACTGTGCCATTAATCTAGATCCCAAGAGGCTGCACGAGTCTGTCGCACATGCTCTCGAGATCGTCACGAAAAATGCAGTGGTGGACGATGCCTTGAAAGCACCGAGTGAATTGGACGAGGCCGCGTATGCTGAGCTTCGGGAGTCACTACGCGCGCACATGCAAAAAATCGGGGTTCTCTGCCTCAGCGAGACTCCCGAAGAAATCCTCATGTGGTCTCACTACGCTGAGTACCACAAGGGTTTTTGCATCGAGTTCATGATCGATGATATGTGTCTGTTAGGACGCCTTGCTCAACCCGTGAAATACACCGAGATCTACCCGTCGCTCTCTTTGAAAGATCTGCCTGCCGATGCTGAGGAGAGCTTCATCGACGTCTGTGTGTATACGAAGGCCAAGCAGTGGAGCTACGAGAGAGAATGGAGAGCCCTTGCGCTTACAGGCGATAAGCTTTATCGGGCCCCGGCGCCGATCTCAGCAATCATTTTTGGTGCACGTATGCCTGATGCCCATAAAACAGAAATTCACCAAATCCTCCATCTGAATCCCGGAATCCAATTCAAGGAAGCCTTCATGCTCGAGGACGTGTTCGGCCTTGGGTTTCGTCCCTACTTAGCGTCCAGTGCATCCTGAAACTAGGCTATGGGTGGGCTGCGCAACAAGCAGTGAGCCTCCTACATTGAGCTTTAGCCGGCGGCTTAATGGATGACCCATCGGAGGTAAGCAGCGCGTGAAGGTGAAATCAGCCAGTTGCTTCACGAAAGCGAGAGCGAAGGCCGCGACCTGGAGCCAAATTTACGGCGCCGAATACGGCAAGGAAAAGCCGTACCGGTGATGGAGAAGCTGCATGTCTGGATGATCGGCCAGCGGGACCTCGTGCCGGATGATTCGGCTATCAGCAGAGCGTTGGATTACAGCCTGAAACGCTGGGCAGCACTGCCGCGCTACCTTGATGACGGTGCCGTCCCCATTGACAACAACTGGTGCGAGAACCAGATCCGACCATGGGTTCTTGGACGAAAGAACCGGCTCTTTGCAGGGCTGCTACGCAGCGGAAAACGGGCGGCTGCAATTATGAGTTCGATCCAATATGCCCGGCTCAACGGGCATGATCCCCATGCTTATTTGAAGGACGTTCTTACACGCCTACCGACGCAGTGGGCGAGTGAAATCGGCAAGTTGTGGCCACATCAACCGCCCATCGAGTTGCCGCCGGTGTCGCACACAGCGGAAGACTGGGCAAAGACCCAGGGCGAACAGTTGTTCATTCGCATTGGCCGGAATAGGGAAGGTGACTTCGATGGACGGTTTAATTTTCAACCTGCACGGCTGTCATCTTTCGTCGGGTGTCATACCCGTTTGGTGGTGGGGCATCAGTACAGCACCGGCCACTCCACAGCTTCCAGTCTTGCTTTTACCTCTCTGCCGTAGTCAGGCTCGATCTGAATGGCGTAGGCAGCGAGCCCCATCAGATGGTTGCGCATGCCAGCAACTGCTGAAAAGCCTCGACGCTCTGCATGTGTCAAAGGCCCGACGTCCTTGCGCTCTAGGTAATGTAGGTGCATCCGGATTTTCATTCTGAACGCGCGGGTCAGCCTCGGTGTTTCCTGATGCACTTGTAGGCCCAGGACGATTTTTCGACTCCGTGGTGAGGCGATCGTAGTCTTGGCGAGATTCGGGTTGAGCCCAAATCGCTGGAGGATCCTGTAGACCTCATTCACTGTCCGACGAGCCTGCTCCCGATCGAATGTAACGTCGGTTGTAGAGAGGGTCAGGTCATCCGCGTAGCGCGTGTAGGTCAGCCCAAGCCGCTCGGCTAGCTCGGTCAGCAAAATGTCGGCTTCTCTCATCGCAAGGTTTGCGAGCATGGGACTCGTTGCGGCGCCTTGTGGCAGATGACCAATGTTCCGTGATGCATAGTTGGGAATCTTTGACTTGGACAAGGAGACTTTTCGGCGCCATTTGATCGTGCGGCGTATACGACTGAAGTTAGCGGTGCGGGTGCAGAGGCGTGACAATTCAAAGGATACCAAGGGCTGGTAGCCGAGGCTGCGGAAGACCCGGTAACAGTCAATTTCAGAGATCGACTCGAAAAAGCGTTTCACATCGACCTTGATCAGCCAACGACTCGTGCAGTGAGGCGAGGCCGCGTCAATTAGCCGACAGTTCGGTGCAAAGGCTGTGCTGGCCGCATGAGGCTTGGCTTTAGCTAATACGTGTTGCGCGATCCACTGTTGGGCTACCGACAGGCTTGGAGGTGGAACGCAGATCACACGGAATGAAGTGGGCTGGCCCAGTCGGCCGCGTTTTCTAACGCGAAAAACCTTGTAGGACTCAACTTCGCGAGTAACGTAATCTCGCAGGTGCTTATAAGACACTTGGGTAAGGTGGGCGAGGTGCTTGAGGGTCAGTATTGGGGGCAGCGATGGGTGAACAGCGACCGTCTTCTGAGAGGTCACGATCGCAGCGTCCATCACCAGAGGGGCAATGCTATTTGCGCCTTGGGCTCGGCGGTAGTGTTGAGGCGTCCAATCCTTCATCTACTTTGACACCCGCAGGGTGAGTGCTCGCGCCGCGGGCAGAAGGCTACGCCACTAGGCTGTGGCGTGAGCGCTTAACCGTAAGCAGGAGCTAAGACATAGGGCAGCAGTAATCTGCGCCCGGTGATGAGTTGAGAATCCAACCCATCATGGCAGCAACATTCTAGGAACGTACGCCGGAGCTAGAATCTAGATTGGATGCCTCAACGAGGAGGGATAGTACGGTTCTGGAATCGGATTGCCAACAGGTGTGGTTTTTTTAGCAAGATGTTCCTGTTTTCTGGCATGCGCGAGCTGGCCGTAACCCTGGTCGGTCAGTCTGCGTTGTGAGTCGATCCAGCCATACTGAGTCATTTTTCGGAGAAGATTCGTCAGCTCATACGTTTTCAGGCCGGTTCGAGTGGCGAGTGCCCGGTCGTTCAAGCGGGAACGCTGCAACAGCGCACTTAGCACCAGAAAAGCTTGTCCTGTGCCTATATCTGATTTCAAGATCGCCTTCGACTTGGCCAGGCTCTTATCGCCGAGGTTAGCCAAGCGAGCGCTGATGCTCTCGGCCGTCAAGTCAATCCCGAACACTTCCTTGCTGATACCGGCTGAAACCCGAGCAGGGAATAAAGGCGTCCATGTTTTTTTCTTGTCTTTTGAGGCTTTGTGAAACATGAGTGGTACGTTGTTTGGCGCACCGTGTGCGAACACAAGCAGAGCTCCAGTGTTGCCGTAGCCAAGGCTTGAACCGCTCCAAAACCAAGGGCCGTGGCCTGGCTCTCCATCAGTGGGATCATAAGTGGTGCAGAGCGTCTTCATCTGCTCGGCTTCTTTAAGGGAAAAACAGGTGTCGATGGTGGGGCAGGGCAGAACAATATGTATCGTCGGTTTGGACGGATGTCTGGCTACCGAGCGCTCGCCAGATTCAGTGGCGGAATACGCCATGACTGCAAACCTCATCAGTTTTCCTGACCACCAGCTGCGGACGGATCTGACTAACCATGCCGCTTCAAGATAGTTCGATGCTCGATCACCGCTTCCAATCAGGTCCGTAACGACCCAGAAAGCCCGTGCACGTTTTCTGCGTATCTGCTCTGGGCCTGGATGGTTTAAGAATTTTTTTGGATACTCCTGGCAAAGCTGAGAAATCATCTGCGCGACTATGCCTTCGCTGCCAACCGAGGGGTCATAGGCTTTCGTTGGCTTCACCGCGTCAGGCCCTTTTGCGCCGGTGGCACGCTTGACGGAGCGTCGGGTTTCGCTGAATAAACGGTTCGGCTTACCTAGGCGATGCCTAAGCTCGCGCTCGGCATACAGAGCAACGGTACCCTGTGTAGCTTCTGCTTCCCGCAGAAGCATGGCACGCATTTGATCGATGAAGTCATCTCGAGATACGAAGGCAAACGCCTCTAGCAGTTTCTGGGCGCGCGAGCGATCGCCAAGATTGAACTGCTCCAGCCAGGCGCGGGCGAGAGCATCACTGGCTATTGCGGTTGGCTTGTCCATTGTTCAACGTGATCCTATCGGCCGACGTGGTCTGCACTGGTACACGGGGTGTCACAGGTTGTTTGATCGAGTGAGAACATGGTGCTAAGCCCGTAGGCTGAATCCCATCCGCACAAAGTGCATGCAGAACGCCGTCCTTCCTGTGGTTCACCATATCCGGCCTTGGTCGGAGAGTCGAGATCACTCCTGACAAACCTCGCGGTACTCTGCTCTTGCCACCACAGCGAGGCGCACACTCGACGCGACGCTCTCAGCAGAGCGGTTACAGGCCTTCAAGGCCGCCAGGGAGAGCTGCGTCGAGAATCTTGACCGGCTGAGCGTCCATATACCCACCCAGGGGCAAGGATGTCATTGGTGGTGCTTCAACCACCTCAGGCTGTTCGAAGTCGCACAGAATGTCGGGGTTGAGTTTGATCGGCTGGTGGAACTCGAGCAAGATCGAAGTTCTGGGTTTGTGCAGAGGATGGCCGGCAGGTATTACACGATAGCGCCGGTGCACGTTAGCTCTACCTTCACATGACTCAAATGCTGAGTGCTGTGATCGATGCGAGCAAGGTCAGACACTCACAGATGAGCTGGATCGGGCAAGCTGTCCAGCTGGGTCGTTGAAGGGATTTCATTTTTGTACAAGGGTGGTTCAATCCAGATATCAAGAAGCGTATGTATGATGTCAGACCTTACAAGGCGGGGCCGGTAGATGCGTTCTGTGATGACTCGGAAGAAGATTTGGAGGAGATCGTGCAGCCACCAGATTGATCGTTCGCAGCTACCTGGGCTTATCGCCAATCAGGTGCTGCGAGCATTGGGACGATGCAATCCGGACTTAATGCGAGCTTGATCGCAAGAACTGGGCGATACTCCCCATGGCAGCGCCCATCCTTTTGATCCAGCGATAGGTGACAGCTGGGCTTGTGACCAGGTGGTAGCGATCGTTGAGATCCTCGATTCGATTAAGGACAAGCTCGCGCTCCGAGGCACTCAGATCCTGCTCCAGTAGACGTGCTTGCAGGGGAGCCAGCTTGGCTTCGTACTCGCGAGCCCACTCTGGGCGTACGTAGTCCTGAATCCTCTCCAAATTGAGCAGAAGGAGTGCAGAGGCGGCCAATGTCATCGCGCTGGACACCATAGTCAAGTCACCTTGCTTCCATAACGCGCCGAGTACCAGGCAAGGGGATATCGCTACCAATGACAGGTATAAAACGCGCTTGGGTGGGTCTTTGCGATCTATCGGAGCAGTACGGCTCAGAGCTGCAATCATGGGGTTCACCCGTCAATGAGTTCGACGTGGATCGTCTCACACGGGATCATGTGCTGGGCTCAGAATTCGTTACCAGATTTGTAGGTCACCAGGGGGGGCGCTGGGGTAACCGTCGGGTAGGCCGTACTGCACTCGACTTCGACCTGCGGAGCAGATTCGATATAACAAAAGTGAAGAGTTTGATTAGCCTCGTTAGCTTTCATCAAACGCGAGAAAAGGGTTATCTGACGGTATCGATTCTAAAAGTGACGTCGGCTCCGCAATCAGATATCCCTTCAAGGTCGTTTTCTTCCTGGGACCTTGCACTTGGCATGTCCAGATATTTAGACCGTTGTCTCGCTTCTTGTGAACCTTCAGCTTCTCAAACTGCTTTTGCACCCAACGCCATTCTTCGATCTTTTGGCAAGCGCCCTGAGAAATACCGGGAAACTCCTGCGCGTAACGTTGGAAGAGACCAGGCGTGACCAGAAATGCGCTGCCACCCACCGTGTGGATTTTGGCCTTGCTGTCGTTGATGATCAGTTTGTGGCTGAGAATGCCTTCCTTGACCCAGTTCAGGAATACCTGGCCTGGGCTATCCGATTGAAGCGTTGAAGTTTCGACAGCACTTTCTGACAGTGCGTCTCTGGCTTCAGGCTCTTTCAATTCGAACATGTCCAGCAGCGTGCCGAGGTAATCGGCATCCTCTCGTGCCAATGGATCCGGCTGCGGTTGGCTTTGACCTGATCCTGCACTGCCTGTGTCGGGCGCTGCTACTGGTACCGGGGTGTCAGTAGAGTGGTCATGGGCTGCAATGCTCACCGTTCCGCTGAAAGCCTCAGGCCGGTCTTCATTCCCCCAAATCAACACCGGCTGAAGGCGAAGAAAGGTGAAACTCTGCTGCCAATTTCCTTGTGCCACAAGTGCGGTCCAGATGGCTTTGCCTTCCGGCGTGGACTCAACCAATCCATGTGACTGCAGCTCGTCGAACACCGCGAGGTTGGATGAGGGAATGCCTTCAATCGATTGCGACAGGAGATAAGCTCGCAGCTTATCCGTGACCGTCTTGCTGACCAGCCACAGGGCATCCCGGGTCAGCCATCCGGCGGCACCCGGCTGGTTGAGTTTCAGCTCGTGTTGAACCAGATAACGCAGTCCGCTGATCAAATGGTGTTGTAGCGAGTGAGTTGGTGCTTGCAGCGCCTTGCTCGGGTTACCACCGATGTTCTGTGCGGTGGAAACACGGTCGGCCTGCATCACCAACTCACCGAGCACGCCGGCACGTTCGTACTGGCCCGCGAGGACATACAGCAGACTTGCCCACAGTGGCGGAAATCCACTGAGCCAATCGAGGATTGGGCGGTCGAGAATTTGGGTGTAGAGCAAACCTGCAGCGGCGCTGTGCAGGTGGTAGTCACGACCCTTGATGTAACGAAAACGGTAGGGCTGATCCAGGGAGCCCTGCCAAGGATGCCAAACACGACCATCCTGGCGTTCGACCAGCAGATCCACGGCGATCTTGCCGATGTCATGCAGCAGGGCGCCATAGGCGATGCCAGCCGACCAGGCATCGGTCTGGGCGGCTTGGTCTTCGGGCGCGGCGCCGGTGGGAAGCAGATACGACTGACGCAATTTCAAACTGCAAGCAACCAGCTCGAGGCCATGGTCGAGCATGCCGCCGAGATAAGCATGATGGTGCGTCTCGCTGGCTGGAAGCTGCTGGACGAGCTCGGCGTAGAGATGGATCGGATTTAAGTAGAGCTGGCTGAACTGCTGATGGGAGAGGGCGGTGTACTGCCAGATACGATCGAGCAACTGGCGGCGGTGTTCGACTGCTAATAAGCTCTTGGACGACTCGATGGCCAGGTAACCTTCGATGACGCTGACGGTGGGTGGCGGTGAGGGCTTCTGCCTTTTGTGACGAAACAGACTGAGCATTGTGGCCTCCCGGGAAATGGCAGGGTCAGTGGCCTTTTAGCCTTTTCGGATAGAGCTCTTACCCTTGAGTCCCCATTCCCCTTCCAACCCTTACCCGTCCTTTTTCCGTATATCCCTTTGTGCGGCAACTGGAATAACGATTTACCTTGGTGCCGTTTTGTTAGGTGGCTCGTACTGGTATGAAAAAGGAAAGTGTCGTTACACTGCGGTGCGAATTTTATCGGGTCTTGCCATGAATCTCACTGACGCCACGCTCATACTTTTGCTCGCGGCACGTATCCATGGAACAGACGAAGCCGTCAGGGCTTCAGCGAAGAGCGTGGTCAAGAAGTTGCCGCGCAGCAAGCGCGATCTGATCTACAAAGTAATCGACAGCCAAAGCCCTCTTGATCTGGTCGAATTTTTGGCAGAGAACCTGGATGACTGACCTCAACCGTCCGTAGCGCTGCAGCTTTCTAGGATGGCCCTCGGAAGCGAGCCGTAAAGTTATTCACGAAAAGCGTGGGTATTTCTGTGGATAAAACTCTACATGCCACGGCGTACGCTGATTGCAATGGGGTGACTACTAATTGAGCACCATCGCTCGTGATGATTCACGGCACGTCTGCTGACATTGAAGCGGGTCTTTCAAGGAGGGACGTAGCTGATAGAAAAGGGCCCAACTTGCGTTGGGCCCTTAAGGATCTGAGGCGGTGAGTTCAAGAGTGGCTCACGATCAGACGTTCGTGTTTTTGCTCCGCGGGGTCCTCCAATAATGCTTGCTTCTGTTGCTGCTCCAGATTGAGCACATACTCCGAGGCGCATCGAGCCTGGCCGCTGGCTCGGAAGATTGCGCGGTTGTCAGCCTTGAGCAGGCCGAGCCAGTAATCGATGTAACCCTCGTGCCGAAGCTCTCCTTGGATACCGGCATATGCACATAAAAAAGCGGCGCCCATTTCGGCGACCAACTCCTCGAATGCATAGCTTGGCGAGCTGAATGGACAAGGTGTGGTCACGCCCTCGCGCTGCAATCGAGAGTGGTGTCCGGTCCAGTGCGTCAGTTCGTGAAGTGCGGTGGCGTAGTATCCACCTTGATCGTGAAATTGCGCTTTCGTCGGCAGTTGAATCAGGTCCCTGATCGGGTGGTAAAAAGCTTCGTCGGCAGGCCGATGAATGATGTTTGCGCCCGAACTTAACAACAGGTTTTCCGCAGCGCTGTTGGGGCAGAAGGGCTCGCTTGGTTCCGTCTCGAGCAAGGTTTCGTTGAGCGTTTCGAGCCCCTCTGTTTGCTCGATGTTGAACAGAAAGTGCGTCTTGAGAATGCCAAAGTGGGCGACCTTGGGCTCACCGTTTTCATCGAGTACGGGTTGGCCTGATTCGGTTTGCTCCTCGCGCTCCATCGGCTTGTAGAGCACTGCCAGAGTGCTGCGCTCACCTTTACGGATGTGTCCGCCGGCTTTTTGGGCCTGGTTGAAGGTCAGCCAGCGATCCTGAGTGAACCCCTGCAACCTGGCCTCGACCCAGAGCAACGGCAAATTGATGCCCGAATAGGCACGCTGCGTGATCGCATTAATGGGGTAGGGTTGGTGACGACCGACATCAGCTGAGCCAGTTGATAACCAAGGTTTGATCCAAGGGACTACGCCTTGGTTTATCGCGGTAACGATCTTATCCGTCACGTCTTGGTAAATATTGCGCATGGCATTTTCCTCGAGAGAAAGGAGGAACGCCTTGCCCGTCCGGGAGGGTTCCCCGGTGGGTGATGGATTGATGCAGGACTGCGCACAGCCCGATCTGTGGCCGGGTATGGCCGTGTGTGTTTAGCGTTGATGCTCTTCTGCAAGCGCTATCAATAAGGCGTCAGGTTGGTTCGGTGCATGAAGCAGGCTGAGCTTCAGTTGCATCGAAGTGTGCTGATCGGCATGCCCCGTCGAGTCGGTTGTGGCTACTTCGAACACCACAAAGGGTGCGTTTGGATGGGCCAGATGAGCTCTAAAGGCTGCGCGCAATACGTTGCTCAATCTATCGATTTGCAGCTTCTCAGGATGACTTGAGCCATTGAGCAGTACTGCACGTTGCCAAGCGTCTGGAGTGAACACGACGGGCAAGCTCAGGGCGTTCAACGCATCGGATGTGAGTGAGTCGGACATGGTGTACCTCCGTTGAACGCGCGAAGAAACCTGTCCCGTAGGGGAGGAATTCCCGCAATGGGTTGAAGAAAAGAAGAGGGTTTAGGACGAGCAGAGCTCGAAAGGTGCTCGGAAGAGCAGTGGGCGTTCATCACCGTATGAAACGATGACCGTGCGAGCTGCCGAACGCAATCGCACTTGGGGGAACCATCACTGGAGTGACGTAGCTTTGAAGGCTCTGGCTACCTGGGAAGGCGCTGTCGATAACAGCGATCCGTATCCTCTATGTAGCTGGATGATTTGCATGGGTCAACGGCCATAGCGGCGCTGCTGCAAGAGGTGCGTCTTCTGTCTTCCAGTGAAGAGTTTTCGAGCGACCAAGCTGATAAACGGTTAAGCATGGGCGGTTTTCAGTAGTAGGCTGTAATCTCGATTCCCACAGGAATACGCTTAGAAGAGGGCGCAATCATGCCGGCTCAGCAGCCCGTACAGATTTCCCGCGCATACCGCTGGGCATATGCATGCGGTATGTCGGCAGAACGTGGTTATCGCAAGGTGAAGGAATTTGAATTTCGTGTGGCCAAGCGTGCTGTGGCGGCAGGAATGCCCGCAGGTGGGCTATTGGTTCGTGGGAGCTTTCTGGTTGCGAAGCTGGTTCTAATCCTAGGGATGCTCTTTATCGGTTTCTGGCTGGTCGCTTCTGTGTCAACGATGATTGCTGTGATTGTGTTTCTGGTGTCGAAGGCTGGTAAGAACGCGAATCTTGAAGACAATGATCCGGGACCAGATTTTTTAGGGGCCAACTCCTATCTAGGCAATTACGATGACAATGGCCATTACATTGGTCATTCCAAATCATCGAATAGCGATGTCAGATGATCCTTTTCGTTGCTCCCATCAACTGATCTGCGCCTTTGCCTGCGGCGCCATGCGCTGCCTTGCTTGCACTTCCAAGCATACCTTCAAGGCTGCTGCCAATTGAGTAGCCTGCCCAGCTCATACCCACCAGAAATAGACCTGGCAGTACCAAGAACATCGCCCCCATCACATACTCAATCACCTGCGCCGTGACCGTTCCATCCATAAATCCGGATGTGGGCAACGACAACAGCACCTGATTGGACGCCGAAACGTGGTTGTACAAGGTATCGAGCATGCTGGAGTCGACCCAGCGCGCCAACTCCCACCAGAAGGTCAGCATGTGTAGCGTGAACAGCGCGTACGTCACTGTCATGACGGTCTTTAGCTGGTAGGTACTGACCAGCAAAATCAGCGGCAAGCTGATGGTGACGCCCATGATCAGGAAAGCCTGCACCATCGGCAGGGCAGCGCGTAGCGCATTCATCGCCGGGAAATTGCTGAAGGAACCGAGGGCCAGCCCAGTGTTGGTCGCCAGGTTATTGAGCCCTTGATTGATCGAGCCGCCGCGGGCACTGGAGCCATAGTCCTGATACACCTGTCCGGGCGACATGGACATCGATTGCTGACGTGGACTGACCAGCTCACGCAGGGTGGCATCCTCGATCTCGTTGCTCGAATGACCAGTCAACCAACCTTGCAACTGAGTCAAAAGCGAAGGGTCGAGCTGCTCAATTAAGCGATCGCGTAGCCCGATCCCACTGTCGCTCCACCACTGTTTGCAGGTGGGATACCCCGCACCATTCTCCAGCCGCGGCAATGAAGTGTCGCGGCTTTCGTCATACGACCAGCTGACTCGCGGGGTGCGTGAGCGATCGGTGTCGTAATAGCCAGGCGTGTCTAGAAAATAGCTTGAGCCGATCCAGGATGCGTCGTGACTTTGTGCCTTGTCCAACTGCGGGCGGTTGGTGAACAGCCGAGAGCGAGAATAGCCATAGCAGTCACGAGTGAAGTCGGCGACTTCCTGCAGCAGCACATGGCTATCGATGCGAGAGCTGTCGATCTCCATACGCATCTGCCGGATGTCTGGCGCGCAGGGGACAGAGGCAGTGGCCGCGGCGGTTACGCCTTTGCTCAAGGCATGCACCAGAAACCACCATATCGGGACGTTGGCAGAGCGCTCGCCGATGGTATTAAAGGTGGTCCCCCAGGCAGTTTCTGCTGGCTTGGCCACGCTGACACCGCAGCGCTGACTCGCCGCATCATCGAACGCCATCGAGGCGAGGCTCAACGGAAAGACCGGCGCGCAACCGAACAACACGACTATGTAGGCCAGCCACAAGCGGTTCTCGATCCGCGGTACCGACAGTAGTCCTTTGTTGCCTTCATCTGCGCCTTGCTGACGTGCCGACAGCCACTCCTGCAAGACGATTGCACCGAAGGGCGCGGCGAACAGCCCCGTGTCGGACAGGACGCTCCAAACCCCATTGTTGATGATCCAGCCCAGCAGCGAGAGGTAAAACTCCAGGTAGCTGTTGGTGCTCATGAGCATGGTGGTGACCTCACAGTCGGGTGAGCTCGACGCAGGTAAGGAGTACGAGCCCTAATATGCCGATGCGTTTGACGCGGAGTCGATCTGGTGGTCGTTGTCGGTAGCGCCGAAGCAAATCCCACCAGAGCGCAAAGAGGACACCGTAGAGCAGGGCACGCCAGCACTGTAGATAGGGCCGTGCGGATTCGAATGCCTGCTGCCAGGTCTCGAAGCTACTCAGCGCAGTGCTACCGAGCCAGGCGACCAGTGTGGCGGTCAGGATCATCACCGCGGCAATCACCAGATTCGAAAGCAATGTGAATAGGAATGAGCGATTCATGACTTACTTGCGCCTGGCGTCGGCATCATTGAGTCGGCTCGGCTCGGGGTCACCTTGCTCCACGGTACGGGAGGCATCGGCACCGCCGGCATGCCGATCGAGCACCAGGCTCGCGGTATTGGTGGCGAGCATCTGCCGGACCTGTAGTTCGGTCTGCAACAGGCGAATTTCGCGCTCCAGTACCTCGATGTTTTTCGTCAAGGCAGTTTGGGCCGGCTCGGCGGAGGCGATGTTCGGTTCGTGACTGCCCGCCAGCAGCGTGCGCAGCAACAGGAGCGCCTTGTCGAGTACGCTGGACAAGGCCGTCTCACTGGCCAGACGCCGTGCCAACAGATCTTGGTCGGGGTCATCCCGCAGGGCTTCGATCACACCGCGAGTTACCGGCAGCATTGGGCTGGAAGCTTTAGCCAGATTGTCTGGAGTAGTAGACAGTGAGCCGGACAGCAGCCCCTGCAAGGCCTTGAGGCGTTCGCTGTAGGCCTCCTGAATCAGCGGCGTCAATCCGCTGCCAGCGGTAGCGCGCAGGGTTTCGCAGCTGTCACAGGTCGCGACTTCACTTTCACCCAACACGCGAACGGCCCATTCGGATTCCTCCTGTGGCGACACCCACGTCTGGCAAATGGCTCCTCCCAAACAATCGGTGCTACTGATCAACGTACTGTCATCCACCGTCCGGTTATGCAGCAGGTTGTAGCCCGCGCGAACTACGTCGGAGGTCACTCGAATGGGTGTTTGCCCATTCCCACCAGCCTTAGAACCACCAACCCAGGAGACTCCATTATTGCCGTTACGGGCCTCGGTATTTTTCACCGCAGCCACCGCATCACCGCCGGTTTGCTCCAGATTGCCCTGCATCTCTTGGTTCTTGGCCAGCGCGCCCCAACCGGCTTGACCGACCTTGTCCGCCATCTTTTCGGCCATGGCCTGGCAGGTCAGTTTGGAGCGGTCGAAGTCGATGCGGCCTTGCATCACCCCATTACTCAGCAACTCATAGAGGCCGGGATTGGCGCGCTGGATGATCAACGCTGGTAGTGACATCACCGCTTGGGTCGCGTTCTGCACAATGCTGCCCATGATCTGCTGAAAGCCTTCGGTAGCGCCGTTCAGCTGGTTTTGCAGGGTGTTGGTGAGGCTCATGTTTCCGCACATCATGTTTGCTCGCCAGGACCCGCCGACGCCGAGACCGCTGGGCCGGTAGAGCGAGCTCGGTGAGCCCACTGCGGAGCCGCCACCGATGGTGTACATCACTCGATCGTCGAGTACTCCGCCTTGAGTGCCCAGGCGGTAATCGTCCTCGGCGGCGTGGGCATGAGCAGCCATGAAAAGCAGTTCACAGAGCAACAGACCTATCACGCCCAACCAGGGCCGTGCGAGAAGCTGGCTCATGAAGCACCTCCTTCGAAGTCGATGCTGAACAGAAAGGTCTGGCCCTCTCGTTTGCAGCAGCTATAGGGACGCCACAGTGACCAGGCGTAGCCGCCGTCCGCGCTCTGTACCGGATCGCTGGGGAAGATGGCGCAGGTGGGTTGAACCTGGGGATAGAGCAGTTGCCATTTGTGAGTCGATGCGTCGTTTTCAACGATCGGGCCGGGTGGCCAGTAGCCGTCGCGTGGTATGGGTAGGAGCGGTAAGTACGCATGCGGCTGTCCGTTGCGGGTAATCACATCGCCCGCCCGTTGCGCCATCACCGCTGAAGCTTTGAAGTCATCGGCCTGTACCAGGAAGCCCTGACGGGGATAGACGTTCCCCCACATGTTCCCCAGCGCCTGACGGCCGACTTCGCGGATTCCCGGTATGAGGGATTCGGGGTAGAAGTTTTCCGGGATGCCATGGCGCCAGGCCAGGGAGTCCAGGGTGCTCAGGTAGTAGGGCAGGAAAGCGAAGGCACCACTGGCGCAGGCGTAGCCGGACTGCGAAGCCAGTTGCGTTGCAGCCCAGCCACCTGGGTGACCGATGCCGTCAACGTTCTTGAAGCGCGCCAGATTGTCGCGATGGGTGTTCGGCGTGATCAGGTTGCCGCCACCTTCCGCACCGCTGATGGGAGCGGATAGGGTGGTCATTTCGGTCCAGGGATTATTGCCTGTGGTGGCGTAGCTTGAGACCACCAGCTCAGGAATGAAATGACGTACCTTGGGTGAGGTTTTGACTGTACAACCGAAAGGCGTGCAGAGAAGCCAGAAACAAATGCCAACGACCCGGTATTCGAGGCAATTTGGCGAAAGCACGGAGGTCGTGATGCTGCTGGTGTCCAGCGCCACGCTCGGCCCACACGCCAGCAGTACGCTAAGTGCCAATGGTCGTAGCTTCTGGGGCGTATCTGATGGGCATACGACAGGCATGATCCAGGCTCTTTGGGGCTAATGGCCTGGACACGTTCAATGATTGAACGTACACCGTCAGTGGTAAAACTGAAGCTGGTGTCGTCGGTTTACAAGGATTTATAGGACGATGAAAGAGCTACTCAATGTCCAGCACGCGGCGAAGGGCGTCAGATTCGATGAGTAGCTGATCTGCGGTGATCTCAAAAATATTGGCGAGTTTGCACAAGACCAATAGCGACGGGTTACCTACCCCTCGTTCGATTTGACTGACA
Source organism: Pseudomonas citrullilanati (assembly GCF_030580855.1). Classification (GTDB taxonomy): domain Bacteria; phylum Pseudomonadota; class Gammaproteobacteria; order Pseudomonadales; family Pseudomonadaceae; genus Aquipseudomonas; species Aquipseudomonas citrulli. Next base: position 206,703 of record NZ_JAUQOP010000004.1, on the reverse strand, counting down.
TAGGTACGATCCACCTCGGCCATGAGCGCCAGTTGCTCTTGGGTAAGGTTCCTCACACTCCGTATCAAGCGGATGTTCTCCGCCAGTTGCAGGCGAAGCTGTTCGTAGTCTTGAGTCATGCGCGCAAATTGCGCTTTGAGGGACTCTCAATCCACGGGATATAGTCTACATTGGTATTGTTCTACGCCATTTGATGCTCGCGCCCGTTATTGAGCGTTCATTTGGCGCCGTTAAGATTTTCGAGGCTCGGGCTCTACGTTTAACCATAAATCAGAATTTAGGGTGTGTATGGACGAAAACTACATTTCAATTCCTGCGGCAGATGGTTGCCCAGGTCTTCTGACGCCTTGGGGCAATGAGTTTGGCCCAATGATCGAACGTGGTGTGCAATGCGCCCAAGCATGGCTCGATGCGGCCGGCGAGATTCCACTGTGGTGGGAGCTGGCGCAAATACGAAAAACCCTTCCTGTCGGTGACTGCCAGGATGCTTTTGAAGCCGGATTTCTGTTAAGAATTCAACAGCGGCTTCGAGGCGCATCGTAATAATCTATCGTTCGCTTTAGAGCGCAATCCGAATGGATTTTTCTACGCGGGCTCTATTCCTCGCGCTCTATCGATCCGCTCAGCTACCTGATACGCCGCTTCCAACTCCGAGCAGCCGTTGCTCTGCATCAGCCTCCAGCGCTCGGCTTTCTCCTCGGGCTCGGTCATGGCCAGAGCGAGATAAAGGCTGGGCGGCACGGCCCTAAACAGCGTTTCAAGCTTTTTCGAGAGTACGACCCCTTCGGTGTATTTCCCAGGCTCCTTGCTAGCGGAGAGCAACAAGGCTTTTTGCGCCGGTGTGAGCTTCTTGAAGCGAGCAATCTCCTCAATTTCCGCAGGTGGCATGTTCAAACAAATCCACCATTCGATCATGTTGAGCATGGTCTGGGCGGCAGTGGGAAAGTCGGCAAGGTTTTGCGTCGCCAACCAGAACCAAGCACCGAGCTTGCGCCACATCTTCGTTCCCTTGACAACGAATGGCGCCAACAACGGGTTCTTGGTGATGATATGACCCTCGTCGGTGACCATGATGATCGGCCGACCCAGGTACTGATCGCGCTCGGCCAGGTTGTTCACAGTGTTCATCAGACTGATGTAGCTGATGGACATCTGGGCCTCGTAGCCTTCGCGAGCGTAAGTGGCGAGATCGACAATGGTCACATCGCTTTCGGGCCAAGGCGTGCCTTCGCGATCGAACAGTTCACCCTCGAAACCCTGGCAAAATAGGTCGATGGACTCTCCCATTTCCTGGGCACGCTCACGACGTTTCTCCGGCAAGTGCGCGTCGGCGGCGACGCGCAGCAACGCGTCGCGCACGTCGCGGGTCAATACCTGGCGACCCGATGCGACACAGGTCTGTGCCGCATCGAGAATGCACTCGCGGATTAGACTGCGATCGGCTCGACTCAGGCGCGCCTCTTCCTTGGCCTCGCCGCCGGTGATCATCAGGCGGGCGGTGATTTCCAGTTCGCCGAGAACATCGCGCTGGTCTTCGCGACTGGCTACTGCCTCATCGTCCCACTCATCGATCGACAGGCTTGCTACTTGGTCCGGTTGCTCGACCAGGCGCCAGGCATCGGCGAACGGGGCGAGACTGACCAAGGCGCCAGGTTTCAATTGGACCTTGTTCACCGACAGGCCCTGTGTCGCGAAGTAGTCTCCCTGCAAGCCGAATGAGTTGCCGGCTTCGACGATAAACAGGCGAGGGCGGTACACCGCCATGACTTGCATCAGTAGGGTGACGAGGGTGGTCGACTTACCAGCGCCGGTGGGGCCGAATAACAGCAGATGGCCGTTCATGGCCCTGTCCAGACGAGACAACGGATCAAAGCTCAACGGCGAGCCGCCACGATTGAACAGGGTGACGCCCGGGTGGCCGGTGCCAGTGCTGCGACCCCAGACCGGAATGAGGTTCGCTAGGTGCTGCGCGAACATTAAACGCGTGTACCAGTTGCGTGTGTCGCGGGTCGGGTTAAAAGCCATCGGCAACCAACGCAGATAGCTGTTGCAGGCGGCAACTTCGTCGCCTTCGCGTACCGGCTGTAGCCCCGCACCCAGCAGTGCGTTGGCCAAGCTGACCGAGCGCAGGTGCAGTTGCTGCTCATCGTGACCGCGCACGTAAAACGCCAGCGTGCCACGGTACAGCTTATGCTGGCGGCCGATGATCGCGCGGGCCTCTTCAACATCCTGACGGGTCTGGGTCGAGGCCAGGTTTTCACCGATGGCTTTACGAGCCAATCGGTTTAGCTGGTCCTCAAGCACATCCTGCGGTTTGACCACCAAGGTCAGACTCATCACCGTACCGTCGGGTAACTGGTCGAACAGCGCATTCATCGCGTCGCCCTTGCGGATTTCCCCGGTGAGTTGACCAATCAAGGGGGCCCGGCGCAGTTTGTCCACCACCATGACCCGGTGGGGTTGATCGTCGAAAAACCAGAGTCCGCGCTGCACATCCGAACGTGGCTCACTGAAAAAGAGCCGTTCGGCGAAGTCGTGATCGAAAGGTAGTTCCAGTGACTCGCCGTCGCTTGGCTCCGGATAGGCTACGCGGCGGTAGAACTCCTCGGGTGCTTCATCGGTGAGCCTGGGAGCCGGGTTGAACCAGGGCACTAACCAGGCATACAGACCTCGGCCATCGACTCTCGTCGATTGCACCCCGCATGCTTGCAGCGACGCACCAATTCGTTCGCAAGCCTGTTGCAGGGATTGCGCCGGTGTAAGTCCCATTTCCTCAGCGTCAGACTCAAGCCAGCGATAGACCACCAAACGCACCCGCCGATTGTTACCGCGCCAAGGTAGGCGCGTCACCACTTGGTCTTCAAACAAACCGCCAGGCTTGGCGATGGCCTTCAGATGACGGCGGCTGTGCTCCAAATACGCCTCGGTGAAGAGGGTGCCTTGCGCGCTGTGCTGAATATACTCGGTAAGCCGGGTCAGGTATGGACTGAAGTCGTTGTCGTCCTGGCAGAAAAACTGCACCACCCAGGGAGCCTGATCCAACTCGTCAAAACTGTCCTGCAATGCGTCCTCGAGGGCGTCGCGGGCGGCCATCAGCCAATCGGGTTCGCGCCCTTCGGTGCCGATCGGCAGCAACTCAAACACCGCGCCCACCGAACGATTGTCATCGAGCAGAAAACACTGCTCGGTGTCGAGGTACTCGACCCACGGCAGGTGATCGGTGAAGCTGGGATTGTGAGCATACAGTGCTGCTTCATCGGCCAAGGTGGCGCGCGGGCGCAATGGATGGCGCCAGGCTTTCCACGCGGCGGTGCGGTTCGAATCGCCGGTACGCACTACAGGTCTTCCTGACGTTCACCAGGTAATGCGTACTGCACGCGTTGGTAGAACGGAAAGACGGTCGAGTAACCGGGGACTGGTGCCTGCTCGGTACCACTCAAGTGCGGATACACGTACAGCACCAGATCGGGATTGGGTAGGCGAGGGAATAGGTTGCGGATCTCGTTCGCTGCGGTGCGAGTGTATGGTTCCTCGGGGGAAGCGGAGAACTCTGTATGAGCCAACGGGCGACATAGCTGTTGCCGGGCATCCAGCAATTGCTGCTGAGTGCCTTGCGAACCGGTGCCGTTCCAGATGTCCAGCATGGTTTGCTCGCCATGAGGCAGCAATGTGTCCTTGTCGCTGGAACACCCTGCCAGGAGCAGGCAGAGCACACTAATCGAGGTCAGACAGAGAAGCTTGGTCTTTTGCATGGCGAACGCTCCGGCCCTTGGGCTCGTAGTCGATGGTGATCTCATGTTCGAGGTGCAGCGCGACCTGTGCGGCCGGTGGCACGTACACGGCAGCAAAGGCTTCGCCATACAGCTTGTTGACCCACTCACGGATGTCGCTGACCCCACTGCTGAGAACTGAATTCAGCGCGCTGTTGCCACTGCTGCTGGTGACTCCGAGTGCACTGCCGCCCGAGCTGATCACGCTGCTGCTGTTCTGTTCCTTGTCGAGCAGAGCGGCGACACCCGCGCCGGCCGCGGTGATCAGACTCTGGCTGCCGAGGTACTGTTGGGCGTTCGAGCGGCGCTCGCCGGCAATGCACGGAATTCCGTACGGGTCGGATAGATAACCAAGTCCACCGCGAATTTTGTCCGTGTTTGTACTCTGGGTGGTGGAGGCGTTGCGACTGGTTACCGCCTTCGGTTGAGGCACTGTGCGGATGGTGCCATCAGTAAACACAAAGGTAATTGATTCGACCTGACCGCGTACGCAGGACAGGGTCCAATCTCCGGACGCCGTGCCACTCATCACGGCACCCGCGACGTCCGGCAGGTCGATGCCGTTGGCCGTCAGGTTCTCCGGACCGACCAGTACCTTGAAGGGATAGGGATCATTCACGGTGCCGTCCACTGGGATTCTGCCAATCAGCGCGGTCATGGCGACTGAGCCCATCAGCGTGGCGTTTTCAGGAATGGTGTAGACCGGCTTCGTGCCTTCAGTACGGTCAACGGATCGCGTCAGGTCACGCTCACCCTGAGTGGCGGCTTGCAGCTGTTTCTGGCTGCGATCAACCGCATTATCTTTAAAGCCTTCCAGTGAGTTGAAGGCGGTAGGCAGACTCAGTGCGGAGGCGGTCCTGGTTGTGCCTCGGGCGCCTGTAGGCGGAGCATCCGAGGGTTCAATCCACTGCAGCGCATCACTAGCAGAATGCTGCTCTTCGAACTGAGCACCGTCGCCAGGCTCAAGCCCTAATCCGATTGGCATATCCTTGCCATTGCCGGTCAGCCCCGACATCTGCTCCTGCAATTGCGTGAGCAAACCGCGAGCCTGACGACTGTCTTGTTCCGCTTTGACTCGTGCCTCGTTGGCTTGCCGGCGACCCTCGTCGAGCTGCTGGGTCACGCTGCCAAGCGCCGACTGGATACGCGAGTCGACGCTGTTTTCCCGCTCGCGCAGACGGTTGTTTTCCGTCACCAGCGAATCGTTGTGTTTCTTCAGACCGAGCATGTCGCTGCGCATGGCCTTCACCTGTCCGACCAGGGTGGCGACCGTGTCGCGTGGGGTATCACCAGCAATGCCCAAGGATTTGGCTTGCTCGGCGGATAACTGAATACTGCTCTGGTCAACTGGGCTCGCTGGCGAGGCCGTGCTGCCACCCGCGACCCAGCTTTTCAGGATGATAAACACCACGGCCAGCAGCGCAGCCGGCACCAGCCATTTGAGCAAGGCGTTAGCCTTCATCGTCAGCACCTCGCGCGGCGGACGGGAGCGGCACGGCATGTTCGAGGCCGGCACCGCGGGTGATGAGGTAGGCAATCGTGGTGTCTTCAGCACTGCTCACAGGTCCGAGGAAAGCATGTTGAAAGGCTGCGGCGAACAACGTGGCCTGAAGCCGACGTGGGTCGAGCTGCACCGTCGCTGAACCACGATTTCGCAACTTCACCGCCGTCACCCAGTAATCACCGAGTCGCCAGGCGGCGATGGGGGTGCTGGACACGTTTTCGGTCGGCAACAAGGTAGGCAGGTCGGTGCGCAGCTTGAGGGGGACGCGGTGTACGCCGGGCAGGGACTCCACGGTGCGCAGGGGCGCGTACAGGCTTTGCGCGGCGTAGCGCGTCAAGGAGACCGGGATCGGTGTACGTTCTGGGGCAGGGACGGTGCTGGTTTCAGTCTCGGTAGCTTGCACTTGAGCATTCTTGAGAATACGCACGGGCTCCAGCGGTTGATCGCCAGGCGTGGCCGCGATATCCAGCAGGATGATCTCGCCTGTCGCGACCGACTGTAGTTGCAGTCGGGTCGGTGCAATGGTTTCCGACGCGCGCAGGTACAACGTACCGCCGGTTGATTGCACGCGCAGCTTGCCCGTCAGATTTGAGGGCACACCAACGCGAACAGCCTCATCGACAAAGACCACCCGCTCTTGATTGATCACCAGTGGAACTGCGAGGGGAAGGCGTTCCCAGTGCATTAGCTCGACGGCCTGTGTTGCAACTCCCCAGAGTGCCAATGCGACAGTGAGTCCCAGGGTAGAAAACCGCTTCATGGCTCACCTCCAGGCAGGGAAATTTTTTGCGGGGTGCCCTGATAACAGTCCAGTGCCAATCCCCACTTGTTGCGTTCGGGGTCCAGATCAAAGCGCACCACGCGTAATGGATAACGCACCACCACCCGTTTCACCGGTTCGGCGGCGTAATACTCATCGGCGTTGAGGTCGAGCTTTACCAACCAGCTGTCGCGGTCGAGTTGCTTGACCCTCAGTTCCGGATCTTCGCTGTAGCCTCGACCGAGGATTTCGTAGACGCCACGTACTCGCTGGCGCAGTTCTCCGGCGGCCTTGCGGTACTCGTAGTCGCCGTCGAGAAAGGCCTTGCAGGCGGGTGTCAGATAGGACTGCAAGCCGTAGATAGCGCGACGATAATCCTGCTCGCCATCAGAGGGCCAACGGTTGAGTTGGCCAAAGATGTACAGGGCAAAGGCATAGACATTCTCTGAGGGGATATCCCACCACTTGCGCGTGCTGCCCGAGCGCAAATCCGGTGGTACATGCACGGTCAGATCGGTCGGTGCCGAGCGCCAGCCATACCAGAGTCCGGCACAGAGCAGGGCCAGGATCACCACCGCCAGACGCAGACTGAAGATATGGGCCTGCTGGGCATCGACCTTGTTTCGAAATCGACTCATCGCTGCCACCGAGACAGGGCAGGGCGCAGTCGACGCGAACGACGGACCGTCCAGGCGCCGGAATGGAGAATCAAACTGCCGCGCCTCAGGTGCCAGCGGCTGGCCAACACCCATTCGAGCTTACGGTACAACCAAGTCTCTGGGCGGGCCCGTTTGGCCCGACGTAGTAGTGTGCCACCGGCCAATAACACCACCGCCATACTTGCGATCATGCTGGTCGGCGCCACTGCAATGGAGGCAGTAGCAATCGCCAGCGGTACACCCAGGACCAGGCCGATGAGTGCGCCAGCACCGAGTGCTATCCACATCTCATCATTGGTCAAGCCGCGCAGCACGGCGGGATCACGATTGAGTCGCTCCGGCAGAAAAACCAAGGTGCCGTCGGCAAGACGTTCGATAGTGTCGTTCATGCCAACCTCACAAGATCGCCGCGGCTTTGGTCAGGAACCAGATGATGATCACCACCAGCAGGGCGCCGATGCCAACCACCGCGCCGAGGTCTTTCCAGGTCTTGCGCTGGTTCTGAACGTCGGCATACACGGTCAGCGAGTGCCAGGCCACACCCAAGAAAGCGAGCAGGGCGATCAGCAAGCCGAGCAGGATGCCGCCGTCGTAGGCGTAGTTTTTGATCGTGTCGATCAGGCCAGAGCCTTCGCCACGGGAAGGGGCTTCCATGGTGGGGAGCTCGGCAAAAGCCAGGCTCGAACCGAGTACCAACAGCAAACCGATCAGTCGCTGGCTGGCGCGATCACACAGGTTATTTTTCAGCGGAGCAAGGCACTTGAACATGATAGCGATCTCCTGGTTTAGGAAAGGGTGAAGAACATCAAAACCAACAAGGCGAGCAGCACGCGTACAGCGCTGCCTCCAAACGCGCCAAAGCGGACGCTACCTGCTACCCAACCTCGGTATGCCGTCCACATCACCCACGCACACCAGAGCAATGCGAGAACGAGAACCAGGGACAGCCAGAGCGTCGAACTGCTATGCGCAGAAAAACCGGAGGCGTTTTGGAAGGCTGCGGTTTGAGCGTCTGTCATGCTCATGGCGATGGCTCCTGAGGAGGAGAGTCGAGACGGTAATCGCCGGTTAGATCACTGGGGTCGTGAGGTTGAGCACGGGAGGGGGATAGATAGCCCCTCACACCGAGACGAATTCGCTGGATGTCTTGAGTCAGGCGAGGGTAGTCAAAACGGTAGCGCGCGCCTGATTCTGGAGCTTCGTAACGTGATGCCTGTTGCGTCAATATTTCGAGAGTATCGAGCTGTTGGAGGAGTAAATGGAGCTTCTGCTCCTGTTCACTGCCAGCAGAGCTAGCGCCGTAAGCTACGATTAAACTAAATACAAAAAAACGCACGGGAAAGATGGGCATCATAGTTCTCTCAACGTTGATATGGCATTAAGATTAACGAGAAAGGAATGAGTGTCAGTACATAATTCGAACAGGGTGTAATCGTTTTTTTAATGATTTCTGGAGTTGTGGATGTTGGGCGAAATTAAAGAGAAGGTCGGGGCTGAAGTCGTTAATTGTCTCATGGGGCGCACGGATGAAGAGATACTAAAATTTTTTAGGTTCGCAGCGGGCTTTGCAAGGAAGTACGCTATAAGTTATGAGCTTGAAGGCCCGATGTACTTGGTGCTGGATAATAGTATTGTTCAGTCTTTTAAGCATAGGGTGAAGGATTCTAATCGTAATCTGCAAGCGTTGTCCTATGTCACTTTTACTAGGTTTGTAACAGGTTGGAGTGATCGTGAGACATATCTTGCTGTTACGCCGGCAGCCCTCTACGAGCACATGGGGCGTCGAGGCGGGATTACTAATGAAGAAGTGTTAGGTGCACTTGAGGAGTTGCAGAAGTATTTTGTTAATACTGGCTTGCGTATATCGTGGGTCGGGTTTAATTCGATGGAAGAGCTGGTAGGGAGGCTTGCAGCAATACATGCTGATGATATTTACCTGACGAATTATTTTCGGGAAATTGAGGCGCGAGATTGGAGAACGGATCTCAAGGCTCCTTTTGGCGTGAAAATTCCACTAGGCATTGCGTATCGCGAGATACCCGATAACTTGCCATTGAAGTATTTCAGTCCTTGGTATGTGAAGTTTGTTTTGGCAAGTCGAATTGAGCGTTCAATTATTCGAGACTCTCAGCATGATCCCGACGCGCGTCCGATTGGAAGCGGTGAATTGTCTGACGCTTTAGCTGATCTTAACGAGTTCAACAGAAAAGGAGCACTGTCAGGATTAGGTGATATTGATATGTTACAGATATGCGATGGGTCGAGGCAGTATCGAGATAGGGCTGGCTTTGTTTTAGTGGGACAGACATTCGACCGTGATCTGGATGAGGTACTTAGATATCGGCATTCTTACGTCGAAAGCAAGGGCGTTGAATTCGGGACTCCGCATGCAGAGCAGCAGGTAAAGGATATGGTCAATTTTATGTTTTCACGACCATTTGCTGAGCATGAAAAACGTGCTGACTGGATTCGGCCTAGGTTGAAGGATTTTGTAGATGTGATTGCCGATGGTTGCCGGTATGCAGTCAGAAAATGATAGAGGTGCTGGGGTAGTTGGTGAGGTTTTAGATGGTATTAAATATATTTCTTAAATGCCGCTGCAGTGATTGCTGTTGCCACTCCAAGTATCGCGGCACACGGTAAAAAGATAGTTAGAGGATTGAGCGGAAAGGGCAGGGAGAGATAGATTAGCCACGGTGCGACAAGCAATGGAGTTACGGCTCGTTTAGCCCGGTGATAAACAAAACTGCTTTCCCTGCCCGCACCGAACTTTCGCAGGTCCCGACGCGTCAACCCATCGACAAAACCGGTGATCATGGCCAGCATAAACAGCGGTGTCGCCAACCCAAGAATCATTAACCGTACTACGAAAGTGAAGGCGACATACACCGCCGCCAGAACAAAATCCTCAATGTCGACGTAAAGTTGATTGAGCCAGCCCCAGTAGCCGTTACCCTGGCTCGATACGCGCGCCTGCTGAGCAAAATCCGCAAAACCAGTCTTGACCAGCAACCACTCATTGAGAAAGCCCAGCCAATTGGCGATTGTTTGCCCGGGTTGCTGGATGATGAGTGACAATCTGAAATGCTCGCTTAGCCAGCCCAGCTCGCTGTTCAGCATGGCTTGGCTGTGACGCCAACCTTGATCCCCCCAGAACAGCAGCAGCCCCGCGAACTCAATCAGAATTGAGAGTAGCAACGACGCTATCAGCACTCCAATTACCCGTAGGACGAGCCTGATCGCCGATACGATCAATCCTGGACGTTGGATAGGCTGTAGAGCGTTTTGCGTAGAGGCTGTCATCGTTATCCCATTGCATCGTGCCGACGGTGTCATGACGCTTTCTGAATGTTCCTAGCCGAAACCTGGACCATTGATGAGACTTACCCCACCTGATCCAGATTGAAGTCAACGGTTGGGCCACCGCCGCTCGTACTCCACCATTCGCCCGCTTGCTGGTTGTAAGTCGCCCGCATTCGCTGAGTGAGCTCTTGCAGGTCCTTGGGCATGGCATCGTCGTTGGAGGTTTTAGGTAATGGCATCCGCACCTTCCATAACTGCCCCCCGGCCTGGAAGGAGAACATTTGCCCCTTGGGCAGGCTGACAATATGAGCAGGTTCGATCAGCGGCACGCTGGTGCTGTTGACGCGATCCTGCGAGGACGAGGTGAAGTCCGTATTAGCCTCTGGGTCGGAAGTGTCGGTGGCCCCCGACACCAGGGTCTTGGTCAGCACATTGACCTTGGGCAACTGTTGGGTAAGCAGCTCAGCGGTAGCCGTCTCACGGACGCGAAGCATCTGTAGGGTGTTGAAGTTGCCTATGACCTGGCCGGCCTTGGCTCGGTTACCAATACGCGCTTCGATATCACTCAGAGTCTGGGTATAGGCCGTCACCTGGATGCCAGCGCCACCGCCTTTGTTGATCAGCGGAATGAACTCATCGCCCATCAGCTCGTTGAACTCATCGGCGTGTAGGTTGATGGGGAGTTTTTCTGTGCTGCTACTCTCTGTGGGTAGTCCCTGATCAATGCCATGTTTGTAGATGTGCCCGGCGACCGAAACCAGGTCGGCGAACATGGAGTTGCCCACCGCAGCGGCTACCTCCGCGTCGGTCAACGCATCCAGACCGACATAGACAATGCCGCGTTTTCGAATGATCTGCATCCAGTCGAAGATCGGCCGCGGGTCGTCCAGGTCGGTGTAGTTGGGGGCCAGTAGTTGAGCGGTTTTGCCGGTGGTGAGTTTCTCCAGCAGTGGCAGTAGCGAGGCGACGATCTTGTCGAAATAGGTCCGGTCGTAACGTACTGCCGAACGCAACCCATCCAATACCGGATCGAATACGCGTTTCGCCGCCAAGTATTGCTCGATGGCGACCACGCGTTTTTCGCGCCCGACCATATGCCGAGGCGTGTTTTTCTCGTTGAGTTTGCCTTCGATCTGGACGATGACTTCCCAGGCTTTCGCGTCGGTCTTAGCGAAGAACTGCTGGGCATATTCAACGAACAGCGCGTCGATGTTGACCACATGCCGTTGGATCTGTAGATAGTCCGGACGCCGACCCAGCTCGATCAGGGCTCTTGCGATAATGTTGACGAAGCGCCAGGCGAACTCGCGAAAAGCGGCGGAGTTGCCTTCGCCGCTGAGCTGCCCAGCGATGCGCGACGCTACCTCCGATATACGTCCAAAACGTCCCACGGCGTTGTATCGGGCCGAGATCTCTGGCCAACCCAGATGGAACACGTAAAACTCTTTCTCACGACCAGCCCGTCGCGCTTCGACATACATGCGTTTGAGCAGGTCGGCATCGCCCTTGGGGTCGAATACGATCACTACCTCGTGCTCGGCGCGGTGAATATCCTGGGTGATGTACACCTCAGCCAGTCGCGTCTTGCCAACACGGGTGGTGCCCAGTACCAGGGTATGGCCAACTCGTTCGCTCAGGGGAAGGCTGACCTCCATCTCGTTTGGTTCGACACCATGCAGCAACGGTGAGCCACCTACCGGTGGCAAGGGGCGTACGGGATTGAAAATACTGTCCCAGGCCGTAACGCGCCCCATGATCGAGAGTGGGAACGGCGCATGCTCCAGACGACGCTCCAGGCCTCGTGCCAGGCGATAGCCAGTAGGTGGATCGACATAACAGGCGACGGCTGGATCCTGGGCCTCGACCAGACGTTGTGTGTGCAGGCGAGTCCAGCGAAACCCGCGCCCCATGAACAGATGTTTGCGGCTGACTGGAATCTGTCGACTGGTCAGTTCATAACGAGGTAACCGACGGATGTTGCGGCGATAGCGCAGCACATCCCAGGCCTGGCGAAATCGCACGAGCCCGAACAGCGTGTAAGCCAGCGCCGTGACTCTGCCGATTTCAGGTGACAGGGCCACGGCCCAAGGCGAAAACACGCACAACAGCGCGGCCGCGATACAGATCGCTACGGTATAAAGCTCCACTGCCGGCCGAAGCTTGGATTCCATCGCATGGTCGGCCATGGCTTAGGCTCACTGTTCCAGCGAGGTAGCAGTAATCAAGACGGGGTAGTGATCGATCTGCAAGCGGGCGGCGATGTCGTTGCCGTTGACCGGCAGAATGGTGATGCCAGGAGCTGCTGCTCGGATCCGTGACAGGGCATTGGTATCGGCGACTTCCACGGCCAGGCCAGCCGCCTCAATCGCTTTTAACTCACCAGCACGTTGGCGTAGCCAATCCAGCGAACGAGGGTCGTCGCCCACTAGAAAGAACGGCTTTAAACCGGGCATTTTCAGCTGTCGAGATATGACTTTACCTGGACTCAGCTGAGAGCTTTTGACCGGCAATATCCACGCCTCATCGGGCGGTATGGACAGGTCTGCATAAATGGCCCGATGGGATGAAAGCCCCTTATTCGACTGAGGAGAATCCTTTGCAATGGCCAGTTGCGCGCAAGCGAAAGGTGCCAGGAACAAGATTGAGCAACAGGTGAGGGTAATTCGTTTCATGGAGATATGACCTGATTGAAGGAAAACAGTACCCGTTGGAGTTGGCGAGAAAAACTGGCGCGATAGCGAGCAGCAGGCGGGCCTCCCGCTGGGCGGTGGTAGCGTCCGGCAGCCAGTACCCAATCACCGGTGGCGGCGTGATGTTCACGCAGCAGCGCGGCGGTCACGGCGAGATTTCGGTAAGGATCGAGGGCTTCGCAGGGGCTGGAAAAGCGTTGCCCGTGATAACCCAGGTTGGTTTGTCCGAGTCCAACATCGACCCGCTTGGCGCCGTGGTGGGCGAGCGCCTGAACCAAGGCTTGGCACGCCGCTTGGCGAGTGACGAAGCGATAAGGTGTTCCGGCGATATTCAGTGTCCAAGGCCAGGGCAACAGCCGACCTCGCACGCGAATACCACTCTCCTGCAAGGTGATGGCGAAAAGAACAGCAGGAGGAATGTCTGCACCGTGCGCCGCCAGTTGATAGGCCGGCGGCGGCAGTTCGTTCGCATGAACCGTCAGTGCCATGAGCGTGAGTAACAAACTGCTCAGTTGAGACGTTGCCATTGTCCATTCACCTGTTGGAACGTGACAGGGAATGGGCCTGAAGCCCCCAAACTGAGCCAGTGACCACGGTCATGATTCAGGGTGATCTGCCGGCGCTGTACTCGAACCGGGTCGATGCCCGCCTGCCGTGCCCAGGTGCGGATGCGTTCATCGTCGCCTTGGCTGCCCACCAGGTAGATATCGAAAGCGGCGTCACTGTTTTGCAGACGCTGCGCTTCGACGACACATGGCTGGCAATGATCTTTCACGAACAACGCTGGGCGGGGCGCTACTGGGGAGTTGGCAGGGGAGGCGGACGCCATGCCCTGGATCGGCAGCAGTCCGGGAAACAGCTTGGCCCATGCGGCGGTATAAGCGTTCTGATAGGCCAGCTCGCGTTCGGCGCGTTTGGCCTCCAACGCGACCTGTAATTCGGCATAGCGCTGACGCTCCTGATCGGACTCGGCTTCGACCCCGAGAGCCGTCAATGGATCGAGAGTTGGACTCCAGAAACCGCGCGGGCCAGCTTGGATCTGCTCGAAGCGTGACCACTCTTGCTCGGACAATCCCCAGGTCGCAGCCTGAGTCGAACGGAGGCGCTCCAATGGGATGGTTTGAGTGTCTTGGGGCTGCGAATGGATCGCAGCGGTATCTCCCTGCGCAGCGCTAACGGCAACTATTGATACGAGACAGAGGACGGTCGGGAGCACTTTGTTCATGCAGACCTCTTAAGGAACCTGAACGGTTTGGTCTGGATGTCCGCTCACCGCAAAAATGACCGAGGTTGGTTCCAATGCTTTCAGGCGCCAGGTGCTGATTTGTTCGCCGCTATGCAGCAGTCGAACATCCGCGAGAGTACGGCTGTCATGCGGGGTGACCGCCAAGAAACGTTCGCCGCCGCGGGACTCAACACCCGACACTGAAAAGGGAGGCGAGAGTGGGACGGACTTGGGGAGAACGGTGTTTTTCGGTTTGGCTGTGGACGGTGGCGCTGGTGGTGATGGCTTGGAGCTGAGGTCCAGGAGCTTCTGCTCCACTTGTTCCAGGCGTGCCCGTAACGCAGTCATGTCAGCCTCGGTAGCCCGGGTTGCCAGACCGTCGCGCAATTCCTGAATTTCTTGTGCCCACTGGTCCAGCATCGGGTCGAGGACACTGGCTTGTTGCTCGCCGGTATCGACCATCTGCCTCAGGTCTTTCACCGCGTAATGCAGTTTTTCCTGCGTATCCTTGAGGGCGTTTGAGTCACGTTGCAGGGTGTCCAAGGTCTGTTGGTGTTGGATGCTGCTGTCCTGCAATTTCGTCATGCTCTGAGCCTGGTTATATAGACCACCGCTCAGCCCAGCGACCGCCAGGCACAGTCCCCCAACGATCAGGGTTTGAAACGTTGAGGCTTTCATGGGCGCGTCTCCAGCTGGGGGGACGGAGAAGAGGCGATCGGTACAGTTCGGGTCTCGGCTTTTTGTGGTTCGAAGCAGACTGAGCGATTGATATCGTCGACTGTGAGTTGCCAAGCCGGACCGGCCAGCACTTGCAGTGCGCTGCGCAACGGGATCGGTCCAAGGCGATAGTGTGCTGCTGGTAATGGACGGCTGAAGAGCACCTTCACTGGCGGGGCATCAGGACAGAGCGAATAGCCCGAGCGCAACAACACATAGTGCAGCGCATCCTGGACCGATGGACTCAGGTTTGACGGGATGCTGATGTCGATGATCTGGGCAAGCAGGTCTCGTTGTTCCCTAGTGGGCGCGGTGCTCACTAGCGTATAGCGGCCATAGCGAAGGTCCGCCTGATGACTGCCTTCGCCAGTATCCTTTTTGGATTGGCTCCGGCTCATCTCATTGTCGGGTGGTGGATGGGACGGCGATGTACTTGGAGCTTGCGCAGTGCACGCGCTCAGTGCGCCTAGCAGACAGACCAGCGTGAAAAAACGGGCCATGGAAAAGATTCCTCATGTCAGATTCAGTGCAGAACCTGACATGAGGGGAAGCGTGATTCAGTGAGAAATGCGATTCAGGGGGGCTCCGTATTAATGCGGCACATCGCATGGTTATTCGTCGAAAACCGCGAGCCCGGGCAAGACGGCCGCGTAGGGATCGAAGATCAATATCCGCACATCCGCCAGCGCCGCCAGGTACAACACATGGACCAAGGCTCCCGGGGTGCCGGCATCGAGTTGTTCTTGTTTGAGTGACAAGTAGGAGCGACCGTCGATTTTCAACAGCTGTTCATCCGTCCAAGGGGTGCCGATCAGCTTGCACCCGATGCCGTCGCAGTCCGGCAATTTGAACAGCTCGAAAAACAGACTCGTTGGCTTGGGCATTGCGTTGTACACCCGCTCCTGCAGGTAAGACATCGCCTCTGCGGGAAGATGGCTAGTGCTGATCTCCCAGGACCGACTGTAGTGCCCCGTTTCGAAGCTCAAGTGATGAATCACAGTTTGTGCTTCTTCCAGAGAATACAGATCACCGACATGGCGCCTCTGGTTGAGCCTTTCACCCATTACCGCGTAGACGACTTGGCGGACCAGTCCAGTGGTCTGGCAGCATTCATCTAACTCATTTGGAATGGATTGGCCTTCGCTGATCAAGGCGAAATCATCATTGAACAAACAGCGGGACAGTTGTAGTTCATCGTCGGACAGATGGGCTTGCGAGTGGTGCAAGGAGCGAAAGCAGGGCGGACAGTATTCGTCATAGGTGATTTGCAGTAGCCGCTCGATATCCAGGCTATGGTAGCCACGCATAAAAGGATTTGAATCTACCAGCGGAACTGAGTCTTGATGGATAGGGTTCATAGGAAGCTCTCCAGGCTAACAATGAACAAGGCACCCGAGAGTGCCTGTAAGCGTTAAAGCCAACCGTATTCGGCAAAGGACAGCGGACGGCCTTCGCCAACGATGAAGTGGTCCAGTACACGCACTTCGATCAGCGCCAAAGCTTCCTTCAACCTAACGGTCAGGATGCGGTCTGCCTGGCTGGGTTCGGTGCAACCAGAAGGGTGGTTGTGAACAAAAATAGCGCCTGCGGCGTTATGAGCCATGGAGCGTTTAACGACCTGGCGAGGGTATACGCTGGCACCGTCGATGCTGCCGTGAAAAAGAATTTCGAACGCAAGCACTCGATGTTTGGCATCGAGGAAGATCACGCCGAAGACTTCATGCTCCTGTTGAGTCAGTTGCAGTTTCAGGAATGAGGCCACGGTCTCAGGAGAAGTCAGACCTGGGCCGCGGGTGAACAATCGACGATCCAGAATATGCAGCGCTTCATCGATCACGCGATTCTCGTGTGCGAGCCGATCAGCTTCAGGATCGGTGGTTTCAATCAGTGTGAGTTGATTACTCATGGGGTGCCTCCGAGTTGGATCGGCAGGGGCACACACCCCAGGGGAGTGGTATCCCCTGGCTGGGTATGAAGTGGTTGTGAGCAGGTGTCGAGCCGTTTACAACCGAGTGAATTGGTGGCGCTGACCGTGCAGAGGAGAAGCGCAGCCATCGCAGGGCTGCGAGGAAAATCCGTTTATTCCCCAGCCGGCCTCGGAATCGAAGTCGGCACTGACGGGTATCAGTCGAGCCAATCCAGGTGGAAGAGCGGCGATGCGTTGAGCGATTTGATCCGCTGTTTGATAAAGCGAAAGCGTGCTGTAGTCCTCATAAGCCGCAGCGCACAAGCATTCGTCGCAAAGCCAGAAGGATTCCATAAGATGGCTCCCATGTCGGTTAAAAAAAGGCGCCCGAAGGAGCGCCTTGATGACGGGCTTTACGAACCATTCAAGCGGACCGAACGGTTTGAGTAGAGACACGGCGAGCCGGGCGTGACGAAGGTTTAACTTCGGGTTCGTTCTCTTCACCTTCGGCATCAGACGATGCAGGAGGAGGTTCATGGGTAGGCGCTTGCTCAGCAGGTGCTGTTGCTTCCTGCCTGGCAGGCGCTTTGTACTCGAGCATGCCGTTGACCTTGATCCAGTCGATGAACAGCAGACGACCCTTCAGGCTGGCGCCTGGTTGGCCTTGTTTGACGCCTTTCTCGTAGAGAAACGGATCAATCCACAGATCGCCGATACGAAACGACAGCAACACCTTTTTCTCGGCATTGACGGCGTCCATGTAGAGGCGAATCAAGCGTTCAGCTTCGCCCCCAGCGACCTTGCAATCGAAGCGAGTGTATTCCACCGCATCGGCCGCACCGTGCAGAGCTGCAATATCGCAGGCCATGAACGGCTGTCCGCGGCGAACCTGTACTTCACGCACACGGTTGAGGTAGCCAATGCCGGCGGTATGTAGATTGAAGTAAGTCACTTCTTGAGGTTGGTTGGCGTGGGCCATGATGGTTCTCCTGTTACAAGGAAAAACGGCGGCGCACGATCCCTGACGGGAAAGTGAACCCCGTCAGGGTGGGTAAGGTGAGGATCAGCAATGAGCTGCCCGCCATCGGTATTGATGAGGGACAGGACGATGCTCTGGGTGAATAGCGATACAGCAGAGGGATGTCTGTGGCAAAAATCCGCAGGCGGGGGAGTGGGCATTCATCACCGCTGGAGCGGTAACCGTGCGAGCTTCCGGATGCTAATCGCACTTGGGTAAACCACCACGAACGTGGCGTAGCCTTGAAGGTTCAAGCTACCTGGGCTGGGCTGTCAACGACAGCGAACCACGCCCTTTGTATAAGCCTGTCACAGGGGAGCGTCAAGACGCTGCAACCCGAATTTTTAGGGCCGGAATACTGTGGCGGTCACTGGAATGAAAAAAATGAAGAGTGGGCCCGGCGTGCGGCCAGGCGAAGAAGAGAAAAGCCACCTTTGGCCGTCTCACACAGCGGACAAGCCCCTCGCAAAGCTTGATTAAACCGCGTCACGACTCGCCAACCGACCCTTGTCGTGGCCTGGGTCGGAAATTGCTGGCACGCATCCGCGCACAAAGGGTGCCCAGTGTTTCCCCGGTGGGCCCCGGGACTGAATACAATCGCCGAGGCGGATGACCGTTGTTGCCTGGTAGAAGCAACAACGGTCATCCGCCTCAGCAATCAGGTCGAGCACAAGTCAGGAATGCAATTCCGGAGAAGAGAAAAGGCTCCGAACTCTAAGAGTCCGACCGAGCTACCCGGAGCGAGTCGGTCTTGGGTCGCCGTTGGCGATGATCCTGAGGTACTACAGCAAAGGGGGCGGGGCGACGTCAAGGCCAAGGCAGAGCGTCCACCTCAGGGTTTCCATATCGAACTCCAGCGAATGATGAGCTTACTTGCTGCCCAGATGAGCGGCCAATTGTTCGACAGTCGTCAGGATAAAGGCGCGGTCGCTTTCCTCCAGTCCACTCAGTAGGCCCGCAATCATCTGGCCTTGGTCATTGGGACGATTGCTCGACTCCGTCAGCAGTTCATCCATACGGCAGTCAAAAATATCCGCCAGCTGCATCAGCTTGACCACGGAAAGCTCCACCACACCCCGTTCCAGGCGCGAGATGGCTTCGCTGCCGATCCCTAAGCGTTCAGCCACCTCTTCCTGGGTCAGATTACGCTCGGTGCGGTGCTTCGCGATCATGCGCCCGATTTGGGCTTGGGTTGGATGTTTATGTGCCAAGTGATGAGTTCTCCGGTTCAACCCGAATGGTTGAGCAAAGACCCGTTGACATGAACATCCTTAAAGGTTGAGTATCGACTTGTTAGGTTGTAATGATGACTGAAATTGCATTGCATCGCGATGTGGTTTCTATTCCTCGGCATCAGAGCCCAGGGTGGTCAGTGAGAGATGATTGGTCTAACAGGGCCGCATTGAGGGATGGTTGAGCATGGAAGAGTCGAGCAAGGACGTCACGGATTTGATTTGGGATCGAACACTGGAGTTGTTCATCAAGATCCATGATTGTCCTGATAACCCCGAACACTTGGACAGTCTTGTCCATTGGCTCAACGAAGATCCTGCACACCTGAAAGCGTTCAATGAATTGGGACAGATATGGATTTCGACGGGCATCGCCTTGGCCCGTGAAATCGGACAACCGCTAATTGACCTGGAGAGGGATCAGTCTCCGTTAATGACACACTGATCGGTACATTCCATTGATGCGTCATGGGCGTCGCGTATCTTTTCTGATTGGGATGGTGCCCTTGCAGTCCGGGTAGTGGGAGCAGGACCAGTACGGCCCTGATTTTCCCGTGCGTCTGCGCATTGATGCGTTGCAAATGGGGCAGGCTAGGCCGCTTTTTTCGACCGGTAACGCCAAGGTGAGCTCTGCGCAGTGTTCGACCAATTGCGTGACCCAGTTCGCCTGCTTGGCGACGAATGCATCAAGGGTTAGACGTCCTGCTTCGATTTCGTCTAGCGCCTGCTCCCAGATCGCCGTCATACCTGGATCCGTAACTGCTGCGGGTACCGCTTCGATCAGGGTATGAGCCGCTGCGGAGGCCACTAAAGCGCGTTTCTTCTTTTGCAAATAACCCCGATCAATCAATCCCTTGATGATGCCGGCTCGAGTGGCTTCGGTACCGATACCTGTGGTGTCCCGGAGTTTTTGTTTCAGGCGTGGGTCGTTGACCAGCTTGGCTACGTTTTTCATCGCCTTGATCAGATCGCCCTCGGTGAGCGGCTTGGGCGCGCTGGTGTGCATCGACTTTAGTTCGACATTGTTTACTGTGCACTGTGTGCCCTGTTGCAAGACGGGTAAGACTTGGGCTTTTCGACTGGACTCATCCTCCTCAGATGTATCGTGGAGCAAGCCTTTCCAGCCTTGGACCAGGATCTGTTTACCTACAGCGGTCAATCGCTCTGCGCCACACTCCAGTTCGACCTGGGTCCGGTCAAACTCATGTTGCGGAAGAAATTGCGCGAGGTAGTGACTACGAATTTGTTCGTAGACTTGGCGCTCTTGTTCAGACATCCGCGCCAGATTCGCCGGCTCAGTAGTGGGGATGATGCCATGATGCGCGGTGACCTTGGCATCGTTCCATGCCCGTGAGCGTAACGATCGGTCGAGGCTTGCGAGTGCAGGCCGTAATGCGGGATCCGTTTTGAGCAGGGCATCAAGGACCGCCGGAGCCTCGTCGAACATACTTTCCGGCAGATAACGACAATCGCTGCGCGGGTAGGTGGTGGCTTTGTGCGTTTCATACAGCGCTTGGGCGATGTTCAGGACTTCCTGTACACCTAGCCCCAGCTTGCGCGAGCAGACTTCTTGCAGGGTGCTCAAATCGAAGGGCAAGGGCGGGGCTTCACGGAGATGCTCAGTCTGCAAAGAGCGCACTGTGGCGGTCCTAGTGTTAGAAATCGCTTGGGTCGCCTGACTTGCTAGTGTCTGCTGAATGCAGCGGCCGGACTCGTCCTGTTCTGAACTTGGTGGTGACCACGACGCAATGAATGGATGGCCCATTGAGGCCAGGTGCACATCCACCTCCCAATAGGGCACCGAGACGAAGCTGGCAATTGTGCGATCTCGATCAACCACCAGGCGCAAGGTGGGAGTTTGGACACGTCCAACCGACAGTACGCCGTCGTAGCCCGCCCTCCGACCAAGAAGGGTAAACAAACGACTGAGGTTCATGCCGATCAGCCAGTCGGCGCGACTGCGGGCGAGGGCGGCTTGATAGAGCGAGAAGGTCTCTTGACCTGACTTCAGTGAAGACAGTGCTTTGCGAATTGACGTCTCGTTGAGTGCCGATAACCAGAGGCGCTGCACGGGGCCTCGATACTTGCAAAGCTCCAACAGCTCGCGGGCAATCATTTCACCTTCACGATCAGCGTCGGTAGCAATGACGACGGTGGAAGCCTCACGGAGCAGGCGCTTGATGACTTTGAGCTGTGCCGCAGTTTTGGGTTTGGCCTCGACCTGCCAGTGCGTAGGGATGATCGGTAGATGATCCAACGACCAACTCTTGAACTGCTTCCCATAGGCTTCAGGAGGGGCCGTCTCCAGCAGGTGGCCTATGCACCAAGTGACGGTTGAGTCGGTGCCGATCAGGCAGCCATCACCACGTCGGGTGGCTCCGAGCACTTTGGCAATGTCTCGACCTTGGGAAGGTTTCTCGCAGAGGAAGAGGCGCATAGAGCTGCTCCGGCTTGAGTTCAGAGCAGCGTTGTTGGAAACGGCAGTGGCTAGATACGAGAAACCTGAATGACAGGTTCCTCATATTAGTCGGTGACGGCAGGCTTGAGTGAGCCGAGGGGGCTATCCAGTTGTGGTTGAGCGGCAGTGCGGGTAATTACACAGACATTGGCCACCCATTTGCAGTCGAACTGACCACTCATTTGTATCGGCTTTGTCCATCATGCTGCGTGGACATATCCGGCACAGGACGACCCAAAGTGGCCTTTCAAGAAAGGCAACTAACGGCCAAAAGCGGACTTAACGTAAACCATTCTGTGCCAGCAACTTTGAGACTGAGGAGCTCTTTACCTCTTCAGATAGGTGCGCCTACGACCGCTCAGCTGCGGCCGGATTAGCAGGGAGAGGTGTGAGCAGCGGAAATCTTGATTCACAGTAAAGGGCATGGATCGCGCTTCGGAGTCACAATAGTGGTCCGACGTATCGCCCGAGTCACGCCCACCCGCAGTACTAAAAGATCCTGGGCGCAGATTTTTGGATTCTGCGGGGCTTTGGCAATGCGCTGGTAAAGGCCGTCGTAGATGATGACCTCGTCGAACTCCTTCCCTTTAGATTTATGTATCGTCATCAGATGGATGCCACGCCAGTCCTTTTGGGCTGCAGCGAAATGCTCCTGCATCAAGGCACTTCGGACTGCCTCTTCAGCCCCCATGTACTCTCCCTGGGCGCGCCACAACGCACCCAAATTGGTTCGCAATACTGAGCCTCGGTGCAGCAGTCGTAGGTAGCGAGCATCTGTTGCTACTTGTTTCAAGGCTTCCGCAGTGGACGATGCCAATAGGCCGCGCAGGTATAACCAGTCTTCCGCAGGGTCGCCCGTTAATTGCAGTTGCCGCCGCAATTCTGAGATGCGCTGAACTTCGCTGACAATCAACAGGCGCTTGGAGCCGCGGATCTTTCCCGAGGAGAGGAACCCGCTAAGAGCATCCGCCAGGTCAAGCTCGGTCTGTGGGGTAGGCCTGCCCCCGCGCCGCCCACGAATGTGCGAGTGAAGTGCGCCGAGCATGCGGCTCGCCACATCGCCAGCGGTACCTCCCGCCAGTAACGTGGCGATAACGCCAGCGGCTAGAGCCGGCGGTTCAGCATCCATTGCGACGTCGTGATGTAGCGCTGGCAGACCATCAGCTGCAGAAGAAAGGTAGTCAGAAAAATCGAGCATCAGCCGCCTGGATGGCACCAGGATCGCGATCGATTTGTCAGGTACTTTTTTGAGGCGATCCAACGCCGAGAACACTGCAGCCTTGGCGGTGAAGTGCAGGCTCTTGCCATACATGAAGTCGTAACGCGTGATTTTGACCTGCTGGTAGGCCTTGCCCTTGTTTGCGCCAGTGAGCAGGTCATTCCCATAGGCCGTGATATCGGTACCGCTGCTGCGATGATTTTCACCCGCGAAATCGAAATGGGCGGCGCCGAAGTTCTCCAGAAATTCTCCCACCCGCCTGGGATCAGCACCTCGAAACTCATAGATCCGCTGTTCGGGGTCGGCCAGTGCAATGAGGCGACTGCGCTTTCCAAGCTGCTGAATCAGCGCCCATTCATCACTGTTTGTGTCCTGAAATTCGTCGAGGATGATGATGGGATAGGTGTCGGAGAAGATGGCGCCTAACCGATCACTGCGGCTCAGCAGTTCGCTGGCCAAGCTTGCGAACAAGTCGAAATGCAGGCGGCCCTCCTGTTCGAAAAGGCGTCGCTTCTCATTTTCGTGCTGGGCCTTATCGATATCTGCCAAATGCGCTGCTGCTTCGGGCGGTGGCAGAAGCTGCAGGTTCGGTCTGCCATTCAACAGATAGGCATGGCTTCGGAGAATGCTCCATGCGAAACCGTGGTACGTGCTGACCTCTAGTTGCTTCAGATCCTCGCGAGAAATCAGCTCAGAAGCCTTTTCGATGATGCGCGCTACGGTCGGTCTGGCGAAGCTCAAGAAAAGGACCTTCTGGCCTGGCTTGAGTACTCCTGAGCGAATCTCATTGCGAGCTTTGACCAGTGCGACGTGTGTTTTACCGGCACCAGGGCCACCTAGCGCCAGGGCGTGCCTGGTGCACTCCAGAAAGTCGCGCTTCTGATCGCTCCACACTTCAGTCATGCCAGAGGCTGGGGTGGGGACGGTTGGAACTTCCCATAGGCGGCTGCCAATGGCGGCGATTTGGCTGCCGCCTCTGGGAGAGGGGGCACGCCTGCTACCTGGGGAGGTAGCGGAAGCAGCGGAGGTGGCTCAATGACGTTCTTGATGGCTGCCAGCGTGGTTCTCACGTATTCAGGCATGTCATTGGCGGTTGGGCATGAGGCGAGCAAGTCGCCGGCGTCGCCACCACCCTTGGCCCAGCTGAAATAGCTCGATAGAGCCGCCTGCAGATCGGCCAGCGGCGTTGCGGGCGTTGGCGTCCATGCCGCGAGATGCTGCGGCCAATCGCCGCCAGCAACTACAACAGCAGCATAGCTGCGGAGTACGACCTCAGACACGCCATACAACACAAGGTTTTCGAAGCCCTTAGTCGCGGACTCATAGGCATGATCGACCGAGGCAGTGATGGTTGCGAGCGCCTCCTGTGATTGCTTGTCGAACACCGCGAATACGATCTTGCCGAGAGACCGGAAGAATGCACCCAGAGGAGCGACATTGGTCTCGCCGCGAGCATCGACGATAGCCACTCCAAGATTTTCGAGAGATTTGAATCGCGTGGGATCCAGCTCGGCGAGCCGGCGGGCGGCGGCAGGCAATGCGTCGAACTCTGTACGGCCCTCAAGCACAAGCACGTAGCGGGCAAGTAGAGCTTCGCAGAACCGAGCTTTAAACTCTGTGCGATAAGCCTTGGGCTTGACTGCTGGTGGGTATGTTGCAGGAACTCCGGTCATAACACCGGCCGTGCGCTTGAGAACCACCACCTGGGCAGGATCGAACTCCTCCAGCACGTAGGGTGAGTGGGAGGTGAAGATGGCCTGTGCCGATTTCTGGCGTAGCGAATTGATAATTCGTTTCTGGGTGTGCGGCGGAAGCGCGATCTCTGGCTCTTCCATTGCGAAGATCACGCTTTGCTTGAGTTCGGCGATGATAGACAACAGAGCCAATACCAGCGTGTTAATCGTGCCAGTGCCTTGGTGCTGATATGGGGCGGAATAGACGGAGCCGTCCGGCCTTTTCGCTCCAGTGCCCATGAATACAGTCAGGGTTCGACGGAGCATGTCGCGGGTGAGGTCCGAAACCCGCATGTGGGGTTGCTCTGCCCAGTCGGATGGTACGTAGTGCCGTACTGCATCCTGGACTGCGACAAGTAACTCGCCGATATCCTCGGTCTCTCCAACTGGCAATGCCCTCAGTTGGTCGAGCAAGTCTTCCCACATTGTCAGTCGTGTCTCCTTCAGCCGAAGGATTACGTCCAACAAAGAGCCTCGCTCTAGGCTGAGTGCGCGGGCGCCGGTTCGTAGGGTGCGAAGATAAAGAAAACCGCACTTTCGTTTGTCGGGCGCAGAGAACCGCAGGTAGGAGCCATCCGGCATTTCGGGAGTGGCGTAAAAGGTATCCCCAGCGAAGTCGTCCTCTTGTACGTCATACCAGCCGTTGAAGAAGACGCGTATTGCTGCGCCAACATGGGGGGCGTCTGTTCCCTCTGGGGGGGGCCCCACAAGCAATCTCTTGGCCTGTGAATCCCACCACTCGATATGGTCGCGGAAATGCCGCAGCTGCTCATCGGAAAGTCCAGCGACAATAACCTCGATCTGGATCGGGACGACCTCGTTCTTGGCCGGATCTACGTACGTACCTGCATAGAAATCGTGCTCATCAATTACAGGGCGGCGACTCAGGCGCTCCGGGCCAAGTACCAGATCCACCGCTTCCAGCAATGTGGACTTGCCGGCGTTGTTGTCGCCAATAAAAGCAGTGTGTCCATTGAAATGGACCTCACCGTAGGCGATGCCTCTGAAGTTCCGGACGCGAACACGCACAAGATGCACTTCGACCCTCCTTGTCTAGCGGAAACCAATCTACTGATTCTAGTGCCTCATGGTAGGTGCGATTCGACTGTATCGCCACTTGAGAGCTCCTTCGGGTCGGTTCGCGTACCGCGCGTGCAACCAGGGCCGCTATTGGCCGGAAGCGGATGGAACCGGTCGGCACCACGCCTTTGTAAAGGCCTCCTGACTCGACACAGGCCATCTGGTGCGACCTGAGGGTGGTCCGCCTACCGCGTCTGCTAAGGCTACGGCTATCCTTACTAGACTTAGTCGTTGGGATGGGAGGTCCATGGACATAGAAACTAAGAAAAAAGAGACGGCGGCACCGCTTGACCTACCGAGACTCATCCAGGATGTTCTGGCGGAGCTGGGATATGACGCGGACGCCGCAGCAGTGGCCGAGCGAGTTCGCCGCCTGGACATCGGACTGCCGATTGAGGACGAATTCTCAGTCGTGTGCGCCTGGCTCGGGAAGTGCCAGCTCCTTCACAAGCTAGACCAGCATCAGGTGCCCATTGCCTCCAAGCAGGAGTTTCAGGTGCCTGACCTTCTGGCGAAGTTCTCCACCCAGACCAGTAAGTCCCCCGTACTAATCGAGGTGAAGTCAAAGAAGGACAAGCTATTGTCATTCAAGCCCGAGTACATGGGGCGCCTGCAGAACTACGCCGATCTAGTGGGCATGCCATTGCTGGTGGCTTGGAAATTCCACAGCCTCTGGATGCTGTTCGAGGCAAGGCACATGAAGAAGGCCAACAAGAACTTCAACATCCCGCTGGCGACAGCTATGCGGGAGAACCTACTGGGTGTCTTGGCTGGCGACGTCGCCTACAAAATCGGTGCCGGCGCAGGGATACACTTACGCTTCCGCAAGGACAGACTGCTTGGCTCCGATAAGACCAGCGAGGGCCACACAGAGCAGTGGGCAATGACCATTGACGACGTGAGCTTCACTGATCGCGAAGGAGCCCGTCGCACGGATTTCGGCAGTGCAGTCCAATCGTTGTTTACCGCATGGGACCTGGAGGAGAAGGAGGAACACACTGACTCCCATATCCACCTGCACTTCGTCGCGGGAACCGAGGGGATACAGTTCGCGCACTCAGCCCTGGTCTACCTGCTGAACTGGGAATCGCCTCACGATGGCAGGCCGCATTGGCGTGGGCTGCTGCGAAGGGAGCAGGTCACTGCGAATGTGGCGAGCTTCTCGGCTGCACTGGATGAGGCTTTCAGGCAGAAGGTGGTGTCCCACGTCTTCTACTTGCAGCCTCATGCCATGCCAGATTTCTTTCTGCCACCAACGTAGTCTGTTCCGAGTAATATCGACTGGCTTCAATCACATGAGGGATTCAGCAAGTGCTTATTGAACAGGCCTTCTTCTCACTGCCAGAAGTCCTCCACGGAACGGGCTACCAATCACAAAGCTATGAATCTGGGCTTGTTTCTGCTCTGACCCTGTCACTCCTCCAGGTGCTGAACGGGCGCAATGTCCCGAACCCCATAGGTTGCCTGCAAAGCGAGCGGCTTTACCGTCTCGACGGCCTATATCAGCAGGGAGGAGCCCCACGATATCTTCGTGCAGACCTGTTCGCTGACGTCAATCGTCTATTTGTTGCCAACAAGCGGCTAAGCCAATACGGCTGGCGACATCATCTATGGCTCGAATGCAAGTTCCTTCGCGGTCAAGCTGGCGAAGATGGTAGCCGGCATGCAGGGAACAAATCCCCGGCTACTGGCGCAATATTGGCTGACTTGCTTCGTTTGTCACTGCTCATCCCCGAGACGGCAAACAAGACTCAAAGCAGTCGATACTTTCTGCATGTTTATGACGCTGACCCCAAGTTCTACCTGACCTTTCGTGGGCGTCCTTGGTGTAAGTCTCTGGTAACTGTCGGAGAGCAGGAGATCCATGTCTCCAACTTGGAAACGGAGCCTGCTGCTGTCAAGAGGTTGATCGGCGATCTTCCGGGCCTTGACGTAAAGCTCAAGGTCACAAACTTTCACGCAGGCCCGTTGCACGTTCAGCACCGCCCCGTCTATTGGTGTTGGCTTACCCGTATCGACAAAGTCGAAGCAAAACTGGGGGAGCACAATGCGACTATTGATGCCGACAGAAAGATTACTCAATCAGCAAACGGGCTAGCCGAAATCGCAGCGTTTATAGCCGCACGATTGGCTATCCTGCCTGAGTCGCCCGATACTCAGCCGCCGCGACCGGATGAGCAGGAGGAAGCACAAACAGAGGAAGCTGCTGCCGAGATAGAGGAATAGGTCAGGTAGCCGAATGCAATAAAGCGGCAATGGGGACAGATTCATCTATCGGAGCCACCGTCCCCTTCTGGCCGTTCTCTGCCGATCATGGCTACAACGCTTGCTGGTCAACCGATGCAATCGGAGGTCAGAACGAATGCAAACAATTGGTCAAGTGAACTGCAATTTCGCAGCAGCGTGAAGCGCCACGAGCGGCGAGCAGCATCAAGCCAGCAACTTCCCGCAAAGGCGCAATTTTTATGCCTGACCTACATCAGTCCGACGGCGGTGGCGCTTTGCGTTTTCTGGGTTTCGACGCAGTAGAATTAGCCTGCTCTGTATTTTGCCCAGCACGTGACGCAGACGCTGCCTGCTCACTGGATCGCTCCCGCATGACAACGCTTTGCACCCGGTGAGGCAGAATGCCGACTCGACGGGCCTCGATCTTGAAGGTCACCCGCGCATTGTCTTCACTGTCCTCCCACTCATCGCGCACCGTGCGGCCTTCGACCAGTACACGCATGCCTTTCTGGTACAACGTGCTCCAGTGTTCAGCCTCACGGTGCCAAAGCTCAGCCGGCGCCCAGTATCCGCCTCGATCTTCATAGCTGCCCTCGCGCGGAACGGGATTATCGAAGTACACATTCAGCCGCAGCAAACGCCGTGGCTCGTCATTGCCCGATGGAAACTCCTGGAACTCTGGCGCACTGCCAATATTGCCTTCGCCGACGAAAAAAGTACTCATTGTGATACCTCCACTGCGGTTGTGAACTGGCGCAGTAGCCGATCGGCACTGCTTATCTTGATCGCGCAGGTCGTGGCCTGGCGGTAGAGCGAATGCACCACACTCATCTGTAGGTTCAGTGCAATGCGATCGCACTCGAAGCGATGCAATCCTTCGCGCACGGCTGGCGGCAGGGCTCTGTTGCAGACCTGGCGTTCCAAGACCGCTACTCCCATACGTGCGAAGTCACGGGTGCGCCAACGCAAGAAGGTGCTGCCAGCGCTGGTGTTCTGCAGCACCATTCGAATATCCAACAGCGAGTAGGGCGGCTGTGCTGCTTGCTGCATAACAGCTTCCATCAGATGGCATAGCTGCGCCTCGATTTCCCTCGCCACTTGCGCCAGGTGTTCCAGTTCTCCCTTACCCTTAAAAGGTTTTAAAAGGCCTTTTAGGGAGGCTGCGTGTTCGAGTTGTCGATAGGCATCCGATGTCAACGTTTCAACGAGTGTTGACTGAGTCTGGCTTAGAGGATTCATGCTTCGTCCTCCGGCTGATCCAGCGTCGCAGTTGGCTCATCCGCTACCTCTGTCAACGCAGTGGAGTCACTCACAGCCTCGGTGTCGCGACGAATGATGGGCGGCGCAAACTGGGAGCGGTGATGACCCTCAAGGATATCCATGGGGGGCAAACCGAATTTTTCGATAGCCGCCAGGGCACGGGCGTTGTTCGCTGCCATATCATCGCGTGTGACGCCAGCATGGCGATAACGCTGTGCCTGGCCGAACAGGCTGCGCAGCAGATGTGCGCCATCGTCGATCCAGGCTTCCATGTCCCTGCGACCAATCAAAGCTGTGTGATGAGCTAACAGGGTGTGACGCACCAGAGTGTCGTAGTCGGTCAGTAGGTAGACGGCCAGAAAGCCGAGTTGGCTGCCGATGTACAACGGCAAGGTGACGGGGTGGATGTTGAGGTTGTCACCCATGTCGATCTGTGTTGGCAGGTCCTGCCTGATCCGGTCCAACTGTTGGGTCAGTTCCAGCATCCCTGCTTTGGCCTGCATCAGCTTCTCTTCGAGTTGCACGATGGCCCAGTCAGCATAGGGATCGTCCTGAGCCGCGGTTTGTTTGATCAGGTTCGTGACACTGATGTAGCCGGCCATGCCCATGATCGAATGGACGCCTTCGCGTGCGTTCCGACCTTGCCAGATGCGGGCGGCGTGGTGGGTATGCAGGGTCAAGGTGATGCTGCTACGCAATGAACCCAGGTTGAGTTGGTAGTGATCGGCCACGGTGTTGTCCTCGCATAGGCTTGCGAGCACCTTGGGATAGATCAGCTATGGGGGCAGCAGAAAACCTGAATGCGGTCTGTTCGGTTTGAGCTTCTGGGGGGGGGACTCATCAGATACTGACGGCACCACAGAGGTCGTCTGTTGGAACTCCCTGGATTTGATGCCACTGGCATCAAATCCACTAACGTCCAGGATGTTTCCCACGCAATTGGCGCAGTTCATTCAAGCACGCTTGAGCGAGGGCGGAGGCGGGCTCACCTTTCTTTCGGGTGGTCCGCGCTGGTGTTGATTGCGAGACTGTAACCGGCGTCGGTTCTGCCTGACCCGCCCACGGATGAAAGTCGCCTTTCAGCGCGCGCTGGATCAGGCCCATCAGATAGGCCGCAGGTTTGCGGATGCCGCCGGCGGCACAACGTGCTCCAGCTTCGTTGAGCACCGCCTGCCTCTCTGTCGGCTTGAGCTTATTCAGCGCCACGATGACGGCCTGCCGTTCGTTCGGGCTCAGGTGCAGCGTGGTGGGCCAGAACATGTTATCCGCCGCTGGGTTCGCGTGCGGTACTGTACAAATACTTTCTTTTAATACTGTACAAGCGGCGTTCAGATTCCGAACGTCGCCGGAAACACTGGTTTCTACACCTGGTTCGGAATTCGAACGAAGTGCAGCACGACTCCGAACGGAGTGGTCGCCGCCTTGTTCGGAATCGTCCAGCGAACCTTCTGTTTTCAAGTTAGGGTTCTGATCTACCCACCGATCACCCCAAGTGTCGAGGCGGGTGGGAAGATGGCTCAGGTCGATACTGGTATCCAGTCCGATTTCATCCAGAAGGTGCTGAGCGACGATACGTACAGCCTTGGTGGCATGATTGAGGCAATGTCCAACCAGCTCCAGATAATCCTGGTCCAGTTCCATGGCTTCGGCGGGAGTTAATGGTTCATCGTGCAGAACATACAAGGAGCCTTGCAGACGTCCACTAACCTGATCACGCCCGCGACTCACCAAGCTGAGCCAACGAGTGAGCCTGAGCATCGTCAATACGCGAGCGATGGTTTCACGCGAGGCTGAGGTCCCATAGGGGATACTCGAAAGATACGGTTGCAGATCCTCATAGCGCGGTGTCACCAAGCCTTGGTCTTGCAGCATGAGTCGAAAGACCTGCCAGGCATTGCGCTCCAAAGGCGTCAAACGATTATCCAGCAGCAAACGACGCGGTACGACTTCGTGTGATTGGCCACTGAACAAAAATCCAGCCTGCAGAGCTTGGTTGGAGGGTTTCTCGATTGAAGGGCGAGTAGGCCAGCGTTCACTCAATTGCTGGGCACATTGCTGCAGGACACGCTGCCAGCGGCTGAGCGGGACGATGTTCATGTTTTTCTGCTGTAGTGCTCGATCTGCTGCCAGACGATGGTCAAGCTGATCTGTTGTTCCTCAGCCAACATCATCATGGCGTCGAGCTGATCTTCGGTAGGGTCTTGGGCCCGTAGCTGACACCAGCGTTGCCACAGTGCGTGTTCTTGCGCTTCGCTCAAATTCTGCGGTCGTCCCTTGCGCGTTTCTATTTTGAGCAGACGTCGACGCATCGCGGTTTCCGAGTGAGCCAGACCGAAGGTCTGGTACATGATAGTGCTGCTGGCGCCGAGCTTCAGAGCTCGATTGATCAAGCGCTCATTCTGCTCATCGCGATCAGCCTGCTCGATTAGCCTGTGTAGCACCGGCGAGTCGATCTTGACCTCGACCCAAGGTACGCTCGCGTGTGCCAAGCGTGCCAGAGTGGTCGGCGGCAGGGACTGCAACAAGTAGATGTCATCCTCACCCAGCCCTAACGCTTTGCAGCGCTGCAGATTACCCAACCGCAGCTCATGCAGTACCTGAGTCAACATGGCTTGGTTGAGTACGTTGAAAGACAAGCTCATGGCAGTTCCTCCGGTGAGTCGTCTTCAGGCGTCAATGTTAAATCGATCAGGCGTCGGGCCAGGCGAATCAGGCGATACAGCTTGATCAGCAAATGATCCGGCAGGCGTTCCAACCCCACGTCCATGGTTGGTTGATCTGCCAGGGGTAACTGATAGACACCCAGCAACAACTGCCCAAACAGAGCTGAGGGCAATAGTTTTCGATCCTCCCAGTCCACCTCGTCTTGAGCACGCAACAGGGCTAGGAGCAGCAGGTGGATACCGGTCGCACGAGGTGTCGTCAGATCAACCTGTTCCATGTCGAGGATGAAACCCAATCCGTCCTTCTGATTGATGATAATTTCGGGTCGCCCGGCATAGGCTGCCATCTCCTTCGCTAGCGCAGCGATGGCTGAACGCAGTTGTTCGGGGGTATCCAGCGCAGGGGGGATGTTCCAGATATCGTCACTTGTGCCGGGTTCGACTTCTCCCACTGGTTCGGCGAACGTCTCGTGATCGATTTGGTTGCGAATCTGTTGAACGCGCGATGGAGGGCTAAGCTCTGGTGTGAGCTTGGCCTGAGGCAGTGTGGGAAGCTTTTCCGTAGGATCGGTCTTCGATTGGTGCTTATGGTCAGAGGGTTCGAGCTCAGAGCGAAAAGGGGGGGCTGTTGCCTCTTCTTCACTTGGCGGAAGCGTTTGCGTTACTGGTATGGTCATGGCAACGCTTGGTATCTGCGGAGGGCGTTGGTTATCGCTCAGCTCCAAGGCCAGCATGCGATAGGACTGCCCGAGCGGTTGGCTCATTCGCTCGAGCAGTTCATCCTGGATCCGCTCAAGGTCGAAGGATTCGGGCTCGGCATCAAAAGAAGCTAGGGTGTCCAACCA
This sequence comes from Pseudomonas citrullilanati, assembly GCF_030580855.1. Lineage (GTDB taxonomy): Bacteria > Pseudomonadota > Gammaproteobacteria > Pseudomonadales > Pseudomonadaceae > Aquipseudomonas > Aquipseudomonas citrulli. The sequence goes on along the minus strand of NZ_JAUQOP010000004.1, from coordinate 174,435 downwards.
GAGCTCGGTGAACTCAAAATTATTGGCCGGATAGCGATTCCAGGTTTTTTCTGCCTGGCTACGAAGACCGATCAGGCGTTCGATTTGCGACTTACCCAATCCTGCATACAGTGTTTGTGGAATAGCTGGCAGTAAATATTCCAGGGTGTCGAGCATCCGGCTGATATGCGATTGTGAAATTGGATAGCCCCCGGAAGCGAGGCGTTTTGCCAATTCACGCTGCGATAGTGCCCCCCCATCCTGTTCAAACATGGTCTTGAGTTTTGCAACGGCGAGGGCACGTTCGATGAAGGTGAGTTGGCCATGCAAATCGCTTTCCGCCAGATGACCGAGCAGGGCAGTGGCTTCATTGGTCCAGGGTCGAAACAGGCAGTGGATACGAAAGAAGCGTTCGTCGTGAGTCTCTTGCCATAGCTCTCCGAGAATCGCCAAGCGGGTGTTGCCGCCGTTGCGGATGATGAAGGTTGGCTCACCCGGGCGGCGGGTGATCGGCGGTGGCTGATCCAACCCTCGCTCGCGGATTGAGGCTTTGATATCGTCGTACAGCGGATTACGAATGAATCGTGGGTTCAAGTCGTAAGGGCGTAGCTGTTCTAACGTTACCAGCATGGGTGTGTCGGTGATCGGATCGGATGGTTGCTTCTGGTTCGGCCCTTGTGGGAAGTGGTCTTGCTGCAGCTTGTCGGTGATCTCCTTCTGACTGGGTTTTTTCATTGGAAAAACCTCAGCTAACGCCGGCCGCGCAAGTGGTCACCTATCTCAAACTCAACGACCTCGGCCGTACCCGATCCTTCGAAATGTTGGGAGAGTTCTGCGAGGAACCACCCCACAGCCGAGCGGCCTCCTTGGAGGCGAAAGACCACGGTGCAGTACTCATCGCTAGGAGGTGGCTCGGATAGTTCGGGCGGTGGAACGATGATATGGCAGTGATTCAGCATTACAGAACTCCTTGGCTAGCGCTTGCTCATCAAAGGCTGATGCAACAACGATGACGACGCGAGAAGTGTCATGATCGAACCAGCGGGCCGCTTACTGAGCAAATGGCTTGGCGCCACTCAGGAAACAACTCGATGGCCAGGGTTTGTATGGTTTCCAAGGCCGAGGCAGAACGCCGGCCAATGGGACGCCGAGCTTCGACACGATGAACGGGTAGACCCAGGGAAGCTGCATTCAAGTAGGCCACGCGATCGGGAATTACGGTCTGCAGGACCTGGATGGCTGAAGTCCCGATGAACGTTTCGCGCAGGCTGCGCATGATCATGCGAGTGTCCGATTTGATGTCGTCCACTTGATTCAACAAAAGCCTCAGGGGTGGTGGAGCGATGCCCAGGTGGCGAAATGGCTCAAGTTCGTTGAGCAGTTTCAAGGTTCCACGGCGTAGTTCGCGGGCGGCTAGCATTTCCGGAGTGATAGGTGAGAGAGCAAGATCGGAGGCCAATATGGCCATCTCCAGCAGAACGCTCCGCGCACCTTGGGTATCGATCAGAAGCAGATCATAGTGGGGGCGGAAAGTATCGAGCAGGTTACGCAGTCGGAGGCGTCCGTCAGGGGCATGCAACAGCAACGTGCTCAGTCGACCTTGATCATCGTTGGAGAGGATCAGGTCGAGTCCGGTGATCGCGGTTGAGGAAATGATCTGGGCAGGATCTGTCAGGTTAAGTGCGAGTAGTTCGTAGGCGCCCGACGGAGCCACATGGTTCAACACGTAGTAGCTGGAGAGGGTGGGCTGGCTGTCCAGATCCAGCAGTAGTACGCGCTGCCCAGCGTCGGCCAGAAGACCTCCTAGATTGGCGGCGACTGTGCTTTTGCCTACTCCACCTTTCGTGGAAACCACCGATACCACGCGCATGGCATCAGACCTGCTGCGCCAAGCGCTCGGCTATCCATTTCTCAATTTCCAGCGAGTCCCAACCCACCGCTCGCATACCGATGCGCTTAGCCTGAGGGAACTTGCCTTCCTTCATCAGGTTGTAAATATGCGCTCGTTTGAAGCCGGTTTTCCGTTCCACCTCATCGCGTCGCATTATGTGGCGTTCGAACTGTGGTTGAGGCTCCGCAATGGTGGACATGGTGGCCACTCCTATCGTCAATTGGCGCTTGGTGGGAAGTGACCTGAATTGAAGTGCAAAAAAAGACAGGAGTCATTGCGCCGCAACAGGAGTGATTGCAATGCAATCCGTCTCAGTGATTTATGAGGTTGCGTTTACCGGCAGCGAATTTTTCGTCTAGCGTACGCTTGGTTATGCCCGGTACGTTTTTATAGTGAGCGGTTAGTGCGTCAACAATGGCCGCCTGGGACTGAAAAGCTGACAATGGTTTCCCTGATGGGGAGTGACCGAGGAACAGATTGACCATCGCCCCGATAATATTGAGATAGACGGATTCGCTGCGATCGCTGACTTTACGATTGGACTTGAGCAAGTCATGGATGCTCTTGCTTTCCAATCCAATGGCGTCAAGGTCCTTAAGCAATTGTTGATGAGCTGTTTCCAAACTCTTTATTCGAACTTTCAATGCGTCCCGATCACCTTGCAATGCTAAGTATGTTGCAATGCTAATACCTACTTTTTGATTGTGCCGCTTCTCAAAGAGAAACGCTGGTCGTTGGTCAGGATAATATCGCGACATCCAACGTTTTAGGTCAGTATGGCGGACGGTTACGTGGTCGTATAAAACAGGAGTGCCCATGGCTACTGGCACGCCGAAACATCCATACGCGAGCTCGCCGTGTTGAATGGCATCTAAAATTTTTTCCGTATTCGCATGCAGGCATGGCCATTGCGGGAAGCTGGTTTTGAGCCTGCTTGGGCCGTGCTGAGCTACCTCGAGTATCTCTCTTTCGTAGTTAATTAAGTTGCACCAGCGCAAGGCTGCATCAATAGGCCTATAAAAAAGTTTTTCGTAGGGGTTGCAGCTTTGAGTTGAATACATAAAGAGAGTCACTCCATTGAAATATTTTGCTCCTGATCCTGAAGGTTAAAGTATGATTTGGGGTGTAAACACCGATTTTCAAAATATAATGCTTTCTCGCTAAGGTTGGGGTGTGTGGTTTTCGTTTCGTAGTGGTGGATTTGAAAGGTTTGTTGTTGTGGGTAGAGCCATGGAAAGGTAGTTTATTTCGTGTTGTGAGGTTCGTTATTATGTGGCTTTGAGTGTGCTGGAGAAGATCAGGAGTTTGAAACAGCTGGTGCGAACGGGCTTGTATAGTTATACTTGTTAAAGGGTAATAAGTGCGTTGCTTTTTGTTTATATGGGTCAGATCTTCGCTAGCGTCTTATCGGAAGGTAAGCCTATATAAATTAATGTTCTTCAGATAACTCTATTACATTCGTTCGTCGCGAAAATGTCAAATTGTTGACTATTTCCGCCAAACGCAACTCGGTTATCGAATAAAGCTCCCGCAAAGGGGCCTGATTGCCAAATTTAGGCGCCTATAGGCTGCCGTCATAACGAGCCAGTAGATGTGGATAACTAAGTTTTTCCACTGCTATGGAACGTCTAGATTCATACGTAAATGCGTATCGAACCGGCATCCGGATACGAACCTTGAATGCGGTAGAAATCCGAAGAATTTTGGTTTGGGTTTGGGTTTGGGTTTTAAGGCTTGTAGTTGTGTGCTGTGAAAGTCGCAAAGCAGCCTCACTCCAAGGTGCTAAATGTTTCTTCAAAGTAGAGCTTCGAGCATCTGGAAACTAATAATGTGAGGAGGTCCTGCAATGATTCAGAGGAAAAATGATTGCGCATTGAGGCCGTATCAAGCCAGGTAAATTTTATAATCCAGCCGCCGGAGCTTGTAGTTGGTGTGAGGTTGTATTTAACGCAGTGTGGCGAAATCCGTTTTATATTGTTTAGTAAGGACAGGATCTCCATGTGCAGGTCATCATCCATTTGTGCTTGTAGCTCAATCGTATTGATTGCCAGTTTTAACATGTAAAGGTCTCTGACGCTGAGAATGGCAGGAAGTATTAGCGTGTTATTTGTAGAGGCTAAATACTGATTTTGAATCTCTACATTCAGGTCTATTCTGTACGAGTGTCAGAATATTTTTTAGATAGGAATAATCTATAGAGGATTTTTTGCGAGGATATGACAAAAGATTGATCATGTCCGCCAGGTTGGGGGTTGTGGCTCATGGAAAGCAAGCCTTTAGGGGGGCGTCATCGATAGATGAGATCATTAAGTATGTGGAAAATCACTGCTATTTGGAGGAATGAACATCGCTACGTTATAGCGGTGAAAATGTTATTGGGTCGATTTGAAGCGAGCGCGATATTCTTTTGGTGTGGTGCCAAATTTTTTCAAAAATCTTCTAATTAGTGTCGATTCCCTACCCAGTCCGCAGTGCTTGGCTATAGTCTTGAGCGGTTTTTTTGAGTTTGTAAGCATATCGCGAGCCGCGTCTAGTCGGAGGAGCTCTACCGTTTTGCTTGGCGTTCTATCCATGGATTCTGAGTACTTACGTATAAATGTTCTTTCGCTCATGTTCATGAAGTTCGCGAGCACAGGCACTGTTAAGTCGGTGCCTAGATTTTCATTAATCCATGCGTGCAAGTCTGAGAACTGGCTACTCTTCGATTGCAAAGTCAAGGCAGAGCTGAATTGATTCTGATCGCCCGGGCGTTTGAGAAACATTACCAAATGTCGAGCAACCTCTAGTGCAACGGTGTGTCCTAGGTCCTCCTCAACGATCGCTAACGCTAAGTCAATACCTGATGTGACGCCTGCAGACGTCCATATGTGTTCATCATTAATAAATATAGGACCGCGCTTAACTATTATTGAAGGAAAGCTTCTCTCCAAATCGTCGTACGCGGACCAGTGAGTGGTTGCTTTTCTTCCGTCCAGTTTTCCAGCATAAGCTAACGCGAATATGCCAGTGCAAACAGAAATCAAGCGCTTGGCTTTGTCTATATGATGTATAAAGTGTGTGGTGAACTTCGGGTCTTTGTAGAAGTCATGTATACCTGGTCCGCCGGGTATGATTAAAGTATGTGGGGAAAGGGTTTCTGCTTGCAGAGTTTCAGTAAGTATTGATAAATTCGAGCATATCTCAGTGGTCTGGTTCAATGCTAAAATAGAAATTGTGTATGGTTGATGATCGGAGCGTGAAAAGCGGTTGGCTGCCATGAACACGTCGAGGGGGCCTGCCAAATCAAGCAAACTTACTTCCGGATAGGTGATGAATTGTATGGATTTAGAACGCATCACAGGTACTCCATGAGAACAATCTGGATTCCTTCATCTGGCGACTCACTAAGTGATTTTGAGTGATCGAGCGGTCCCCCGCAATAGATAGCTGATACAGGTGAACGTTTTTTCGCGAAATGAACCCAGGCCGGGAGCTGAGCGGCAATGAAGCTACTGCCTAGCGGTTTACTCGTGCCCCGGCATGAGATTTCGCGATCCACCATTGGTCAGGCAGTATGATCTCTAACAACAGCGAGCAGCGCCTGTAGCGGATGCAGGACGGTCACACCATCCTGTCGTTTCACTTGGCTTCGGCAAGAATATCCGTCGGCCAATAATCGGCCTGAAACATTGAACTTAGTCACAAGCGGCCTCCAGGATTGTTTGTAAATCACCACAGAAGTTCCAGCGTTCTTTTTCTCATGCCCGTAGGTGCCGGACATGCCACAGCATCCGCTGGCTTGTACGCTCAGTTTCAGCCCCATTCGCTCATAGACTTGCTGCCAAAGAACGACACTGCTGGGCTCATTTGTTTTTTCAGTGCAGTGGGGAAGAAAATAATAAGGTGCGGCATCTTTGATGCTCTGTGATTGTGGAAGCGCACCCGCTAGCCACTCTTGGGGCAGTAGAACGGTGGGCGTTTTGTCGCTGCTCAGCGTTTTCGCATACTCCTGGCGATACACCAGCGTCATCGCAGGATCGAGTCCAACCAACGGTATTTCGTATCGCTGAAGCTGAAGCAAAGCTGCACTGTTGAAACGTGCCGCTTTTTCAAAAGCCTTGATAAAGCCTTGCACTTGAAGCGGCTTACCGTTGGGGGCAAAAGGCGCGATGTAAACCTGGTAGCCAAGCCTTGAGATCAGTTCGATCCAGTCCGACAGCACAGGGGTTTCAAAATAACGGGTAAAGGCATCCTGGACGATGATTACGCTGCGAGCACGCTGCTGCTTACCCAATGTCGACAGAAGCTTTGGCGTTGTAATCTGAACGTTCCAACGACGGCATACAGCGTCGAAGTCCGTGATGCTGAACAGTGGGCTGTCGACCATTCCGGCCACGTGCTCAAGAATGAAGCGCACAGGGCGGGCGCTCATGACGAAGTTGTACATACGGGGGGCACGAGCGATGTAGGGAATCGTGTATTCCAGCGAGCCGATTAGGTAGTCTTTCAACGGGCGCAGATAGCGACTGTGATACAACTCTAGAAACCGAGAGCGAAATTCAGGCACGTTGACTTTGACGGGGCATTGCCCCGCGCAGGATTTACACGCAAGGCAGCCAGTCATTGCCTCATAGACTTCGTGGGAAAAGTCTTGCTGTCCTATCTTTTGCGCGACTGAATTGACGGTTCGTTTTGCGATACTGAAGATGTTACTGGTTGATCGAATTTGATCACTCGGCGCCAACACATCAACGCCTTGTCGGCCCTGAAGTCTCAGCCATTCGCGAATCAACGAGGCACGTCCTTTCGGTGAGTGAACGCGGTCACGGGTGCCTTTCCATGAGGGGCACATGGCGTCGTCTGGGTCAAAGTTGTAGCAGGCGCCATTCCCGTTGCAGTGGACAGCAGCGTCGTAGCTTCGCCATACGCGTTCGTCGATTGTCCGGTCTAAGTCGCCTCGTAACTCAACGCCATCTACCTGAGTGAGCCGAGCTTCAGGTACCGTCTTGGGGGTCGCGATTTTTCCAGGGTTAAGTTGGTTGTACGGATCGAAGGCAGCCTTCAAATCCTGTAGCGCAGGGTAAAGGTCACCGAAGTAGTCTGGGACATAATGGGATCTCAACCCCTTCCCGTGCTCGCCCCACAACAAGCCGCCATGCTTCTGAGTCAGGGCGGCAACAGCGTCGGAAATGGGGCGGATCAGTGCAGCCTGGACGGGGTCTTTCATGTCGAGAATTGGTCGAACATGCAGTACGCCAGCATCGACATGGCCGAACATTCCGTATTGCAATTCATAGCTGTCCAACAACGCACGGAACTCCTGGATGAAATCCGCAAGATTCTCGGGAGGTACGGCGGTGTCTTCCACAAAAGGTTGCGGTCTCGCCTCACCTTTAACGTTGCCAAGCAGTCCAACCGCCCGCTTACGCATCGCGTAAATGCGCTTAAGTGCGTCGGCACCTATGGCGACCGTATGCCCCAAGCGCACCACGGAGGTGTCGCGCTGCAGATGCAAGACAAAGTCATGAACGGTCTGCTCGACGGAGGCTTTGTCTTCCCCGCTGAACTCAATGAGGTTGATGCCCAAGGTTGGTGTGCTTGGATCTTCAGGGAAGTATTCAGCGACGCCGTGCCAGACAATGTCCTTCATTGCCAGCATCAGGACTTTTGAGTCCACGGTCTCAATCGATAGAGGCTTGAGAAGCATCAACGCTTTTGCGTCGCGCAGAGCATCCATGAAGCCGGCGTACCGTACGTTGACGAGGATCGAATACTTCGGGATCGGCAACACGTTGAGTTTGGCTTCAACAATGAAACCCAGCGATCCTTCGGAGCCACACAGCACACTGTTGAGGTTGAATCTGTCGCCCTGCTCTCGAAGGTGCGCCAGGTCATAGCCGGTGAGGCAACGGTTCAATTTCGGAAAGGTTCGTTCAATCAGATCAGCCTGATTATCCGCAATGCCTACAGCACATCGATAAATCTCACCGATCCGATCCCGACGCGCAGTTTCTTGCATAAGAGCGCTTTTATCCACCACGCCGCTGTGGAGTAACGCACCGCCAAGCAACACCGTAGTAAGCTCCAGCACGTGGTCACGGGTTTTGCCGTAGCTGCAACTTCCCTGGCCGCTGGCGTCGGTGTTGATCATGCCGCCAATCGTTGCCCGGTTGGAGGTGGACAGTTCCGGCGCGAAAAACAGTCCGTAGGGTTTCAGCACGGCATTCAACTGATCCTTGACCACGCCACTTTGGACGCGCACCCAGCGCTCTTCAGCATTGATTTCAAGAATGCTATTCATGTGACGTGACAGGTCGACGACGATACCATCGGTCAATGACTGGCCATTGGTTCCTGTTCCGCCACCCCTTGGTGTGAGGACAACGGCTCTATGCTTGGGATCAGCCGCCAGCGTCGCAAGAATCTCAACGTCTTGAGCATCCAGTGGGAACACAGCTGCTTGAGGTAAACGTTGATAAATCGAGTTGTCAGTTGCAAGCACCGTCCGCTGGCCGTAGCTGTGGGCGACTTCTCCCCGAAACCCCGCTTTAGTGAGCTGCCTTAGAAATAAGCCGTATCTCGCGCTTTGATTTTTGGACGGAAGCAACCGTGCGATCATGATAAAACTCCAACCGGCATGCGGTTTTTTGACTAGCTAATTTGTCGGAACGGGAGGACGGCGATGCCTTTAGCCTGTATGGACGATCAGCCATCAAAGCCGTAAAGCTTGACCGCGCTTTCTCGAAGGATGAGTCGCCGGCCACCACCTTTGGGCACCCAAATCACTAGAAGATCGAGAATTTGGGCATCGTCGGGCTTATCGAATTTCATTATTGGGTGAGCCAATCGCTTTCCCACAACAACCTTCGGCTTTCAGTTTCACGAGGGCTGAACCAACGTGCCCAAAGTCAAAGTATTCAGGCGCGCCGCTCTTTGAGGTGTTGTAGGGAACGGACAATTTTGTCCGCACGCGACCTGTAGCGAGCAATCTTGAAATTGCCGAAAAGCCATCGGTCATGACGCCGCCGGGTTGAGCAAGTTGGCCCAGATGATCAATCACCAATCGGCATGGCAATTTGAGTAATTCGGATTCAAACCCCGGCAATTGATCATCTAGCGACACCAGCCGCACGAGCCAGTCGAGTTCATTGTCCCTTGAAACGAGGCGTTCCAGCTCCTCGATTTCGGTTCCGCCGAAGCTCAGGTGTAATCGAATACCTCTAACGCCAGCCTGATCCAGGCTACTGAGTTTTTACTCCCGTATTTTTATGTTTTTCGTTTTGTAATTTGACAATCCGCTACTTGCATGTGGTCGTAACGGTCGGTTTGAATGTGAGGGTTGTATAAAGGAGGCTTGATATGACCTCCCTTATGTCTTCACCGATCCTCAGCGAATGCTCGCTCGGACTTTTTCCCTGAAACTGTTCTCTATCCCATGCTGGACTTTGAGCTTCCCGGCGAGCGATGGAACCAAGTGGCGACTGATAACGATGATTCCATCTTTGTCTCCCAAAATTGCGTCGCCCGGGTTGCAAACCACATTTCCGCAAGCGACGGGCGCACCTACCTGCCCGGGGCCGTATTTGGATGGGCCGGCTGGATTCACGGCGCGCGCATAGGTCGGCAGCCCCATAGCGCTCAGCTCCTCCACATCTCGAACCGCGCCGTCGATGACCACCGCTGCGACGTTGCGAATCAGACAAACCTCACCCAGCAGATCACCAAAGACCGCACGGTTGGTTTCACCGTTGCCGTTGATCACTAGAACATCACCTGGCTTCGCATCGTCCAATGCCCTATGGATGGCGAGATTGTCACCTTCCCAAGTGAGGATAGGCAGTACCGTTCCGTAGAAAGAAGCCTTACCTGCAACATGGTGGATAGCGGAAGCCATCATTCCCAGGCGCTGCAATACATCGCCGATCAGTGCGACCGGGTAATGCGATATCTCTTCAATGTGTTCAAGGGATGCGCGTTCCCAATCTTCGCTCACGGTGATGCTTTCATCGGATACATTGATAAACATGGTGGCCTCGGCGTAAATCTGTCTAGAACGCTATTAGTTGAACGTTTTAGGTACGGGGTTGTTGACTGGGTGGAGCGGAGGGCCGCCGCGCAAGACAGCAGAAATAGCCTCTACTGCGCTCATGCCAACCCGAAGCAGTGATTCATTTGTTTGCCCGGCAACGTGGGGAGTGACGAGCAGGTTCGGAAGGTCAGCTACAGGGAACGTGTTGCAACTGAATGGGGTGATCATGTCCGTGTTTTCTGCAGCTAGAACGTCGATGCCCGCGCCACCCAGTTTGCCGCTGCGCAGGGCTTCAGCAACCGCTGCTTCATCGATGACTCCGCCACGGCTGGTGTTAATCAGGATGGCGCCTGTTTTCATCTTCTCAATTTCAGCCCCGCCAATGAGGTTCTCAGTGCCAGCCTGCAGGGGCACGTGGAGGCTCACGACGTCCGCTTGGGACAATAAGGTGTCGAGGTCTACCAAACGTTTATCAAAGCTAGAGTCATAAGCTGGGTCGGTTGCCAGCACTTTCATGCCGAAAGCCTCAGCCACAGGCGCAACATGCTGACCGATGTCGCCGAATCCGATCAAACCCAGAGTACGACCCTCAAGCTCAATACCTGTGAGGGACAGTCGATCTGCCGCCCAAATGTTGTTGCGAGTCTGATCCGTAGCCAGTTGGATCTTGCGGCCAATACCCAGCAGCAGAGCAAATACATGCTCCACAACACTTCTCCTGTTTGCGCCAGGTGTGTTGGTTACCCACACACCCAACTCGGCCGCCGCTTTGTAGTCGACGTTGTCGTAACCCGCGCCGTGTCGAGCAACGATACGCAGGTTCGGGGACGCAGCGAGCATCTCGGCAGAGATATGGCCACCGCGTAAAAATACGGCGTCTACGTAGTGCTGGATGTCTGCGTAGGTAACCGCGTCGGCGCCATAGCCGAGTCGAACTTCGCCTAAAGCGGAAAGCGCTTGTAATACATCGGGATGGATAGGGCTTGTCACATAAATCAAAGACATGATCGTCACCTTAGGAAAACTGGTGGGTATTGGCGTCATCGCCAGCCGCCGGCGCATTTTTACGAACAGTCGAGAGGACGATCAGTCCCAGAAGACCTGATGCGCACAGGATGAATGCGGGCGTGGACTGATTTCCGGTTGCGCCGATTAGCCAGGTAGCAAGGTATGGACCTGACCCCCCGCCAATAACGGCACCTACGCTATGTCCGAATGCGACGCCGGTATGGCGAATGTGCATCGGGAAAAACTCCGGCATGACTGAATAAGTACCCGCCTGGCAAAGGGCATACGGAATCATGCCGAGAGCAAGACCAGCCATTGCCAGATTGACCGAGCCTAGCTGCATCAGCATGAAGGACGGTATCGACACTACGGCGTACGCAGCGTAGGCATAGCGCAGGATGGATTTGCCGCCGCGATAAGAGCCGAGCTGGCCAGCGAGAGGAATCAAAAATGCGGCGAGGATGACGGCGATTAGAACGATGGTGGACGCTTCACCTTTTGAGTACCCCAGGATGGAGCTGAAGTAGGCCGCGATGAATACGGTGCCAATGTAGGTTCCAATGTTCTGAACCATAGCGATCATGATCACCTTGGCCAAAGGCCTGCGATAGTCGCGGATCAACTCAGCGAAAGGCTGGCCTTTTTTGACTTCTGCATCGTTTTTCTTAGACGCGAACTCCGGGCTGTCTTCGATGCTCAGTCGCATATAGAGACCAATGATCCCGAGCGGCAGCGCCAGCAGGAACGGGATACGCCAGCCCCAAGAAAGCATCTCCGGATCGGTGAGAGTCGCCGCAGCAAGACCCGCAATTGCAGCAGCCAAGCCTTTACCAAACTGAGCAATCGAGGGCAGGAAGGAAATGTACAAGGCGCGGCGTTTAGGCGGAGCCCACTCGCGGATGTAGCTTGCAGCTCCCCCGATTTCGCCACCAGCGGAGAAGCCTTGCAACATGCGCAGCACGACCAGAAGTATGGGCGCCCAGACACCAATCTGTGCATAGCCGGGCAGCAGACCGATAAGCGTGGCGGCAGCCCCCATCAGGGTGATGCTGGCAATCAGGCTGAAGCGTCTGCCTACCTTGTCGCCTAGCCAGCCGAAAGCAATAGCGCCGAGCGGCCTCACCAAAAACGCGGAGCCGAACACCAGGAAAGTGTTCAACAGGCCGGTCGCCGCATCATCTGAAGGAAAGAAAACCATGGCGAGGGTTGCAGCGACATATCCGTAGACGCTGAAGTCGTAATACTCGACAAAGGTTCCGAATACAGCGGCCCTCGTGGCCTTCTTGGCGTTCCTCGTCTGCTCCGTTTCTTCAACGGTCTGAACGACAGGCTCGGCCATAACGTTATTGTTGTTCATGGACACCTCGGATTATCGGACTTCTGTCCAATTCAAAAAATGGGACAGTGTCCAGCTTTTGTTTTGTCTAGATTCTAGAATCACGCCACGCTTGTCAACAGCCAGGTGCGATTTGCCGTTGGGCAGCTTTTGCCTCCAGAATGGGGCTCCCGAAACCTCGATTTGTCTAAAGATGGCTCAGTCAGAACGCTCTATTACCGCCTCTACAGCCACTACTCCTGCGTCCAGCCATACCAGGCTGATTGAGGTAGTGGACGCACTTGTCATGAGAACGGGCGGTGAGCCGTGGGGAGTGCGAGAGCTCGCAGCAGAGCTTTGCGAGAGTCGAAGTACCGTTAATCGGATTCTGGTCTCGTTGGTTGAAAATGGTTTTGCTATTGAGGTGGGAGTAGGCAAATACAGCCTAGGGCCAAGGTTATGCGTTCTTACGAAAGTGCTTGGCGATGCAAGTCTACTTCTGGGTTTGAGCGGGGCATCGTTGAGTGAGCTGGCTGATGCTTCACAATGCACTGCGCTCATTTCTGTGTACTGCCGTCTGAGTAATGGTTATTTCGTAGCTGCCTGCCGCGAAGCCAAAGCTACGCTCACATTCAGGCCTGAACTGGGCGTGATCTTTCCGCTTACATTCGGGGATATCGGTCGGCAGTTTGCTGAATTTATCGAAGCCGATTCTTTATCTTCAAATGTACAGGGTAATGCACGTGATACAGACTGCAATTCGAGGGCCTACGATGCCTTGGGACTGCTATCAGAGACAGAATTTCCCAGCGCATTATCGATTGTCACAAAGAGTCTCGCGAATGGGCTAGTCGTGTCAGTTTCTGTCCATTCCGTTGGTAACGTTGGGTCAAAAAAGACCTCGCAAATTGATGCAGATGTACAGCGAGTCGCTGAGCAAATAGAAGCGGCTGTAAAATGTCGAATTTTGGGTAGCCCTCAGCGAGTGCCTGACATACTGATCGAGGAGACGAAGTCCACCGTTACTCGTCTCGAAAGACTTTTACTATTGGCCTGCGCATTTCCGGATGGGCTGAAAAACTCTGTGGGTTTGACTGATCAGCTCTTATGCAATGAGGCGACTGCTAAACGATTGATACAATCTGGAGTCCAGGCGGGTATTGTCAGTCTATCTGGCTCAACCTTGTTTCCTGGCTCAAAACTCTATCGATGGGCGTCCAAGATTGGCGGCGATCATCGCAACCTCGCTGATCTCACCCGGCCAATTTTGTCAGGATTAGTCCAGGAAACCGGTGAGACGATCGCGTTACTCGCCTATGACGAAGCTACTGAAAAAGCTGAGTTTCTTGACGTAATTCAAGGATGGCGACCGATTCAGTACAAGCTGCAGGTCAACGTGGCAGTACCGCTTTATGCCGGTGCAGCTGGTAAAGCTGTATTAGCTTTCTGTGATCAAAAATTAGTCGATTCTATCGAGCTTGAAAAAATTACAGAGGCAACCATTACTTCTCGTGAAGTGCTCAAGACGGAGTTAAAGGTCATTCACGAAAGAGGCTGGGCCACAGGTGACGGTGAGCGTGTACTCGGCGCATTCGGCTTGGCTGTGCCATTTTTTGCAGATGGTAAAATTCGCGGGTCAATTTCGGCTACGATTCCTCAGTACCGCAAAGATGAGCGTGATCTTCCATCGCTAACTCAGTTGATGCGCGAGGCTACTAAAAAGATAGAGCGACTTCTATCTTTGGGTGTGAACCTGGATCGGTGAGCTGCAGGCGACTGCTAAGTCTTGGCTCATCAAGTTATTTTGGTTTGAGTACAAAGTTCCCTTTGAGGGTTTGTTTGTGGAAGATATGAAGCTGTTGGGCTTAAAATATGCCTCGGACTTTTCCAAGTCCTTATGCCAAACCGAGGTGAGCGTCGATGACCATCAGTGCAGCGCAGACTGCTGAGTACCAAGCGTTTGCAGAGCAGCTAGCTGAGGCTGCCGCCGATGCTATTCAGCCCTACTTTCGAGCAAAACTAGATGTCGAGGATAAGGGTGGGCGGGTCTTCGATCCTGTCACCTTGGCCGACAAGGCTGCTGAACGAGCCATGCGCGAACTGATTCAGGATCGGTATCCCCAACACGGAGTTCTTGGTGAGGAGGAGGGCTCAATCGTAGGTTGCAGTGAGCTGACTTGGGTGCTCGATCCCATCGACGGTACCCGAGCTTTTATTACCGGCTTGCCACTATGGGGGACGCTAATAGCCCTAAACGATGGTCAGCGTCCTGTGCTCGGCGTGATGAATCAGCCGTTCACTGGCGAGCGCTACATAGGGACTTCGGATGGTGCTTGGTGCAATGGTACGAAACTGCAGACACGCTTATGCCAAGGTCTTTCCTCAGCAACACTGATGTGCACAACACTCGATATGTTCGATTCATCTGTACGGCGAGATGCTTTTCAATCCGTGGCAAATCAGGCGCAGTTAGTTCGCTTCGGTGGTGATTGTTATGCGTACTGCATGCTGGCTTCGGGTTTCGTTGATGTGATTATCGAGGCCTGTCTTCAGCCTTACGACGTTCAGGCCCTGATACCGATCATCGAAGGTGCCGGTGGGGTGATTACTACCTGGGATGGGAGCGCAGCTCAGAACGGCGGGGCTGTCGTTGCCTGTGGTGATCCGGCATTGCATGCCCAGTTAGTGGAGCTGCTCAGGCACGCTGTTTAATTTGGGAGCAGGACACTGGCTTGGGCTCTTCAGGTACCTTGTACGTCCATGCACAAGAAAAAGTAAATTGTGGGATTCCAAATGCCTATGACAATCAACGGTAGTCATAGGCATCGAAGGCTTAATAATTGGCCTGCCTAAAACTCAGTCCTTGGCGTAAATAAGGCGTATGATGTCTTTAGTGGTCTCGATGTAGCCATCGACATCCTCGTCCGTCATAGGAAGCGTAAGTCCGACTTGGCCACGGTGGACTGGGTAGTAGCCACGAGTAGCCATTTCCAATGCATAGATACTCATACTGTTCTCGTCAATTTTGTGCCAGTAGTCACGGTGAGTGTTAATGGTCTGACCGAGCTCTTTAGTGAACGCATAAGCAAATACCGAGAAAGATCCGAACACGGTAAATGGGTATTTGGACTCCTTGGCCCAAGTATTCAGCTCGGATTTGATCTTCGCCGCCATTTCGTTGAGTCGTGCATATGCCTTCCTATCCATGGCTTTAAGGCAGGCAATGCCTGCTGCGCAGGCCAATGGGTGACCATGGTGGGTGCCTGAGATCATGACCTGATTTTCCTCGATTACCCGAAAAACCTCTTTGCTGCCGCCCACTGCGCCAATTGGCAGGCCGCCACCGATCATTTTCCCGAGGACGGTCAAATCTGGCTTGATTTGATACTCACTTTGCAGACCTTTGAAGTTCGCACGTAGTGTTATGGTTTCATCAACGATTAGCAAGATGCCCAGCTCTTTAGTAAGGGCTCGAAGCTTTTGTACAAAATTTTTATCCAGCTCTACAATTCCGCCCGCGCAAGTCTGCAATTCCATAATCAAACATGAAATTTCGTCCGCATTGCCACGAAGGATTTTTTCGCAGGACTCAAAATCATTTTGGGTCAGAACAATGATGTTATCGCTTTTATAGGCAGGAATGCCGTCGGAATCTGGAAGTGCTTTCGGATTAGTATCCGGGCCAGGGAAATTGTTCGGGTTAGGGTGGGCGGAAATCGCCAAGTCATCTGAAAAGCCGTGGTATCCGCCCTCAAATTTTGCAATCTTTTTACGAGCTGTATAACCTCTAGCGATACGCACGGCACTCAAACATGCCTCGCTTGCAGAGCAAAAAAACTTTACCTGTTCAACAGAATCGATGCGCTCACAAATCAGCTTGGCCAGATCAAGTTCGTGGTTGGTAGGATTCCCGAATGAGAAACCATTGGGTAGCGTTTCCTGAATTGCTTTTATAATCGCTGGGTGATTATGACCTAGTACATTGGTAGCGAAATTATTATTGAGGTCGAGAAGTTTTTTACCTTCGATGGTATGAAGGTATTGAGCTTCGCCTTTATCGACGAAAATCGCATGTGGGCCATAGCCAAATGTGCGCCTGCTAAAACCTCCCGGAATGTATTCCTTTCCTTTCGAGGTTTCTTTCTTGGAAAGAGAAAAGGCTTCAGAGAAATTTTTTAGCGATTGCTGGTAATTAAGCTTCATGGCTATTTCCAAGTTTACTTAGATTATGGTTGTTTTTGATTGGTTCTCAGGCTTTGCCAATAGTTTAGGTGCATTACGTTTTTAGTTTTCGACACCAGAATTGAAGGTCATGAGGCTTTGCTTGTCCTCACAAATACAGCTTCGGCTCCTGTGCACTTGACGAAAGCTAAGGTCATAGTATTTTGACAATTAGTACGTGGGCAATGGCGATATATAGATTGCTTGATCGTGTTTTGTGATTGTTGCTTATTGGCAAAACTAGCAAAATCGCGCATCTTGAACTGCCACCGTCCATTTGCCCAGTTTTTAGACTCCAATGGAATATGATCATGAATTGAAATATGGCGCTCCGGCAGAGGACAAGGCATCGCGCAAATCGCCATGTGTTACCGCTCAATACGGCTTGTTACTGTGTGCTCTTGGCTGCCCCCATATGCGCACAATACGAGGGCATTTTTTGTCGGCTCGCCCCGCATCGCAGTTTCCTAAATCACGAACTGGACGGCTCCGTGAGCGCCGAAGGGTGATTCAAGCAAATTCGAGATGGCCGTGTACGAAAAAACCTAACGAATTGCCCCATTTGGGCGCATTATTCGTTTAGTAAAGTGGCCCGGGATCCGCAGGTCGGGAAGTGAGTGCCGCTTTAAAGCGAATGCATTGAATTGCATGAATTTTGCTACGGATAGCTCTTTCACACGTTCCGTGAGTAGCAGGTACCCTCAATGGACACTAGACAGCTTCTCTTGGCAACCAGGCTTGCTGAGACCCTCCATTTTGGTAAGGCAGCCGAGATCGAGAACATTGCCCAATCTGGCTTGAGCGCTCAAATTGCTAAGCTTGAGAGCGAGCTGGGCTTCAGATTATTTGAACGTACCAGTCATCGTGTTTCATTGACTGAGGCAGGTCAGGCGTTCATAGATCAGGCCCGCACGCTCCTAGGGAGCATGAACAATACGATCCTAGAATGCCGTGCCCTAGCTGAAAACAGTCGTGGTGTCTTGAAGTTAGGCTTTTTCGGGGATGCTGCGGGTGAACTCACCCACCTTATTTTCACACTCTTTCAGCAGAGCAATCCTGGTATCCGGTTGGTGTTTACTGAGCTGTCCATGACAAATCAGGTGCAAGCGCTCATCTCTGGCAAGGTAGATGCTGCGCTCATTAGGCTACCGATTTGCGATCCACGTCTTGAGCTCGATGTGATGTTTGATGAACCGCGAGTCGCTGCCGTACCGGCCAATCATGAAATGGCACATGCCTCGATCCTTACTATTTCAGACTTGATCGAGCAACCATTCGCGGTAGCGGGTGAGGGAGCTCCCACCGAATGGGCTGCTTACTGGAGTTTGGGGGCGGAGCGTCATGAAGCCTGCCGGATTGGAGCGTATGTCCAATCGATTCCTGAGAGCTTGGCTGCTGTGGCCTATAGTGGCGCGTTTGATACGTTCCCACTGACAGCCACACGCTTATTTAGTCACCCTGGCGTGCGGTACGTACCCCTAGCAGACGCGCCACGTAGCTCATTGGCTTTGGCCACACTTGCTGGTAACAGGTCGCCATCTGTTAGATCGCTTCGACGCTGTGTGACAGATACTCTTGAAAGCTCTCTTTCCTGTATTCCTGAGGCTCGTCGCTGCGAAGTGGCTTAACCACTTGCGAGCTCCAGGAGTGTATGCGCCTACCCCTCCAGTCAATTGGCAAGCTGGAGGGTGTGCTCAGAAAGGATAGTGGCGGAGTTGCCGCTGAACAGATACCCATTGAGTGGTTGTGAACTCATCAATTGCCCAGTCGCCATTGAATCTGCCGAGGCCTGAGTTCTTGTCCCCACCAAAGGGGACGTTAGGGGCATCCGCAACCGGCATGTCGTTCACATGGGCCATACCAGAATGGATGCGCCGAGCAAATTGCACGCCGCGTTCGATGTCACCCGAAAAGACTGCAGCGGAAAGTCCAAAACGGGTAGCGTTAGCCAGTTCCAATGCATGATCAGCATCCCGTGCACGCATTATCCCGGCAAGAGGCCCGAAGATTTCTTCGTAGGCTAATTCCATGTCGGATGTCACTTCAGTGAAAACGTGCGGCGCAAATACGAGTCCTGCAGATTCGCCAGCGTAAGCCAATGTTGCGCCTTCCGCTTTGGCCTGTTCGACCTTGTGAGCTAATCCGGCAAATTGTTTGCTGTTGATCACCGGGCCAACCGAGGTCCCCGGGTTTTTAGGATCACCGATTACCAGCTTACTGACGCGCTGAACGAACAGGGAGACGAAAGCGTCGTAAATCGGCTCTTCCACAATGATTCTATTGATGGCCATACAAATTTGGCCTTGATGCAGAAACTTGCCTATAACAGCCGCGTGAACTGCTTGCTTGAGATCCGCATCAGCTAGCACTACAAAAGGGTTGTTACCGCCTAATTCCAACGCCACATGTTTCAAATAATCGCCACTACCAGCTTGGCGGGCGATGTTTTGGCCAATCGGGGTTGATCCTGTGAAGGAGATAAAGCTTGGTGCAGGATGGAGAACGAAGTCGTCGCCAATTTCTGATCCCGCTCCCACGACCACGCTGAGAACTCCTTCTGGCAGTCCTGCTTCTTCGAAGATGCGCGCAAGCAGGAGGCCTCCGGTGACTGGAGTGTCACTGGCAGGCTTCACAACTACAGCGTTGCCGAGAGCCAACGCCGGTGCCAGAGATCGCTGGGTAAGATGGAATGGGAAGTTCCAAGGGCTGATTACCCCAACAACGCCGAGTGGGCGCCGATAAACGCGGCTTTCTTTATTGGGCACATCGGATTCCACTATGCGGCCATGAACCCGGCTTGGGAATGAAGCAGCCTCCAAAGTGATAGCTTTAGCTGACGCCCATTCGATCTCAGCTTTGATTCGCGTGCTCCCTGATTCGGAAATGATCCATTCAACCAACTCGTCATGGCGCTCATCAAAAATCTGAGCAGCTCTTAGGAGCACACCCGCTCGCGTAGATGGCCCCATTGCCGCCCAACCGGGTTGTGCTGCTTTGGCTTTAGCATAGGCTTCATTCAAGTCGTCCTTGTTAGCCAAGGCAATCTCAAGCAGCGTTTGCTGGGTGAACGGGTCGCTAACAGTCATGGAACGCGCCGTCCGACCTTCGCGCCAAACTCCCCCTATCAACTGCAGATTCAGGTCGCTGTAAGGATGATTTTTGTTCACGTTACTCTCCGAAATTTTATGACGACCGTAGCATTGGATTCTGGGTCGCTGACCTTTCTGTGGTGGCCCCACAAATTTAAGAACCACCCATCGATATTTATTCAATTTTGCTAGTGGGGAGGTGGTCGCTTCAGGTAATCGCAGGTGTCACAGGAAATTTCCCTTTGGCTCGGAGTCCATTAAAAACTCCCAGCGAGGCCGCTATCACAACCAACCATGGAAGCAGCGTTGCGATACCTTCCTTAGTACCGGTGAGTTCGCCAAAATTTGCCACGGCGAGAACAACGGCGGTTGCCAATCCACATCCACCAAGGGTGGGAGCGATCACGCCTTGCCATTTATTACATCTCTGGGTTTGGAGAGTGAATCCCACGACAGCGGCTGCCCCCAAAGTCTGCAAGGCGAGTACAGCAAGGGTGCCAAGTCCAACCATCCACATGTAGAGGTGCATTATCGGGTCGGCATTGGTGATCATGAAGACACCAACGGCGACGACGGTTGTGATCGATAGCGCAATGCTTGCAACGTAAGGGCTAGCGTGTTTTGGATGTACTCGGCTGAGCTGGTGAGGTACGAAGTGGCTGCGAGCCAGTGCGAAAAGATAGCGGCTCAGGGCATTGTGAAAAGAGAGCAACACGGCAAAGACGCTCGTGACTACCAGGATTTTCATGATTTCGGTAGAAAGGGAGCCGACGTACTGTGTGTTGGCATTGAACACGAAATTGATCATGTCATTGGCGGCGAGGCTTTGAACATCGCTATTCGCATATGCCAGACCGAGACACCAAGTAGTAAGCGTGTAAAAGATCCCGATAATGGCAATGGCAACATATGTAGCAAGGGGAACTGTGCGGCTCGGGTTCTTCGCCTCTTCCCCATAAATGGTTGTTGACTCGAATCCTACAAAGCAACAAAACGCGAACATCAATGCCACCCCAAGGCCAGGTGTGAATATCTGGGAGGGCAGGAAGCCATTCCAAGAGAAATTCTTGGCGTCCGTTTGGGCGATGACCGCGATGTCAAAGACAAGCAGGATCAGGATCTCGAAAATCATCAGCACGCCTAACACCTTGGCTGACACTTTAACGTCCATGTATCCGAAAATACCGACCAGTCCAATGATGAGAAGAGCTACGACGCACCAGTCCATCTGCAATCCCGCCATCGACAGAGCAAGGTCTGCCCCGAACGCAGCGAATTGACCGTAGATGCCAGTCAACATCGCGATATAGGCAAGTAGCGCGATTCCGCCAGCTGCGTTGCCTGCTGCTCGTCCTAATCCGTGAGTCACTAGCTCGGCGAAGCCACCAGCACTGATCACATGACGACTCATCGCTGCAAATCCAATGGCAAAAAGCAGCAGGACGAGCGAGGCGATTAGATAGATGCCTGGAGCGCCTGTACCTCCCATAGCGAAAACCACAGGGCCTGCACCAAGGGTGGCGCCGAGCGGGGCCGCAGCTGCAATTACAAAAAAGACGATGTCGGAGACACCTAAGGATTTGGGCTTAAGCCCTGGTTGTGTCGGCTCAATTTGCATACAGGCCTCCCCTTACAGCAAGACGGGATTTGAATTGTTATTGGTAGCCTGATTTTTCGCTCAGTGGCTAAGACTGGCAATCTGCAAACGCTGATCGTTCGATCTTAGTCGGTGATTGAACTGACGCTAGGCCGTAATCATGCCCGGGCATGCGTAGCCCGTGGTCGTCCGTTCACCTGGAGCTTGTACTGAATAGGTGCCCTTATAAGGGAGAGCCGCTATAGGAAAAGCTCCAGCTGTCCAAGTTATCCTATGAGTTGGATAAAACGTCATGAATTTTAGATCTTAAAGACATCTACCAAGTTCTTCTGCTTGATAGCTTGATCATTTAACGTTTGGCTAGTTTGGTAAGATTGTCGGCTTTTTTCAGATAGCGCCTCTGTTACATCGCGAATTTTGGGTACTCCTCTACTTGCTTCCTCTGCCACACGACTTTGTTGTTCCGCCGCGCGGCAATCTGCAATGTCAATATCATTGATAACGCTCACTGCCGAGCCAATGCTATGGAATGACTGCGCGGCTAAATTTACCTTCTGGACACCCTCTGCTATATGTAGGGTGCCGTTGTGCATTGCTTTATGAACATTGGAGGCAATTAACTGAAGCTTTCTATAACTTCACGAATTCATACCGAAGCGAAGCAGTCTGCATCACTGGGAAATCACGCCTCATCGACACGTCGATCTTGCCCAGGTTTTGTATATCCACCAGGGTCACGCACAGATCGAGATTGAGGGCCAAGCAAGTGTGGTTAATGATGCCACGCTGCAGTTCATACCTCCCTTGCGTGTTTATGGATTTCGATTTTATAAAAATGTAGATGGATATGTGGTGACCATGGCAGCGCCTTTGGTGGCCAGATTGGGTGTAATCACCGGGTTAGATTCAAGCGTTTTTGAGAGTCCTGGCGGCTGGTCAGTAGGTAATGACAAGAACCACCTTTATGCGCAGCTTTCAGCACTCAGCAAGGAATATCACAGCAGTCAGCCAGGTCGGGATGTGATGCTCCAATCCTTTATCCAGCCAGTTCTCGTGTGGCTTGCACGCCAAACAATTCAGCATCGCAGCAAGAGCGCGCCTTTAAGGTCCGGGCATGAATTGATGCGGCGCTTTCAGCGTTTGCTCGATACAGAATTCAAGCTTCAACCCAAGCTTGAAAGTCTTGCTCACAGGCTCGGTGTCTCTGCTCGAACATTGAATGCCACATGCCGAGAATGGACAGGCGAAAGTGCCTTGCCCCTCCTTCACCAACGTTTGCTCTTGGAAGCAAAGCGCCAACTCATTTACACCACAATGAGTGTTGCTCAGATCAGTGATGCTCTCGGATTTGCCGAACCGACCTACTTTGCGCGTTTCTTCCGTAGGCTCACAGGCAAGAGCCCACGAGAATTTCGAGCAGGGGAGGAGCGGCTGTAGCGACTATGTCTTGTTTGTTGCTATATACGCATACCGCTCGTGCAATTTTCACGTTCGTCTTAAAATTACTTATGAATCGTATCGAGTTCTACCATGACGGTCGAGCCTCAGGTTGAGTGATCAGCGAAATGTGTTCAGTTCCTGAACACTTGTGTTCTCCATAACTCGGAAGCCGGGGGAATCAGCATCCCAGTTATGAGCCTTCCTGAATCCCCTTGCAGACTGGATGCTCAGGCATGAAGGCGCCAACTGGCCTTAGGCGGGAGGAGGGCCAGGGAGCATAGTACGCGAGCGTGCACACTGATCGATTGCCAGGCTGGCTCATAATTTGCATCTAAGGTGATGGTTGAAAGCGCAGATCTACATAAGACACTGGCGCAGGGATTGACCATGATAAAAATAAGTACCTTTGTGCCATGCGGAGCTGTTCGATGCAGCGACTGATTTCTTGGCTGATCGACAGCCAGCATCCAGAGTCGTTGCTGGCTGCGTTGCGTTGGCTTTACAGCTTTGTACGTCCGCATCGACTGGCCATCGTCGGGCTGCTCGGCTTGTCAGTTTGTGCCTCGCTTTTGGTGTTGCTGCAACCTTGGCTGACGAAACTTCTGATCGACGATGGTTTGCTCGCACGAGACTTTTCGAAGCTGGTAACAATCGCAAGCCTGATGATCGTCGCAGGCATACTCGGAACAGTGCTTTCGGGGATGAATCGTTACTTGCACACACGCTTGTCCGGACGGATTTTATTTTCGCTACGTGACGACCTTTATCGACACCTGCAAACCTTGGCGCCGAGCTTTTATGCTCAACGACGCATCGGTGATGTGATGTCACGGCTAGATGGTGATGTCGCTGAGATCCAGCGCTTTGCCGTGGACTCATTGTTTTCGGCAGTATCGAGCGTGGTCGGGCTGATATGTGCGGTAGTCATGTTAGTGACGCTGTCGTGGAAGCTGTCGCTGCTGGTTCTGGTGCTGATTCCTTTCGACATCCTGTGGTTGCGCTGGATGCGCCGCAAAGTCGAGCGCGATGTAAGGCGGTTGCGTGAGTGTTCTGCGGACGTTTCGTCGTTCATGGTCGAGACACTGCCAGTGATGAAGTTCATTCAATCTGCCGGTCAGCAAAAGCGAGAATCGAATCGATTGGAAGCGTTGGGACAGGGCTATATGCAGCAATTGCTGAAGCTGCAGATTACCGAGTTTTTTACGCAGGCTGTTCCGGGAACATTAACGTCATTGGCGCGTGCCTGTGCCTTTCTCCTGGGAGGCTACTGGGTGGTTCAAGGCACGTGGCAACTCGGTGCGTTGATCGCGTTTTCCACTTACCTAGGGATGGCGGTGGGACCAGTCCAAAGCCTGCTGGGCCTTTATGTTGCGATACAAAGGATGACGGTCAGTCTCGGGCGGGTCATGGAGCTACGCGGCGAAGAGCCTACTGTCCTCAGCCCTGTATTACCCAAGCCGATGCCCGCCCAAGGGGAGTTGCGTTTCGATGACGTTCACTTCACCCATCCAGGTCGTCTCAGCACCCTGCACGGTGTCGATGCGTGCATTCCTTATGGCTTGAAAGTTGCGCTGAGCGGTGGCTCCGGGGTGGGTAAATCAACATTGATAGACCTTCTTCAGCGCCACCTCGATCCACAGGCTGGGCGGGTGCTGTTGGGAGAAATCGACCTGCGAGAGTTCGACCTGTTCGAGCTACGGCAACGGATTGCCGTGGTCAGCCAAGACATCGTGTTGTTTCGTGGCAGTCTCGCCGACAACCTGGCCTACGCCGTGCCGCACGCCAGTCGGGAAGCCATAACCGCAGTGGCGCAACTCGCGCAGCTTGATAGCTTGATCGCGTCACTGCCCGAAGGGCTCGACAGCCCTTTGGGTGAACGCGGTCAACAATTGTCTGGCGGACAAAAACAACGAATCGCAATCGCTCGGGCACTGCTACAGGATCCGATGATTTTAGTCATGGACGAAGCCACGTCTGCGGTAGATGAAGCCACCGAGCGTGACGTCATCGAAGCCATCGACCGATTATTTGCCGGGCGCACGCGAATCCTGATCAGTCATCGCCCTTCAACACTGGCCAATGCAGACCTACATTTTGAGCTGCTCGACGGCGTGTTGAGGCCTAAATCGGTCCAACACGAAATCTGATCATGAGGATTTGCATGATGTTTCAAGCACGTTCCTTGTATCCCTTCGTTGGCTCGGGCGAGAGGCCTTGCCGATGACTGGCCCCAGAATACTCATCCTTGGTGCCGGACCGGCCGGAGCGGCGGTGGCGCTGGGGTTACGGCGGTTAGGTTATTCGGTCTCGCTGGCCAGCGAATGGCGAAGATTCGCAGCGCTGGAGGGCGTCTCGGTTCGTGTGCTTGAGGCTTTGCACAGCGCGGGATTCCATCACGCCTTGGGCGACGCGACATTGCCTTCACAGCGCGAAGTCGCGTGGAACGGTCAGCAACATTCCCAAAACATAGAATATTTATTGGACCGTACGACATTCGATAAAGGGCTACGGGAAGACTTGCGCCTGGCCGGGGTGGAGTTGATAGACGGACGCGTGCTGGGCATCGAAAGCTCAACGGACGGGCACAAAGTCGAGGTCCAAGGACATGGCGCAATCAAGGCGGACTTCTTGGTAGAGGCACGAGGACGCCAAGCCCCCTCGCTTGGTAAAGGTGTGCGTGGGCCGGAGACCGTAAGCTTGCTCAATCGATGGCAAGGTCGGCCGGGTGCCACCGCCAGCGCAGTAGAAAGCCTCAAGGACGGTTGGGTATGGATGGCTCGGCGAGCCGATGGCCAGTGTTATTGGCAGTGGACGCTGGATGTCGCCAGTGCCGACCTGCCTGATAAGCGCGATCTACTTCAATATTGTCTTGAGCGACGTCTGGATTCGGTTGTTGCGCAAGCATTCTTTGGCCCGCAGCGTCAGATCGATGTGCAGGTGCTTGCACGCAGCAGCACGGCAATTCTGAATCCACACGTTTGCAGCGATCATTGGATACGAGTCGGTGACGCTGCGATGGCGGTCGATCCGCTCTCGGGAAACGGCATATTCCAATCATTATCCTCGGCACTGCAGGCGCCGACGGTGATCAACACGTTGCTGTGCAAACCCGAGCGATCGGCATTGGCCCAGCGGTTTCACCAGCAGCGAGTCGAGCAATTGTTCATGCGTTTCGCGAGGATTGGTCGGGACTTTTACCTCGACGAACAGCGATGGCAAGACCAACCATTCTGGCTTGCTCGCAGACAGTGGCCGGATGCGGTGGCCGCTCATGCCGAAGCGAATTTCGACGCCCTGAAGATTGAGCGCGCCCCTGTACTGTGTGACGGGTTCGTAGTTGAGGCGCAGGTAGTGATTACCCCGGATCAACCCTTGGGTGCCTGGCAGGTGCACGGGGTCGAGCTGGCGCCGCTTGTGCAACGGTTACGCTCGGAGCCGCACGAGCAGGTGCTTGCCGGGTTGACGGAATCTCAGGGGCGTGGGGTTCGAAGCTGGTTGTTGTCGCAGGGATACAGGCCTGTCTGAATTCAGTGTTTACGATCAGCGGAAAGTTGCTCATTCTATAACTTTGCTAATCATCGATGACTATGTCGTCGCCGAACAATATGTCTGTGCGGTCGACCGGTGTTCAATTGTGGAACACATTTTTTTGTCGGTGTGCAAACATTAAACAGAAAGTTTCGTGTGTGTTCCTGAAATGGCATTGGCACGCCTTGTGCTGTAACCGAAGGAGTTCCAGACATAGCACTGCCCTAAAAATAATTTACATAGGTAACGTCATGAATCAAACTTTAAAATTTCTGCCAGAGGAGCTCTGGAGTCACTGTGTTTTCGACGGTACTTGGATAAATGTTTCTCCTAACGTCAGTCAGGTCATAGAGCCTGCAACGGGGGCATCGTTGGGTTGCATCGGCATGGCTGACGCGGCGTCGGTTTCAGCGGCGGCTCGCGTGGCTAATGAAGTACAAGCGGATTGGTTCCTCACTGATTATGAAGAACGTGCCGCAATCATGCGTAAAGCGGCAGAAATCGCAGAACTGCATTTTGGCGATATCGTCGAGTGGTTGGTTAGAGAAAGCGGTTCGACCCAGTTAAAAGCGGCGTTTGAAACCCGTGTAACGATAAAAGCGTTGCAGGAAAGCGCCATGATGCCTGGGAAAAGCCAGGGTGACGTTCTGCCCAATGCTCCGGGATCCGGTCGCCTCAGCCTAGCCAGGCGTCGTCCAATAGGGGTTGTAGGGGTCATCTCACCTTTCAATTTTCCGCTTTACCTTGCTATGCGCTCGGTCGCGCCTGCTTTGGCCGTCGGTAACAGTGTCGTGCTGAAGCCCGATCCCCGAACCGCCGTTAGTGGCGGGCTGGTCATTGGGCGCTTATTTGAGCTTGCTGGGCTGCCGAAGGGCGTTCTCCACGTCTTGCCGGGTGCGGGCGATGCGGGCGCAGCGTTGGTTGAATCGCCAGACGTGGCAATGATCCAATTTACCGGATCGACCGCCGCAGGTCGCAAAGTCGGCGAAGCGGCTGGCCGCAACCTGAAGAAGGTGTCGCTGGAATTAGGCGGGAAGAATTCGTTGATAATTCTGGACGATGCGAATCTCGACTTGGCAGTTGCCAACGCCATCTGGGGAACGTTTTTGCACCAGGGGCAAATCTGCATGGCTACTGGGCGCATTCTCGTTCAGCGCAGCCTGTATCCGGCCTTCCTCAAAGCACTGACTGCCAAAGTGGGCAAGCTCTCGGTGGGTGATCCCGCTACGACAAAGGTCTCGCTCGGGCCGCTTATCAATGCACACCAGCGCGATCAAGTGGCCAAGATTGTCCGCGAGGCTCAGCAGGCCGGTGCAAAACTCGAAGTGGGTGGGCGTTACGAAGAGCTTTTCTTCCAGCCGACGGTGCTCAGCGATGTCAAACCGGACAATCCCGCGTTCCGTGAAGAGATTTTTGGACCCGTCGCCGTTGTCGTGCCCTTTGACTCTGACGAGGAAGCAATACGACTCGCTAACGACACGGAATACGGCTTGGCTGCCGGCATCATCAGTTCGAACATTGGCCGTGCGATGAAGGTCGGTGACAAGCTTCGGACCGGAATGCTTCATATCAATGACCAGACAGTCAATGACGAAGTGGTGAATCCATTCGGCGGCTGGGGCGCATCTGGAAATGGCACGAGCGTGGGAGGGGCGGCGAACTGGGAAGAGTTCACTCAATGGCAATGGTTGACCATCAAGGATGAGGCCACGCCTTATGCCCTGTAAGGCACTGGATCGAACATAACTGCAAGATCTTGAAGAAAAAACGCCCGTTCTGAACGGGCGCTTTTTTATGCTATGTAATTATATGCGGCTGGTCATTATTAATGATAAAAACATACAAGAATGTAGAAAGGTAATGAGTGGTCAGCAAATGAATATAAGAGACATGCACGGCCTTGATGAGGTTCGGCGTCGCTTTCTGGATGGACACTCCTTGCCGGCGGATCTGCTGCCTCCTGCAGTAGCCAGTTCTTGGGAGCGGTCCAGGAAAGCAGGGCTCTCACCTTGGGATAAGCGACTGTCTGGACGTTGGCGCGCCCATGAATTGAGTAGTTCGGATTCGCGTTTGGCTGCATGCGCTCAACCTGAGCTCGACAGGCTGTGGGGAATATTCGGAGGGCAAGACTGGGCCCTGTTTTGTGTCAACCTCGAAGGCGTGATCGTTTATGCCAAGCACGCGTCCCAGCCCGACACTGTGGACTCACTGAAAGTGGGAAAGCGCGTCAATGAAGTGGATATCGGAACCACGGCGCCCAGTTGCACACTCCATGAGCAGCAGCCGTTTATCGTCTGCGGCGGTATGCACTACTTGAAAGAATTTGAAAATTTTTTCTGCGTATCCGTACCCGTTTTCGGTGTGCGTGGGGAGCTGGTGGGTGCAATCGACATAACCGGTATCGGCCAGCGCAATGCGACTGCTGTTCTGGAGCAGCTAAAGATCGCGTCCATGGCCATCGAAAGCAGGTTGTATTCGGGGTTGGTGGATTGCCAGATCGTAGCACTTCAGTTTGACGCGAGATTGATAGGAACACCTTTCCAGGGATTGGTCGCTTTCGATCAGAATGGAAGGTTCTGTGCCGCCAATAAAGTCGCAAAGAAGATATTGGGCATCGATGCTTCTGCGCCAGTCGAGTCTTCATTGGATTGGGATAGTTTTTTTGAGCGTGGGCCACAGTCCATAGTTGTGAACTCACCCAGTCTGATAGCGCTCAACGACGGGTCTTCGGTTTATGCCCAGTCATTATCGTTGCCTGGCGGCGCTCAGCCTGCTGCTCGTTTGCGCCATACATCCCCTGGGGTTGGACACGATCCTGCGCTCAATCAGCAATTCAACATGGCCTCGAAAGCCTTTGCAGCGAGCATTCCCGTCATCCTGCAGGGCGAAACGGGTACAGGAAAAGAGGTGTTCGCCAGGGCGCTTCACGACTCGTTGAATCCTGGTGCTCCGTTCATAGCCATTAACTGTTCTGCCATACCCGAGAATCTGATTGAGTCCGAGCTGTTCGGCTACGTTGAAGGAACGTTTACAGGGGCACGTCGAGGCGGTGCGAAAGGTCGTATCGAAGAAGCGCATGGCGGGACTTTGTTGCTCGATGAGATTGGCGATATGCCGTTCAATCTTCAGACCCGGCTGCTTCGGGTACTGCAGGAGAGGGAAGTAACCCGTCTCGGCAGCTCAGAACGACATCCAGTCGATGTAAGAGTTATTAGCGCGACCCATTGCGATATCCACAAGCTTATTGAGGAGCATCGTTTCAGAGAGGATCTTTTTTATCGCCTCAATGGCATGCAGGTTCGGATTCCGGCGCTCCGTCAGCGGCAGGATATGGAAGATATCATCACCAAATTGACCCAGCGCTATCAGGGAGGCGCGATTCATCCCGCAGCGTTGGAGCTGCTGAAGAATCAGGAGTGGCGCGGAAATATCAGGCAACTGGAGCAAGTGATCCGGCTGGCTGTGGCGTTGGCTGGCGCAGGGCTCGTGATCCTGCCGGAACACTTTCCAGGCTTGGAGCAGCCTGACGAGAAGCGTGATGAGAAATCGTTAAAGGAATTTGAAAGGAAGAAGATTCAAGACGCGCTGGATGCCAATGGCGGCAACGTGAAAGCGACTGCGCAGCAGCTCGGCGTTGCTCGCGGCACTATCTATCGTAAGCTAAAAATGGAATAGCTTGTTATGCCTTTCAGATTGAGGGGGTTATCACTGGCCCCCCTCTTGGCGTGATAGTTATTTGATTGCATTCATCAATGTTTGTCTCCGAACGGCGCGGATACACGCTCTAACCCATCTCTGATCATTTTTGCGCCTCAAGCCGCCAATTGAACAGACGTTATACATCGCGACTTAGGTGTGTATCGCACCCTGAGAGGCGTTGAACACTGTGTTCAGAAATAGATCACTCCTCTTGTTTCTTGTCATGATTTTTTCATTTTTATCTATATAAATCAGCGTGTTGTGTGAGATGGCACGGAATATGTATATGAATGAAAAGACACTCTGAGGCCACCCCGGGTTTTGGAGTGCGATAAAACAAAAACTAAAGACAATATTATAAAAAAATCGCCAGCATGGGCTTTGTCCCCTGTGAAGAGCCAAAGGAATTCTGATCGATGAAACCACTCCGTCGCCTTGCGTTCATCTCATGTAGTACGGTGTTGGCGCTCGCTATCGCCCCGTTTGCGGCAGCACAACAAACAGGGGAACAGGTTTTAAATACCATGTGCGCCGGTTGTCACATTGCTGCCGATGGTAGTTTCGAGCGTATAGACGCCGTGCGTAAAACCCCCGAGGCCTGGGATATGACGGTCGTGCGGATGATGCGCAACCATCATGTTCCGCTGAGCCAGGATGACCGCACTGCGGTCGTGAGATACCTGGCCCAGACACGCGGGCTGAGCGTGAAGGAAACCGAGGGGCGTCGCTACGTCTTGGAAAAGGAGCCCGTCGCAACAGACGTGGCGCCTAACCAAATGATGACCGAGACCTGCTCCAGATGTCACTCCTATGCGCGGGTCGCCTTGCAACGTCGAACCCCTGCTGACTGGGAGAAGTTGCTCAACTTCCATTTGGGGCAATTCCCGACGCTGGAGCTTCAAGCCATGGCGCGTGACCGGGATTGGTGGACCTATGTTAATGGCGAAGTCCTGCCATTCCTGGCGAAAAACTACCCACTGGGTCAGGCACCCAAAGCAACCAATGCCAAATTGAGCGAGCGTTGGGTCGTGACCGGTCATCAACCAGGAAGCGGCGACTATTCGGGTACGTTGTCATTGAAGGCCGGGGAGGAGGGCTACGATGTTTCAATGACCCTCGATAACAAAGCAGGCTCTGCGACGTATCAAGGCCGGGGAGTGTTGCTGGGCGAGGGTGAGTGGCGCGCGACGTTAAGCGACGGCAAGCAGGAAATCCGGCAAGTGTTTGCTCTGAATGCAGACGGATCACTGACAGGTCGATGGTTCGAAAAATCCAATGAGGTCATTGGCGGACGCTTCATAGCTTCACCTGTCGATGCCTCGCCTCGGATTCTCGCTGTCAGTCCGACATACCTCAGAACCGGGACAGAAAGTGAGATCACGCTCGTCGGGGTGGGGCTGTCGGGTAAGCCGGTTCTACCGAAAGGCGTTACCGGGACCGTTGTTTCTCAGAGCGATACCAAAGTTGTGATGAAGCTTTCCTCGGAAAAGCCTTGGGGGGCAGTGAAGGTCAGCGTGGGCAAGGCAAGTGCGCCTCTGGTGGTTTTTTCCAAGCTTGACGGTGTACGCGTTGAGCCTGAACAAACTATCGCTCGGGTGGGCGGCAATGGTGGGCCCATCGCAAAGGTTCCCGCGCAGTTTGAGGCAATCGGCTTGCTCAAAGGAGCCGACCGAAAACTGGGAACCGCTGACGACATCCGTGTGGGGACGTTTGACGCCTCGTGGGCGGTGGACAACTGGGACGAAGGGGCTGCGAAGATGCAGGACACCAAGTACTCAGGTTCCATTGAACAGAACGGCCGTTTCACGCCAGCGGACGCGGGTTTAAATCCTGAACGGCCGATGTCTACCAACAACCTTGGCAATCTCAAGGTGATCGCCACCGTTGATGACAACGGCAAAACTCTCCAGGGCGAGGCGCATCTCTATGTCACCGTCCAGCGTTTCGTCGACACTCCTATTCGTTGAGGCTCTCATGACAGCGCTTACCCTTATTCGGCATAACGCGCATCAAATAGATGTGGACGGTCATGCCATGATGATGCATGTCCCCAGCAGCAGCCTTTTCGAGCTTGATGGGGTTGGTCGCGATGTATACGACCTGTTCAATCGCTTCGATAGTGTCGACAGCGAGGTCATGCGCACCGAGCTAGGCGCCCGACATTCCCCGGACAGTCTGGCAGAGTGCATCAGCAGTTTTATCGACCTGGATATCCTGCGCGAGCCAGGTATTGTCGAAGCGCCTCGCGTGATCGCCAAGGTTGATGAGATACCGCTTTCGACCATTGTTCTTAACGTGAATACAGGCTGCAATCTTTCCTGTACTTACTGCTACAAGGAAGACCTCACGACCCCCTCGAAGGGCGTCAAGATGAGCTTTGAAACCGCCAAGGCCTCGTTTGAGATGTTGCTCAAACAGGCAAAGAATCGGGACCAGGTCAATCTTGTGTTTTTTGGTGGTGAGCCGCTTTCCAACTACCCACTCATTCGCGAGATGGTGCCTTACGCCGAAGCCCGAGCGGCGCAAGAGGGCAAGAAGATTGATTTTTCGTTGACCACCAACGGCACGCTGTTAACAGAGCCCATGGTGGATTGGCTCAACGAGCATCGCTTTGGCCTGACGGTATCAATGGACGGTCCGAAAGCCATGCATGATGCCAATCGCATTACGGTAGGTGGCAACGGAACCTATGACGTGGTGGCGCATAAGGTGCGGATGCTGCTGTCGCGCTATACCGCGAGGGCGGTCGGCGTCCGTGTGACACTGACCCGCGGCGTTACCGATGTGTTGGGTATCCATCATCACCTGAAGAACGAACTGGGATTTGCTGAAGTTGGGTTTGGCCCAGCGACGTCGGGTCCGATTGCATCATTCAATCTGGATAACGATGCGCTGAAGCAAGTGTTCAGTGATATGAAGACCCTGGGACGCCGTTATGTCGATGCGGCTTGCCGTGGCGAAAATATCGGATTTTCCAACATGCACCAATTGCTGACAGATATTGCACAGGGCACCAAAAAAGTCGTGCCTTGTGGTGCCGGTCTGGGATTGCTGGCCGTTGATAAGGATGGCGACCTGCACCTGTGTCATCGTTTCGTTGGGTCTGATCAACCGACCTATGGCAACGTTGGTCGCGGTATCGATGTGCCTAAGTTGGCGGCGTTCATAGAAGGCGCCCAAGATCGCAGTAGTTTCGGTTGCAAAACCTGCCGTATTCGCTCTATTTGTGCGGGTGGGTGTTATCACGAGTCTTATGCGAAACAAGGTGATCCGTTTGCTCCTGTTTATCATTACTGTGACTTGCTGCGCGATTGGGTGGATTTCGGAATCGAATCTTACGTGCGAATAATGAAAAATAATCCTAGCTTCTTCCGTAATCATATCGAACCACGGAGCGCCAAAGTATGAAACATTTGACTCCCGCCAATGCCAAGGCCAAGGCCTTTGTTGAAGCTCACGCCGAAGGTCGTGAAGAAGAAGTTGTAGCAATGAACGCCTTGGTAGGCTGTTCGACTTCTTTTGATCCAGGATGGGAAATCGATGGGTTCGGTGGCGTTTCCAACCTTTGTCAGCCGATGGAAGCAGACTTGTACGCCTGTTCTGATCCTTGCTGGTGGCCTGCCCAAGTTCCAGACACGATGTCTACTTATCCGACGTGGGGCAAAGACACTGCGGACCCCACTCAAGATTGGCGCAACCTGAACTCCGTATTCCCCGAATCCAAGGGCTAATAATAATGATAAAGTCATCCTGCTTCGCCGTGCTGTCGGTAATCGCTGCAATGAGCGGCGTAACGCCTGCCGTGGCTAAAGATTTTTTGTCGGTGGTCGCGCACCCTGACAAAGTGTTCGTTGTGGACATGGACAACCGCAAGATCCTCAAAGAATTTGTCGTTGAAAACAGCGGTGCTACGCCAATTGTTTCCGCAGTAAGCCCTGATGCCAAATATGTATACGTCTTGGCGAATGGAAGCCAAAGCGTCATAAAGATGGACATGGAAACCGGAAAAAACCTGCTCCGATTGGACATGAGCAAAGCCGACGAGCGTGTCTGGGCGACGTGGGGCATGAATCTTTCGCCCGACGGCAAAACGCTCGCGGTGTATCAGAATCCGGTAAAACACCTGCGCAACGAATTCAAAGTCCAACCCACGCGCATTGCGTTATACGACGCGGAAACGTTGACGTTGAAATCAACAGCTCCTGCCCCTCGTCAAGTGACGATGCTGATGTACTCGACTGACGGGAAGAAGATTTATGCGTTGGGCAAGGATATGTATGTATTTGATGCCGAATCGGGAAAGCAATTGGAGGAGTTGCCTATCCAGAAATGGTCGCAAAAGGATCATTTCCCCCCCGATATGCTTAACGTCTGGTATCAGTACGACAACTCTCAGCTCATGGTCGCCCCATACTACGTCAAGTTGCGCAATAAAGACCCCGCGTCCCCTGAAACATTCCAAACGGGGCTGCTTACCCTTGATCTGAAGAAGGGCAAGTTGCACATGAACGATATTGAACCCACCCAGACCATTTATTTCTCCATGGCGGCTAGCCCGGACCAAAAGCGCGCCTATGCGGTTTATAACGTGCTCCAGTCTTTCGACTTGGAACAGGGTGGCAAACCCCTCAAGCAAGTAAGCCTCCCCCATACGTTTTATTCCGTCGTCGTCAGCTCCGATAACAGATACGTGTGGATTGGTGGCGCGGGTGGTGATTTGCTTATTTATGACGGTGCCAGTTTGGAGAAGGTCGGGGAGCTGAAGCTGCCCGGTAACCCCAACATGTCGAACAACTCAGCCCTGCGATTGTTCACGGTTCAGTAATGGCCGTCCGTATAGGTGTGATTGACAGCGGAGGACTTTCGATGGACATCGAAGGTTCTCTGGCCTTTCTTCCCGATGGGCGGGTCGAGGCGTGCGCACCGGACCGCCTGGGGCACGGAACGATCGTTGCGAAGATTATTCGTAATAGCTGCCCTCAAGCAATCATTACCCATGCGCAAGTGTTTCAGGAGCGGCCGGTGACAACCGCCACTCAGGTTTCCATGGCGCTCGACTGGTTCGTCTCGCAGCCAGCTTCTCATCGAGTGGACATTGTCTGCATGAGCCTGGGGCTTGCTGCTGATCGTGCGCCTTTGCGTGAGGCTGTCTATAACGCCGGTGCTGAGAAAGTGTTGATTGTTGCGGCCAGGCCGGCCCGAGGTAGCACGTGTTATCCGGCAGATTACGAGAGCGTGATAGGCGGTACCGGAGATGCGCGTTGTACGTGGGACCAACTCTCGCGCTTGGGGCCTCGTTTGTTTGGCGCCTGGAGTAACTCACCTGAACAGGCCGGGGAGGGCATGGCGGGTGCCAGTCTGGGCGCAGCGAGGGTAGCGGGGCATTTAGCCAACATCCTTTTGCGAGAAGGACGTGCTCTGGAAATCCAAGAGGCGCTTTCCCTGATGGGCGAGTGTTGCGATTACTTCGGGCCTGAAAGAAGAACTGGCTGAAGGGATGTGATCGCGCAGGTACATCAATCAGTCATGTTGAGTCATTGATTTGGCTCCACTAAAAAATATCCCGGGTACGGGGAGGTATCTATGCGTTTTGCGCGTGTCTCCATCAAGTGGAAAATCACACTATTGGCGGGATTTTGCCTGCTGTGTACCGTCGTATTGTTGGTGGGTACGTCCCTGTATCGCATGGACACCAGTCTGGCATTGGTCAAATCAGCCAACTCACAGATGCTTGAGGCGGCAGCCCGTGCACGCATGGAGGCTAGCGGAAAGCAGCAGGTTGAGACCACTCAGCGCTTTTTTTCGGACATCTATAATTACGGTAACCAGTTCACTCGACAAGTCCAACAACTTCGAGAGCAAGCAACCAAGCATGGAGCTGATCCCCGGGAGCTGCGCAAGGACCTAAATCAACTGGTACACGACGGCCTTAAAGCCAATCCTTCGCTATTGAGTTTGTACGTGGTATTTGCGCCTGATGCACTGGACGGCCAGGATGGGCGCTTTTCGGATGAATCTACCGTGGGCAGTAATGAAAAAGGTCGATTTGCCTCTTACTGGAGTCAAAAGGATCCGACAGACAGTTACATGGCAGTGCCTGAGAAAATCATCGCCGATACCACCCCTATGTTGGACGGTACTCCGTTCAACACCTGGTATAGCTGCCCACAGCAAACCCTCAGGCCTTGCGTGCTCAATCCTTATTTTGACGACACGTCTGGCCAGCCTTTACTGATGACAACTCTTGCTTTTCCATTGATCGAAAACGGCAAAGTCATTGCGGTCATCGGCGCGGATATCAGCTTGAGTCGATTGCAGCAGCTAAGTCTGGATGGCAGCCTGCAACTTTATGAGGGTAGGGGGACATTGCGAATCGTCAGTTCCGCTGGGTTGGTTGCGGGCGATAGCCATAATCCAGGTTCACTCGGTCGTACACTCGAAAGCGTTCAGAAGGATGGTGCTGACCTACTGGCGCTGTTGAGCGCAGGTAAGTCTCAGTCCTTGGATACGCTTACGAGCCTGCGCATTTTGGAGCCGCTGAAGGTGATCCCTGAGGGGAAACCTTGGGGATTGGTTTTAGAGGTTCCGCGAGCAATCTTGCTGGAACCGGCGCTTGCGCTGCATCAGGAACTTGATGAGCGAAGCCTGTCCGGTGCGCTATGGGAAACAGGGCTTGCGGGAGGCGTGGCGCTGTTAGGTCTGATTGTGCTGTGGTTGACTGCTCGCGGCGTCAGCATGCCAATCCTCAGCGTGGCCAACATGCTTCGGGATATCGCCAGCGGTGAGGGTGATCTCACCAAACGTTTGGATTATCAAGGCAACGATGAACTGGGTCAGTTAGCAGGTTGGTTTAATCGCTTCCTAGACAAACTCCACCCGATAATCCGAGACGTCAAGGCGTCGGTACATGACGCCCGCACAACTGCTGATCAGTCAGCGACACTGTCCGAGCAAACCAGTACAGGGATGGAGCACCAGTTCAGGGAAATCGAACAGGTGGCCACAGCGTCGCAGGAAATGAGTGCAACGGCCCATGATGTGGCCAATAGCGCGGCCCAGGCTGCGCAAGCGGCTCGTGGTGCGGAGCAGGCGACCTCGGATGGCCTGGCGGTGATACAACAAACTACGCATTTGATTGATGGCTTGGCCAAAGACATGAGTCTTGCGGTAAGAGAGGTCGAAGGCTTGGCAGCCAGCAGCGGCAAGATTGGTTCGGTGCTGGATGTCATACGAGCGATCGCCGAGCAAACCAATCTGTTGGCGCTGAACGCGGCCATCGAGGCCGCGCGGGCGGGTGATGCTGGTCGTGGATTCGCGGTTGTGGCCGACGAAGTGAGAGGGTTGGCAAAGCGAACCCAGGACTCAGTCGAAGAGGTCCGTCTGGTGATCGAGACGTTGCAGCGCGGTACGAGTGAGGTGGTCAACGCGATGAACAATAGTCACCATCAGGCCCAGGGGAGTGCAGGGCAGGTTATGCAAGCTGTGACGGCACTGCAGCGTATAAGCGGCGCAGTTTCGATCATCAATGACATGAACCTGCAGATCGCCAGCGCAGCCGAGGAGCAGAGTGCGGTTGCGGAGGAGGTGAATCGAAATGTGGCATCGATTCGCGATGTTACCGAGTCGCTGTCTGATCAATCTAAGAGATCCGCTCAGATCAGTCAGTCCTTGAACCATCTGGCCAATCATCAGCAGCAGTTGATGGCACAGTTCAAAGTCTGATGATCAAGTGCGTGTACACTCGGATTGCGGGATGCTTGATCGTCAGTCCAAAGGGGGCGTGTGATTGCCGACGCGCCGTCAAGCCTGGAGACATTTACATCACGCCAGGCGCAGGTTTCACTTCGGGTGGGCGTAATGACTCTAATAATTGCAACTTCGAGTGCCGGTGCGATGGATAGCCATCTGCTCAGTGAGCGCAGTAGCATTTTTCGGGATGCGGATCCTTACGCGGTGTCCGACTACGTGAACTTGCACGTTGGATCCCATCGCATCGGTCTCTCTCGAACCACCCACCCCCAGGCCAGCCTGAACCATCGAAAATTCGCCGGTCTCGATCTGTGCCGCATCAGCTACGGCGGAAGCGTGCGTGTCACGTCGCCTGCGCTGGAAAGCGTCTACCACCTTCAGGTGTTGCTTAGCGGCAATTGTTTGTGGCGAGGCTATAAGCATGAACACTACCTGCTCCCGGGCGAATTGCTGCTGATCAATCCAGACGATCCTGTCGACCTGACGTACTCCCAGGACTGCGAGAAATTCATTGTTAAGTTGCCCGTTCAGTTGCTTGAATCGATATGTGATGAGCTGCGATGGTTGCGGCCCGCGACGGGCATACGTTTTCTGCGTAACCACTATCAGCTGGATGAGTTGGAAGGGTTTCTTGGCTTACTGGCGATGATTTGCCAGGAGTCCGAGGCCAGTACTCCGATCATGCGGGTACAAGAGCATTACGCCCAGATAATTGGCAGCAAGCTGCTGTCGCTCATGACGACCAACGTCAGCCGCGAAGGCGCAGGATCACAATCGGCCAGCTTCGATCGCATTCTCGATTACATAGACCGAAATCTGAAACAGGACTTGAACGCCGAGCACTTGGCACAACAGGTCAGTATGAGCACCAGGTCCTTGTACGTGCTGTTCGAGCGCCACTTGGGTATCACACCCTTGCAGTACATTCGCCAGCGCAAATTGGAACGCATTCAAGCTTGCCTGAGCGACCCGAGTTGCCCGGTCCGTAGCCTGACTGAAGTGGCGCTGGACTACGGCTTTCTTCACTTGGGCCGCTTCTCTGAGCTTTACCGTTCGCAGTTCGGCGAGCTTCCTTCGCAAACCCTCAAATCACGCGTCTGAACGCGCCATCCTGGCGCGCCGGTGCCGCTGATCGATCCTGCGTGACGGCTGCGCAAAATGGATAGCGATCTGCGGAAATCGGATATTTCCTCCTGAATTGTCTGCCTAATCTGACCGGGCCTGAACAATAACAATGGAGGCCCTGGCCATGTCCCTGGGAAACGATTACCTGAATGCCCTGCTTGAAGAAGACAAGGAGAAGGGCATCTACCGTTGCAAACGGGAGATGTTCACCGATCCACGTCTGTTCGAACTGGAGATGACGCACATCTTCGAAGGCAACTGGATTTACCTTGCCCACGAAAGCCAGCTTCCCAACAACAACGACTTCTTGACCACCACCATGGGGCGCCAGCCGATTTTCATCGCGCGCAACAAGGACGGTGTGCTCAATGCCTTTCTCAACGCCTGTAGCCACCGCGGCGCCATGCTCTGCCGACACAAGTCCGGCAATCGTTCCAGCTACACCTGCCCATTTCACGGCTGGACGTTCAACAACAGCGGCAAACTGCTCAAGGTCAAGGATCCGAGCGAGGCCGGATACCCCGAAAGCTTCAATTGCGAGGGTTCCCATGACCTCACAAAAGTTGCTCGTTTCGAGTCCTATCGTGGCTTCCTGTTTGGCAGCCTCAATGCCGACGTAAAACCTTTGGCGGAGCATCTGGGCGAATCATCGAAAATCATCGACATGATCGTGGACCAATCGCCGGAAGGGTTGGAGGTGCTGCGCGGATCCAGTTCCTATATCTACGAAGGCAACTGGAAGCTGACCGCCGAAAACGGCGCCGACGGCTACCACGTGAGCTCTGTGCACTGGAACTACGCAGCCACGCAGAACCAGCGCAAGCAACGTGAGTCGGGCGAAGAAATCAAAACCATGAGTGCCGGTAGCTGGGCAAAAAACGGCGGTGGTTTCTACTCCTTTGACCACGGCCATTTGTTGCTCTGGACGCGTTGGGCCAACCCCGAGGATCGACCTGCATACGAGCGTCGTGATGAGTTGGCACGTGACTTCGGACAGGCCCGGGCCGATTGGATGATCGAAAACTCCCGCAACCTCTGTCTGTACCCGAACGTGTATTTGATGGACCAGTTCAGTTCGCAGATTCGCATCGCTCGGCCCATCTCGGTCGATAAGACTGAAATCACCATTTACTGCATCGCCCCCAAAGGCGAAAGCGCCGAGGCGCGCGCCAAGCGCATACGCCAATACGAAGACTTCTTCAACGTCAGCGGTATGGCCACGCCGGATGATTTGGAAGAGTTCCGCTCCTGCCAAACTGGCTACGGTGCTGGGCGTGGATGGAACGACATGTCCCGTGGTGCAGAACATTGGGTCGAGGGCGCAGACACTGCCGCACAGGAAATCGGCCTCAAGCCGCTGCTCTCCGGCAAGCGCACTGAAGACGAGGGCCTGTTTGTCCTGCAACACAAATATTGGCAAGAAACCATGCTCAAGGCCGCATCCGCCGAGCAGCCATTGATTCCGGTGGAGGCCGTGCAATGAGTACTTATGACGTTGTGCGTGACTTTCTCTATCGCGAAGCTCGCTACCTGGACGATGCCCAATGGGATCAATGGCTGGAGCTGTACGCCGTTGATGCCACGTTCTGGATGCCGGCCTGGGACGACAATGACACGCTGACCGAAGATCCGCAAAGTGAAATATCGCTGATCTGGTACGGCAACCGTGGCGGTCTGGAAGATCGTGTGTTTCGCATCAAGACCGAGCGCTCCAGTGCGTCCACTCCGGACACGCGTACCTCTCACAACCTGAGCAATATTGAAATTGTCGAGCAGACCGAAGGCCAGTGCCTGGTGCGTTTTAACTGGCACACCCTGAGCTTTCGCTACCAGGTAACGGACAGCTTTTTCGGCAGCAGTTTCTACACCCTCGACCTGCGCGGCGACCAGCCGCTTATCAAGGCGAAGAAAGTCGTGCTGAAAAACGATTACGTCCGCCAAGTCATCGACATTTATCACATCTGATCAGGCTGCGGCGAGCGCTGTCGACGCATCCAAGTGTCGGCTCGACGCTGTGAGTGAGGTGCAACATGAGTTTCCAGATCGCATTAAATTTCGAAGACGGGATCACCCGCTTCATTGAGGCCCAGGGGCACGAAACCGTCGCTGATGCGGCGTATCGCCAAGGCATCAACATCCCGCTGGACTGCCGTGACGGCGCGTGCGGCACCTGCAAATGTTTCGCCGAGGCCGGGCGTTACGACATGGGTGACAACTTCATCGAAGATGCCCTGAGCGAAGACGAGCTTACCCAAGGTTACGTGCTGACGTGCCAGATGCGCGCTCAGAGCGATTGCGTCGTGCGGGTGCCCGCAGCTTCGCAAGTCTGCAAGATCGAACAGGCGAGTTTCCAGGCATCAATCAGCGATGTGCGACAACTGTCTCAAAGCACCATCGCGCTATCGATCAAGGGCGATGGCCTAAACAAGCTGGCGTTCCTGCCGGGCCAATACGTCAACTTGCAAGTACCCGGTAGCGAACAGACACGCGCCTATTCTTTCAGCTCGTTGCAGAAAGACGGTGAGGTCAGCTTCTTGATCCGTAACGTACCGGGCGGCCTGATGAGCAGTTTCCTGACCGGCCTGGCCAAGGCCGGCGATAGCATGAACCTGGCCGGCCCCTTGGGTAGTTTCTACCTGCGTGAAATCAAGCGACCACTGCTGCTGCTCGCTGGCGGCACCGGGC
The DNA here is from genome assembly GCF_030580855.1 of Pseudomonas citrullilanati. GTDB lineage: Bacteria > Pseudomonadota > Gammaproteobacteria > Pseudomonadales > Pseudomonadaceae > Aquipseudomonas > Aquipseudomonas citrulli. Next base: position 133,101 of record NZ_JAUQOP010000004.1, on the reverse strand, counting down.
TGGCGCCATTCACAGCCATGCTAGAAAAAATCGCGGAGCAGGGCAGTGAGCATCCGGTGCACTTGATCTATGGCGTCACCAATGATTTCGATTTGGTCGAGTTGGATCGGTTGGAAGCTTTCGCCGCGAGCATCCCCAACTTCAGTTTTCGCGCCTGTGTGGCCAATCCGGAAAGTACTTATCCGTTCAAGGGCTATGTCACTCAGCACATCGAGCCCTGTCATCTCAACGGGGGCGAGGTAGACGTTTATTTGTGCGGCCCGCCACCGATGGTCGAAGCGGTCAACCATTACATCCGCGAGCAAGGGATTAACCCTGCCAATTTCTATTTCGAAAAGTTCGCGCCTGCCGCGGCCTGAATCGTTACGCAAAGACTCCGTTCGAGGTTGTCATGAAAAACAGATTCGAAAACAAGGTTGCCTTGGTAACCGGCGCGGCTCAAGGCATTGGTCGAAGCGTGTGTGAGCAATTGCGGGCCGAGGGCGCGCGGGTTGTTGCGGTTGATCGATCGGAGCTGGTGCATGAGCTCAAACAAGACGACGTATTGACCCTCGTCGCCGATCTGGAAATGCACACCGAATGCATGTCGGTGATGGCAGCCGCCGTCGAGGCTTTCGACAGCCTGCACATATTGATCAACAACGTGGGCGGGACTATCTGGACCAAACCGTTCGAGCGTTACGAGGCCGCGCAAATCGAGTCGGAAGTGCGTCGCTCGTTGTTTCCGACCCTCTGGTGCTGTCACGCGGCGTTGCCCTACATGCTCGAACAAGGGCACGGCGTGATCGTCAACGTCTCGTCAATCGCGACCCGGGGCGTCAACCGTGTTCCTTATGGCGCAGCCAAAGGTGGCGTTAACGCCTTGACCGCCTGCTTGGCGTTCGAGAATGCCGAACGTGGTATCCGGGTCAATGCGATCGCGACCGGGGGCACCGAGGCGCCACCGCGGCGTATCCCCCGCAACACCGCGCAGCCAACCGAAGAAGAGAAGGTTTGGTATCAGCAAATCGTCGACCAGACGATTCAAAGCAGTTTGATGAAGCGCTACGGAACGATCGACGAACAGGTCGCCACGATCCTGTTCCTGGCCTCGGATGACGCGTCCTATATCACCGGCGTAACGCTGCCAGTCAGTGGCGGTGACCTCGGCTGACCAGGAAAACCTGTCGCATCAGGCGCGACAGATTGCATCGCCGATGTGGTTCCCAAAATAAAAACAAGAGTAACGACGCCATGCGAGTAATTGACGTTAATCAGTTCATCGACAATGCACGCTTCAGCCGATTCCATTGGGGAGTGGTAACGCTTTGCGCGCTGCTCTTGATATTTGACGGATACGACCTGTTCATCTTCGGCGTTGTGCTGCCGGCCATTATGCGCGAGTGGCAACTCACGCCGATCCAGGCCGGCGCACTGGGCAGTTATGCACTGTTCGGCATGATGTTCGGAGCGCTTGCGTTTGGGTCGCTGGCTGACAGGATCGGAAGAAAGAAAAGCATCGCAATCTGCTTCACGTTGTTTTCTTCGGCAACCCTTATCAACGGTTTTGTCAGCAATCCGACAGAGTTTGGCATTTGCCGGTTTCTTGCCGGATTGGGCTGCGGGGGGCTGATGCCTAACGCAGTCGCATTGATGAGCGAATTCGCCCCGAGACGTCTTCGCAGCACTTTGGTTGCGGTCATGTTCAGTGGCTACTCGCTGGGAGGCGTGCTTGCCGCTAGCGTGGGAATTTACATGCTTCCGCTTTTCGGGTGGCAATCCATGTTCTTCGCCGCAGCCGTGCCCCTTTTGCTGCTGCCCATGATCTTGGTTTTTTTACCCGAGTCGATCGGTTTCCTGATTCGGGCCGGGAGGGAAGGGCAGGCGCGGCGCATTCTGAGCAAAGTAGACCCTGCTTCGGCTCCCAGCGATAGCGATACGTTGAGCCAGGCGGACAACAAGGGCCGCGGAGTGATTCTGCTGGCGTTGTTTCGTGAGCGGCGCGCGTCCCGCACCCTGTGTTTGTGGGTCGCATTTTTCTGCTGCTTGCTCATGGTGTATGCACTTAGCTCCTGGCTGCCCAAGCTGATGGCAAATGCCGGTTACAGCTTAGGTTCAAGCCTGACCTTTCTGTTGGCGCTGAATTTCGGTGGTATGGCCGGAGCGATCTTTGGTGGCTGGCTGGGAGACCGCTACAACCTTGGAAAAGTGACGGTGATGTTTTTCCTGACGGCCGCCGTGTCCATCAGCCTTCTGGGATTCAAAAGTTCGCCGGCATTGTTGTATCTGCTGATCAGTGTGGCCGGCGCGACAACCATCGGTACGCAAATTCTCCTGTACGCCGCCACTGCCCAGTTCTACGGCATGTCGATTCGCTCCACTGGCCTTGGATGGGCATCGGGTATCGGTCGCAATGGCGCGATCCTGGGGCCGCTGTTGGGGGGAGCACTGCTGGGCATTGGCCTGCCGCTGCCATTGAATTTCGTTGCGTTCGCGGTTCCAGGCGCCATTGCCGCGATAGCCATGGCGCTGTTCACCCTCGTCGGCAAAAGAAACGTGGCCGATTCGAGCGTTTTGATGGCCGCCAAACCGTAACCAATCTTGCCTTGTTCCTTGAGCGGAACCAGGTGTCTCTCAGTTCACGTATCGGAAGATTGTCATGAGCCCAGTACTGATCCACAGCCTGTCGGCGATCATCGTCGACCTGCCGACTATTCGTCCGCACAAGCTAGCCATGCACACGATGCAAAAGCAGACCTTGGTTATTCTGCGGCTTCAATGCAGTGACGGCATCGAAGGCATCGGCGAAGCCACCACCATCGGCGGTTTGTCCTACGGCTATGAAAGCCCGGAGAGTATCAAGGCCAATGTCGACGCTCACTTGGCGCCCGCGCTGGTAGGCATGGCAGCGGACAACATTAATGCCGCGATGCAAAAACTCGACAAGATTGCCAAGGGCAATACTTTTGCCAAGTCCGGCATCGAAAGCGCGCTACTCGATGCCCAGGGCAAACGCGTTGGAATGGCCGTCTGCGAGCTGCTTGGCGGTCGGGTACGCGACAGCCTGGAAGTCGCCTGGACGCTTGCCAGCGGCGATACCGCCCGGGACATTGCCGAGGCCGAGCAAATGTTGGAGCTGCGCCGTCATCGCATCTTCAAATTGAAGATCGGCGCCAATCCTCTGGAGCAGGATCTCAAGCATGTCGTTGCGATCAAAAAGGCCCTTGGCGATCGTGCCAGTGTGAGGGTCGACGTCAACCAGTATTGGGACGAGTCCCAGGCAATACGTGGCTGCCAGGTGCTTGGCGAGAACGGCATTGATCTGATCGAGCAACCCATCTCGCGGGTTAATCGATCAGGCCAGGTTCGGCTGAACCAGCGAAGCCCGGCACCCATCATGGCCGATGAGTCCATTGAAAGCGTCGAAGACGCGTTCAGCCTGGCGGCGGATGGCGCAGCCAGCGTCTTCGCGCTAAAAATCGCAAAAAATGGCGGCCCTCGCGCTGTGCTGCGTACGGCACAGATTGCCGAAGCGGCCGGCATCGCGCTGTACGGGGGGACGATGCTGGAAGGTGCAATCGGCACCCTGGCTTCGGCTCATGCATTCGTCACGCTCAAGCATCTGACCTGGGACACCGAGTTGTTTGGTCCGCTGTTATTGACCGAAGACATCGTGGTCGAGCGACCACAGTATCGTGATTTCCAGCTTCTTGTTCCATCCACGCCAGGTCTGGGATTGGCATTGGATGAAGATCGCCTGGCTCATTTTCGCCGTTCCTGAATCCGCAACCCTATAAGGAGAGCACCATGCTATTCCACGTCAAGATGACCGTGAACCTCCCACTCGATATGGATGCGAGCAGGGCAGCGCAACTCAAAGCCGACGAAAAAGAACTGGCCCAGCGACTGCAGCGCGAGGGTACTTGGCGCCACCTCTGGCGCATCGCGGGTCACTACGCCAACTACAGCGTGTTCGATGCACCTAGCGTCGAGGCGCTGCACGACACCCTCATGCAGCTGCCGCTTTTTCCCTACATGAGCATCGAGATCAACGGGCTGTGTCGCCACCCTTCGTCCATCCATGCGGATGACCGTTGAGATTCCTGCAATTGCTATTCGATCACTCTAAAAAAACAAGATGAGGTGAACACCATGACCGTGAAGATTTCGCAAACCGCCGAGATTCAGAAGTTCTTCGAGGATGCTGCTGGGTTGAAAAATGCGGCGGGCAGCGCGCGCCTCAAAAGCATCATCCTACGAGTGTTGAACGATACCGCGCGGATAATCGAAGACCTTGAAATCAGCGAGGATGAGTTCTGGAAAGCGGTGGACTATATCAACCGTTTGGGCGGGCGCAGTGAGGCCGGGTTGCTGGTCGCAGGCCTAGGTATTGAGCACTTCCTGGATTTGCTGCAAGACGCCAAGGATGCGCAGGTAGGGTTGACGGGCGGTACGCCACGTACCATCGAGGGCCCCCTTTACGTTGCTGGTGCCCCCATAAGCGAAGGCGAAGTCCGTATGGACGACGGCAACGAGGAGGGGCCAGCTACCGTGATGTTCCTTGAAGGCCAAGTGTTTGATACACAGGGTCATCCACTGGCGGGCGCCACGGTAGATTTGTGGCACGCCAATACCAAGGGCACGTATTCATTTTTCGATAAGAGCCAGTCTGAGTACAACTTGCGTCGTCGCATCATTACAGATGCGCAGGGGCGCTACCGTGCGCGCAGTATCGTGCCCTCCGGCTATGGTTGCGATCCGCAGGGCCCTACCCAGGAATGCCTGGACGGGCTCGGTCGCCACGGCCAGCGACCGGCGCATGTTCACTTCTTCATTTCGGCTCCAGGACACAGGCATCTGACTACTCAGATCAATCTTTCAGGAGATAAGTACCTTTGGGATGACTTTGCATACGCCACCCGCGATGGATTGGTTGGAGAGGTGGAGTTCAAGGAGGATGGCGCACGGGGTGTTTCGGGGCGCTACGCTGAACTCAAGTTTAACTTCCAGCTGCAACACGCTGTTGATCCAACTGCAGAGCAGCGCAGTCAGCGCCCCCGAGCCCTCCAGAATGCATGATTAATTCACCAGAACGGGGCCAGCGGGACGGCCCCCGTTCTGATGAGTCGTTCCTTGTTGCGTCGATAAATTGCGAATGCCATGAAAAGTGTGCTCAGAGATGCTTCGCCATCAGCTCTGGTGGCAGGGATCATTGCAACGTTGATTTCTTATGCCGGCCCGCTTGTGTTGGTTTTTCATGCCGCACAGAGTGCGTCCCTTTCACAGGAAGTTCTTTCATCCTGGATATGGGCGATCTCGATTGGCAGTGCGGTAATTGGGGCTTCGCTCAGCCTGTATTATCGGGTGCCGGTCGTGATTGCGTGGTCCATCCCCGGTTCGGCGCTGCTCGTTACGGCGCTTCCGCAAATGAGCATCAATCAAGCGGTGGGTGCGTTTATAGTCGCTAATGTCATCCTACTGCTGATTGGCGTTAGCGGTGCTTTCGATCGAATCATCGCTCGCTTGCCGGGCTCGATCGCGGCGGGCATGCAAGCCGGCATTCTCTTTTCGTTCGGCATCGAGGTATTTCGGGTGCTACCGGAGCAGCCAGCCTTGGTCTCGTCGATGTTTATTGCGTACATCCTAATGCGTAGAGTCTGGCCACGTTATGCCGTGTTGGCCGTTTTGCTGGTCGGTGGCGCCGTCACGATGTTTGGCGGGCACTTGCGAACCGAAGTGTTAGTGTTTGACCTAGCCACTCCTCAATGGATCGCTCCTCAGTTTTCTTTAACGGTCATTTTGAATTTGGCGTTGCCGTTGGTTGTGGTGTCGCTGACGGGCCAGTTCATGCCAGGCATGGCAGTTTTGCGCAACGCAGGGTTCAACACGCCTGCCAGTCCCATTATCAGTGTCAGTGCTATCGGCGCGATGCTGTTGGCGCCCTTTGCTTGCCATGGTCTGAACCTCGCGGCAGTTACAGCAAGCCTTTGTACCGGCCTCGAGGCCCATGAGGATCCGCGGCGGCGCTATGTCGCTGCTCTTTCCGGGAGTGCCACCTATCTGCTGTTTGGTATAGCAGGTGCCACGCTGGTTTCCTTGTTCGCGGCGTTTCCTAGAGCGTTGATCGCAGCACTTGCAGGCTTGGCGTTGTATGGCGCGATCGGCGATGCATTGGTGCGCAGCCTGGGTGAGACAAAAGAGCACGACGCAGGACTTTTCACTTTTCTCGTTACAGCTTCTGGGGTCTCTTTTTGTGGATTCTCCGCCCCTTTTTGGGGGTTGATTTTTGGTTTGACCGTTCATTTTCTGAAGCGTCCAGAATGTAAAACACTCTTGGTTAAAGGGAACACGAACAGCTAGCGAGGCCTGCTCCATGGGCAGATTCGGCGGTCGCAAATCCTGGGCCGCAACCGTGATGGAAACAGCAATGAACTGGACCTGGTTTCATAAGCTCGGCTCACCCAAGTGGTTCTACGGCATCAGCGGCAGACTGTTGCCCTGGTTGAGCCTCTTCGCACTGCTGCTGATTGGCGTCGGCGTGGTCTGGGGCCTGGCCTTCGCCCCACCGGATTACCAGCAAGGCAACAGCTTCCGCATCATCTACATCCACGTTCCCACCGCGATGCTGGCCCAGTCCATCTACGTGATGCTGGCGGTGTGTGGCGTGGTCGGGCTGGTGTGGAAAATGAAACTGGCCGACGTGGCCCTGCAATGCGCCGCGCCCATCGGCGCCTGGATGGCCGCCGTGGCGCTGGTCACCGGGGCCATCTGGGGCAAGCCGACCTGGGGTTCGTGGTGGGTCTGGGATGCCCGACTGACGTCGATGCTGATCCTGCTGTTCCTGTACTTCGGTCTCATTGCGCTGGGCAACGCCATCAGCAATCGTGACAGTGCCGCCAATGCCTGCGCGGTGCTGGCCATTGTCGGGGTGATCAACATCCCGATCATCAAGTACTCGGTTGAATGGTGGAACACCCTGCACCAGGGCGCGACCTTCACCATCACCGAAAAACCGGCAATGCCCGTGGAGATGTGGCTACCGCTGCTGCTCACGGCGCTGGGTTTCTACTGTTTCTTCGGCGCGGTGCTGCTGCTGCGCATGCGCCTGGAAGTGCTCAAGCGCGAGGCCCGCGCCAGTTGGGTGAAGGCCGAAGTGCAGAGCAGCCTGGAGAGCGCTCGATGAGTTTCGCTTCATTCGGCGAGTTCCTCGCCATGGGCCATCATGGCCTGTATGTCTGGTCAGCCTATGGCATCTGCCTGGCCGTGCTGGTCCTCAACGTGGCGGTGCCGGTCCTGGCCCGCAGGCGGTATCTGCAACAGGAGGCGCGTCGTCTGCGCCGGGAGAACGGTCAGTGAATCCGCTGCGCAAAAAACGTCTTGTCATCATTCTTGCGATCCTGGTGGGCGTGGGCGCCGCGGTCGGCCTGGCCCTGAGTGCCCTGCAACAGAACATCAACCTGTTCTACACCCCGACCCAGATCGCCAACGGCGAAGCACCGAAGGACACGCGCATCCGTGCCGGCGGCATGGTGGAGAAAGGTTCGCTGGTGCGCTCCGGGGATTCCCTGGACGTGACCTTCAACGTCACCGACTTCAACAAGACCGTGACCATCACCTACCGCGGCATCCTGCCGGACCTGTTCCGCGAAGGGCAGGGCATTGTCGCCTTGGGCAAGCTAAATGCCGACGGCGTGGTGGTGGCCGACGAAGTGCTGGCCAAGCACGATGAAAAATACATGCCGCCGGAAGTGACCAAGGCCTTGAAAGACAGCGGCCAGACAGCGCCCGCGCCCGGGAAGGAGGGCTGATGTGTTGGACATGCGTTTGATTAATGAGTATCAGCATTTCGCTGAGCGTTTAGCTGATGTCTCCGCTGAGGTTATTGAGCCGTACTTTCGAAGCACGTTGGATGTAAAGCACAAAGGGGGTAGCGTCTAAGGTCCGGTAACCTTGGCTGATCGTAAAGCCGAACAAGCAATGCGTGAACTGATTCAGGATCAATACTCCACACATGGAATTTTAGGTGAGGAGGAAGGCTCGCTGCAGGGGCGCAGTGAACTGAGTTGGGTACTTGATCCTATCGATGGGACTCGATCGTTTATCACTGGCTTGCCACTATGGGGGACGCTAATAGCCCTAAACGATGGTCAGCGTCCTGTGCTCGGCGTGATGAATCAGCCATTTACTGGCGAGCGGTACGTTGGCACGCCTGAAGGCGCTTGGCTCAATGGAAACAAGTTAAAACACGTCAATGCCCGGAAATTTCCTCGGCCACGTTGATGTGCACGACATTGCAGTTGTTCGACACGGCAGTTCGTCGAGACGCTTTTCAAGCGGTAGCGGATCAGGTGAAGTTGGTTCGTTTTGGCGGAGATTGTTATGCGTACTGCATGCTCGCATCGGGATTCGTTGATGTGGTGATCGAAGCCAGTCTGCAGCCTTACGATATCCAAGCGTTGATTCCGATAGTAAAAGGCGCTGATGGAGTGATTACCACTTGGGATGGCAGCTCAGCGCAGTATGGTGGAACGATCATCGCTTGCGCAGACCGGTCACTGCATATGCGACTGAGGCTGAAACACGCCACTTGACTGATGAGCTGTCGCTTACCGACCAGTGGTTTGACGTTATTCTGGACCGATCGGTCCTTAACGGTTAGAGTAGTTCCCATACAGTCCAATCCGGCTTACGCAACGGAGCGCTCGAATCGAACATGTCCAGACCGCAGACATTCAATACGCAAGAAGCTTTACACAAGGCAATGGTTGTGTTCTGGCGCAAAGGTTATGAGGCAACTTCAATAACTGACCTTCTCGGCGCCACGGGGCTGAGCAAAAGCAGTTTGTACGCAACATTTGGCGGCAAGCGCGAGTTATTTATTATGGCGTTCGACGCCTATCGTCGTGAGCGAGCTAAAGACATGCATAGAGCCTTGCAGGACGGCCCTGCACGCCTGTCTATCGAGTCGTTCTTCCGTTCTCTTTTTGCTGACCTTAATGACCCAAGTGAATCTCATGGCTGCATGAGCATCAATCAAGCTGTAGAGATGGCGGCACATGATCTTGATGTCCGTCAGAGGGTCATGGAGGACTTTCGTCTCATTGAGGAGGCGTTGGAGAGGGCGATTGAGCGAGGGCAACAAGATGGGTCATTGGGTAGTAACCGGAATGCCCGAGAATTGGCCCGTCTGTTGGTTCTGGCTTTTCCCGGACTGCAGGTCATGGCACGTGCTGGATACACGAAACAAGATTTAGAAAGTGCGCTGCACCTGCTGCTGTCGAATTTGGATTTGTAAGAGTCGAAAACTTTATACATTTTGGACTGTTCGGTCCAAATCATAGCTTGAGTCAAGGAGAATATCGTGAAGGTCACGCAGATACGTAACGCAACGTTGATTATTGAATACGCAGGGACTCGGTTTCTGATCGACCCTTTGCTTGCAAAGAAGGGGGCATATCCAGGGTTTGAGGGGACGGCTAATAGCCATTTGTTCAACCCTACGGTGGCATTGCCGGTGTCCATGGAAGACATCTTGAACGTTGACGCCGTCATCGTGACCCATACCCACCCCGATCATTGGGACGAGGCCGCTAAAGCCCTGGTTCCCAAACAACTGCCGATTTTTGTTCAGAATGAAGAGGACCGTGAGTTGATCCTATCTCAGGGTTTCGGCGACGTTCGACTGATCAAAGGAGCGCTATTTAATGGAGTGTCGCTGGCGCAGACTCTCGGTCAACACGGCACTGATGGTGCAATGGCAGCTATGGGGGAAATTCTTGGCGAGGTGTGCGGGGTAATGTTCAGTCATCCAGACGAGAAAACTCTCTATCTCGCTGGCGACACGATCTGGAATCAATACGTCCAGGACGCCTTGCAGCAGTTTCAGCCCGAAGTCGTCATTCTAAATGCCGGAGATGCCCAGGTGATCGGGCTCGGTTCCATCATCATGGGTAAGCAGGACGTCTACGAAGTTTTTCAGGCAGCGCCTCAGGCGACGCTTATCGCTACCCATATGGAGTCTGTAAACCATGCTGTGCTGACGCGTAAAGAGCTTCGTGAGTTCTCCGTGGAGAAGGGCATGACTGATCGCTTGCTCATCCCCGAAGACGGCGAGACTTGTAGTCTCTGATTCAGCGAGCCCAAACGACCATTCAGCAAGGAGAAAGTTAATGTCGGTCGAAGCAAACAAAGAACTGGTGCGAAAATTTTATGCCGCTATTCAGCTTGAGGATTACGCGGCAGCGGCGAGTTGCTGCCATGAGAGCTTTGTTTTTTATACCCAAGTAGACACGCCTATTCCTGGAGCAGCAGGATTCATCCAGTCGGAGAAAAAAAACTTCGATGCCTTCGAAGGATTCACTTTTAAGATCGAATCACTGCTCGCCGAGGGCGATCAGGTTGCGGCTTACATGATATTCGATGGTCGGCAAACCGGAATATTTGAAGGGATTGAGCCGAAAGGGGCCCGAGTACGATTTTCGTTGATGATGCTCCTGACCGTTGCCGATGGAAAAATCATTGAAAAGCGCGCTCACTTTGACCGAATGGACATTCGTAAGCAATTGGCCGCAACAGTAGAAGCCTGAAGAGATCGAAAAAAAAAACAGTCTGGCGAACCTCGTTCTATAAGCGATGTTTTCGAGCTTATCAAAGGGGAACGACCAGCTGCTTGAATCATGAAAGGGACGCTGGGATGTCAGTCCAGCGGGCCCCTCCATAACGCTACGGGTTCTTTCTTATCAGTAGCTCCACTGCACAGCGACTTCCAGGCTGCGCGGCTCTCCTAGGTAATATTGGGTGTTGCTCTGGTGAATGAAACGAGCATAGACCTCGTCGTTCAGGTTACGCAGACGCGCGCTGAGCTGCATGTGTTTGTCCAGGTCGTGAGTCATGGACAAACCATAAACGGTGTACGAGGGCACCCACGTCGTATTGGCCGTATTGGCGTAGACCGACGACACGTAACGTGCGTCGGCCCCGAGTTGCCAGTCGGGAGCCACGTCATAGGTCAACCAGAGATTGGCTACGCGGTCTGGAATGTTCACCGGATTCTTGCCTTTGCGCGAGTAAACGACGCCTGCGATGGTTTCATTGAATTCGTCGTACTCGGCCCTGACCCAGCTGAAGTTACCCGCGGCCAATAGCTTGGGCGTGATCTTGAACGAAGTCGCGAGCTCGATGCCGGTCGAAGTCTGCTGACCCGCTTGTTCGGTGGTATTGGGCACCGTAGAGGAGGGGACGGAGATGTTCTTGCGCACGATGCGGTAGGCCGCCGCAGTGGCCGAGCCGCGACCCTCAAGAAAATCGAACTTGCTGCCCACCTCGATTTGGCGGCCGGTGCTCAAGTCGAAGTCGCCCACTTGGGAAATGGAGGCGCCGGTAAGCGTACCTCCCGGCGGCTCGGCTGACGTACTGTATTGGGTATAAAGGCTGACATTCGACGTCAGGTCGTACACCAGACCCAGGCGACCCGTGACTGCATCCCAACGTTTGTCGAGCCTGGCCTGCGCCGCATGATCGATGACCTCGAAGTCGATATGGTCATAGCGCAACGCAGTAATTAGCGCCAGTCGCTCGGTCAGACGCGTACGGTTCTCGAGGAAAGCCGACGAGGTGTCGGTCCAAGTACTGCGGCCTTTAGTGCGCGGTGCATCCATCCCCGGAATGTCCGAGAAGTGGCCCGGCTCGAAGCCATCTGGATCGATGGTGTCGAAGGCGCCTTTGGACAATGGATAGTTGGTTTGCTGGTTAGTGTTGTAATCCACGCCCAGAGCCCAATCGCTGGCCAGGCCGAACAGTTGAGCCTGGTGAGTCAGCTCGATACGGTCACCGTTGACCTCCTGATCGTGCCTTTGGCGGTAACCGCCGGAGCGGGCGATAGCGCTGTTATCGCTGTTGTAGCGGTAAACCTCAAGGTTGCGGTAATCGCGCTGGCCGTCGTAACGGTAGAAGGTATTGCGCAACTGGGTGTTGTCGTCCAGATGGTAGTCGGTGATCGAGCGTATCCAGCGGGTGCGCTGCTCATAGCGGCCATCCTTGACGTTGTAGTTGTTGAAGCGGTTGCGCTTGTCGATGTGCAATCTGCCGGTCATTGGTTGCAGTACCGGTGTGCCCCAGTAAGGACTGTCTTCTTCCTCTTCCAGATATTCGATCGCCAGCGTATGGGAGAGTTGATCGTTGATGTCGCTGAGCAGCGAGAAGGCCAGGTTGCCCGCACCGTTCTCCTGGCGGTCGATGTAACCGTTGCTGTTGGTGCGGCTGTAGTCGAGGCGCGCATAGTGGCGTGGGCCATCGCCACTGTTGAGCGCTCTATTGAAGCCGACCGCGGTTTCCCAGGTGTCGTAGCGACCGTAACTCATCCGGCCTTCGAAAGTATCTTCGTCGCGGTTGGCAAGCTTGGTTATCACGTTCAGGCTGCCGCCCACGGCACCGCTGCCGTTGAGGAACGAGGAGGGGCCGCCGAGCAATTCCACCCGGTCATAAATCCAGGCGCCGACCGGACGTGCTGCGCCGCCGTATTGCAGATTGATGCCGTTGAACAACTGGCTGATCTGGGCACCGTTGAAACCACGGTACGACACATAGCCACCCCAGCCGGGTGGCGCGGAAGCGTTCACCCCGGGCAGGGCGTTCGCCGCGTCCTGAAAGTTGCGTGCACCGATGCGTTCCATTGTCTTGCGATCGGCTACGCTTACAGAGGCGGGATTTTCCCGGGCACTGAGGTTCAGGCGCGAGCCGCTTTCGATGGGGGTGTCCAGGTCCAGGCTGGTGGCCGGTTTCGGCTGGTCGGCCGAGGCGTTGATATAGCTGGCGGGTAAGTTCAGAGTCGTGTCTTGCGCCCACGCGCAGGTGCTGCCCGCGAGCAGCGCCAAAGTAGTCAAGCGAAACATGAAAAGCTTCCTGTCTTAATTCGATGAGCACACACCGACCGCGCGTCATGCAGCGGCAAGTGGTGATGATGTCAAGGCGAGGGAAGCAGGTCTGGGGAGGCGCGAGGATTGATCAGGGGCCAGCGCTGCCTGGGTAAGCAGCGGGTCGGTTGTGCGGGCAAGGGCCTGGCTGGCTCGCCGGCAAGCAGGGCGAGCAGCCCGAAAAACGCTGCCAGCAGGATCGCGCCGAACAGGCTGGCAATGACGCAATCAGCTTCGACGGGCAGTGAAGGGGCGGGCACGTCGTGCGGGCTTTCGAGTACCGCGCCGCCGTCTGTAGAGCAAAACAGTCCGCCGTCCAGACCGCTCAATCGCAAGCCGGCCATTTGTCCATGGCCCATCGCGCACAGCAACGACGCGAACAGGACGCTGAAATACAGCACCCAGGCAATCATCGATTTTTCGCGGCTGGCCAGCTTCATCAGCAAAGCTCGTGGAGAAGGGAACGGTTTTCCGGCGAGCGGATTCTACATTTTTTGATCCGTCAGTGGGCTTTTAAACAGTCCGACATACACGCAACAGCCTTGCTGTCCGGTCTGTCATCGGTAAAAAAACCGTCTCGATTCGGCATCTTTACATCCGCCAAGGTCGCCGCTTCCACGGTCGCGTTGGCGTCCAGCAGCTTGTTCATGTGCAGGATGTAGCCGGTCACTGCATAGACCTGTTCGTTGGACAATGACTGTGGCGCCTGGAAGGGCATGGCTCTGCGGATGTAGTCGAAAAGTGTCGTTGCATAAGGCCAATAGCTGCCGACTGTCTTGAGCGGTTTGTCAGTCGTCAGCGTTCCTTTGCCCCCCGCCAATGCAGGACCAATGCCGCCTTCAAGCTTCACGCCATGACAGCTGACGCAGCTGTTCATGTAGACCTTTTCCCCGTCTGCCACCGTCGCGCGTCCTGGAGGCAAGCCCTTGCCGTCGGGTGCTACATCGATGTTCCAGCTAGCGATCTGCGCTTCGGTAGCCTTGGTGCCCAAACCGTATCGGGATTGTGCCGAGGCATGAGTCAGCGCAAAGGCGCAAAGCAAACCGATGAATAACGACCCACCTTTAAGCCCGTCCATTGGTCACCTCCCCAGTGCTGGACACGCGCCACGGTTGCACCGAATTGTTGTGGTAGAAAGAGACCTTGCCACGTTCATTGATCAACTGGTCCAGCATCGGCTGAACGTATCCGGTCTCGTCGATAGCGCGGCTCATGATCATCAATTCCTGGCCGTTCCATTCGAAAGGCGCCCTGAAGACGGTAAGGGCCATGGTCAGAATGGGCTCCTGTAACCTGGCTTGTGTCCAGTTATCGCCGCCATCGACGGAAACATCGACCCGGGTGATTTTGCCGTGGCCGCTCCAGGCAATGCCACGCATCTCATGCAGGCCCTTGCGCGTCAGTTTCTGGGTGCCGGAAGGGTAGGTCACCAGCGATTTGCATTCCATGACAAAGGAAAACTTCCGAGCCTTGCCGTCCGCCATCAAGTCGGTGTATTTGGCGGTTTCTTCCCGGCTGTAGGCGGGCGCGTCGGTGACGTGGAGTCGGCGCAGCCATTTGATGTGGGTATTGCCCTCGTACCCGGGGACAAACAGGCGAAGCGGGTAGCCCTGTTCCGGCCTCAGGCGCTCGCCGTTCTGGCTGTAGACCACCAGCACATCGTCGAGGCATTTCTCGATGGGAATACTGCGTGTCATTGCCGCGCCATCGGCCCCTTCGGCGATGATCCACTTGGCTTGAGGCTTAAGCCCGGCTTCATCCAGCAGGGTTTTCAAAGTAACGCCTGTCCATTCAGCGCAACTCACCAGGCCGCTGACTTCTGCTGCGGTTTTGCCCCAGGGTGGGAGAAACGATGGGTTGCCCGAGCACTCCATGAAGTGCACTCGAGAAACGGCGGGGAATTGGCGTATCTCGTCCATGGTAAAGATCAAGGCTGTTTCGGTGAGGCCGTGAATCACCAGCCGATGTTGCGCCGGATCGATTTGTGGGACGCCCGCATGGTGGCGCTCATAAAAAAGGCCGTTCGGGGTGATGATGCCGTCCAACTCCTGAAGTGGCGAGGTGCTGTAGGCGGACATCGTGTCCTTCAGGCCGGGATATAGATTCCTGACCGCTTTGGTTTCGAATGTTGAAGGTTTGCCATAAGGGCTTGCCGTGGGAGCGCCAAGACTGCGGGTCCATTGTGGGACTTCAAGAAGCTGGCTCGGATCAGGCGGGGCGATGTTGGTCGTCTCCCCGTTGACCAGGTCGCTGTCACCCAGAGCAAACGCAGCAGTACCGATAATGGCCCCGCTTTTAATCAGGAAATCCCTGCGAGCCAAAGCTGTTTGAGGCATGTCTTGCTTGGCGGGGATCATGGACTTTTTTGTCATTGTTTTTCCCTCTTGTTTTTGTCGGAACGACGCAACAGTACATCTACAGACCGATCGGTCGGTCTATGGTCAGCGTAGGACGAAAAGTACGCCTGGTCCAGTCGCAAGGGCAACCATGGCGAGGGAACGTAAAAGCGGAGGAGGTCCAGGGAGGCGGCGCATCTGAAGCGCCGTTGATGACAGTCAAGCGGGGCGCGGCTCAACCTTCAGTCCGGGCAGGAGGGTGTCACAGAAAAACGTCGCGATGGATTCCGGGGAGCGAGGGCCTCCAGGCTTGATCCACAAGTAGCTGTAGTGATGAATACCAAGGATAGCCTTCACGGCCAACGAGTCGGATGTGCGAAAGGTCCCCTCGCTCACGCCAGCCTTGAGGATCTGCGACCAGAGTTTTTCATATTGCCGGTGCAGGTCGAGCAACTCGGTCTGGCGCTCGCCAATGACCGAATACACTTCGCGAAAACACACCGTCATTTCGGCCAGGTGGGAGACAATCGTGCGCATCACGATGGCCGAGAGATGGCGAAATTTATCTTCCGCAGTCAAATCGCTCTCGCACAGAGGCGTGCCTTCTGCGATGAGCACTCGCAGGTACCGGCTGGTGATTTCGAACAGCAATTCTTCCTTGCTGCCGATGTGGTAATACAGTGCGCCTCGAGCCAGGCCAGTGGCTTTTTCCAACTCAGCCATGCCGGTCGCGTGAAACCCGCGCGTTGAAAATAACTGTGCAGCGATTTTCAGGATCCGTTCCTTGGTGCTTGTTTCAGCAGGTTCGGCAGCGACGACGGCGTTCTTTTTTCCCATGAGTCAATTCCAACCGGTTGAGGGTCAATCATACCCATGGGCTCGCACTGAAGGATACATGCGAGAGACGCTCATCCCATGGTCGTAGGAAAAAAATTGTATTGACCGATCGGTACAGGCGCCTTTATAAGCTCGCTATAGTCGAACGTTTCCAACGGGCGCGGTGGCGTCGAAAGTTCTAGGAGCCTACCAAGGCATTCGGACCGACCATGACAACGAGCAGACACTTCACCCGAACGTCCAATCCATCAGCCTCGGCAAGGCTGATTGTGATGATCTGTTTCGCCATGATTGCCTTTGCCGCGAACTCACTGCTGTGCCGCCTGGCGCTAAAGCACACCGACGTCGATGCTGCGAGTTTCAGCGTTGTCCGGCTGGTTAGCGGGGCCTTGGTGCTATGGCTGATGTGCGTCGTCAGGCGATCCACGACTTCCATCAAGGGCAGTTGGAAAGGCGCCACAGCCTTGTTCATCTACGTCTTCGCTTTTTCTTTCGCATACCATCATTTGGAGACCGGGACGGGGGCGTTGCTGTTGTTTGGCGCGGTTCAACTGAGCATGGTTCTGTACGGCTTGTTCAAAGGCGAGCGGATGCACGGGCTGGCGATCGTTGGGTTTGTGTTGGCGCTCATTGGCCTTGTCAGTCTGCTGCTTCCAGGCGCGGCAGCACCCGATCCCCTGAGTGCGCTCACGATGTTGCTATCGGGGCTGGCCTGGGGAGTTTATTCACTACTCGGCAAGGGTGTCGCCGATCCTCTTGCGACCACTGCCGGCAATTTTATCCGCTCCATTCCACTGGTCCTGATTGCAAGCTTACCGTTTCTGTTAGGGCTGCGTTGGGATCCGCTGGGGATACTTTATGCCGTTCTTTCCGGAGCGCTGGCGTCAGGCGTCGGTTACGCGGCCTGGTACGTCGCGGTACGTCATCTTGCCTCGTTTCAGGCAGCGACATGGCAGTTGAGCGTACCCATCCTGGCTTCGCTGGCTGGTATCGTTTTTCTGGGGGAAAGCCTGAGCGTAAGGATGGTGTTGGCATCCGTCGCTGTGCTGGGTGGTGTTGCGTTGGTGCTGGGCGGCAAATATGGCAGCGCTACAGGCAGCTAGAGGCTCAGCTCGCTCAATCAGGTACGCCTGGGCCTGCGGGGGTGTCAGAAATTTTGTGTTCGGGCATAACATGGGTAAGAGGTGCATGTATGCCAACCAAGAAGAAACCCCTGCGTGACCTGCCCAAAATCCCAAAGAGCTGCTTGAGCAGTTCGGCCAGGGGTTGATGACAGCGGAAGCTATCGAGGACGCCTCAGCGGTATTCAAGAAAGCCTTGATTGAACGGGCCTTGAACGCCAAACTCGGCCATCACTTGGGCTATCCTCCGGGCGCGCAGCGCCCAGAGGATGAGACCAATCAGCGCGATGGCAAGAGTGGAAGAACCGTACTGACCGGCGATGGCCCGCTGCGGCTGGATATTCCCCGCGACCGGGATGGCAGTTTCTCGATGACAAGATCATCGCCATGTATGCCCGAGGCATGACGGTGCGTGAGATCCGTGCTTTTCCCTCTGAGCAATACGGCACAGAGGTTTCGCATGATTTCATCAGCTCGGTCCCTGACGAGGCCATGGAAGAAATTGGTGCGTGGCAACAGCGACCGCTTGAGCCCATGTATCCGGTCATTTTTTTGATGCGCTGCGGGTCAAAATCGCGAAGAAGGCCTTGTCCGTAACAAGGCGATTTATCTGGCGCTGGGTGTTTTGCCTGACAGAACGCGCGCGATTCTTGGCATATGGATCGAAAATACCGAGGGCGCGAAGTTCTGAATGAAGGTTTCAACGACCTCAAAACTCGCGGTGTTGAAGATGTACTGATTGCCGTGACAGATGGCCTTAAAGGCATGCCAGAAGCCCTTGGCGCGGTCTTTCCAGCCACAACACTGCAAACTTGCATCGTTCACCTGATCCGCAACAGCCTCGAGTACGCAGCTTGGGATAAGCGCCCTGGGCTGGCCAAGGCGCTTAAACCGATCTACCAAGCAGTCACCGCCGAAGCGGCTGAGCAAGCGCTGGATGCGTTCGAAACCGGGCCTGGGGCAAGCAATATCCGACGGTAGTGGCGGCTTGGCGGCGTGCCTGGGATCGAGTGATTCCATTTTTCGTTTTTCCCGCCAGCGATCCGAAAAGTGGTCTGCACAACCAACGCTATCGAGAGCATCAATGCTCAGCTACGAAAATTCATCAAGACTCGCGGCCACTTCCCGACCGGCGATGCGGCAACCAAACTGATCTGGCTCGGGCTGTGCAATATCACTGCAAACTGGGGCTCTGCAGCCCATAACTGGAAGAGTGCGATGAATCAATTTGCGATTCTGTACGGAGATCGATTTATCAGGCCGACCCGGTAAAAGCACAGCCTGCCTAACGGCAGGCCGTTACCGGCCCGCACACAAAAAATCTGACAGTCTCGGGCCTGCCTGTATTTGTTCACTCAGCCGTTCAAGCACTAGACTGGTGCGGTCCAGTCATCAGGCCCGTCAGACCATGCTCCTCATTCCGCCAGATACCGCCGAACAGACAGCGCTGACCCTCGAAGTGGTGCTGCGTTACCACATGGCGTGGAAACGCCGCGACTTGGAGGCGATTCTCGCGATTTATCACCCGCAAGTGCAGTACAACGATTTTTTCCAGAACCGCAGCATGGGTCTGACCGAGTTGCGCGCTTACATCACCAGCACGTTGCCGCGTCATCCCGATGAGTATCTTGAACACAACGACCGCATCCGTGCAGATGGCTGTACCGCATTCATCCAGTACCAGACGGCTCTGAAAGGCAGTGGCGAGCGGGTGGTTTTTCGCACCAGTGAAGCCATCACGGTATGTGATGGCCTGATCCTCCGTATAAACGAATATGCCTCGCTGGTGCGCGACAGCGAGCCCCAGACTGGGCGCCACGCCCCCGCCATCAGTAAACTGGGTCTCTCGGCGCGCCAGCTGACGTTCATGGCGCGAGACTTGGCCGATTACTTTACCCGCCAGCAGCCCTTCCTCGACCCGGATCTGGATCTTGCACGGATTGCCAGCGCTACCGGGTACAGCCGTAATCAGCTGTCTTACCTGCTGAACCAAGTGCTGGGACAAAGTTTCTATCGCTACGTGACCCAAGCACGGCTGGCCTACCTGCTTGAGCGCCTCGTCAATCACGGTGAAAACGCGCCCATCGAGGCCCTTGCGGTGAGTGCCGGATTCAACTCCACCTCGGCGTTCTACAAGGCCTTCCGAAGTCATACCGGCTGCACGCCCAAGGCGTGGTTGAAAGCCAATTGCGTGCGTGCCCGCAGATAACACAGCCCCTGTCGCAGCGCATTAATCTCTGTCGACAAACAACCGATGGAGCATGGGGATGTCTGGCTGGGGTGGTGTGAGTTTGTGGATGGAGGAACTCGGCGAGGCGCTGACGCCGCGCCCGGCGTTGTATCAGGATCTGCAAGCAGACGTTGTGATTATCGGCGCCGGTTACAGCGGCCTCTGGACGGCCTATTACCTAAAACAGCAAGCACCGCACCTGAACATCGTCATCGTTGAAGCACAGATTGCCGGCTACGGCGCCTCCGGTCGCAATGGCGGCTGGTTGATGGGCAACCTGCTGGGCGAAGACCGGCTCCTGGGGCCATTACCTGCCGCGCAACGCCACGCGGGCTACCGACTGCTGCGTGGAATCCCCGACGAGGTAGCGCGGGTGTGCCACCTCGAAGGCATTGATTGCGAACTGCGCAAAGGCGGCGTGCTGTACTGTGCGGCGCGTTATCCCGAGCAAGAACGGCGCCTGCGCGAACAACTCGACGTCGCCCGTGCGCAAGGCCTGGGTGAAGACGACTACCGCTGGTTGAGTCCTCAGGCCATGCGTGAACAACTCAATGTGGCCCAGGCGTGCGGCGCCCTGTATTCACCTCACTGCGCGACCATCCAGCCGGCACGGTTGGTGCGGGGGCTGGCCGACGCCGTCGAACGGATGGGTGTACGCATTTTCGAGCAAAGCGCGGTGCTCGACTGGAAGCCAGGCCAGGTTCGAACCGAGCACGGTCGGGTAAGCGCCGATTGGGTGGTGCCGGCGGTCGAAGGTTATGCCAGCACCCTGCCCCCGTTGAACAAACATCAACTGGCCGCGCAAAGCCTGATCGTCGCGACTGAGCCACTCCCGGCCGATGTGTGGGCCGAAATCGGCCTGACCCGTGGCCAGGCGTTCAGCGAAAACAGCCGCCAAGTCACCTACGGTCAGCGCAGCCGAGATGATCGCCTGGTGTTTGGCGCCCGCGGTGGCTATCGCTTTGGCGGTCGCCTGCGCAGTGACTTCAACCTCACTCAGGCCGAACGAGCATTGCGGCAACACCTGTTTAGTGAACTCTTTCCGATCCTGCGCAATGTGCGCCTGACCCATGCCTGGGGCGGAAATCTGGGGGTCGCCCGGTCCTTTCACCCGCACATGCTCGCCGACCGTCGCCAGCGGATCGCACTGGCGGGTGGCTACGGAGGCGAAGGGGTAGGCGCCAGCAACCTGGGCGGCCGAACCGTGGCGGCGTTGATTCTGGGCCAAGACAACGAACTGACTCGCCAACCCTGGGTGTTGGGTGATCGTCCCCTGGACTCGTTGCCACGATGGGAGCCCGAGCCTCTGCGTTGGCTGGGTTACAACGCCATTATCCAGAGCTTCGTTCACGAGGATCAGGTATTGGCCAACCTCCATGCGCCACGCTGGCGTCGCCGGATGGCTGAAGGCTTGGCCGGTTGCATGGAACGTCTGATGAAGTCCAAGGAGCCGTTTGCATGAAGATCGATCATTTTCGCGACACCGCCCGTTTGCCTCTCGGTGAGCCTGGCGCTGTTGGTGTACCGCTGGGCGAGCCGCTTTCACAGGTTGCCACGGCATGCGTCGAACGCGACGACGGCGTTGAGGCCGGCGTGTGGGAATGCACCCCCGGCCGCTGGCGGCGCCAGATCGTGCAACAGGAGTTCTGCCACTTCATTCAGGGGCGTTGCACCTTTACCCCGGACGGTGGCGAGACCCTTCATATCCAGGCCGGCGACGAGTTGATGTTCCCTGCGAACACGACGGGAATCTGGGATGTACAAGAAACCGTTCGCAAGAGCTACGTACTGATTTTCTGAACTGCCTTCATCCATAACGCCTAGAACAAAGGTTGAGGTCTCGCATGTTGAAGTCGATCTTTCCGTTACTGTTGATCGCGTCTACCGCTCAGGCAGCAGACACCGTCAGGATCTACAACTGGAGCAGCTACATCGCTCCAGATACCCTGCAAAACTTTACCGCCCAGACCGGGCACCCGACTCAATATGACCTGTACGACAGCAACGAGGTGCTCGACGTCAAACTGATGGCCGGCCATTCAGGGTATGACGTGGTGTTTCCATCCAACCACTTCATGGCCCGGCAGATCACGCCCGGCGCACTCAAACCGTTGGACCGCAGCAAACTCCCGAACTGGCACAACCTCAACCCGACGCTGATGAAGGTTCTGGAGGCCAATGACCCCGGTAACCGCTACGGTTTTCCCTACCTGTGGGGCAGCACCGGCATCGGCTACAACGTGGCCAAGGTCAAAGCGGTCCTGGGTGATGTACCGATAGACTCGTGGGACATCGTGTTCAAGCCGGAAAACATGAAGAAACTCGCCCAGTGCGGCGTGGCGATGCTCGACAATGGTCCCGAGATCCTTCCCATCGCCTTGAACTACCTTGGTTTGCCGCATCACAGCAATGTCAAGGCCGACTACAAGAAGGCACAGGAGCTGCTACTCAAGGTGCGCCCCTATGTAAGCTACTTCCACAACTCCAAGTACACCAGCGACCTTGCAACGGGTGACGTGTGTCTGGTGGTGGGCTTTTCCGGCGATGTGATGCAGGCCGCAGCGCGGGCTAATGAGGCCGGGAACGGCCAGCAGATTGCTTACGCCATCCCCAAGGAAGGCTCACCTATGTGGTTCGACATGGTCGCGATGCCTGCCGATGCTCCAAATGAAACGGCCGGTTACGCGTTTTTGAATTACCTATTAGAGCCCAACGTCATAGCCGACATTAGTAACCACGTGCACTATGCCAATGGCAACGTAGCTGCTAACGACATAGTCGACAGTGCTGTCTTCAACGACCCGATGGTTTATCCGCCTGAAAGCGTTATGAAAAAGCTCTTCGTGCTTGAAGCGATGCCGCTGGAGGCTGACCGGTTGCGCACGCGTATCTGGAGTCGAGTTAAAAACGGTCAATGAAGTCAGTCGC
Source organism: Pseudomonas citrullilanati (assembly GCF_030580855.1). Lineage (GTDB taxonomy): Bacteria > Pseudomonadota > Gammaproteobacteria > Pseudomonadales > Pseudomonadaceae > Aquipseudomonas > Aquipseudomonas citrulli. Next base: position 110,759 of record NZ_JAUQOP010000004.1, on the reverse strand, counting down.
CGATAATACCGGCAACCCGCATCATCGGTGAGAAATCTGCAGGGGAAAGCATGCCTTTGCAGCGAACGCATTCGATATTTGAATGATAACGGTGTGAACCTGACTTATATCATCGAAGAGGTTGTATTCGCTTCAGGCTGTTAGACCAATGCGCCGTGCTTGTTTGTTTCAATAGATACTAACTTCGCCGGCTGTTCGCATGGCGCAAAATTGTACAGACCATTGGAATGGCTGAAAGTAAACTCTCGGAGAGGGACGGTGACTAATACGAATTTTAACCGCGCAGGTGATACTGCTGGCTTAATATCAGGTGCCATAATGAATGATTTATCCATTTCGAAAGTGCATCTTAAGGACGAGAGCTCGCTTTGGCATTATTATAATAACTGTGGGCTTTCACCCGCGCTTAGGTTTTTGGGTGGTGGAGCATTGGACTATAAGAAAATAACTTACAGTCTTGGCGAATGTTTCATATGCTCCACCGCCAGCGCTTCCGGCTGGGGATTTGAAAAGCAAAATAACACAGACGTATATTTTGTTTGTTATACGCACAGAGGTGAATCGACTTGGGAGATGAACAAGCACGGTGTTATTAAATCTTCTCAGCAGTTGTGCGTTGTAGACAGTTCGATGCTTGTGCAGGGTCAGTTCGCACGGGGTACGTCTACCGATACAATAATGATTGATGCTAAAGTCTTCGATCGTGAACTGCGATCTTCACGAGGCATACAACGTAATGATCGGTTAGAGTTTCAGTCTCTGCTGCAAAACGATAAAAAAATTTGGTCAATGATCAACTCCCTTTTATCGTGTATAAAGAATGGAATGGACTTACGTCAGGCTCAACGATCGCCTTTAGCTATGAGCTATCTAAAGCAAGCGCTCGTCTCTACATTGTTAGAGCTGATTCCTAATAATTACCACGAAAATAGGACGAGAAAATCTGAGCCACTTATACCTAGGCATATCGGTAGGGCGATTGAATATATGCACGCTCATGCGTGCGAAGATATCTTGATTAGTGATGTTGCTACCTATGCGCATACGAGCGTGAGGAACTTGCAGCTAGGTTTCAGATTGCATAAGAATGTTTCGCCAATGCACTATCTCAGGGACCTACGCCTAGCTTGCGCTCACAACGATCTTATCAGCGAGGACGAGCGTACGGGATGGCAGCAGATAGGGCTTCGGTGGGGCTTTTCTGATCTTGATTTGTTTGCTAGGTACTATAAGGACAAATATGGTAATACCCCTTTTCAGACTCAGTACATGAATAAAGGAGACTTGGTTATCGATAAGTCGTGATGTCTATTTATTTTTAATTCATTTCCACAAGACCCTAAAAAAACGAAATTTTATTGAGAAAAACGAAGAGTTGATGTCCTGGCCTATGCAGCTATAAGGAAATATGAGTAAATAGTAAATCCTGTGCTTCCGCTCAGTCATCGAAGTTTCTAGTATGAATGATTTACTACTAAGCAGCTTGGTTTGCAATTACAAGAGAAAAATTGACCGGTATCTTGCTGAGGCCGATAAGCATATATTTAATCACAGGTCTATTGCTGTACAGCTTCGCTCGAATAGAGCTGAAATAGCTAACATAAGGGCTGCTATAGCGAACGCGCCCGATGATGTCAACGGCATTGTTTGCCTGCTTGCTCAATTAAATTTGTTAGAGCTCTCCGTGATCCAGCTGACCAATAAGATAGAACTTGCGATGCTTACTACTACTGGCCGGCTTGGGTCGGACCTGGATGAGCTTCGATCAGTGAATAAGAGGCTATGCGATATTTTAGCAAGAGATTCTAAAATGGCTTCATGCACTTCGTTAAATTCCATACTAGTCAATTGTCAGCAAGATATTGAAGCTGTTTACCATCGATTAATATGTTACTGCGGTATCGAAGTCGGTCTGTTAAAGATTATTGACAGCGCGAGAAAGCGAACATAGGTATTAACTGGGGTGTCAGTGCTCAAGCAGGTGATATGTGGTTATGTCAAATGATTCTTCTAAAATGAATTATTCAAGTGAGTATGAGCTCTCTGAAATATTAATTAGCGAGTGTTATTCCTTGCAGTTTTCTGTGCGCATGGTTGTTGGGTTGTTTTTAAAGGCTCCCGCTCATTCTGGTGACCTAAATAAAGCCAAAGATTCAGAGTCCTTTGGGCTGAGAGTGAGCAGCTTGAATCCTTCAGACGCCGAATGTTTGACGAGGGAGTTGCGGGTTTCATTGTGTAAATTGAACGCTAGAATCAGGCAATTTGTTCCGGGAATTTATATCGAGGATATCTGCGATGCGGTTTGCCATGCAGATGAGCTCCCGCCACCCTCATCTTTGCTACAAAAATGTTTACATGATAATGATCTGAATCTGGGAGCTCTAAAATTGTATAGATTGTTCTGTTTATCCCAGTTGCAGAGAAAGGACGAAGGGTAGCAGGGGCTAGTTATTTACGTATGCAGGATTTCTGAACGTTGGCTAATTATGTTCAACTGGGTGGTGAGCTGAAATGACAAATCTGCCATGACACTTTTGTAAGCGGTATTGCGTGAAATTTTGTTGCTAAATTAATAATAGGTAGTCGGTGGAGTTGGCTAAGTTCTGATGGGCTCTCGGATTCATTGTACTTCGAGTTTAAGAAATTGCCGGATATCACTGAAAGTTTGCTGTTTTGCCTATTTTACCCATTGCTACCCCTAGCGAGACATCCACCATGAACTTGCGAATGCTCAATCTTGCATCACGTTCCGCTCTTTGTTTTGGTATTTTTTGCGCATTGATTTTTTGCTTTGGAATGTTTGCCTTAAGGCAGACTTCCACGCTGAGCGAAGCGGAGAAAAAAGTTGAGGAAAACATCGTCCCTAGTTTTAAGGTGTTGGGCTTGCTGGATCGTGAGTTTATGAGCGTACGTAACAGTAATAGTAAATTGCGCAACGCCGCAGAGTCGGAGTTGGTGAGGTCTATTAGCTTGAAGGAGGTTGTAGAGTCACAGGGGCTTATTAGGAAGTATCTTTCGGAGCTGGCCGGGTTGGTTGTTACTCCACAAGGTCAGGTCGTCCTTGCTTCTTTGGGAAAGTCTGTTGCCGAATTTGAGCTTTTGCAAAAGCAATATCTCAGTTTTATTGCTGCTGGCGATTATGCGAGCGCCATAAAATACGGGGATGAGGAAGTTCGAAACGCCGCTCTTAAAGTTGCTTCAAGTGTCGAGGCGCTTAGAGATAGTAATGATGCCAAAGCGAAGGCTGCCGGGGAAGCGGCAGACGCTGCTTACAATCAAACCGTGACAATGGTGTTTGTTTTTATCACGTTGTCGCTGTTGGCAACTGTTTTGCTTGCCTGGATGTACACTCGAAGCTTGACACTGCCTATGCGAGAATCATTGTTGATTGCCGAGCGTATTGCGGCTAACGATTTCAGTAACGAGATAAAAGTTCAAGCACGTGATGAGATGGGGCGTCTTGTTGCAGCTTTATCGACCATGCAAGGGAACTTGCGTGATACGATTATTCAGATCAGCGATTCATCCAGCCAGTTAGCCGCGACGTCTGAGGAAATGCATGCTGTGACGGAAGAAGCTTCCAGAGGGTTGATGCGTCAGAATAATGAAATTGAAATGGCTGCGACCGCTATTACAGAAATGAGTTCAGCTGTCGATGAAGTTGCTGGCAATGCAGCAGGGGCCTCAACTGCTGCATCGCAAACCAGCAGAACCGCTATGGATGGAAGGGTCAAAGTAGATGACACAGTCGATGCCATTAACATGATGGTCGGCAGTGTAGAGTCTACATCCGCTAGTGTGAAAGGCTTGGCTATAAAGGCCACAGATATAAGTAAGGTGCTCGACGTGATCCGTGCCGTAGCCCAGCAGACAAATCTTCTCGCGCTTAATGCTGCAATCGAAGCGGCTCGTGCGGGTGAGGCGGGTCGTGGATTTGCAGTCGTTGCTGATGAAGTGCGCGCACTAGCTCACCGGACTCAAGAGTCCACCAGTGAGATCGAGCAAATGATTTCGACAATCCAGACAGGCTCAAATGAAGCCGTAATGGCAATGGAGCAGACTAGTCTGCAAGCTACCAACACGCTCGCTTTGGCTCGTTCCGCCGGGTTGGCTCTGGCCGAAATTACCGAGTCAATCGAGCACATTAATGAGCGCAACGTGCAAATAGCGACTGCCGCCGAACAGCAGTCTCAAGTTGCAAGACAGATTGATAGTAGTTTGGTAAGTATTCGCGATTTATCTATCCAGTCCGCAGCGGGCTCGCACCAAACTTCAGTTGCCAGCGGCGAGTTGTCTGAGTTGGCAGTAAATCTTAACCATTTAGTCAAAAGATTTAAAATTTAAAAAAGTTTTTAGCGAGGTGAGGGGCGCGATGCATTCTCCCAGCGAGCGCGCTTAACTGATTCCTTATATTCATTGCCGGAAACGATTCATTGACTATCCCGCAGCCTGCGAACAGGTGGCCATGCTCAGGCGTAATAAGTGCCGAACGTAGAGCTATCTGGGAACAGCCAGTGCACCATGAGGCCGGTCAGGTAGTGGCGCTGCGTCGTAGCCGCATGCGCCTATCACAAGTGGCTGGACGTCGGCGGATTCAAGCGGCCGCCGCAACACTGGATTGTTGAATTGGGATCTCTTGGGCACTCTATCGAGACAGATCGGTACCTTTCGGGAATATTGGCGCAGAAAAACCCTCTGTATTTTCGTTTGTGCCTCACTGCCATGGGCTATGCGAGTCAGCACAGAAGACCTTTACTCCCGACGGACTTCGTCCAAGGAGACGCATCGACGGTCAACAAATAGGTCTTCTGTGCGTTTTAGGGGCGGACGGTGCTTGTCCCGGATCACGCAGCAATAACATGATGGCTGGCTGCTGGCCTAAAATGCGGAGTTCGTTATGGACGTCAAGCAGATGTTAAATGATGAACTGGTGAGCCGGCTGGAAGAGAAAATTCCAGCCATGGCGAAAGGCGCGATTAAGGCGGCCTATATCAATACGCTGGCGGCCGGACTCAGTGTGATGGAAATCAGTAATGGCATGCTCGTTGAAACAATGGCCGATGATCAGCACAAGGTTATTCGAGCGGCCAAGCCCAAGCATAAGGTAGCTTCGGACATGATTATCAAGGTGCGTCGCCTTTCATAACGAAAAATTGAGGGCGCCCGTATCTTCACGATGTCGCCGCGCAGCGCGCGGGAGTTCTGACGCTTCGGCGAGTCCAGCCTTTATGCTGCGCAGGATAACCGCCAAGCTCGCCATCGCATGGGCCGTTAAATCAGTGACCCTGGGTTCTCAGCTTAGCCAAGCCCTGCTTGATGTGTCCGGCATTTCTCCGATGGTGTGAAGTGCACCTCGGATGTTGGCACCAATCTCTGCTGCACCTTGATCTTTTACCTTCAAGGTCAGCTCCATCACCGCGGCCTCCAAGGCGAGCTGATTTTGGTACAGCCGCTCGAGAACATCAGAAAGTGAATATTCGGTGGGCATTGTTTCGACTCCAATCGAGGACTCATGAGCGTAGCAGCGGAAGGGACGGAAACCAAAGGGCGATAGGCCGAGAGAGTACTTGCTGAGACTCAGTGGCAGCAATCGGCCGATACTGTTAAAAAAGTCGGTTTCGATTTCCGTGACAGAAAAGTACGCGCCTGAGATTGAAATCTGTATTTTTTCGCAGAAGGTTTAGGACTCAAATTTGACGCAGCGGCGTGCAGAAAAGGCATTTTCACCACTCGATGCATGGCTAGCCAAACCGGGTCGACTTTTTCAACACAATCGGCCGAAAGCAGCCCACTGAGCGCTCACCCAGACGGCGGGTGGCAACGTCAGCGAATTGATGATGGTGTGCGGCTTTGGTTGATACAGTTCCAAGATCAAGGCTCTTTGAGCCCATAGAGGCGCTACAGCGGGAGCAGCTTCACGACCCATCTGGCATCCAAGAAGCATTGAGTAACTTTCCAGACGGGACGCCTCCCGTCCGGTTGGCTATGGGTCGGAGGAAATGGCAGAGCCCGAAATCCCGGTCTCTTGACCCTTGATAGTTCTCAAAAACAAGTCCAGAATTAAGTCTTTTCCTGCTTCGTCAATAAAAGAAACCCCTTAGATTTCAACGAGTCGGACACCAGATACGAGTCTCGTTTCCCGCTCCAAGATCCAGAAAAAAGCCACTCAGATGAGTGGCTTTTTTTTGCCTGGAATTTGGGATCTGCGTCGCACAGGGAAAATCTTTCCCAGCCACTCGCCAATGTCTGCCCAGGCCACAGCACCGAACGCACCACGCCGACGGTGAAGGCGGTGCCCGCAAGCTCGGCGGTGATCGTCAAGCAGATCGACGCCATGACGCGCAAGGACGAATATCCTTCGGACACCTTGGTTTGGGATGCCACAGCGCACTGCGCCGGCGTTCGAAGCCAAGCCAGGGGCTGCTGTGCTGTACCAGGTACGGTAAGTCGTTTCGAATTCTCCAGTGTTCGTTCAAGGCAGCGCGGCTTCGATCAGTTCGATCCAGTGCCGGACAGGGGTACGACCCGCACCGTTGAGGTGGGACTGACAGCCGATATTGGCGGTGACAATGACGTCGGGGTGCTCGCTTTCCAGCGCATTGAGTTTGTTGTCGCGCAGTTGCCTGGACAGTTCGGGTTGGGTCAGCGAATAAGTGCCCGCCGAGCCGCAACACAGGTGGCTGTCGGGCACGGCGGTCAGGTTGAAGCCCAGGTTCGTCAGGATTGCTTCGACCGCACCCCCGAGTTTCTGCGCGTGCTGCAAGGTGCAGGGGCAGTGGAACGCCAGGCGTTGGTCGCTGTTGACGCCGAGCTTGTCCAACGGCTCGTCGCGCAAGACTTCCACCAGGTCCTTGGCGAGGGCACTGACCCTGTTGGCCTTGTCGGCATACGCCGGGTCGGTGCGCAGCAGGTGGCCATAGTCCTTGATGAAGGCGCCGCAGCCGCTGGCCGTTTGCACGATGGCCTCGGCACCGCTTTCTATGCTAGGCCACCACGCATCGATGTTGCGGCGAGCCCGCTCAAGGCCGGCGGCCTGGGCGTCGAGGTGATAATCCACTGCACCGCAACATCCGGCCTCGCGGGTGGTCGTGACGCTGATCCCCAGTCGATCCAGCACGCGTGCCGCGGCCGCGTTGGTATTGGGTGACAGGCTCGGTTGCACGCAGCCTTCGAGCATGAGCATTTGCCGGGCATGGCGTGTGGTCGGTCGTGGCTTCGCCGGATACACCTTGCCAGGCAATTTGACTTGCAGCGTGTTGGGCAGCAATGCGCGGAAAACCTGGCCACTGCCGAGCAGCCCCCTGAACAGCGCCGGATTGGGCAACACACCGCGCAATCCCTGGCGCAGCAGGCGTTGGCCGAGAGGTCGCGGCACTGCTGCATCGACCACCGCCCGGCCGATGTCCAGCAGGTTGTGATAGTCGACACCGGAGGGGCAGGTGGTTTCGCAGTTGCGGCAAGACAGGCAGCGATCCAGGTGTTCCTGGGTCTTGCGGGTCACCTCGCTGCCTTCAAGTACCTGCTTGATCAGGTAGATGCGCCCCCTCGGGCCATCCAGTTCGTCGCCCAGCAGTTGATAGGTCGGGCAGGTGGCATTGCAGAACCCGCAGTGCACGCAGCTGCGCAGGATCCGTTCGGCTTCTTCGGCGCGAGGCAGTTGGCGGGCGTCTTCGCTCAAGGTTGTCTGCATGATTCAAAGCTCCGCGTACAAGCGCCCGGGGTTGAAGATGCCCCGAGGATCGAGTTGTTGTTTCACGTTGCGGTGGTAGCGCATCAGTGCGTCGGGCAGCGGTTGGAAGGGGCTGTCGACCAGGCCCTGGCTGTAGCAGGTCGCGTGCCCGCCGGCCGCTTTCACGACCGAGCGAATCAAGCTCGCTTCGGCGTCGGACTTGAGCCATCGCTGGGCGCCGCCCCAATCGATCAATTGAGTGCCCGGCAGGGACAGACATGGCGTGTCATGGGGCAAGGACAGGCGCCAGAGGGGCAGGTCCTCATCGAAGAAACTCAGCCGCTGTTCGTTCAGGTCTTGCCAGTAGGAGGCACCCAGCCGCTCGCCGCCCAGACGGTCGTGGGCCGCCGCCACCGAGCCTTCGCCGCCTTCCAGGCGCAGGTGCAGAAGTGCGCCGTCGTGGCAGGCTGCGCTGATCGGCAGTGGCTGCTGGCCCCATTCCGCGAGGCGCATCAAGGCTCGCTCGGCGTCCATTTCCAGGCTGATGCTCAGGCACTGACGTGGTTTCGGAAGGACTTTGAGTGAAACCTCGGTGATCACCCCCAGGGCGCCGAAACTGCCGGCCATCAACCGCGAAAGGTCATAGCCCGCGACGTTTTTCATCACCTCGCCACCGAAACGCAAATGTTTGCCGTGCCCGGTGATGACCCGCGTGCCGAGGACAAAATCGCGCACCGATCCCGACCAGGGCCGCCGTGGCCCCGATAACCCGCAGGCGATCATCCCGCCGACCGTGGCTTCGTCGTTGAAGGCGGGTGGTTCGCAGGGCAGCATCTGTTGCGCATCGTCCAGTACGCTTGCCAGCTCCGACAGTGGCGTACCGCAACGGGCAGTGATCACCAACTCCGTCGGGTCATAGCTGACGATGCCACGGTGGGAGCGCGTGTCGAGCACTTCACCCGCTGTGATTCGTCCAAGAAACACCTTGCTGTTGGAACCCTGGATGCGCAACGCAGTGGCGCTGTGCAACGCGTGGTTGACCTGCTCCAGCAGCGCGCCACTGTTGTCGATATCGAGTTCGCTGCCCATCAGAAGCGCTCCAGCTCGGGGAAGGGCACCTGCCCCAGGTGAACGTGCATGGCGCCAAACTCGGCGCAGCGGTGCAGGGTAGGAATGTTCTTGCCGGGATTGAGCAAGCCGCTCGGATCGAACGCCGCTTTGACGGCATGGAACAGGGTCAGCTCATCGCTGTTGAACTGCGCGCACATCTGGTTGATTTTCTCGCGTCCCACCCCGTGCTCGCCGGTGATGCTGCCACCGACTTTCACGCACAGTTCGAGGATCTTGCCGCCCAGGGCCTCGGCACGATCCAGCTCTCCCGGCTGGTTGGCATCGAACAGGATCAATGGGTGCATGTTGCCGTCACCGGCATGGAACACGTTGGCCACCCGCAGGCCATATTCCGTCGACAGCGCGGCGATCGCCTGCAATACCCCGGGCAATTCCCGGCGCGGGATCGTCCCGTCCATGCAGTAGTAATCCGGCGAAAGGCGGCCGACGGCTGGAAACGCGTTCTTGCGCCCGGCCCAGAACCGCACGCGTTCGGCCTCGTCGCGGGCCTGGCGCACTTCGGTGGCCCCGGCGTGTTCCAGCACCTGGCGCACGCGGTCGCAGTCGTCATGGACGTCGGCTTCGACCCCATCGAGCTCGCACAACAGGATGGCTTCGGCCTCCACCGGGTAACCGGCGTGGATGAAGTCTTCGGCGGCGCGGATCGCCAGGTTGTCCATCATTTCCAGGCCGCCGGGAATGATGCCGGCGGCGATGATGTCGCCCACTGCGCGACCGGCTTTTTCCACCGAGTCGAATGCCGCCAGCAGCACCCTGGCGGTTTGTGGTTTGGGCAGCAGCTTGACCGTGACCTCGGTGATCACGCCGAGCATGCCTTCGGAACCGGTGAACAGCGCCAGCAAGTCAAAGCCCGGTGAGTCGAGCGCATCGGATCCCAGGCTCAAGTGTTCACCGTCGACGGTGAGGATATCGACCTTGAGCAGGTTGTGGACGGTCAGGCCATACTTCAGACAGTGCACGCCACCGGCGTTTTCCGCCACGTTGCCGCCGATGGAACAGGCGATCTGGGAGGATGGGTCTGGCGCGTAGTACAGGCCAAACGGTGCGGCAGCCTGGGATATCGCCAGGTTGCGTACCCCGGGCTGGACGCGCGCGGTCCGGGCGGCCGGGTCGATGTGCAAAATGTTGTTAAAACGCGCCATCACCAGCAAGACGCCTTTTTCCAGCGGCAGGGCACCGCCGGACAAACCGGTGCCCGCGCCACGGGCGACGACGGGCACCCTGCGTTCATGGCAGAGCCGAAGCACTCCTTGAACCTGGTCGATCTTGCGCGGCAGCACCACCAGCATGGGGGTGGTGCGATAGGCGGAGAGTCCATCGCATTCGTACGGCTTGAGTTCTTCGCGCCGATGCAGGATTTCCAGGTCGGGCAGCTGGGTTTGCAGGGCTCGCAGCAGCGCGTCCCTGTCGACGTCAGGCAGGACGCCGTCGACGTGTTCATCGTAGAGAATGTTCATGGTCGTAGCGCGAGACTCGGTTGTTTTTATTAGCGGTCTGTTCTGGTACAGCCGACTTGCATCATTGGTCTGGCGCGCTTTGCTGTCTATCTGTTGTTGGGCTGGTCGAACCAGTTTTTTATCCTGTGTTTTTATATGTTTTTAAAAATAACTTTAAAAACATGGTGTTGGCGTTATATCTCAACGGATGTGAGATCGGCAGCTGAAGCTGCTCCAGGCCGATCTCCCCATGTCTCTACGAGTGAGCCCTGTTGCATCCGATACCGGATCAGCCAGTAAGAACGCCAAGCCAGGCCAGGCCCATGCCCTCGACGGCAGCGTCCGCGATCACCTCCAAGTCGTCGAAGCGCAGGCGTGAGCTGACAAGAACGTCAACGAGCGCACCTTGTTCGCTTCAGCCGTCATGCCCCTCACGGATATGGATGCCCAAGTCGTGACGGTCGGGTGCAAGGTGCGGCTTGAGTGTCAATGCCGGAATTTCATAGTCCCCGGCATTCTGGCGGCGAAATGGCACAGGCTGATCATCGAACAGGTTATCCAGCCGAGCCGCATATGCCGTGCATAGTTGCTTGAATCGAGCGGTGTCCATTTTGCTGGTTTTATAGATGGGGAAGGGCGGCATGACCGTGAACCCGGGATAGAAAAGCACCCCATGCTGGATGGGGAATAGCAGCTCATCCAGTGCACCGTTTACCCCTCGACCACTGTAATGGGACTCCCACCCGCCCATAGTGACCACCAGCATCGCCCGCTTTCCTGCCATGCTGCCTTCGCCGTAGCGATCGCCCCAGTGGCTTTCGCTGTGTTCGCCGACACCGTAGGCAAATCCGTAGGCGTAGACGCGTTCGACCCAGCCCTTGAGGATCGCTGGCATCGAGAACCACCACAGTGGGAATTGAAAGATCACGGCATCCGCCCACAGCAGTTTGGCCTGCTCCTCCTCGACCTCGGCCGGTTGGGTGCCGGCGGCAAATACCCGCTGCGATTCCATCGCCGGGTTGAACGGCTTTTCGTCGTCATAGCCTGGGGCGTCATCCTTATCGATAGGCGCTTTCCAACGCATTTCGTACAGGTCCGAGACCTTGACCTCATGACCCGCGGTTTTCAGGTGAGCGATCGCAAAATCCCTGAGCGAGCCATTGAGCGAACGAGGTTCAGGATGGGCGTAGATCAGCAGTATCTTCATGAGGGGCTCCGAGTGAATGAAGTCCTCACCGTAACGATTGGCCAGGTATGATAGAAATGAATTTCCGAAACATATGGTATTTATATGCACAATACCTTGCGCCGCCTGGATCTCAATTTGTTGGTCACGTTGGATGCGCTGCTGTCTGAGCAAAACGTTACACGGGCGGCGCGATTGCTCAATCTCGCTCAACCGACCGTCAGCCTGCAGCTGGGCCGGCTGCGAGACATTCTGGACGACCCCTTGTTGCTGCCCGGCCCCCGAGGGATGACGCCCACCGAGCGTGCCCGTGAATTGCGCGTGCCACTGCGTGAAGCGCTGGTGGCTTTGGAAGGTGCGCTGAGTCCGGGGGCCACTTTCGAGCCCGCGCTGTCTGACCAGACGTGGAGGGTTGCTGCCAGTGATTACGCAGCGACTGCTTTAGTCTGGCCGTCGCTGGCACTGCTCAGGCGCCTGGCCCCGAATACCCGCTTGGCACTGTTGAACAAACATCCCGCCAGCCTTGCCAATGATCTGGAAAACGGCCAGCTCGATCTGGCGCTGCACACTCGCGATGACGCGCCGCCAAAACTGCGCCAGCGTTCGTTGATTCACGAGCGCTATGTGCTGGCAGGGCGGCGCGGTCATCCCGCCTTGGCCACGAAGCTATCGCTCAAAGCATTCTGCGGCCTCGAGCATGCCGTCATGTCACCCGATGGCGCCGGGTTCGTTGGAAGTACTGACCAGGCACTGGCAGCTAAAGGTCTGGAACGACGAGTCGTATTATCAGTGTCCAATTTCAACTCGCTCATCTGCGCGTTGGCGCACAGCGACCTGGTTGCGGTAGTGCCGCAAAGGCTGGTGCGAGATGAGCCGTCACTTCACGTCCAAGCACCTCCACTCGCCATTCCGGGTTTTGAAATGCTCATGCTGTGGCCCGAACGACTGCACCGGGATCCTGCCCATATGTGGCTACGCGACCTCATCGCCTCAACCTTGCAAACAGCCCCCAACCCAGAGGTTTGACTCACCCGAATGAAGGTATGGGTATGGGAACAAACCATGCGTTGGTCAGGCGTCCACCGATGCTTTATCAGTCGGGAAGTCGATGATGTCGGCAAACGGTTTCATGTCATGGCGTCCATACCTGGGCATCGTGGGCATCTACCGTCTTGGGCAACAGCCCTGCCGCAAAGAACGCATCGGCGATTTTCTGCTGTTCATCCAGCTGAGCGGCGTTTACCGGCTGGACCTGGTAGCTGCGATGGGCGTTGGCGGCCTCGACTGTTTCCACATCCAGATTGCCCCACAGAGGGCCCAGCACCTGTGCCGCGTCGCGAGGATGATTCTTGACCCAGCGCCCGGTCTCTTCAAGCTGCTCGTAGACCAGCTTGAGCACCTCAGGATGGGCCTTGGCGTAGGCATTGCCGGTCAGGTAGTAACGTTTGTAGCTCGCCAGCCCGGTTCCATCGGTCAGCGTGCGTGTCGGCAGTTGACGTTGCACGCCGCTGAGGAAGGGCTCCCAGGTCACCCAGGCATCGACTTTGCCGTTCTCGAACGCCGCCCGGCCGTCGGCGGGCGTCAGGTACGCCGGTTGGATGTCGGAGAACGTCAGGCCAGCCTTTTCCAGGGCCGCAATCAATAGATAGTGGGCACCGGCGGCCTTGGTGACCGCGACTGTCCTGCCCTTCAAGTCCGCCAGTTGCTGCAACGGCGAATCCTTGCGCACGACGATGGCCTGGGCCGAAGGCGAGGGCGCCTCCTGGGCAAAGTAAGTCAACTTGGCCTGGGCGGCCTGGGCAAAGATCGGCACGGTATCGGCCACATCGGCGCTGACGTCGACATTGCCGACGTTCAGGGCCTCCAGCAGTGGCAAGCCGCTGGGGAACTCGTGCCAGGTCACGTCGATGTTGGCGTCGGCGAGTGCCTTGTCCAGCTTGCCTTGGCTTTTCAGCAGTGTGATCAGGGTCGAGGACTTCTGGTAGCCGATACGCAGGGTTTCGCGGGCCTGAGCGGGGAGTGCAAGGCACGACAGGAGCAGCACGACGACCGCGCCGGCCAAGGCGGGACGCCGTAATCGCGCCCCGGGGGACTTGTTGAATCTGGACATGGCATTCTCGACATTGACTAGGGATGGAATAAGCGTCTAAGAATCTTATTGTTCTAAAAAACAGTTTATAAATATTTTTTCAGCATTAGCTTAGGCGGCTTTGCAAGTATCAGAACGTGTATTGCAGACGGGTGTAGTAGTAGCCGCCGGTGAAACCAAACGGCGAATAGCTGCCCCAGTTGTCGCCGAACGAGGCGTTGCTGACGCCGATGTGATCGGGGTATTTATCGAACAGGTTCTGTGCGCCGAGGGCGACGGTCAGTTGCTTGTCGATCGCATAGGCCACATCGAGGTCGGTGATCCATTTGGCCGAGTACCGGCGATCCAGGCTGGGGTCGCTTGAGCTATTGACCTCGGTGTAGGTGCCATAGCGGGTCAGCCGCAGATTGACATCGAAGTCGTTGATCGCCCAATCGGCGGAGAAGATCATCTTGCTGCTGGGGGAGGTCTTGGTGATCAGCGCCCGCGACTGGCGGCCCATTAATTCGTAGTCACCCAGGGCGCCCAGTTGCGACGGTGTGTCGGCTACGCTGAGGATCTTCGTGTGGTTGTAGTTCAGCGCCGCGGTCCAGCGCACCGAACCGTAGCGCTCCAGGTCCTGTCGGTAATTGCCGACCACATCGACGCCCGACGTCCGGGTATTGGCGCCGTTGGTGAAGTATTGCGCGCCAGCGGTCGCCGGCACGCCAATGCCATCGAGCAGGGCGGCGATTCCCGGGCCCTGGAAGCGTTCGCTCAGCACCAGGCGATCGCGCAGGTTGATCACGTAGCCGTCCACCGTCAGGCTCAGGTCCTCGCTGGGTGTCAGGGCGAAGCCGAGGCTGAAGTTGGTCGAGCGCTCGGGTTTCAACGCTTCGGCACCCAGCGCCTGTGCGCCCGCCGAATCCACGGGCAGGATCACGTAGTTGTAGGGTTGGTAGACGCCATTGATGGTGTCGAAACCGGTGGAGCGGGCGGTGAAGATCTGGTTGGCCAGCGAAGGTGCGCGAAAGCCGTTGCTGAGGGTGCCGCGAACCGCGAACACCGGGTTGAATTCATAGCGGGTGCTCAGCTTGCCGCTGCGGGTCGCGCCGATTCCTTCGTTGTAGTGTTCATAGCGTGCCGCCACGCCCAGGTACCACTGTTCGACCGGGTAGAAGCCCAGGTCGATGTAACTGGCGACGCTGTTGCGGCTGACTTTCTGCGCGTCTTCGGGGGTGATGCCATTGGTGACCTGCGCCCCTGGGTCGGGGCGCTCCCCGGCACGTGGATGGCCGACGGGAAACACGTAGCCACCGTCGATGTACGAAGCTTCGGAGCCGGCGCGGGTCTCATAGCTTTCGCGCCGGTGCTCGAAGCCGAAGGCGACATCCAACGGCTTTGCCAGACCGATTTCGTAGCTGTTCTTCAGGTCCAGGTTGCTGGTCAATTGATCGGCGATGTAGATGCCGGAGGTGAACTTGTTCGGCGTGTTTTCCCCCAGCGACGGGTTCTGGTTGTCGTAGGTGCGTTGCTTGGCGTAGTTGCGCCCGTAGGTGCTGCTCAGGTCCCAGGCCCAGCCGCCAAGCCTTTCACCCTTGGCGCCGAACGCGGACTGGAAGTCGGTCTCGTTCACCAGCCAATAGGGGCTGTAGCCATCGGGGTAGCCATTGGGGCCGGTGGTAATGGTGTTGCGGCCACTGGGCAGGCGAAAGTTCTGCCCGTCGTTGTTTTCCCGGGTGGCCAGGGTGGAAAACGAATAGAGCGTCACGTCGTCGTTCAACGGCAGGTCGAGGTTGTAGCCGACATCCGCCAACTGGCTGCGGGGCAACCCGTAGCCTTTGTAGGTGTGGTGGCTGGCACCGGCCTCGCGCGGGTCGGGCGAGCCGTCGGCCTGCGGATAGTAATGGGCGCTGTAGCCGTTGCTGCCGGCCTTGTTGTCGCGCTCCTGATAGCGTGTGTCGAACGAGACGTTGAGCACGCCGGCTTCACCTAGCTGGAAACCATAGTCAAGCGCTTGCTGGGCGGTCCCGCGCTTGCCATCGTAGCCCTGGCCCAGGGTGGTATCGGAACTGCCGCCGGTGGTCTGCTTGAGGATGATATTGATCACCCCGGAGATGGCGTCCGAGCCGTATTGCGCCGCGGCGCCGTCACGCAGGACCTCGATATGATCGATGGAGGCCACCGGGATCAGGTCGAGGTCGCTGGGCGCCGCGCCGCTGTTGATGCCATTGATGTTCAGCGTGGCGCTGGTGTGTCGGCGCTTGCCGTTGACCAGCACCAGCACGTGGGAAGCCGTCAGGCCGCGCAGGGTGGCCGAGCGGACCACGCCGCTGGCATCCCAGCCGGCGCGGTCGGGCAGGTTGAAGGATGGGATGAACTTGCTCAGTGCCTCCAGCAGGCTGGGTTTGCCCACTGCACGCAATTGCTCGCCAGTCACCACGTCGATGGGGGTCGGGCTGCTGGTCACGGTGCGTTCGACGGTGCCCCTGTTGCCGGTGACCACCACCGTGTCGAGGGTGGGCGAGCCGTTCTCGGCGGCCTCTAGGTTGAAAGAGGCCAGGCCACAGGCGAATGACAGCGGCAGCAACAGTGGGCGATAAGCGGGCGCGGTGAGGTGTCTTTGGCAGTTCGGCATAAGCGTGAAGCTCCTGATTGTCGGCTGGGGTCCGCGTCACTTCTTGCGCGCAGCGACGGCTTCGATTTCCACCAGGCCGCCGGGCAATGGCAGCGCGACGACTTGCACAGCGGTACGTGCCGGCTTGTTCGGTTGTTCGGCACTGCCGAAGAACGGCGTATAGCCTTCCTGCAACCCAGCGAAATCCAGCTGGCCGCCCTTGGCCGGATCGCCCACCAGGAACACCCGCAGTTGCACCACGTCAGCCAGATCCAGGCCTTGGTCCTGGAGCACGCCCTTGAGTTTGTTCAGGATCGAGGTGGTCTGGGTGGCGGTGTTGCCGTAGGCGGCAAAGGAACCCTTCGGCGCGCTCGGGTCGTGCGGGTCGGCGAGCAAGCCACTGACAAACAGCAGGTCGGTTTGCGCCGGCACCGACACCGCCAGGGAAATCGGGAAATTGGAATTGGGCAGGCCGATGCGCTTGATTTCGTCGGCCTGGCTGGCGAGGGCAGTGGCGCTCATGAGAAGTCCTGTGAGTAACGTCGTGGTTTTCATGGGGGAGGTCCTTTGGCGAAGACAATCAGGCGGCAACGCCCGCCTGCTGGCGCTCGGCATGGCGGCCGATCAGGGAAACGATGCGTCGCGCCGAATCGGCGGCGGTGTTCTGCCAGATGCCGACGCCGCCATGGGCGAGGGCGTCGCTGGCCAGGTAGGTGCGGCCTTGGGGTTGGTTGAGGATCTGGTAGGCCTGTTCGCCAACCTCGTCATTGACGATCCACGGGCCTTTGCTGAAAGGCACCTTGGACCAGTTGATCGCTACCGGTCTTTGCAACTTGGCGCCATGGCCGGGGTGCAGCAATTCGACGGCCTGCCTCGAAGAGGCGAACTGCTCGGCGAGGGATTTGCTGCTGAAGGACTGGGCGGCTTCGCTGGTGTTGTAGGCAGCCACCAGGATGCCCTGGGCACTGTTGAACCGATCGCTGGGGTACCACAGGCCTTTGACCTCATGGTCCAGGTAAGACAGCCCGCCGAAGATGTTGAAATCGGTTTCCCAGAAGCGTGGTGACTGCCAGGCCACTTTGTTCGCCTGGTCGCTCTGCGCGCTGAGGATCGCTTGCTTGAATGGCGTGCTGAAGTTGCTTGGCAGCCTGGCCAGCAGTGGCAGGGGCACGGTGAGGATGGCGTAGTCGGCGCTCAGGGTCTGGGTCTTGCCGGTCTGCCGGTCGCGATAGGTCACGCGGCTGCCTTGCTCGGACGTCTGGATGTCGCTGACCTCGGCGTGCAACCGCACCGAATCCTTGAGTCGTTCATAGAACGCCAGTGGAATCCGATCCATGCCGCCGACCGGTTGGAACATGGTCGAGGAGAACTCGGGGATTTCATCGAACACCAGCGCGCCCCAGAGTTTGGGGTTGAGCAGTGTCTGCAACGCCAGCGGTGCCCGGGTGATCCCGGTCTGGTCGCCGGCGCCGGGGATCCGGGTGTAGCCCGAGCGCACCGAACCCTGGTACTTGAGGTCGGCGTTGAGGTCGCCATAGACCTTGAGGAAATTCAGCAGCGCCTGGCGGTCGTCGGCGCTCAGGTCCTGGTCCAGGGCCTTGCGACTGACGGTGCGCGCCAGCAATTCGGACAATTGTCCGCGGGTGTCGTTGACCGCCTGGCGCAGTTGGAAAGCCGGCTGGCGGGAATCCGGCAAGGCCAGTGCGTTGCGGCTGCTGTTGACCAGCACTTGCAGCTCCACGCCCAGTTCGCGGCAGTAGCCGAGGATCGTCTGGTGATGGCTGGGAATGCGCGCCGGGCCGGCATTGAAAAACTGCCCCTCGTCGAAATCCACGGTCTGGCTGATGCCGTCGTCGAACTCGACGCGGGTGCCGCGCCGCAAGGTCCAGTTGCGACCACCCACCCGCTCGCGGGCTTCGAGGATCGTCACGGTGAAGCCGGCCTTGCGCAGCTCATAGGCGCTGACCAGTCCGGAAATGCCGGCGCCAACCACCACCACCTGCTTGCCCTGGCCACTGCTGCCCAGTTGCAACGGGGTGAAGCCCGCCGCCACGGCCTGGGGCGTCAGGCCTAGCGCACCGAGGGCGCCGACGGCGGCGGAATAACCTCCGACGGCGGCGATACGAGAAATCATTTGCCTGCGGGTGAAAGCCATGAAGTGCTCCTTGGCATGTTTGCCGATCAAGGGGTCAGAGGTCGTAGCGCACGGACAGCAAGAGGGTTCGCGGGTCGTTGACGGCGTAGTAGCGGGCGCCGCTGGAGGGCACGTAGCCGACGGCTTGCGGGTAGGCGCGGTCGAGCAGGTTTTTCACCGACAGCGTGGTGGTCCAGTGGCCGTCGCCGGAGATGTAGCGGGTGTTGGCGTTCCAGAAGGTCTGCCGGGGGATTTCCTGGACGTCGTCGTTCAACGCGTTGGCATAGGACTTGGTCTGGAACTGAGCGTCGGTGCCGGCCAGCCAGGTGCCGGGCAAGCCGGCCGGGACGGTGTAGTTGAGGCCGACGCTGGTGTTCCAGCGCGGCGAATACACCAGTTGCTTGCCGTTGGCATCGACCCCGGCGCCACTGGCGTTCTCGAAGTCGTCGTATTGGCTTTGCAGATAGCCCAGGTTGAGCGTCAGTTGCAGGTCGGGCGTCAGTGCGCTGAGGGTTTCCAGCTCGACGCCGTAGGTGTGGGCCTGGCCGACGTTGGTACGCAGGCTGACGCCCAGCGCCGGGTCGTAGGCGTTGGTTTGCAGGTCCTTGTAGTCGTTGTAGAACAGCGCAAGGTTGGCGCGCAGGCGACGGTCGAAGAAGTCGCCCTTGAAGCCGGTCTCCCAGGTGGTCACGTCTTCCGGAGAGAACGCCTGCTCGGCAGCGGCCCGGGTGGGCGCGCGGTTGTCGTAGCCGCCGGCCTTGAAGCCCTTGGCGACGTAGGCGTATTGGTTCAAGTGCGGCGTCCAGGCGTATTCGAAACCCAGTTTCGGGCTGGTGGATTGCCAGGACTTGCTCGAGTCGGCGCTGAAGTTGGTGCCGGTGATCTGTCGATCAGGGGTGAGGCCGTAATTGGTGTAGTCGAAGTTCTTGTGTTCGCGGGTAAAGCGCAGTCCGGCGATCAGCGACAGTTGCGAGGTCAGCTTGTAGCTGCCTTGGCCATACAGGGCGTAACTCTCGGTCCTGGTGGTGCTGTACTGGCCTTGGCCGATGACCCGGTTCCGGGCGATGGAATAGGTGAGGTTGTCCCGATCGGCGTCGAATTGCTCGCGGTACGCGTACAGGCCGGTGCTGAAGCTGAACCTGTCGTAGTCGCCGTTGAGCTGGAATTCCTGGGTGGCGTAGTCCTGCTTGTAGGTGATCAGGTTGTTCTGGATCAGCGCTGCCTGGCCGGAGTTGTCATAGTCCACCGGCTGGTCGAACGCGGAGTAGGCGGTGACCGACTTGAACCTAAGGTGGTCATCGATGGTGTAGATCGCCCGCAACACGGAGCTGCCTTGGTCGAGACGATTTTTCGGATTGAGGCTGCTGTAGGTCTTGAATTTGTCGAAGTGGCCGTCAGCGTCGAAGGGGGTATAGCTGGTGGTGTCGCCGCGGTCGAAAGTACCGGCGAGGGTCAGCTGTACATCCCAGGGCGAATCGATGGGATTGAAGCGCAGCTTGCCACGGTAGGACTGCAGGTCGACGTTGTTCACATGCTCGCCACGGGTGGGGTTGGAGACGGTGCCGTCGCGGGTCAGGCGAATCGCCGAGAAACTACCGAACAAGGTGTTGTCCACCAGTGGACCGCTGATCAGCAGGCGCCCGTTCTGGGCGTTGTAGTTGCCGGCGCCGAGTTCGAAGAAACCACGGGTTTCCTGGGTGGGGTCGCGCGTGATCACGCGGATCGCGCCGGCGCTGCTGTTGCGCCCGTACAGCGTGCCTTGCGGGCCGCGCAGGACTTCGACGCGCTCGACATCGTTGAAGTCGAGCATCGAGGAAATCGCCCGGGGGATGTACAGGTCGTCGGCGTAGACCGCCACGGCCGCTTCCTGGATCGGATCGGTTTCGCCGATGCCGCGAATCCCGTAGGTCTGGGCGCTGTAGGAAATCGATTGGCGGCTGAGCGTCAGGTTCGGCACTTGTCCGGAGAGATCGCGAATGCTCTTGATCTGCTTTTCTTCCAGGGCGGCTTCGTCGAACGCGGAGATCGCCAGGGGGGCTTTCTGCAAGTCCTCGCTGCGGTGTTCAGCGGTGACGGTGACAACGGGAAGCGCACCCTCCCGGGCATCTTCTTCGGCGTGGGCCGTCAAGCCGAACAGGGCCAGCGAAACGGCCAGCGTCAGGCGGTTGGAAGTGAAGGTGTCGTGCATGGTGGACCCCAGGTGTGCAGAGGCTGCGTTGGCGTTGATTTTTTCCGGGCAAAGCGCTGCCACGGTCATGGCTTGGCAGTCATGGCAGCGTTGGCTCGGGCCGGTTTCAGGTTTGGGTGAGGCAGTGACCGTGGGGTGGTGTCGGCCGGAAAAACGTACAGTTCCGAGGGCCTCCACCTGGTCAGGGGTCGGTGATGGTTGTAACAGTATTTGTATAAAAGGGTGCTGTAAAAGTCCGATTTGTTATAAGTTAATTATAAAAAATAGACATTAAAATCACTCATAAAATGCGAGATATTGATTTTTTCCGTGACTTGAAGTCGACACGAATCCTGTGGGAGCGAGCTTGCTCGCGATGGCGGCGTGTCAGTCAATAATGATGTTGACGGACACAGCGCTATCGCGAGCAAGCTCGCTCCCACAAGGATTACTTTGTGCGACACCGCGCCGGGTCAGTACCCGCGCTGTACGTTCGCCAGGTTCTCCAGTGCCGATCCGCAGAGGAAACGCTCCAGGTTGGCGAGGAAGCTGTCGGCAATCTCATGGCGGCTGTTGCTGGAGATCGCCGAGGTGTGGGGTGACAGGCGCACCCCGGGATGGGTGTAGAGCGGGTGGCCGTCGGGCAGGGGTTCGGGTTCGGTGACGTCCAGGGACGCCAGGCCGATGGGGCCGCGGTCCAGGGCTTCGAGCAACGCGTCCTGGTCCAGCAAGCCGCCACGGGCGATGTTGATCAGGTGCAGGCCCGGCTTGGCGCTGGCGAGTACGCTGCGGTTGACGACATGCCGTGTCGCCTCGGTCAGTGGCGCGGCCAGCACCAAGTGATCGGACCGGGAAAACAGCTCATGGATATCCCGCGCGGCCTCGACGCCCTCGACGTCGAACGGGGCCTGGCTCTGACGCAGCGCCAGCACCTCGATGCCCAGCGCACGGGCCTTGGTCGCGAGGCTGCGGCCTATCGCGCCGAAACCCAGGATGCCCAATGTGCTGCCCTTGAGGGGCGTCAGGGCGGTGAAATTCCATTGCGCGTCGTGCACCCAGATGTCCGGCAATCGCTTGGCGGCGGCGAAGATCGCGGCCAGGGCGAATTCGGCGATATTGTCGGCGGCGCTGCCCCGGGAGGTGCTCACCGGCGGACCGTCGAAAAACCACCCGGGGTAGAAGTCGATTCCCGAAGAGACCACCTGGACCCATTCCAGGCCGTACGGCCAACCCGGAGGCGGCGTATCCGGTGCCAGGTAGCCGCGCACATTGATCGGTCGCGCCAGCAACACGCGGGCGGCGTTCGGCAGATCACTGGGCACGCCGGCCGGTACGGCGAGGACCTCGGCGCCAGGGTGCGTCAGCGCGAGGCGCTGGCGAATCACATCATTGAAGTCTTCATCCAGTTGGCTGGCGATCACGAGGGCGCTCATGGAAGGTCCTTTTTCTGGCGTTGGGCGAACACCGCTTTGCCGACGCCCTGCAGCACGGCATCGTTTTGCGGGGTGTGGACGCGGCTGCACAGCACATCCCGGTAATGCCGTTGCAGCGGGTTATGCCGTGACAGGCCGGGATTGCCGGAGGCCTCGATGGCCAGCTCGACGGCGCGGATCGCGTTGTCGGTCACCAAGTACTTCAACTGTGCGGCGTGATGGGCGGGGGTGAGTCCTTCGACGGCGGCATCCAGCAGGCTGCGGTTGGCGAACAGCAGGGTGTCGATGTGCCCGACGGTTTCCTGCAAGCGCGGCAAGGTTGCCAGCGCGGCGCCGAGGTTGGACGGCTTGCGTTGCTCCAGCCAACTGACGAACCAATCCCGCGCGGCTTGGGCGACGCCGTCATAGACCGCCGCCAGCAACACCGCCATCCACAGCAAGCCCTCGCCGTCGAGTTCCGCTTGGGGCGCGCTCCAGCGACTGACACTGACCGCGTGATCCAGCGGCACCAGGACGTTGTCGAACAGCACTTCGTGGCTGCAAGTGGCGCGCATGCCCAGGTGGTCCCAGTCCTCGATGATGCTGATCCCTGGCGTGTCCTTGTGGACCAGCCAGGCGCCCACCAGCGGATCTTCGTCGGTGCTGCGGGCCCAGACGCTGAACCAGGTCAGGCCGTGGCTGCCGGTGGAGTAGATCTTGCGCCCGCTGATTCGCCAGCCTTCGCTGGTGCGCCTGGCCACGGTCGCCGGCAGGCCGCCACGGGCCGGGGTGCCCAGGTCGGGCTCGACCCGCAGGGCATTGATCAGCGCGCCGTGGCGCACGGCATCCTGGGCCACGCGCAAGCGCAATGCTTCGGGCCAGGTCCGGCTGTCTTGCAGGCGCGAGTGTTGCAGGTATTGCATCACCAGGATCAACGCCGTGGAGGGCTCGCCCTTGGCGACCGCCGCGATGACCTTGCGGGCCTGCGCGAGGCTGGCGCCTCCACCGCCGAGGGCCTTGGGCACCGTCAGGGCCAGCAGGCCGTGTTCGTGCAAGCGCTTGAAGTTGTCCTGGGGGAAGTCGCCGCTCTCGTCGTAGAGGTGGGCGGTGGCTGCCAACTGTTGGCCGAGGTGTTCGAGCAAGGTGTCGAAGTCGGCGCGATCGACCGACTGCAACACGGGAGGGCGTAGGGAAGAAAGACTCATGGTCGGTTCACTCAATCAGAAGGCCTGCGGTGGGAGGGTTCACAACGGCAGCAGGCGGAAGTCGCGGTCCCACAGCGGACTCACGTCGAGCCGTTCGTTCAACACGCCGGCAGCGAAGAACAGATCGGCGACTGCCTGTTGCGAGGCGATGGCCTGGTCGTTCACTTCAATGATTTTCGTCGGCTGGCTGCGGTTGTTGTACATGTCGAGAAACACCGCTTTGTCGACGCCCAGCAGCTGCGCCGACTTGGCCGCCCAAGGTTCGGGATGGTTGTTGATCCATTCCCAGGTGCGCGCCTGGCGCTGGATGTAATCCTGGATCGCCTGTTTGCGCAGCGGGTCTTCCAGGGCTGCCGGGCGGGCGGCGATCAGGTAGTTGCCGGACAGATAGCCCAAGGCCGTCTTGAGGACCCGGGCGCCGCTGCGAAACTTTGCCAGCTGGATGAACACGCCATAGATCACCCAGGCATCCAGTTGGCCGCTCTGGAATGCACTGAAGCCGTCCTGGGGCGTGAGCGCCACCGCGGTGATGTCGTTCATGGTCAGGCCTTGTTCCTTCAGGGCCTTGATCAGGAAATAATGGGACGTGGTCGAGCGCACGTAGCCGACCCGCTTGCCGCGCAATTGTCCGATCGACTCGACGGGGGAATCCTTGGGGATCAGGAACACCTGGTTGTTCACGTCACCTTGCAGGACGGCGACCAGGCGCGGTTGGCGATGGCTCTGGATGGAAAAGATCGGCGGGATTTCGCTCATGCCCCCCACGTCCAGGCTGCCGGAGGCCAGTGCTTCGACGATCAGGTTGCCGCCGGCGAACTCGGAATATTCGACCTTGTAGGGCGTGTCGCCGGTCCCGGCGTCTTCGACGAAGTAAGCATCCTGCCCGCGATAGGTGGCGACCCCCAGGGTCAGGTCCGCCAGTCGCCCGCCTTGGGCGAAAACCCGCGGGGTAAGGCCCAGTGAGGACAGCCCCAGCGCACCCAGGGCGAAGGAGCTGGCCGCGAGGAAGTCGCGACGATGGATCTGCTTCATGCCACGGCCTCGCGTGTGGTTTCAGTTGCCAGGGGCGCCTGGGCGTAACGGTTGGTCGGCACGGGCAGGCCCAGGTTGTCCCGTAGCGTATGACCGCTGTATGCGCTGCGGAACAGACCGCGTCGTTGCAGGACGGGCACCACCAGTTCAGTGAAATACTGCAGGCCGTCCGGCAGCAACGAATTGATGATGAAGCCGTCGGCCGCGCCATTCTCGAACCAAGCTTGAAGGGCATCGGCCACCTGCTCGGGTGTGCCGACAAAGTCGCGCCGCGGCCGGGAGAAGCGCAGGGCGACTTCGCGCAAGGTCAGGCCTTCGTCACGGGCCAGTTGCTTGATCCGGTCCGAGCCACCTTTCTGGCTGTTGGCCCCCAGGTCGCCCAGCTCGGGAAAAGGGGCGTCCAGTGGGTATTGGCTGAAGTCGTGATCGTTGAAGGGACGGCCGAGGGCGACGATGGCGTCTTCGATGCTCACCAGTGACACTGCTTGCTGGTAGCGGTCTTCGACTTCAGCTTCATCGCGACCGACGATCGGACGGATCCCGGGCAGTATCGACAGGTGTGCCGCATCGCGACCGAAGCCGTTGGCGCGACGTTTCAGGTCTTGGTAGTAGGCGCGCGCTTCTTCGAAATTTTCAGGGCTGACGAAGATCGCATCGGCGTTCTCGGCGGCGAAGTTACGTCCGTCCTCGGAGGTGCCGGCCTGGAAGATCGCCGGTTGGCCTTGACGAGAGCGGGCGATATTGAGCGGGCCCTTCACCGAGAAGAATTCACCCTTGTGCGCCAGCGTGTGCAGCTTGCCGGGGGCGAAGAATTCGCCTGTCCGCTTGTCGTAGGTGAAGGCGTCGTCTTCCCAGGAATCCCACAGACCCTTGACCACCGCCACGTGCTCCTTGGCGATCCGGTAGCGTTGGGCGTGGGGTGGGTGCTCGCTCTTGCCGAAATTATCGGCGGTGCCGCTGAGCCACGACGTCACCACGTTCCAGCCGGCGCGACCGCCGCTGATGTGGTCCAGGGAAGCGAACTGGCGCGCCACCTGGTAGGGCTCGGTGTAGCTGACGGTCACGGTGGCCACCAGGCCGATGTTGGACGTCAATGCCGCGAGGGCCGAGAGGATGGTCAGCGGCTCGAAGCGGTTGAGGTAGTGCGGGCTGGATTTTTCATGGATGTGCAAGCTGTCGGCGATGAACACGAAATCGAACTTGGCGCCTTCGGCCAGGAGCGTCTGGTGCTTGTAGAAACCGAAGTCGGTACTGGCGTTGGGCAGCGCTTGCGGGTGGCGCCATTCGCCCCAGCCGTGGCCGACGCCGTGGACCATTGCACCGAGTTTGAGTGGGCGTTGTGTGCTCATGTGGCTGCTCCTTTAGCGCGAAGCCTGGGTGAGTGGGGCACGCAGGGGGTTGAAGCTCTTGTCGAAGCCTTGGGAGACATCGATGTGACGCGTCAACAAGCCTTCTTCCTGATAAATGTCAGCCGTGGCTTGCAGGCCGCTGACCACCGCGTCGTCGATCGCGACCGGCTGCATGTGCGTGGCGTTGGCCACGGCCAGGTGCACCTCCAGGGGCAGGCCGGTGATCTTGGCTTGTGCGGCGGCGTACTCATTGGGGTGGGCATTGCTCCAGCGGTAGGCCCGGTCGACCCGGGCGACGAAATCGTCCAGTTGCTGGCGTTTATCGGCGATGGCCTGGCTGGTGGCGGCGAGATACAGGTGATTGCTCAACAAGTTGCTGCCGCTGACCAGGACCCTGGCCTGGCTTTGCGCCGTGACCACGGTGGTGAAGGGGTCCCAGGTGGACCACGCGTCCGCAGTGCCGTTATCCAGCACCAGCCTGGATTCGCTGGGCAGCAGGAACAGGAACTGCACGTCTGCGGTGCTCAGGCCCGCGCTGCGCAGGGCCTTGATCGCCAGGTAGTGCCCGATGGAGCCGCGCGTGGTGACGATGCGCTTGCCCTTGAGATCGGCGACCGCCTTGATAGGCGAATCCTTGGGGACAAGCATCGCCGTGGTATTGCGGCCTTCGGCGTGGATGATGCTCACCACTTTCAGCGACGCTCCGGCGCCCAGGGCGAACACGTAGGGCGCATCACCGAGGGCGCCGATATCCACGGCCCCGGCATTCAATGCCTCGCCTAGCGGCGCGGCGGCGGGGAACTCGGAAAATTGAATGTCATAAGGCACGTCCTTGAGCTCGCCGGACACTTCCAGCAGGGCCTTGATGGTGGACTTCTGGTTGGCGACGCGCAGCGGTTGCAAATCGGCGGCGTGGGCCGAGCCAAAGGCAAGGGTGATCAACAGCAGGGGGAGGGTCAGGCGCATTGCGGGGCTCCAGGCTGACGGTGTTGCGTTCAGTCGCCTCCGCCTGGAGAAGGGGTCGGCTGGAAAAGAGAGGGACGATCATCGTCCCTCCGTGCGTTCAGATGACGAAAAAGCCGTGGGTGCCGTCGCGGGCCAACTGGTCCACGAGGCCATACTCCCAATCCAGGTACGCCTGCATGGCCTCCCGGGGGCTGTCGGTCCCCTCGTAGGGCCGCCGATAACGGTCGATGCGCGGCGAGGCGAGGCGCGTTTCGCCGTGTTCCAGCGGCAGTTGCGCGGCAATCCAGGCAGCGGTGCCGTCGCGCAGCAGGAACACGGCCTTGCCGGTCAGGGCTTCAACCTCGGCCACCGCCAGCCGTGCCAACTGGCTGCTGCCGCAGGTCAGGACGTAGCGTTGGGCGGGCGGCACCTTGCCCAGGGCCTCGTCCAGTTGCGCGCGCAACACCCACCAGGCTCCCGGGATATGCCGCTTGACGTAGTTGGCGCTGGTGGTGAAATCCAGGACTGCCGTGTCCCCTTCGGCCAGCCACTGCTCAAGGGTGTCGGGGCTGATTTCCTCGGCCTGTGGCGCTGCTGGAACGGCGGTTTTCCACGGGCCTTGCTCACTGAAATGCCCAGGCTGCACATCGTCCAGCACGTGCACCTCCCAGCCCAGTTGCGCGAGCCAGGAACCGGTCATGTTGGCGCGCACGCCATCATCATCGACCAGCACCAGGCGCGCGCCGCGAACGCTGGCGAAGTGATCGGTTTCCTGCACCAGTTGGCCACCGGGGGTCGAGCGGGACGCGGGCAGGTGGCCGGCCTCGAATTCCTCCGGCGTGCGCACGTCGAACAGGTAAGTGCTGCGTGCCGCCTCCTGCTGCCAGCGTTGCAGGTCGGCGAGGGTGGCGCGACCGACCAGCGCCTTGTCGGCGACGCGACGGGCATCGCGGGCGGCGATGGTTCGATGCTCTTGGGCGACGCTGGGGAAGCGGCGCGACTGGCCGTGCTCCAGGGTCTGGCCGGCGAGGGTCCAACCGATGGTGCCGTTGCGCAGGGCGGACACCGGGTTGGCGATGCCGGCGTTGATCAGTGACTGGGTGCCGATGATGCTGCGGGTACGCCCGGCGCAGTTGACGATGATCCGGGTCGACGGGTCCGGCGCCAGTTCCCGTGCCCGCAACACCAACTCCGCCCCCGGCACACTGATGCCGCCGGGAATGCTCATGGTCTGGTATTCGTCGAAACGTCGCGCATCGAGCACCACCACGTCGGCCTCGTTGTCGAGCAGCGCCTTGACGTCTTCGGCCGCCAGCGACGGCGTATGGCGCTGGCTTTCCACCAGCTCACCGAAGGCCTTGCTCGGCACATTGACGTCGATGAACAGCTCGCCACCTGCCTTGCGCCAGCCTTCCAGGCCACCTTCGAGCACGCTGGCATTGACGTAACCCAGGTCTTGCAGGCGCTGCACCGCAATCTCGGCCAGGCCTTCACCGTTGTCATAGACCGTCACCTGCGTGTCGCGCCTGGGGATGCGCGAGTAGACCTCCAGCTCCAGCTTCGACAGTGCAATGTTGGCGGCAAACAAAGGATGCCCCTGGGCGAAGGGCGCCTCTTCGCGCACATCGACGAGGGCCAACTCCTCACGGTTCAGCAACGCGTGGCGGATCTGCAAGTAGGAGCGGGTACGTACAGTGCTCATAAGGCTTGGCTCTCTTTGGACAAGTCCCAGATGTTGGGGAGGAAGGCGTTGGAATAACCGGAAATGAACAACTTCTCGCTGCCGTCGGGCTGGTACACCGCGCGGCGGACGGCACCGATGTTGGCGCCGTAGACGTGGATGCTGATGGACACCTGGTCATCGAAGGCATTGCTGACCTGGTGGATGTCGCCCACCTTGGGGGAGACGGCTTCGACCTGGCCCGGACGAAGCTGGAGGCGTACGCCCTCGGCGACCAGATGCCCATCCGGATGACGCTCAAAACCCTGGGAATATTCCGCCCCGCGCAACATGCCGATCAGCCCCCATATCCGATGATCGTGGATCGGCGTGCTTTGCCCCGGTCCCCAGACAAAGCTGACGACACTGAAGCGTTGGCGCGAATCGGCGTGCAGCAGGTATTGCTGATAGCGCTCGGTGTCTGGCCGGGCAAACTCCTCCGGTAGCCAATCGTCGTGGCTGACGAGTTGACCGAGCAGCTTGCCCCCGCGATGGAGCAGGTCGCCCTCGCGAGGATTGCTGTCGATCAACTCCGCCAGGGCGCCAATGAATGCTCTTAATCTCTCTGGGTGTCGGGCCTGGGTCATGGCGATTCCGTTGTCGTGGGTGACCTGTGTTGTGACTTATGTAAGCATAATGATCGAAACTAATATGCTATTTTTTTATGATTAGCTTATAGCTGTAATGCATTTGGAGTGGATGGTTATAGCGCCATAGGTTATGTGTCGATGGGCTGGGCTATCCAGCCACCGGCATTGGCACTATGCTTTTCACACATCTTATTGACGGTTCTCTATGTGCGGCCCAAATGAAAATTGACGATATTGACGCCTTTGTCGAAGTGATTCGTTGCCAGTCCATCAGCCATGCCGCCGAGACGTTGCAACTGACGCAGCCGGCGATCACGCGGCGCGTGCAGAACTTCGAGCAGGCCTTGGGCGTGGAATTGTTCGACCGCAACACCAAGCCGCTCAAGCCGACCTTGATCGGCACGCGGGTCTACGAGCAGTGCCGTTTGATCCTGCGGGAGATGGATGCCCTGCGCGAGCTGGTGGCCACCGACGCGCCGCCTACCGGGTTGTTACGCCTGGGCGTTCCACAGACGATCGGTGACGTGGTGCTGCTCGATGCCCTCAAGCACTTGCGCATCGAGTACCCCGAGTTGCGCGCCCAGGTGGCCACGGGCTGGGGCAGTCAATTGGTGGGCAAGATCGAGCGCGGCGAGTTGGATGCGGCGGCGGCATTGTTTCCGGCTGGCAAGATTTTCCCCGATAACATCGTCGGCGAGTCGATCGGCAAGATGGAGTTGGTCGTCGTCTGCGCCAAGGCGCAATTGCCCAAGCGTCCCTGCAAGCTGGCCGATGTCTACCAGGATGGCTGGGTGCTCAATCCCGATGGTTGCGGTTTCCGTGCCGGCTTGCAGCGAACCTTGTCGGACCAGGGCTTGGCCCTGCGGGTCAACCTGGAGACCTTTGGCACTGAACTGCAACTGGGCCTGGTCGCCGATGGTCTGGGCCTTGGCTTGGTGCCGCGTCCGTTGCTGGAACGCAGCGCCCATCGTGAGCAACTGGCGGCCATGCCGCTCAAGGACTTCAAGCCAGTGATGGACCTGTGGCTGATCTACCCGCACTTCCTCGGCAACCTGCAAGGGCCGGTGGATGCGTTTGGGAAACGGGTGGCCGGTTCGCTGCAGAAGGTCAAGAGCGCCGCGTAAGGTGTAGGGAGGGTGATTTATAATAAAAAATAATAATAATTAGCTTAGATTAAAATGTGCTTTTTATTATTTTTTGCCTTCCCCTAGGCTTGCTGGAGACCCATCAGGCCATCCAGGAAGTCTTGCCATGAGCAGCGTCAGCCCGCTATCCAGCGTTTCAAAGAATGTCCGTCAACGCGTCACGCCCGAGGAATGGGAAGTGCGCGTCAAGCTGGCCGCCGCCTACCGGTTGGCGGCCCTGTTCAAATGGACCGATCACATCTACACGCATTTCTCCGCACGAGTGCCAGGGCCTGACGAGCATTTCCTGATCAACGCGTTCGGGCTGCTGTTCGATGAAATCACCGCGTCCAACCTGGTCAAAGTCGACGTCGACGGCACGATCGTCGACGACCCTACAGGGCTGGGCATCAACCACGCCGGTTACGTGATCCACAGCGCCATCCACGGTGCGCGGCCCGATCTGCAGGCCGTGCTGCATACCCATACCCGCGACGGCATTGCGGTGTCCGCGCAGCGGGACGGCTTGCTACCCATCTCCCAGCATTCCATCGCTTTTTCCGGCCGGGTGGCCTACCACGGCTATGAAGGCATTGCGCTGGACCTCGACGAGCGCGAACGGTTGGTGGCGGACCTGGGGGACAAGAGTGTGCTGATCCTGCGTAACCATGGGCTGCTGACCGCGGGCGTCAGTGTCGAACATGCGTTCCAGCAACTGCAAGGACTGGAGCGCGCCTGCAACATCCAGATCGCAGCGCAGGCCGCTGGCAACGCTGAACTGATCTTCCCTCCGGCCGACGTCGTCGCCAAGGTCGAAACCCAGGCCGAGACGCTCAAGCGTGGCGATGGACCGGGGGTCGCGCGGCATTGGAATGCGCTGATCCGGCAGTTGGAGAGGACTGACCTCGACTATAAGAACTGAGCCCTGTTGTGGGAACGGGCCTGCCCGCGAAGGCGTTGGCGCAGGCGGCATCGATGCAGCCGACCCACCGCTTTCGCGAGCAGGCTCGCTCCCACATTGGTTCTCGGTTGGTCACAGAACCAGGTCCACCTAGAAAACTGTGGAAGCTGGAAGGGGGCACTAACCCCCGGCCCAGCACAAATCCCCGGTGGGAGCGGGCTTGCCCGCGAAGGCGGTGGCACAGGCGACATCGATGCAACTGACCCACCGCTTTCGCGAGCAGGCTCGCTCCCACACTGGATCTCGGTTGGTCACAGAACCAGGTCCACCTAGAAAACTGTGGAAGCTGGAAGGGGCACTAACCCCCGGCCCAGCACAAATCCCCGGTGGGAGCGGGCCTGCCCGCGAAGGCGGCGGCACAGGCGGCATCGATGCAGCTGACCCATCGCTTTCGCGAGCGAGCCCGCTCCCACATTGGTTCTCGGTTGGTCACAGAACCAGGTCCACCTAGAAAACTGTGGAAGCTGGAAGGGGGGCACCAGACCTCGGCCCAGCACCAATCCCCGGTGGGAGCGGGCCTGCCCGCGAAGGCGGCGGCACAGGCGGCATTGATGCAACTGACCCACCGCTTTCGCGAGCAGGCTCGCTCCCACATTGGTTCTCGGTTGGTCACAGAACCAGGTCCACCTAGAAAACTGTGGAAGCTGGAAGGGGGTCACCAGACCTCGGCCCAGCACCAATCCCCGGTGGGAGCGGGCCTGCCCGCGAAGGCGGCGGCACAGGCGGCATTGATGCAACTGACCCACCGCTTTCGCGAGCGAGCCCGCTCCCACATTGGTTCTCGGTTGGTCACAGAACCAGGTCCACCTAGAAAACTGTGGAAGCTGGAAGGGGGTCACCAGACCTCGGCTAGCACAAATCCCCGGTGGGAGCGGGCCTGCCCGCGAAGGCGGCGGCACAGGCGACATCGATGCAGCCGACCCACCGCTTTCGCGAGCAGGCTCGCTCCCACACTGGATCTCGGTTGGTCACAGAACCAGGTCCACCTAGAAGCTGTGGAAGCTGGAAGGGGGCACTAACCCCCGGCCCAGCACAAATCCCCGGTGGGAGCGGGCCTGCCCGCGAAGGCGGCGGCACAGGCGGCATTGATGCAACTGACCCACCGCTTTCGCGAGCAGGCTCGCTCCCACACTGGATCTCGGTTGGTCACAGAACTAGGTCCACCTAGAAAACTGTGGAAGCTGGAAGGGGGTCACCAGACCTCGGCCCAGCACAAATCCCCGGTGGGAGCGGGCCTGCCCGCGGAAGGCGGCGGCACAGGCGACATCGATGCAGCCGACCCACCGCTTTCGCGAGCAGGCTCGCTCCCACACTGGATCTCGGTTGGTCACAGAGCCAAGTCCACCTAGAAGCTGTGGAAGCTGGAAGGGGGCACTAACCCCCGGCCCAGCACAAATCCCCGGTGGGAGCGGGCCTGCCCGCGAAGGCGGCGGCACAGGCGGCATCGATGCAGCTGACCCACCGCTTTCGCGAGCGAGCCCGCTCTCACAGGAAGTCCACAGTGCCTGCCAATGCGATCAAGCGACTTTTTCCGCCGCCTGGCGTTCGCGTTCGGCGATCAGTTGGCGGGTCAGTGGGATCAGGCGCTTGCCATAGTCGATGGCGTCTTCGAGTGGATCGAAGCCGCGAATCAGGAAGGTAGTGATGCCCAGGTCGTAGTAGTCGAGCAGCGCCTCTGCCACTTGTTCCGCAGTGCCTACCAGGGAGGTCGAGTTGCCCTGGGCGCCCAGCAGGCCGGCAATACCGGTCCACAGTCGCTTGTCCAGGCGCGAGCCCTGGGCTGCCGCCGCCAGCAGGCGTCGCGAGCCTTCGTTCGGTGGTTCCCGGCGCACGAAACCATTGCGTTCGGCCAGTGCGCGGGCCTGCTGCAGGATGCGTTCGGCGCGTTCCCAGGCCTGTGCCTCGGTGTCCGCCAGGATCGGTCGCAACGACAGGCTGAAGCGGATGCTGCGACCGTGTTTGGCCGCTTCGGCACGGACCTGGTTCACCACCTCGCGCACTTGTTCATAGGTTTCCCCCCACAACGCATAGACGTCCGCGTGCTTGCCCGCCACGGCGATGGCGGCTGCCGACGACCCGCCGAAGTACAGCGGGATTTGTGGCTGCTGCGGTGACTTGACATCCGAATGCGCGCCTTCGACCCGGTAGTACTGGCCCTGATGATCGAAGGGCTGTTCATGGGTCCATTCCTGGCGCAGCACGTCCAGGTATTCATCGGTGCGAGCGTAGCGCTCGTCCTTGCCGATGTAGCTCCCGTCGGCACGCAGCTCGCGATCGTCGCCTCCGGTGATGATGTGCACGGCGGTGCGCCCGCCGTTGAACACATCCAGTGTGGCGAACTGGCGCGCAGCCAGCGTCGGCGCGACGAACCCCGGTCGGTGGGCGATAAGGAACTTGAGTCTTTTCGTCACGCTGGCCGCGTGGGAAGCGATCAACGTGCTGTCGGGGCTGTTGGAATGAAACGCGACCAGCGCCCGGTCAAAACCCGCTTCCTCATGGGCCCGGGCCACCTTCTCGACGTAGTCGGGTTGCAGGGACGGACCGCTGCGAGGGTGGATTTCCGAGGCGTGGTGGCCGCCGATGAAACCGATAAATTCAACACTCATGATGGGTTCCTTTTTTATTGAACGGGGTGTGATTGCACCTCCACCGGGCAAGGGGTCGGTCCGTGACGAACAACGGTAGGCGTTGTGGGGTTGGCCTGTGAAATGCCGATTCGTTCTATGTTAAGTATCAAAAATATTAATCAAGATAATGCGTTGTTATCAGATCTATGCATTTTAATCAGGTTGGCCCAGTCGCCTTTGTACCGTGCTGGCTGTGGCGGATTATTATGCAAATAATTTATTTATAGAGATTTTTATCTGATTACTAATCATATTAGGTTATTCCTAAAAAGAATTTCACTGAGAGTTTTTATGTGAATAGCATGAAAACGAAGCGGATGCATGGCGCCTGTTGCCATGTTCTTTTTGAGGAAGGAAGCCTGATGAACGACAAGACTGCCGAGACACAGGGCACCAGCCATTCGTTGTACATCGATAAAGCCTTGCGGTCCGACGGCGCGGGGCGAGACGCGTCGAGATGGGGCCCCGAGCGGTTGCGTCAGTGGCACGCGCCAGAGGCGCTGTTGCGCCTGATCAGTCCGATCGTGTTGTTGCTGTTATGGGAGTTGGCATCGCGCTGGGGCCTGATTCCGCAGCGGGTCATTGCCGCGCCGTCGCAGATCGGCGGGACGCTATGGACCATGATCGTCTCGGGCGAGCTGGGCAGGCACCTGCTGGTTTCGTTGCAGCGGGCACTCGTGGGGTTGAGCATCGGCGTCACCCTCGGCGTGATCGCGGCATTGATCAGCGGCCTGACGAAACGTGGCGAGGTGGTTCTCGACTCGCCGATGCAGATGCTGCGCACCATCCCTTCGCTGGCCCTGGTGCCGCTGTTCATCCTCTGGTTCGGCATTGGCGAGTTCACCAAGATCGCCCTGATCGTCATCGGCACCACCTTCCCGGTGTACCTGAACCTGTTCGCCGGCATCCGCAATATCGACCCCAAGCTGATCGAGGCGGCCAACACCCTGGGCCTGAGCCGTCGAGAGCTGATCTGGCACGTGATCCTGCCGGGCTCCTTACCTTCGTTCTTCGTCGGCCTGCGCTACTCCCTGGGCATTTCCTGGCTGGCCCTGGTTTTCGTCGAGCAAATCAACACCACCGCCGGTATCGGCTACCTGGCCAGCGATGCGCGAGATTTCATGCGCACTGACGTCATCGTGATCTGCCTGCTGATCTACAGCGTCCTTGGCCTGTTGATCGATGGCTTGATCCGCACGCTGGAGCGATTTGCCCTGGCCTGGCGCCCAACTTTTGTGAGGAATTGATATGTCGAGCATTGATCGTGTGGATGCGTCCAGAACCACGGAAACCGTAGCGCCCGTGCAACTGCGCAATGTGGTGCGTCAATTTGGCCAGCAACGGGTCATCGATGGCCTGGACCTGGACATCGCCCCGGGTGAGTTCGTCGCGCTGCTGGGCGCCAGTGGCTCGGGCAAGACCACCTTGCTGCGCAGCCTGGCCGGGCTCGACAGTATCGACAGCGGTCAACTGCGGGTGCCCAAGGCGCGGGCTGCGGTGTTCCAGGAGCCCCGGCTGATGCCCTGGAAACGGGCGTGGAAGAACGTGGTGCTTGGCTTGCGCATCGCCAATGCCAAGGACCGGGCGATGGAAGCGCTGACCGAGGTGGGCCTGGCCCATCGGCTGGAGGCCTACCCGGCGACGCTGTCCGGCGGCGAAGCCCAGCGAGTGGCGCTGGCCCGTGGCTTGGTGCGCGAGCCCAAGCTGTTGCTGCTGGATGAGCCGTTCGCCGCCCTCGATGCGTTGACGCGGATCCGCATGCATCGGCTGATCATCGACCTGTGGCGCAAGCACACGCCTGCCGTCCTGCTGGTGACCCACGATGTGGACGAAGCGATCCTCCTGGCCGATCGGGTCATCGTGCTGGCGAACGGCAAGATCGCCGAGCAACTGGCGATTGATCTACCCAGGGCACGGGACACCGGCCAACCAGGCTTCCAGCAAATCCGTGCACGCCTGCTGAAACTGTTGGGGGTCGAAACCCTGGAACCTGCCGTCCAGGCGAGTGGCGCTGCCCGCCAGGCGATCCATGGCAGCGTGCGGCGGTTTGCCCATGGATGACCTGTCGATGAAGGCGCTTGCCATGCCCAGGCGCACCTGGAAAGCCACGACCGCACTGTTGGCCGGCACCGCATTATTGCTGGCGGGCTGCGGAGGAAGCGGCGACACGAAGTCGCCCACCGCCAAGGCCCCCGACTTGTCCAGCGTGACCTTGGTGCTCGGCGACCAGGCCAAGGGCCTGCGCACGGTGGTGGAGGCATCGAATGCCTTGGCAGGTATCGAATACAAGGTGCAGTGGGCGAACTTCCAGGGCGCCGCGCCGTTGTTCGAGGCCTTGCGTGCCGGCGCTGTCGACCTGGCGCCGGCGGGGGATACGCCGGTACTTGCGGCAGCAACGGGGGGCACGCCATTGCGGATTGTCGCGGTGCGGCGCGGCCAAGCGCGAGGGATCGCGATCCTGGTGCCGCCGGATTCGCCGATTCGCGGCGTTGCCGATCTGAAAGGCCGCAACGTCGTGGTCTCATCCGCCCGCGGCAGCATTGCCCAGTACCTGCTGATTCGTGCACTGGCCAACGCCGGGGTCGATGAGAAAGACGTCAACGTGGGGTTTGTCCTGCCGACCGATGCCTTGCCAGCCTTCAATGCCGGAAAAATCGAAGCCTGGGCGACGTTCGGTGTCTACCAGGCGTTCGCCGAGCAGAAAGGCGCCCGGGTGTTGCTCAGCGGGGAGGGGATCAACTCGGGCCTGACGTTTATCACCGCCTCCGATGAGGTTTTGAACGACCCGCTCAAGCGCAGGGCCTTGAGCGATGTCCTCGGGCGTTTCGCCACGGCCTTCGAGTGGGCGCAGGACAATCGCGACGAGTACGCCCGGGTCTTCGCCAGGGTCAACGACATTCCCCTGGAGGTCTCGCAGACGCTGCGCAGTTGGGGCGACGAGTCGCTCGTCCCGGTCGAGGCACGAGATGTCCAGGCTTTGCAGCAAGTCGACGATTTGTTCGTGGACAAGAAGGTCTTTCCCCATCGCGTCGACGTGAAGGCGCTGACGGATGAGCAGGTGTTCACCCCGACGCCTTTGGCACTGACGCAATCGGCACCAACGCGTTAGCCCAGGTTCTGGCGCGTAGGCGATTTGGACATTTACAGGAGTCGATCAATGGGCAATGTTCGGAGCGCCACCCGTGCCCTGGAGGTATTCCAAGGCCCGCGACCGGGAGGCGAGTTGCTGGACCTGGGGCGCGTGTTTCGCGAACCCCTGGCTTCGTCGCGGTTGCACACCACGCCCAGGCGCGTTGCGAGTCGCCGCGAAGGGCTGTTGCTGGGGATATTCGTCCTGGTGCTGCATGGCGCGGTGATTGTCTGGGTCAACCAGGCGCCCGCGCCCGTCTTACCCGTGGTGCCGCCGGAGATTCCCCCGATGACCCTCGAATTTTCCCAGCCCGCGCCGCCGCTGGTGGAGCCTCCACCGCCCGCGCCGGCCCCGCCGCCGGTGGCCGAACCCCCGCCGCCGGTGGAGGACGAGATGGCCGTCAAGCCGCCACCGCCCAAGCCGATTCCCAAGCCCAAACCGGTGGCCAAGCCGGTGCCAAAACCCGTGGCCAAGCCAGTGGCGCAGCCTCCGGCACCACCAGCGCCGCCGCAACCAGTCGCGGCCCCGGCTCAGCCCGCACCCCCTGCGCCGAAACCGCTGACGCCACCGTCGGCCAGCGCCGGCTACCTGAAGAATCCGGCGCCGCAATACCCGTCGCTGGCCATGCGTCGGGGCTGGGAAGGCACGGTGTTGTTGCGGGTGCAGGTCCTGGCCAGCGGCAAGCCCGGCGAGATCCAGCTGCAGAAAAGCAGCGGCCGCGATCAACTCGATGAGGCCGCGCTGGCGGCGGTCAAGCGCTGGAGTTTCGTGCCGGCCAAGCAGGGCGATGTCGCCGTGGAGGGCTGGGTCAGCGTGCCCATCGACTTCAAGATCAAATAACTCAACGTAACCGACAGACCGCGAGCCACCTGACAAAAGGCGCATCGCTACAACCGACTTAGCGCCTTGTTGGAGAGCTCGACCATGAACCTGATTGCATCGCCTTTCGAATCCATCGAACACGCCGTCATCTGGCTGTTGATTCTTTTTTCCGTCGCCACCTGGGGCCTGGCCTTGCTCAAGGGCGTGCAGTTCGCTCGCCTCAAGACCCAGGACCGCAAATTCCATAAACGCTTCTGGGCCGCCTCCAGTCTTGATTCCGCCGCCGACCTGGCCCTGGGCCAACCGGGTGCTGCGGCCCGCGTGGCACTGGCCGGCTATGCCGCGATCCAGGTGCCGGAAGGCCAGCAGGCCACGGACCTGAGCCAGTCGATCAATCACCAGGACCGACTCGAACGCGCCTTGCGCCAGCAGATCGTGCGTGAACGTCGTTCGTTGGAAAGTGGCCTGGCCATTCTGGCGAGCATTGGCAGTACCTCGCCCTTCATCGGTTTGTTCGGCACCGTCTGGGGCATCATGTCGGCCCTGAAAGGCATCAGTGTGGCGGGCTCGGCCAGCCTGGAAACCGTGGCCGGGCCGATCGGTGCCGCGCTGGTCGCCACGGGTGTCGGCATCGCCGTCGCGGTGCCAGCCGTACTGGTCTACAACTACTTCCTGCGTCGACTGAAACTGACTGCCGCCGACCTGGATGATTTCGCCCATGACTTCTACAGCCTGGCGCAGAAAAATGCCTTCCGCGTGCTGTTGCATCCGGTGCTGAACAAGCCCGGCGCGAATGTCGCCGGACAGCCCGTCAAGGAGGCCTCCTGACATGGCCTTCTCCACACAAGACAGCGACGAAGTACTCAGCGAGATCAACGTCACGCCACTGGTGGATGTCATGTTGGTGTTGCTCGTGGTGTTCATCGTCACCGCGCCACTGCTGACCAACGCCATCCCCATCAACCTGCCAAAGACCGAGTCGGTGGCGCCGGTGGAGCAGAAGGACCCGCTGGTGGTGAGCATTGATGACAAGGGCAAGGTGTTCATCAACAAGGACGAGATCCAAGCGGAACTGCTGGAATCGAACCTGCAAGCCGCCAAGGCGAAGAACCCTGATGTGCGCGTGCAACTGCAGGCGGACAACGGCGTGAATTATGGCGAGGTGGCCCGGGCCATGGCGTCCATCGAGCGGGCGGGGATCAACAAGTTGTCGGTGATAACGGCGAAATAGAGGATGATTCTTCGGGTGTCGAAGACGCCGCTCGAACGAGGACCTGAAGACCGCACTGGTTTGCAACACCATCGACAGGCTTTTCAACACCGCCATGGCAGGGCCGGGTATCGCCTGTCTACCGGCATGCCCGGCGAGTGTGGGTGTATCACGTGGCCGCTTGTTTTCATTTCTATTACATCTTTTGGAACGCTTTTTCCGGCACGGTCACTCAGGTGTAGGAATGCGCCGCTCCTACGGGAGTCATGCGCATTTTTCTGTGTCAACACCAAGAGGGGAATGCCGTGGATACGATTAACGTAGGTGCAAGCCGCGAGCTGACTCATGTACCTGATGAGATACAGCAGGAAGCAACGCCACAGGTCTCTCAATCCCATAGCCTCGGCTCCACAGGGGCAGCGATGAGAGTGCGGCTTCAAAACCATTTCGAGGCTCATCTGGAAACGGAGGCCGGCTCCGATCAAGCTGCTTCCCCTGCTTCAAGCGCCCGCAACGCGGAGCTGAACGCCATTTGCGATGATCGTGCTCAACGGCTTGAGGCAAGGGGCTATAACGCCCATGACATGGAGAAGGCGGAAAAAAACGCCGCCAGAGCGGACAGATTGTTTGCCTCAATAAAGTCAGGAATGGGGGGGACGCCCTTTGCGGCGCTTACCGAGGCCGGTAATTTCAAGCCGTCGATCCTCCAGGTGGCGGGCAAGCAGGCCAATACCGTGCGCGAGGCGGCTATCGAGAACGCTATGTCATGCTTGTATGCCGGTATGGCGGATGCTGCAGGTAACAAGACGATCGCGGGCTTCAAGCCAGGTTATTACCTCAAGCCCGAGAGCGACACATTGCACCCGGCGCTTCAAGCGTCGGTGGCGGAAAAGTTGCTGGCTTTGGACAAAGGCCCATTGCGTAATGCTTTCGACGAAGCCAATAAGTGGCTGACCGGGTTCGCTGTACGTAACACGGCCATGTACGCATCAACGCTTGCCATGACGGCGGCTGGCAAAGAGGAGCTGGATGCAATCCTGCAACCGGCCCTACGACCGGTCACGGCTATCATCGTGGGTATCGCCATCGAGCATTACAACGTGAGCCGCGATCGCACTCACCATTTAGCTGACCCTGCCATGCTCTATGGTCGTCGAGATGCCGTACCGCAAGGGCAGCCTCATAAACCGATCGATCAAGACACCGAATGGCTGGATGACTTCGAGACTTTAAAGGATCTCGATGCCACTGCCTTGGTCAAGATGGTCTCCGCACGGCTGGGTGAGGGGGCGGCTACGGCCCTGAATGCGGTCATCAGCGGCGATGCCCTGAAGGAGATACTGGACCCGGTCAGTGTTGTAGGGAATGGCCTGCTGATTGGCGGTTTTTCTGCAATGGGCGCGGCGACCACCGCCACAGCCAACCTGGCGAAGTCCACTGAGCTGGGAAAAATGGCGGCTACCGCTGCCTCGGAGGGGGTAAAAAACGTATTGGGTACCCTGGCTTTCGGCCTGTGGGCCGCTGGCGCTTCGCTAGGCGGCTCTGTGCCGAAAAAAGCCATCGCGGCCGTCGATGCCCATGTACCAAAAGCAGTAGAAGGGGGCGCAGACGCAGCCGGCAGGGCGGCGGTCAAGGGCGGTGAGCTTGCACTCAAGACATCGCTCACTGGCGCCAGATTCGCCAAACAGACGGCTGTTTCAGCGACCCACCATACAAAAAATGCAGCTCAAGCGGCAGGGGATGGCGTCATGAGCGTTGCCAGCGCCATTGGCTCCACCTCCCAATCGGCCTGGGACAAAGGCGTCGGGGCGCTGAGGCAACGCACCGCGGCCACCGCTCAAAGCCAAGTCGCTCAGGGTCAGAGCCTGCCCATGCAGCCGCTCGCAGGTTCGCAGGTACAAGCTTCGTCTTCAGCGCCCGCGCGTCCGCCTGCCCAGGATGATGGGGATATCGTGTAGACCGAAAAAGGGAACGTCACGATGACAGCTGAAGCGAGGCCGCTACTGACCGTTGGCGTTTTGTATTGTGGTTTCGATCTCGGCAGTGGTGCTGCCTTGGGGCTCGTGCGCGATCTGTATCCGCAGGGAATGAGGGTCATCAGGGGCCGGGAACGACCCGCT
This sequence comes from Pseudomonas citrullilanati, assembly GCF_030580855.1. Classification (GTDB taxonomy): domain Bacteria; phylum Pseudomonadota; class Gammaproteobacteria; order Pseudomonadales; family Pseudomonadaceae; genus Aquipseudomonas; species Aquipseudomonas citrulli. Next base: position 70,104 of record NZ_JAUQOP010000004.1, on the reverse strand, counting down.
GCGCCTGTCAGTCTACCGGTCTCTACTCATCGGTAAGGTACAGCGCAATGGATAAGACCATCACTGTGGATCAGCTGGCTAGCACCGACCTGGGGCCCTTCAACGAGATATGGCTCGGTGGGACGCATACCCAGCTATGCCTATGGCGTGGTGCCCAGGTTTTCACCCACGAAATGCTCAGCGAGGGCACCCACGATCAGAATGTACAACGCCTGTGCTTGCAGTTGGTCAACCCTGACGACCAGGCCGCGGTAGCCCGTGTTGAGCTGATCGCGCGCGAACAGCTGAACAAGTTGGGGAAGGCGGGCGAATTTTATCCGGCTGAGGAAGCGGACACCCATCAATAGTCGCCCGGCAGGGTCTGATAAGGAACAGGGGCCTCGGCTGGTCATGATTGGGGTGGGGGCCGTCCAAGCGGAAGGCTGACCTGGCGACAGGGCCCGCTTGAAAAGGCGGGGGTAGGCGCGTCAACGCGCCTTGTATTCACGTCTACATGGCTTCGAGTGATGGGCATGGCTTCAGATGTCCTTGACCAGGCGCAGCGCATCGTAGATGGCCGCGTGGGTGTTGCGCGCCGACACCGCGTCGCCGATGCGGAACAGTTGGAAACGGCCCTCGGGGTGGGTCACGATGTTCTGGCTTTGCCCGGCGATCAGGCGATGCTGTTCGACCGCGCCGTTGTTGCTCGAATGCGGGCGCAGTTCGAAGTACAGGTCGTCCAGGGGCAGGGTGCCGTGGTTGATCACCACCTGGTCGACCACGCGCTGTTTGTGTACCTGGCCATAATCGCTGCCGAAATGGGCAACCAATTGCCCGTCGCGCCGTTCGACGGCGTCGACTCGATAGGTGACCGTGAAGGTGACGTCAAGGTCTTGCAGGCTGCGCATGTAGGGGACCAGGTTCATCGCCATGACCTCTGGCGAGAACGACCGGTCCGGGGTGACGATCTCCAGTCTCGCGCCGCTGTTGGCGATGACTTCGGCCGCCTGCAGCGCTGCGTGGTCGCCAGCGTCGTCGAAGATCAGCACGTTCTTGCCTGGCTTGACGTCGCCGGAAATGATGTCCCAGGTCGACACCACCCATTCATTGCCGTGCTTGAGCACTTCTGTGTGGGGCAAGCCGCCCGTGGCGACGATCACTACGTCCGGTTCCTCGGCCATGACGGTCACGGCTTCGGCCCAGGTGTTGAAGCGGAACTTCACGCCCAGCCGTTCGCACTGCGCCATGCGCCAATCGATGATGCTGATCATCTCGCGCCGCCGCTCGCTCAGGGCGGTCAAGCGGATTTGCCCGCCGGGCTGGTCCGCCACTTCGAACACGGTGACGTCGTGGCCGCGTTCGCCCGCCACCCGCGCTGCCTCCAGGCCCGCCGGGCCGGTGCCGATCACCACGACCCTGCGTTTGAGCGCCGCCCTGGGGATCTCGTGGGGCATGCTGGTTTCGCGCCCGGTGGCCGCGTTGTGGATGCAGTACGCGGCACCGCCCTGGTAGATACGGTCCAGGCAATAGTTGGCGCCGACGCAGGGGCGGATCTCTTCTTCACGCTTCTCGATGATCTTGCGCACGATGTGCGGGTCGGTCATGTGCGCGCGGGTCATGCCGATCATGTCCACCTTGCCGGAGGCGATGGCATGGCGCGCCGTGGCGACGTCCGGGATCTTGGCCGCATGGAACGTCGGGAAACCGGTGGCCGAGCGAATCTCGCCGGCAAAATCCAGGTGCGGTGAATTGCGCATGCCCTGGATGGGAATCACGTCGGTGAGGCCGGCATCGGTATCGATGTGCCCACGCACGACGTTGAGGAAATCCACCAGCCCGCTGTCCTTGAGCAGGTGGGAGATCTGCAGGCCGTCGCGGGCACCGAAGCCGCCGGGCAGGTCTTCGTCGCCGGTGTAGCGCACCCCGAGCAGGAAGTCTTCGCCGCAACGCTGGCGGATCCCGCGCAGGATGTCGAAGGTGAAGCGCAAGCGGTTGTCCAGCGAGCCGCCGTAAGGGCCGTCGAGGTCGTTGGTCAGGGGCGACCAGAACTGATCCATGAGGTGTCCGTAGGCTTGCAGTTCCAGGCCATCCAGGCCGGCGGCCTTCATGCGTTCGGCGGCGTCCACGTAGTCCTTGATGATCCGGTCGATGTCCCAGTCTTCGAGTTTTTTCGGAAAGGCCCGGTGGGCCGCCTCGCGGCGATGGGACGGCGAGACCACCGGCAGCCAGTCGGCCTTGTCCCAGCGCGTTCGCCGGCCGAGGTGAGTCAGTTGGATCATCACTGCCGCGCCGTGTTCGTGGCACTCATCGGTCAGGTCCTTCATCCACTTGACCACCTCGTCCTTGTACGCCAGCACGTTGTTGAACACCGGCGGGCTGTCCCGGGACACCGCGGCGGAGCCTGCTGTCATGGTCAGCGCCACGCCAGCCTTCGCGCGTTCGACGTGATAGGCCCGGTACAAGTCCTTCGGCATGCCGTCGACCGGATAAGCCGGCTCATGGGCGGTGGTCATGATCCGATTCTTGAGGGTCAGGTGTTTGATCTTGTAAGGCTGCAGCAGTGGATCGCTGGACATGGTGTCGTGCTCCGAGGCAAAGCATCAGGCTGGGTTTCGACACCACGGTATGTTCCGTGTTCATGCGTGTCAATCTCTGTGACACAGGTGTACATTTTGCTTGCGCGGCAAAATGACCAGGATTAACATCCGGCCGAGACTTGGGGGCAATAACCACAGTAAGCGGAGATGCACCATGACGACGTTATTCAGCAAGACCCGTGGCGGTTGGCTCGCCGGCCTGGCGATGATTGCCGCTGGCCTGGTAGCCCATGCCGAGGAACCCACGCCCATTCGCATCGGCTGGGTGAACTGGTCGGATACGGAAATCGCTGTGAAGCTGGCGGACACGGCATTGCGCGACCACTTGAAGCAACCGGTCAAGTTGGTGCTCGCCGATATCGGTATTCAGTTCCAGGCCTTGGCCAACGGCAATATCGACCTGATCCCGATGGTCTGGTTGCCGAGCACCCACAAGGCGTTCTACGACAAATACAAGGACAAGCTCGAAGACCTCGGCGTGTTGTATGAAGGGCGAATCGGCATGGCCGTGCCGACGTTCATTCCCACCAGTGAGGTTGCCTCTGTCGAAGACCTCAACAAGCCTGAAGTCCGGGAAAAACTGGGTGGCAAGATCCTGACGTCGGAGGTGGGCAATGGTCAGTACAAACTGACGGAGCAGGCCATCAAGGAATACAAGCTCGATGGCTACAAGATGGTCGCTTCTTCAGAGTCGGGCATGTTGAGCGAGCTGGATCGCAACCTCAAGCGTGACAAGTGGTCGTTGGTCAACGCCTGGAGCCCGCACTGGATGTTCGCCAAGTGGCCGTTGCGCTACCTGGACGATCCGAAGCAGATTTTCGGTGGCGCCGAACAGATCCACGCGGTCGCCCGCAGAGGCTTCAGTGCCGAGCACCCCGATGTCGCCCGCTTCTTCGCCAACTTCAAGATTCCCAAGGCCGACCTCGAGCAGCTGATGTCGAGCGCCCGGGACAGTTCGGCGGACAAGGTGGTTGCAGCGTATTACGCCGCCAATAAGCCCCGCTTCGAAGCGATGTTCGGCGGCCAGACCGCTTCCGCCACGCCAGCCCAGTGAGGGCCGCCGCAGTCCAGGGGTTTTATCGCCGTCCAGCGCCCTGCGTGAAGGGCGCCGGGCTCATTTGCCGCCGGTGACGTCGAGGAATGTACCCGTCACGAAGGATGCCTGCTCGCTGGCCAGCCACAAAATGGCCCGGGCCACTTCCTCCGGCTGGCCACCGCGGCCCATGGGGATCGAGTCCTTGACCCGATCGACCCGTCCTGGCTCGCCGCCGCTGGCGTGCATCTCGGTGTAGATGTGGCCGGGGCGAATGCAGTTGACGCGTATGCCTTCCCGGGCCACTTCCTTGGCCAAGCCAGTGGTGAAGGTTTCCAGGGCGCCTTTCGACGCCGCGTAATCGACGTATTCGTTGGGGCTGCCCAGGCGTGCCGAGGCCGAGGAAACATTGATCACCACGCCGCCCGGGCCGTTGTGCCGGTAGGCCATGCGCTTCACTGCCTGCTGGGCGCAGAGGATCGGGCCGATGGCGTTGACCGCGAAGATGCGCTGCATGCGCTCGAAGCCGAGGTCTTCCAGGCGCGATTGGGTCTGGATGATCCCGGCGTTATTGACCAGGACATCGATGCGCCCGAACGAACGGTCGATGGCGGCGAACAGCCCGGCGACCTGCTCGGGGTCCGCGCTGTCGGCGCGCATGGCCAGCGCCCGTCGTCCCGACGCTTTTACATCTGCCACCACCGCCCGCGCCGCGGGCTCGTTGGTCACGTAGCTGATCGCGACGTCGTAGCCTTGCGCGGCGGCCAGCCGTGCGGTGGCAGCCCCCACTCCGCGACTGCCGCCGGTGATCAGGATCAATGGTGCCTGTGAGACGTTTTCCATGGGAATGACCTCCTGCGACGGTGAGAAAAAAGGGTCCTGTCAGCCGATGATGAGGATGCCGCAGGCGATCACGACGCAGGCCAGGATTCGGCGGACGGTGAGTGCCTCGCCGAGGAACAGGTAGCCAATCAATGCCGCGAACAGCACGCTGGTTTCGCGCAAGGCGGATACCGCGCCCATGGGCGCTTCGCTCATGGCGTAGATGACGATGCCGTAGGCCAGCAAGGAGACCAGCCCACCGGCCAGGGCGGTCAAGGTTCCGGGTCGGCGGCGGAACAGGCTGCGGGCGTCGCGCAGGCCGATGTACACCAGCGGCATCAATACGCCCCACAAGGCGCACATCCACAGGGTGTAGGCGAGCGGCGCGCCGGAGAGCCTGGCGCCGATGCCGTCGGTGACGCTGTAGGCCGCGATGAAGCAGCCGGTGCCCAGCGCATAGGGCAGGCTGGGAACCGACAGCTGACGGCCACGGAAGGCCAGGGAAATGATTCCGCCCGACACCAGCGCGATGCCGAGCAGCGCGCCAGGGAGGATGCTTTCCCCGGCAAAGGCGGCGGCCCCCAGGGTGATCAGCACCGGTGACGAGCCACGGGAAATCGGATAGACCTGCCCCAGGTCGCCGAGCCGGTAACTGCGCACCAGGAACAGGTTGTAGCCCACATGCAGCAGGGCCGACAGCACCGCGTAGCCCCAACTGGCCGCCGCCGGCGGTGCCATGAACGCCGCCGACACGGCACTGGCGACGGCAACGGCGACGCACATCATGGTCATTGACCAGAGTCGATCGGCGCCACCGCGCAATAGCGCATTCCAGCCGGCATGCAGGAGGGCGGCGAACAGAACCAGAAGGGTGATATGGATAGGCATGGGCGGCAGTTTATGCAACCCGGTGTCCGGACGACAGAGAAGTCTCCTCATTGCAGCATGAGGAAAACCTCATGCATCACTCGTAGGCGCGTTGGACTTTCAACGCCTCGCTCGACAGCCATTGGCGAAAGCTGACGATGTGCGGCTGCGATTCGATGCCTTTCGGACAGACAAAATAGTAGGCCAGCGGTGAGGGAAACGGCACATCGAACAGACGCACCAGGCGCCCATCGCTGATTTCGCTTTCAACATGCCCGCTGCGCACCAGGGCCACTCCCTGGCCGAGCAGGGCTGCCTCGACCGTCATGTTGGTGTCGCCGAACCGGACGCTCTCCTTCAGGGGCAGGAATTCCAGCCCGACCTTCTGGAACCAGACCTCCCATTTCGGCACCAGCTCGGCGCCATCGCGGGTCAGCAGCGGGTAATGCAACAATTCGGCGGGGTTGCGCGGCATCCCGAAGCGCTGCAGCAGCTCGGGACTGGCCACCGGAAACACTTGCTCGCCGAACAGGAACTCCGAATGCAGTCCCGGGTAAATGCCCTTGCCTAGGCGGATCGCGACGTCGGCCTGGGCGCTGGAGAATTGGATGATCTTGTCCGTGGTGTCCAGCGAGACCAGCAGTTCGGGGTGCAGGCGAGAGAGGTTGGGCAGGCGCGGCAACAGCCATTTCAGGGCGAAGGAATAGGTGGTGCTGACTTCGAGTCGGACCCTGTCTTTCTGCTCGCGCAGATCACTGAGGGTGGCCTCCAGGCTCATGAAGAACTCTCGCACAATAGGGGCCAGCGTGGCCCCGGCGGCCGTCAGGCTCAGGGATTTGCCCCGCTCGAACAGTTGCAGGCCCCACAGCGCTTCGAGGTGCTTGAGCTGGTGGCTGACCGCGCTTTGCGTCACGTGCAATTCCTGGGCGGCGGCGGTGAAGGTCGCGTGTCGGGTGGCGACTTCGAAGGCACGCAGGGTGGCGGTGGGCGGCAGGTCTCTCATACAGGTGGGGCCCCGGCAAGTCATCAGGAACGCGCATTATGAGCGTCAACTCATGATAGAGCATCTCCCATGGCTGGCGAGCGACCGGACCAGATCGGCCCGTCATACGACGCTTCATTGAATTTATCCGCCAATGATCGAGTCCTTGAGAAGGGGACGAAGCGTCTTCGTGCCCCGCACTTGAAATAGACGGCCTGGCTGTTCATCCAGGCAACGGACCTGCCCTGAGGACAAACAATGACCTTTTTCATCTTTCTGTTGGCTTGTGCGGCTGCGGCGAGCACCGGGATCATCTTCAAGCCAGGCCCTTGGTACGAGTCCCTGGTGAAGCCGGGCTTCACGCCGCCCAACTGGCTGTTCCCGGTGGCCTGGGCCGTGATCTATCTGTTGCTGGCGTGGGCGGGCTATCGCCTGGCACTGATTCCTGGGAGCCAGACGGTGATTGCACTGTGGGCGGCGCAGATCGCCCTCAACACGTTGTGGACGCCGGTGTTTTTCGGCGCCCACCAGATGGTCACCGCCCTGGTGGTGATCACGGTGCTCTGGCTGGTGGTGGCGGCCATGGTGGTCCTGACCTTGCGCCTGGACGTGATCACCGGGTTGATCCTGTTCCCTTACCTGGCATGGCTGTGCGTGGCGACCGCATTGAATTTTTCCATCTGGCGCAAGAACCGTTAGGGCCGGACTTCCAGGGCGGCCCTGACAATTGCGGCGCACAGCACAAGTCCCATGCTGCCCTCAGGATTTCCTGGGGGCCGACAACGGGAGGTCGATGCACGGGCTCTGCGGTGCGCGGCGTGGGGGCAAGGGAAACAGCGCCACGAGCTCCTCTTCGACGATCTGGTTGCTCATGGTCAACTCCAGTTCCGGGCAATCGATGCTGAGCCAGTCACCGTGTTGAAGCGGCACCTGGGTGGTGCGGTGACTCAAGCTGTGGAAGACGTAATGAACCAGCCCCGGCTCGAGGAACTGCTCATGTTTCTCCAGGAATTCCTGCGAATATCGCCGCAGGCTCTGCCAGGCATGCAGGCTCATCCGATGATGACTGGCAGCCAATGGCTGGCCCTCGCGTTCCACTTGCACATTGATGGCCAGGTCGCCCTGCATTTCGCCCAGGATCAACGCCGGCGCCACGGCGCAGCTCCGCAAGCGCGCCTGTGCGGAAGAAAGGGCATCACGGCCGTGCAGCACGTGATCGTGAAGGTCGTTGCCGAGGGTGAAGCCGATGAAGCGCAGCGCGCCAAAATGGTCGACCCAATAGAGACAGACGATGCACGGTTCGCTGCTGATGCTCTGTGAATGGTAAGGCACCTGCAGCGGGTCGCCATCCGTCTTCAGCAGTCGGCCGTTGCCCTTGTAGTACCAGGCCTGTTCGGTCCTGGCGGTACAGAGTGTGACTTCGCTGATCTGCACCGACAGGTTGTTATCGGGCTTGAGCGGTGGCCGGTATTTCACGGCGGCGGACGTGAGCGGGTAGGGGGTCGAGGGCAACCCCTTGAGGTAGGTTTCCCAGTCGAGGTTGCCCTGGGCGCAATGGGTCAGCGCTTCGTACAGGTTGCCCTGGGAAGGGCGCACTTCCAGGCTCTGTCCGGATTTGAAGTCGAACACGCCGAGGCCGCGTTGCGGTTCCGGAGTGTCCAATAACATCACGTACTGCGTCATGACTTGTCCTCCAAGGTCAGGTGGGCGGGTAGGGGAATGAAGTCGTCGAGGCCGTTGAAGGCGGGGTTGGCCTCCTTGAGTCGCAAGGACAGCACGCCGCCCGTGAGGCTGCCGGCCAGCGCCAGGAACAGGATGGCGGTCAGTCCCCAGTTCATGGCGATGTAGCCGGCGACCACGGGCGCGACACCACCGCCCAGGATCTCCCCGCACCCCACCACCAACCCCGTCGCGGTGGCCAACAAGCTGGGCGGCACCGATTCGCTGGTCAGCGGCCCGACGGTGATGCAGATCAGGCTGAAGTTGATGAACGATAAAAAGAACAGCTGGAGGAACAGCAACCAGGGCAACGGCGGGCTGACGATGAGCAGGCCCACCAGCAACGCGCTGATCATGAAGCAGACGGACACGACGGGCTTGCGACCCAGTTGGTCGGACAGCCCGGGAATGACCAGTTGACCAAAGAATCCACCCAGGCCGATCGCGGAAATGATCATCGCCATGGAGAAATCGCTCAGGTGCAGGATGTCGGTGAGGTAGCTGGGCAGCAGGGCACACAGGACGAACTGACACGTCAGGATGCACAGCATCAACGCGATATTGAGCCGCACATTGCCGCTGGCCAGGGCGGTTCGCCACTGGCTGTTGGCGGCCTGGCCGATGGGCTGGGCGTGAACCACCTGGGTCGGTCGATAGCTTCTGTACAGGTACCAGGCCACGAGCAGTCCCGGTAACGAGATGATGGCGAATACCACGCGCCACGATCCGAAGAATTCCAGCAGGACACCCGCCAGCAGGGGGCCCAGGCACAATCCGATGATGGGAAACAGCGCCTGTTGGATCCCCAGGTTGAGGCCCCGTCGGCAGGGCTGTGACACTTCATCGGTGACAATGATGCTGACCGGCGTGAAGGCGCCTTCACACACGCCCATCAAGGCCCGCAGGAGCACCAGGCCCACCAGGCTGGTGATCAAGGCGGACGCCCCGGCCAGGAGCGACAACAGGGTAATCGACAACACCAGCAGTTGCCGGGTGCCCAGCAGCCGAATGGCGGCGCCCATGAACAGGGCCGAACCGCCCCACGCGAAGGCCAGGATCGCCGACAGCAGGCTCAAGTCCTGATAATCCAGGGCCAGGTCGCGCATGATCACCGGGAACAGCGGCATGATGATGAACCGGTCCAGTCCTACCAGCCCGAAGCTCAACGACAAAAGAACGACCATGCGCCGTTCATAGCCACCCCAAGGTCGGGCGGCCAGGTACTTCCTCTCCATGTTTTTCCCCTTCTATCCTTAGCCTTTGGAAGCCCTCTCGAACGAGGTGGATGCCGGCGGCCAAACACCTGAGCCGGGGGCAGGTGTGCCCCCGGCTCCGTGCTTTTGCCATGGTCGGTCAGGCGACCCACTTGCCCACGGCCATTTCGGCGGTGAAACCGGGGCCGAAGGCGGCCAGCATGCCCGTCGCGCCGGCGTCGGGCCCGCTGTCGAACTGGCGCTTGAGCACGTCGAACACCACCACGCTGGCAATATTCCCGGCTTCGCTCAAGCTGTCCCGCGACTGCGCGACCCGGCCAGGTTCAAGGTCCAGTTGCAGCACCAGTTCATCGAGGATTTTTCGTCCGCCGGTATGGAAGATGAAAAAATCGTTTTGCGCGCAGTGCTGGTTGAAGGTTTCGTAGTTCAACTCTTCCATCATCGGCGCCACGTCTTTGATGGAGTTCATGACGGCCTTGTCCAGGGTGAAGTGGAAGCCACTGTCCTTGACGTCGTATTTGATGTAATGCTCGCTGTTGGGCAGGAAATAAGAGCCGGTCTTGGCAATCTTGAATCCAGGCGCCTTATCGTCGGCTCGCATGACACAGGCCGATACCGCATCGCCGAACAGTGCCGCGGAGATGAACGCATGCAACTTGGTGTCGTCGGGTTGATAGCAAAGCGACGAGAACTCCAGGGAGACGATCAGCACATGGTTGTCCGGCGACAGGCTGGCGAAGTCATTCGCCCGGTTGATCGCCGCGGCGCCCGCCACGCAGCCCAGTTGGGCAATCGGCAGTTGCACCGTCGATGTGCGCAGCCCCAGGTCGTTGATCAAGTGGGCCGTCAGCGAGGGCATCATGAAGCCGGTGCACGAAGTCACGGCGACCATCCGGATGTCATCGGTGGTCAGCCCGGCGTTCTCGATCGCCTGGCGGGCCGCGAGGGACGACATGCGGCGGGCCTCGCGCTCATAGATGATGCTGCGATGGGTGAAGCCGGTGTGCACCGCCAGTTCATCGATCGGCAGCACCAGGTGGCGCTCATTGACCTGGGTGTTCTGGATCATCCGTTTTGCCAGGGCCATTCGAGGATGGTCATCGTGCAACTGTTCCAGATGCTCGATCATTTGTTGCTGGGTAATCTTGTGTTGCGGGAACAGCAAGCTGGGTTTGCAAAGTGTAGACATGACAAGTCCTCGGCTGATAGCCAATAAAGAGTTGGATAACACGTTTAAGGCAATGGCGAAGCAGGACTCTGAAAAGCAGAATCTAAGTAACGGGCTGGTAGGCCGGAATAACGACTTTTGTTATTGATCGCGCGGGCAGGACGGCTCACTCGCCGGTTATTTCACCAGGACGAATTTATAGGCGTATTGCCAAGCCAGGTTGCTTTCCCGGACATGCTTGCGCACCACCATGCGTACCGGGGCGCCGCTGACCACTTGCCGTGGGTCGACCACGTCAACGATCTCCGACGCAATCACCAGGCCGTCGTCCAGGCGCACCATCGCCATGAAGCGCGGTACGGTTTCCCCGTAGCCCATGGCGGCGAGGATCGGGTTTTCAGCGTGGGCACTCACCTGGATGGTGCCGGTGCGCGCACAACGGTACGGTTCCAGCTTCAGCGAGTTGCAGGCACCGCAAACGGTACGCCGGGGAAAGAAGATCTCTTCGCAATCCTGGCAGCGGCTGCCTTCGAGACGGTATTTGCCGCCATGTTCACGCCATTCGCGCAACATGCTGGCGGTGGTCATGCGGTGGATCTGTTCTGGGTAAAGGGACATGGTCGGCTCCTTAATCGTTGGAAAGCACAATGATGCTGTTATGCGCGGCGTAACCGCCCAAGTTTTGCGAGACGCCGATGCGGGCGTTCTTGACTTGGTTCTTGGACTCGCCACGTAGCTGTCGGAACAGTTCGGTGATGTGCAGGATGCCGTCGCAACCGGAAGCGTGACCGCGTCCGATGTTGCCGCCATCGGTGTTCAACGGCAGTTGCCCATCGAGGGCGATGCCGCCTTCCAGGACAAAGTCACCTGCCTGGCCCGGGCCACAGACGCCCATGGACTCCATCTGGATCAGGCCGGCGCCCAACAGGTCGTAGACCTGCGCCACATCGATGTCCTTGGACGTGATGCCGGCTTTCTTGTAGGCGATTTCGGCGCAGGCGATCGAGTTGGCCGACACCGCCATGCCCACGTCTTTCGGCAGCCCCGCGTGTTTCAAGGTCGGGTTGTGATAACGCGTGCCGAAGTAGTGCGACACGCCGGTGTAGGCGCAGCCACGGATGAACACCGGTTGGGTCGTGTAATGGTGCGCCAGGTGCTCGGCCACCAGGATCGCGCAGCCGCTGGCTTCGCCCCAGGCCAGCATCGAGCCGCAGGCCTCGCTGTTCTTGAGGGTCTCCAACGATGGGATCGGCACGCCAAAGCGGGTCGCGCCTGGCGTGTTGTGGGCATAGATGCGCATCTGCCGGCCGAACGTCGCCAGCACATCCGCTTCGCGTCCCGCATAGCCGAATTTTTCAAAGTATTCGGCCGTCGCCAGGGCGAAGGCGTCGGTGTGGGAAATTCCCAGGAAATAGTCGTACTCGCATTCCGTGCTGGAGCCGATGTATTCGGCGTAGTTGAAGTGGTCGGTCATTTTTTCAAAGCCGCCGCACAGGACGATGTCGTATTCGCCCGAGGCCACCATCTGGTGAGCCATCTGGAAGGACACCGAGCTGCTGGTGCAGTTGGCGGTGCTCATGAACGTAGGGGCAGGGCTGATGCCCAGTGCATCGGAGATGGTGGGGCCCAGGCCGCCGTATTCGGAAATGCCTTCGCCATGGTAGCCATAGGCGACCGCCTGGATTTCGCGGGGATGCATCTTGATGGCGTTGAGGGCCTGGTAGGCGGACTCGACGATCATCTCTTTAAAGGTCTGGCGAACTCGGGAGCTGCCAGGCTTGGGGGTATAGGCAGCCGAAACGATAGCAACGCGTCGTGCGCACATGGGAGGTGCTCCTTGCTGGATAGATGGAAATCAGAGATAGGCAGTCAGGGCGTAGTCGGGCCGCAAGTACTTGAACTCGTACTTGATCGACGTCCCGTAATCCACGTAGTACTTATCCTCCAGCAGCGTGCGTAGCGGGACGTTGGTCTTCTGATAGGCCTCGATGGCAGGGGTTACCGTCAGGGCGATCGCGTCGCTGCCCGCGCCAAACCCGTAGGACACCATGAGGATTTTTTCGCCGGGACGCGCTCGGTCCAGTACGTTCACCAGGCCCAGCAACGGGCTCGCAGCGCCGGTATCGCCGACACTCTGGGCATAGATGCCCGGTTCGATCTGCGCTTGGGTGAAGCCCAGGCCTTTGCCGAGGGAGAAGGGCGTCGACACCAGGTTCTGCTGGAAGACGACGTAGTCGAAATCGCTGGCCTGCACCTTCATCTTGGCCATCAATCCTGAAGCGGCGCGATGCGTCTGCTCCTCAAGGCCGATGCTGTTCTTGTCGGAGCCCAATCCCATCCCGGAGCGGATGTAGCGATCACCCTGGGGACGAATGTTGTCCGCGACATCCGCCGCGCAGGAGAAGCTGGCGTCGAATTGCGCGATCACCTTTTCAGTGCCCAGCAACACGGCGGCCGCACCTGCTCCCGCATAGGATTCCGTCAGGTCGCCGGGCGCGGTGTTGCGGTTGATCGTATCGGCGCCAATGGCCAAGGCATTGCCGCTCATGCCTGAAGCCACCAGGGCGTAGGCGATCTGGAGGGCGCTGGTGCCGGATTTCCCGGCGAACTGCACGTCAGCACAGAAGGCGTCATAACCGCAGCCGAGCATTTCCAGGATGACCGAGGCCGACGCGCGGGAGTCATAGGGGTTGGTGCACGTACCGAGGTAAAGGGCATCCAGGGTGGAGGGGGGCGCTTTATCCAGCGCGCGCTGGGCGGCCAATACGCCTAGGGTGATGACATCTTCGTCGGGTTGAAGGACGGCTCGTTCCATGACGCCGAGCTGGTTCGTGACCAGGCTCAGGTCAGTGTTCTTCCATACGTGGATCACATCTTCCACTTTGAGGCGGCACACCGGAATGCCCGCGCCATAGCTCACAATTCCTACTTTATTCACGTGTACTTCCTCCAGATTCCTTTCCCCACCTGCCAACGGCGATGGCCGTGACCGATGCATGAAATATTTAGAAACTATCTAATGGTGCCCGCAAAGTGTCACTGGCAGTCCTATGCCCGTAAATCGGGAGCTTCAGCGGAAAAAAACCAGCATTCCGCAAGTGAGCAATGGGTTTATTATCTCCTACTTATTAGGTATGATACGAAACGTGCCGTATCATTAAGGTTGCGTTAAAATTTCATGAATATCCTTTCTCAATTTCCAAATAAAGCGGCCTATTCCGCTACCGAGGTGCGGGAATAAGCAGAATTCGAGATCAGATAAACCTACAAAACGAAACGATCCGTTTCATTGCTTTTCGAGAGAATCCTATACCCTGCTTCTCTTTTGTCAAGCGCCATATTGGAGATTTTGAATTATGGCCCGTAAACCGTCTCGGAGCTCCATTGGCTCATTGAGGAGCCCACACACGCACAAAGCGATCATCATTTCTGCCATAGAAACGCTCAAGGAGTGCGGTTACTCAGGGTTGAGCATCGAGGCCGTGGCCCGGCGCGCCGGAGCGAGCAAACCGACGATCTATCGATGGTGGGGCAACAAGGCGGCCTTGATAGCCGAAGTCTACGAGAGTGAAAGCGAGCAGATTCGCAAGGAGCCGGATAAGGGTTCCTTCAAGGAAAACCTCAATTTCCTGCTGCTCAATCTCTGGAAGGTCTGGCGGGAAACGATCTGCGGGGAGGCATTCCGGTGCGTCATCGCTGAAGCCCAACTCGATCCCACGACGTTGCCAAAGCTGAAAGATGAATTCATGGAGCGTCGTCGAGAGCTGCCGCGCAAGCTGGTGGAAAACGCTATTCAGCAAGGTGAGCTGCCCAAGGACACGTCGCGTGAATTGCTGCTGGACATGATCTTCGGGTTTTGCTGGTACCGGTTGTTGACTGAGCAGTTGGAGGTGGAGGGGGATATCAACGAGTTCACGACATTGCTGATGAACGGTGTGTTGCGTACGACTTCGGCGGCGGTCCAGGGCACCGCCGAAGCCTGATCGAGGGAGGGAATGTTTCTACGCGGCGCCACTGAACTGTGCATGAAGGCCCGGCAGGATGCTGGCCAGGTGGTTGAACTCACACAAGTCATGCACAGCGAATTCATACGCCAGCGTTTCCAGCTCGGCTTCGCCAAAGCCGTTTTTTTCCAGCAACTGCGCGGCCTGGTCGGCACCTGGAAAACGCTGCATGGCGGGGTGGCTGCCCACCCAGTAGCGGCTGGTCAGGTACAAGCCTTCGGGGCATTCCTTGAACAGGTGGACCATCAGCGAAACAGGCACCTGCGGTTGGTCCGCCAGGCTCATCAGCGCGCTGACGCTGCCATCGATTTTTGATTCGCGGTACAGGTCCGGGCAGAAACCCAGTTCGCACGGGTCCCTGAAATGGATGTGCAGGTGCATGAGGCGATCGCCGACATACTCGGATGCACAGAAGGTGTTGCCATACAGGCTGTCCTCAAAGCTCAAGGTGTCATCGACCAGGCGCTCGTGATGCACGCAGGGATTCTCGACATGGGCATAGGGAAACCACAAGGTGTAGCGCTCGGCTTCCAGCGGGTGCCACATGAACCACCACTTGAGCATCTGCGCCGTGCAGTTGGGGAAGAACTTGCGGCTTTGCACATAGGCCATCGGGCCGGGCAGCACGGCGTAGCCTGCTTCCTCGCTGACAAAGTCCGCCGCCAGCATGCGATTGAGGTCTTCGATGCTGGGGGTCAACGTATCGGCCAGGGGCATCGGGCCTCGCTGGATTTTCTCGACGGCACTGAGCGGTACGCTGATCTGCGAACGGAAAAAGTCGGCGTAGGGCTTCCCCTGAACGGCTTTCTGATTGACCAGGAACTGCTTCTGCATGGGCAATGAGAAGTAGGTGAAAGGTGTCATTACGCGCGCTTCCATGACGGTGATTCCTTGATGGGCGGGAAAGCCTGCGAACATCGGTGCAGAGCCTTCACGCGGGGTTGTAAAGGGGCAGTGACGAGACCAAAATAGGTACGCTGAAATAAAAAGTCAAATTTGAATTAGAACTATCGAGAGATGAGCTCATGGACAACGCTTTTGGCAAGCCTTCCCCCACCCGCGCTTCGCGACTCGATGGGCGGGCGACGCGGCTGCAGATTCTGGAAAAGGCCGGCGAGTTGTTCGCCGAGCAGGGCCTGGCAAACACCACCAGCAAACAGATTTGCGAGCATTCGCGGGCCAACAGCGCCGCCGTGAACTATCACTTCGTCAACAAGGAAGGCCTGTACCGGGCCGTATTGCTCGAGGCCCATGCTCGATTCCTGCAACTGCACACGCTGGTCTCCCTCAGCGAGCAACCGGGCTCGCCAGAAGACAAGCTGCGTGGGCTCATCACCTTGCTCGTCGAACGCATCCACGATCATCCGGACGGCTGGGCGTTGAAAGTGCTGACGCGCGAGCTGCTGTCGCCTTCGCCGGAGTTCGAGGCGGTGCTCAAGGAGCAGTCCTTTCCCAAGGCGCACATACTGCGCAGCCTGCTCGGGCAGATCATGGACCTGCCGGCCGATCACCCCACCACCTTGCGCAGCGCGATCAGCGTCTTCGCTCCCTGCCTGTTCCTGCTGATCGCCTACCAGCCGTTGACCCGGCATGTGCTGCAAGGGCTGAGCATTGAGCCACAGGGGCTGATCGAGCACATGGTCAGCTATGCACTCGGAGGGCTCCGGGCGGTGGCGAGCACAGCACGGGAGTAAGGTTTGTCCCGTCGGGTGCGCGCAGGCCTGTAGAGTGCGCCCCCGGGTTTACGTCACGCCAACCGGTAGGCGCTGGGCGTGAGCCCCACTTCCCGGCGAAACACCTGCGAGAAATGGCTGGGACTGCAGTAGCCCACCTCCATTGCGATGTCGATGATGCTGCGGTCGGTCTCGAGCAGCAGGTGCCGCGCACGGCTCATCCGCAATCGGATGAAATACTGCGATGGCGATAGTCCCGTGGCGCGCTTGAATACCCGGCTGAAGTGGTACTCGCTCAAGTCGGCGATCCTGGCCAGGTTCGCCAGGTTGAAGTCATCGGCCAGGCCAGCGTCCATCGCCGAGAGGACGCGGCGCAACTTGTAGGCCTGCAACCCATTGTGGCGCCGGCGGCTGCCGTGGGGCGCAGGGTAGCGGCGGATCAGGTGCACGGCCAGCGCCTGGGCCAGGCCGTGGACGAAGAGCGGGCTGGGCTGGCGCTCTTCGATCAGCTCGATGCGCAATTGTTCGACGATGAAGCTGACGCGCTCATCCCGGGCACCGGAGATGTCCGCGAACCTTACCGGCCCGCAATGCTCCCCCAGCAGGTCATAGGAAGCCTGGTCGATCAGCGGCAGGCCAAGGTACAGGTGCATCACCTCGAAGGCGTCACAGCCGATGGTTTGCCAGCGCATCTCGTAGGGCTCGCTGGCGTGGGTGAGAAAGAAGTCGCCGGCCTCGACCAAGGTCGCTTGCCAGGCCTCATCGGGGCCGCGCTCCTCGACCCTGGCCTTGCCAGCCAGTACCAGCACCAGCAGCGGCTCCACCACGGCGGGCACCCGTATCGGCTCGGCAATGCTGTGATGACTGAATAACTGCACCACCACATCCTGCAGCGGCGGGAGCGAGGGCAGTACCTGCGGTGTCCCCGGTAGATGGTGCGGCATCGATTCGGCCGGGATGCGGGCAAAATCACGAGGTACCCGGTGATCATGTCCAGGTAAGGGCACGGTGGGCTCCTTCGACAAACGCTTCAGAAACAGACGAGTGTCGGTAGGGTAGCGCAGAAGGCGCGGACCCGGCAGTCCACGCCAGCGCAAAACCCCGACAGCCCGCGCAAGCATGCGAAAGCCCGGGGCGTTCGGTTGCGAGACAGTGAAGCCGTCGATCACAACAGCGCCCCACGGGCGCCAAGCCGGCGAATGCCTCACCGGCTCGCAACGCAGGAGAACATCATGACGAATATCAAGCACGGTCTACCTAACGAAGTCGAAGGCAAAGTCGCGCTGGTCACCGGCGCCGCCAGTGGCATCGGCAAGGCGATCGCACTGCTGCTTCATGCGCGCGGCGCCAAGGTCGTGGCCGAGGATCGCAATCGCGCTGTAGAAGACCTCGCCCGCCCCGGACTGATCCCCCTGGTGGCCGACATCACCGAAGACGGCGCCGCCGAGCGTGCGGTCGGCCTGGCTGTCGAGCAGTTCGGCCAGTTGGACATCCTGGTCAACAACGCCGGCATCATCCTCAACAAGCTCGTCATCGACATGACCCGTGACGACTGGGAGCGTATCCAGGCGGTCAATGCCACCGCAGCTTTCCTGCATTGTCGCGAAGCGGCCAAGGCGATGATGCCCAACCAGTCCGGGGCCATCGTCAACATCGCGTCCTATGCCGCCTATTTTGCCTTCCCAACCATCGCCGCCTACACCGCGTCGAAAGGCGCATTGGCCCAACTGACCCGAACGCTGGCGCTCGAAGTGATCGGGCACGGCATTCGCGTCAACGCCATTGGCGTTGGCGATGTGGTCACCCACATCCTTGACGACGTGGTGGACGACGGCCCGGGCTTCCTGGCCCGGCACGGCCAGGGAGCGCCCATCGGACGGGCCGCGCAACCGGAGGAAATCGCTGAAATCGTCGCTTTTCTAGCCTCGGATCGTGCGAGCTTCATCGTCGGCTCGGTGGTCATGGCCGACGGCGGCATGACGGTCACCGCTGGGTGACCGTCCTAGGGCTGATCAAGGCAAGGCGGCTTCGACCCACTCGATCCAGTGTCGGACGGGAGTGCGACCCGCGCCGTCTCTGGCTGTCACACGCCCATGAGCTGGACGCGCCGTCGGTCGAGCGCAACCACGTAGGCGCTGAACATGTCGGCCATGCCATCGGCGTAGGCGGCGATTTGCGCGTCGGTGCGGGGGCTCATGGAGAAATCCTTGCCCACCGAACTGAGCGTGGCCAGGATCAGGTCGCAGGCTGCCGAGCGGGCGCATTCGCTGGCCTCGGGAAGCAGTTCGAGCATGAACCGGGCGAAGATCCGCTTGCCGGTCGCGCGCACTTCACTGGCTTGCGGCGCGTCGCGATAGAGTGGTGCGGCGTCATTCAGCGCGCCGCGCATCGGCGCCTCTTCGCACTCGGAACGAATGAACGCATGCACCAGGTTGCGCAAGCGATCCAGGGGCGGTTGGTCGAGGTTTTCCAGGATCCGGCAGAGCATCTGTGTGGTCTGCTGCCACTCGTCGCTCTGCAGCCGGAACAGGATGGCGACCTTGTTGGGGAAGTACTGGTACAACGAGCCGATGCTCACGCCGGCCTTTTCCGCGACGCGGGCGGTGGTGAAGCGAGCGGCGCCTTCCTTGGCCAAAACCTGAACAGCGGCCTCCAGGATGGCCCCTACCAGTTCGGTGGAACGTGCTTGCTGCGGCTGCTTGCGTGAGGAAATACGGGCGGTCTGGCGCTGGGTCATGGGCGGCTCGGGCGGCGTGGGGAACGCGAATAGCGAATAAGGCGAATCGCTCGCATCATTTAAATGCGACGAATCACTCGCATCTTAATCCCCTATCGATGGAAAGCAATGATGAGCACCTTGAACACAGAACCCCTGGCAACCCTGATCGAACGCCTCTACACCCAAGCCGGCGAGGCCACCAGCCCGGTGCTGGACACGGTGCCGGGGCAAGAGCGTGAGCGCCTGATGCGCAGCAAGACCGACTACCTCGAACTGTACGGCATGCTCAAGGACTTGTGGCTGCCGGTTTCCCGCGACACCGGCAAGCTGCTGTACATGCTGGCACGCAGTGCCCAGGCCCGGGCCATCGTCGAATTCGGCACCTCGTTCGGCCTGTCCACCTTGCACCTGGCCGCGGCGCTGCGGGACAACGGCGGCGGTGTGTTGATCGGCAGTGAATTCGAACCGTCGAAGGTCGCCGTGGCGCGTCGGCACCTCGCTGAAGGCGGGGTCGACGACCTGGTGCAGATCCGCGAAGGCGACGCGCTCGTCACCCTGGCCAGCGACTTGCCAAAGGCGGTCGACCTGCTCCTGCTCGATGGCGCCAAGGCGCTGTATGGCGACGTGCTGGGCCTGGTGGAAAAACACCTGCGCCCGGGTGCATGGGTGGTGGCGGACAACACCGACTATTGCCCCGACTACCTGGCTTACGTGCGTTCACCGCAGAGTGGCTACCTATCCGTGCCGTTTGCCGATGACATCGAAGTGTCGATGCGCCTGGGGTAACGGCGCTGTAAAGGCAGCGGCTTGATCGGCGGCTGCGCAAGCCGGATTCAAGCGAGCCCGGTGCGCGCACCGATCAATCCCGCCACGCCGCGGCCGCCTCGTTCACCGCTTCATCCCACGCCGGCGTTGCAGGAAACAGTTCCAGCAAAAAGGCGATGAAGGCTTTCACGTTGGGGCTCCCGCGTCGGCTTTCCGGCCACAGGGCGGTGATGGAGAAGCGCTCCGCGGTGAGCGCGGGGAGCACCGGGAACAATTCACCTCGGCGAACATAGGGCGCCGCCACGTAATGTGGCGTGATGCCGATGCCACCGCCTGCCGCCATGATGGCCGCCACCGCGTCGCTGACGTCCACGGTGAAGGCGGCGTCGGGGTTCCATTCCATTGCTTTGTCGCCGGCCTGATACGGCCAGCGCAACGGCTGCCCGGTACTCTGGTAGCGAAAATTCACGCACTCATGTTGGGCCAGTTGCTCCACGGTCGTCGGCATGCCTTTGCGTTGCAGATAGCCAGGCGACGCAAACGCACCGATCCGATGAGGCCCCAGGGGCCGCGACACCAGGCGCGAATCGCTGAGGTTGCCGACGCGAATGGCCACGTCGATGCCTTGCTCGATGATGTCGGCATACGGATCGCCGAGCCGCAGGTCGATGGCCAGGCGGGGGTATTGATCGCGGAAACTGGGCAAGGCCGGCGCCAGGATGTTCACGCCGATGGGCAGCGGGGCCGTGACTTTCAGGACACCCGAAGGCTCGGCGCGGGAGGCGACCGCCGCCTGGTCGATCTCTTCGACCTCGCGCAGGATCCGCAGCGCCCGTTCATAAAGGTCCCGGCCTTCGGGCGTGAGGGTCAGGGAACGCGTCGTGCGGGTGAAGAGCATCAACCCGAAATGCGCTTCAAGCCGCTGCACGCTCTTGCTGACGGCTGAGGGGGATACCGAGAGCTCCCGCGCCGCCGCGGTATAGCTGCCGAGGGAGGCGGCCCGCGCGAATGCGATGAGTCCGGTGAGACGGTCCAGTCCAATTTGTGCCTTCATGGCACTAGTAAAGCGACTTTGGCCCCGATTATCAATCCGCGATCACGGTCTTATGCTCTCTCCATCGAACGCCATCCAGGCGTTCCATTGGAGGATTCCATGAACACTGCCCCTGCATTTGCATCCACTCTTCTCGGCCGCACGGTCGTCATCTTCGGCGGTACATCGGGTATCGGCCTGGCCGCAGCGATCGAGGCCAAGGCCGCCGGCGCCCAAGTCATCGTCATCGGCTCGAACGCAGCCCGTGCCGAGCAGGCAGCGAACGCACATGGGCTGGACGGATGGCGTGCGGCCGACGTGACCCGGCCTGAGGCGGTCGAAGCGGCGCTGGCGGATATCCCGGTGGTGGATCATCTGGTGTTGCTTGCCGGGACGTTCGTCACCGGAACCATCATGAGCGCCGACGTCGGGCATTTGCGCCGGGCGTTCGATGAGCGCATCTGGGCGTCCATCGGCGCTATTCGTGCCCTGGGCGAGCGACTGTCCAAGGCCGGATCGATCACTTTCATCTCGGGTGCACTGGCTGATCGGCCCAATGCCCATGGCACGGCGGTCATTGCAGCGGCATCGGCCGCCATGGAGGCGCTGGCGCGTGGCCTGGCCCTGGAATTGGCGCCGATTCGGGTCAACACCCTGTCGCCTGGCCCGATCGACACACCGATCTTCGACAAGGCCCTGGGTGAAGGTCGTGACGCCTACGTGGCGGCCTTGGAGCAGGCGCTACCGCTGCGTCGCATGGGGTCGGCGGGAGAGGCGGGTGGGGCGGTGGTGTTCTTGATGGGCAACACGTTCATGAACGGTGCCGTGCTCAATGTCGATGGCGGTGCTCGATTGGTCTGACCCCGGGTCCCTGCGTTCGAGAAGCCGTCGTCCTGACAGCTCACCACCACGGAATGATCGACCCGTGCGCGATGCGTCAGTCGCACGCGTAATCGGGTTGTCGGGTTTGTGCCGATGACTCGTTGACTTTCAGGAACAGGCTGACTTCGGCCTTTATCCAGTTGGCGAATATGTTGATCTTCCAATCGTCCGCCTGTTCCAGCGGGCTGATCAGGTAGTAGGCCATCTCGGCATGGGTGGAGGGCGCGAAGACAGGCACCACGTGCCCGGCCTTTATCGCAGGCCGGGCATAGACGTCGCTGACCAAGGCCAACCCCTGGCCCGCGATCGCCGCGTCAATCAGCAATTGCTCGTCGGTGAAACTGCACCCGCGTCGCGAGCGAGTGTCTTCGATGCCATGGGCTTTGAGCCAGAGTTTCCAGTTCGAGCGGCTGGCGTCCTGGAGCAACGGGTAGTTGAGGCAATCGGCGGGCTGTTCGATTCGTCGACCGGTTTTGAGCAAGGCGGGATGGCCGATCGGCAGGGTGTTGGGCGTCCACAGTTTTTCGCTGTGATGGCCCGGATGGACACCCTGGCCGTGACGGATGGCAACGTCGATCCCATCGCGGCGCAAGTCCGCGCAATGGGACGTCGACAGATTGATTTCGATGTCGGGCCAGCGTTGTTGAAAGCGGGTCAACCGCGGGATCAACCAGGCGCTGGCAAATGACAGGGTGGTATTGACCGACAATCGGGCGGAGCGGGTTCGGAACGATTCGAAGTCTTCCCAGACCGCTTCGATATTGTTGAATGACACGGCGAGTTGGTCCATCAAGTTCTTTCCGGCGGTGGTCAGGCTAATCTCCCGGTGAGAACGCTCGAACAGCTTGACGGACATCCGGTCTTCGAGGCTTTTTATTTGTTGACTGATAGCGCCTGGAGTAACGCAGAGTATGTCCGCGGTCTTTTTCATGCTGTGGTGTTTGCATACCTCGACAAATATATGGAGCGATGATAATGGCATTGATCGGCTCATCGTTCAGTCCTTGTTTTAATTTAGCCGGGGCGTATTCCGTGCTGCTAATCAGAAGTACCGTCATGTCGAGGCATGACTTCTCCCTCCACCTTCCAAGAGGGGTGAACGGGGAGATGATGTATGGCTCGAAAAGGAACGTCGTTGAGTTCAGGAAGTATTGAATGAATGGCGCATTGAGAGTCCCTTTTTAATCGCGTGTCGTTGCCCTGTTGTGGTGCGCCGGGTCCCCCGGTAGCGGTGCTTGAATGTCGGCATCAAGGCCTGGTTTGCCAGATCGAGAGTGGCGAAGTTTCCGTACGCTAATCTCAAAGGAAGGCCTGTTGCAAGCGCGCAGAAAACCTCCAGTTAGGCGATGCCGGCAACTGAATATTTTTAGAATATTTCGCTGAAACGGTGGTTGAAATGGCTGACGGCTTTGCTCAGGCTCTTCTCAAGTGCCGCCGATATTCGCGACGGCGTATTGGAGGGCACGTAATGGTTGTAATAACTGGAGCCTTCCAGGACCGGCCCGAATATATAAATTCGCTCACGCAAATGCGCGTGTACGAATTCGGGATGGTGAGCGCAAGAGAAGTCGCCATAAGCCAGGGGAGAATACCGGGTCGGTTGCTCGGTTATAGCACCGAGCAAGGTGTGCAGCTCACGCCGGGTGTCCTGGGCATTGACATTGGCCTTTATCAGGTGCTCGAACATGAACTGCCGGTATTCCGGTTTTTCCAGGGTGATCGTGAATGTCCGTGTATCGGGGTTGTAATGATCGGCGGCTGCATAACCCGGCAACAGGACGACAACCCCGCTTCGAATCAGCGCGATCAATTCCGCGTGTCGTTCTTTTTGCGGCCCGGCCACCAGCCGGTTGATCAGTGGGCAGTACCGCGTGAAGAACGTCTGGTGGGACGCCGCGGTCAGGCCCCGATGATCGATGGCATGGCATAACTGATTGCGCAAGTCGCGCCAGACCTCCAGCGACTTCTTCAGCGGGCTGCGTCGGCAACCCAAGGCACTGGCTCGCACATCGTCCTCGAGCTGGGCGAGGAACCACTGCGGGTAAGTGTCGGCCGTCAGGTGGGCCGGCGGCTCGCAGGCCAGCGCCTCCAAGGGGGCGTAGGGCCCGTATGCCTGGGCCAGGCGATCGAACGTGGCCGCCAGGGTTCCCTGGGCCTGGGCGGTTTGCAATTGCTCCCAGACCTGTTGGTAGCACGCCTGGTAGCGAGACGCGTTGCGCTCATCCTGGCCGGCGCAGGCACAGTAATAGGCAGCGGTCATTTCCTGGTAAAGCAGCGGAAGCAGATCCTTCTCGAAATCGATCCGGCGCCCCGGCGTCTCGTCCCTGATCCGATCGATGGCCGTGTGGGTCATGACCAGCGGCTGGTAGCGAATGACCGCGTCGTCCACTTCTGGCCTGGCGCGGTAGGGCATGCCGGAGTTGCTGTACAGGCTGATGCGCGGTTCCTGGCCGGAGGGCCGGTAGCTCAGGCCGTTGGCGGTTTGCTCGAAGACGCCGCCACGGCCCGTGGTCAGCGCAGCCACCACATCCATCGCGGTCAACCCGACGCCCTGGATCGCCACCGCCGAATCGCTGGCGATGTCTTCCAGGCTGGCGGGGAGCGGATAGGGCGCGATGAAAGGGGTGGCGCGGCGCGTGGCAGGCAGCACCCCGTGTCCGGTGCACAGGAGCAGCGTGTCGTAGGCTCCGTTCACGGGGGGCGAAGCGAGCAGCTTGAAACGTCCGTCCGGCTCTTCTTCAATGGTGCGGATCAGGCGACAGGACGTCTCGAAACGCACGTTGATGGGAATGTGTTCAAGCAATCGGGTGAAGTACCACTGCAGGTACAGGCCCAGGTACCGGCGTGGCAGGAAGGCGAAGCGATCCTGTTCCCCGCTGATGGCCTCCGGATGCAAATGGGCGATCCACTCATAGAGCGAGGGGCGGAAGGAGTGCCGGGGGAACAGGGTGAAATCGTCGTCCTCGAACAGCGAAAGCTGGCCGGCCACGGTGTTGAGGCGCAGGTAGTCCGCCTGGTCGCAGCGGTGCACCCCCTGGCCCGGCGCCTGGGCGTCGAAGGCGTGGACGATCACGGACATGTTGGGGTGACGCTTGGCCATGGAGAAGGTCTTGGCCAGGGCCAGCAGGCCGGTGGCGCCCAGGCCGATGATTGCGATGCGCATGGTTTCAACTCCAGCGGAGAGTGGATTCAAAAAAATCGGTCACCGCTACGCTTTGCCGTTGCGTGCGTGCGATGTCGAAGATTTTCTTGCCCAGTGCCACGTCGAGCACGCCCAGGCCGAACGGGGAAAAGATCATCGGCCGGGAAGGGTCGGGGTTGCGCTCGCCGAGCAACAGCTGCGCGAGGGTGCAATCGATGAACTCACGGTGGCCGACCTGTTGTTCCGTCAGGTGCAGGGAGGTGTTGGCCTTGAGGCAATGCTCGATGTCATCGGTCACGTTGAACGCTCCGAGGACCTGGCTGGGGGCCAGGTCGCGCAGGGAGATATTGAGCAGCACGGTCCCGGCCTTGAAGGCATATCGCTCGTCGATATAGGGCTGCGCGGCATTGGTGGCGAGCACCACCACGTCGTTCTCCAGGGCCTGCTCCAGCGTGTCGACCACGCGGCAGGTGAACCCCTGGGCCAGGGCATGAGCCTTGAATGCCTGGGCGGAATCGGCGTCGGTGTCGTGGATCAGGACCTCACCGATGCTCCACCGCGAGACCCGGAACTGGTCCAGGACGGTCCGTGAAATGACCCCGGCACCGACGAACGACAACCGCGGGATCTCGGTGCGTTGTCCCAACAGGCAATGGGTGGCCAGGACGGCCGAGGCGGCCGTGCGCACGGCGCTGATGATCGACGCTTCGAGCAATGCGATGGGGTACCCCGTGGCGAGGTCATTGAGAATCAGCGTCGCCGACGCCCGCTGCAGATTGTGCCGGGTATTGCCAGGGAAGCTGGCGATCCACTTGATCCCGGCGACCTTGTCCGCACCGTCCACACAGGCGGCGGGCAGGGCGATGATGCGGTCCGCGGGGCGGTCCTTGAAGCGCAGGAAATAGCTGTCCGGGTTCTCGGTCGCGCCGCGATGGTGCTGCAGGTAGGTGTCCCGCACGGTGTCCTGGGCAAGGGCGGGAAACCGCGTGAGGACATCGCGAACGGTGTTTCCCTTCACGATATGCAGGTCGCGGTCGTGGGTGGCGTCAGGCATGGGCGTATTCCTTTTCGCTGGCAAGGATGTCGGGACGGATGCGGTTGAAGTCGTAGTCCGGGAAGCGGGCGCGGACCCAGTCGTCGTTGTAGATGGTGTCCAGGTAGCGCTCGCCGGCATCGGGGGAGATGGCGACCACGGTGGCGTCGGGGTGGATGCGGTCTTTCCAGGCCATGACGCCGGCCAGGACAGTACCGGTGGAACCGCCGAACAACAGGCCGTTTTCCCTGGCCATGTAGCGACACATCTGGATCGTGTCGACCTCCTTGATGCTCTCCATGGCGTGCAGGTCGTCGGCGCGGAACAGGGGCGGCATCTGGCTGGACCCCAGGCCCGGGATGTGGCGTTTCCCCGCCGGCCCGCCAAAGGTCACGGAGCCCAGGCTGTCCACCGCGATGATCTTGGTGTAGGGGCTGTACTTCTTGAAGAAGTCGATGCAGCCCATCAGCGTCCCCGTGGTGCCGGCGCCGACGAACAGGTAGTTGACCCGGGTGAAACTATTGAAGATCGAGCTGGCGGTGGTGCGGGCGTGGGTCTGCGGGTTCGCCGGGTTCGAGTACTGGTTGAGCCAGAGGCAATCGGGGTCGGCGGCGATCTTCTGGCGGACATAGGCGATGCGGGTCCCCAGGTAGCCACCGTTGGAATCCTTGGTGTCCACTTGGACGATGCGCGTGCCGAGGGCCATCATCAGCTTCAGGTTGGACTGGGAGATATTCGGGTCGCAGACACAGGTGAAGCGGTACTTGCGCTCGGCGCAGATCATGCTCAAGGCGACGCCCAGGTTGCCGGACGACGACTCGATCAACGTGGTGTTGCGGTTGATCAGCCCTTGCTGTTCCAGGCTCAGGACCAGCCCGAGGGCGGTCTTCATCTTGATCGAGCCGGCGGCGTTGAAATAATCGAGCTTCAAGGCGCAACGGATACCCAGGCCCTTGATGGTCAGGAATACGTTGTCAAACACGATATCGGAGGAAGCGTTATACATGTCGACACCTTTGGGCGTTCAGAACAGGGAGTGGGTCAGGATGCCGGCGCGCATGGCCAGCAGGGAAAACGACTGCCCCTCGCCGATGCCGTGGGAGCGTTCGGACAGGCCGTTGACGAAAATCGAGGGCAGGAACGACGGGCTGGTCGTCAGCTTGTAGTTCTGCTCCACCCGTACGCCGTTATCGCTGCCCAGGCTCAGCCAGGGTTGCAGCTGGGAGAGGAGCGAGGGGATGTAGTCCTGCTGGTAGCCCGTCCCCAGGATGACGAAGTCGGCGTCCAGGCTGTCGCGTTCCTGGGTATAGGGATCGCACAGTTGCAGGGTGACCCCGGTCTCGGTGTGCGCGGCGGATTCGACCTGGGTGAAGATCTTCAAGGCCAGCCGTGGCTTGTTGCTGACCAGGCCTTCATAGAACAGCGAATACAGCGCCTGGCTTTCGTCGACATCGATACCGGAGTAATTGGTGGATTTAACCTCCTCCAGGATCATGGCTTTTTCGGCCTGGCCCAACCTGTGGAAGTAGGCCACTCGCTCCGGATGGAACGCCTGGTTCGGGAACTGCCCCAACTGGGCGATCTTGAAGCCGCTGCTGCGGTGGATCGAGGTGACCCGGGCGTTGGGGAAACGGTTCAACAGATCGACGATGGATTCTCCCGCGCTCTGCCCGGAACCAATGACGGCGAAGGACCAGGCGCCCTGGCGATCGAGATGCGCCAGGCTGCTGAGGTAGCGTGAGGTGTGGATGACCCGGGGGCTGTCCAGTGGGGCGAACTGCGGGGGAATGTTCGGGGTGCTGCCACTGGACAGCACCAGGTTGCGCGTCAGGTACTGCCCCTTGGAAGTCATCACCCGCAGCAGCTTGATCTCGCCCTCTTCCAGCACCGGGCGGATCTCCCGGACTTCCTCGCCGTAACGCACGTGCGAGGCGAACGCCTTGCCGACCCAGGCGACGTAGTCGGACCATTCGTTGCGACTGGCGGGACGCCCCAGCAGGCCGAACTGATAAAGGCGGCCGTGCTCCTTCAGGTACATGGCGAAGGAGTGCCGGCTTTGTGGATTGCGCGGCGTCACCAGGTCACGCAACAGGTGGTGGTTGATATCGGTGCCGTCCAGCAGGAATTCCGGGTGCCAGGCGCAATCGGAATGTTTTTCCAGGAACAGGCACTGGCCCGTTTCCAGTGGCCGATGGGGGGCTTCTTCGAGCGCGCACGCCAGGGCGATGCCGGCGGGGCCGAAGCCGATGTTGATCATTTCGTGATAGTCGGGAGTTCCCTGCATGAGGCACCTGTGATCAAGCGGAAGTGAATGGGATGAAACGTCGGTTGCGTACTGTCCAGAGGGCGGCTCGGGTAAAGCGGTTCTCGCCGTCACGGAATTGCACATCGCCCATGACAGTGTCGAAGGTGGTGGTTTGCAGTGCGTCGAGCAGCGACTCGCAGTGGCTCAGGGCGCGGGCGATCTGCAAGGCCGCCAGGCTTTCCTGGTAATAGGTTTCGCCAGCGGCCAACCCCGGCCCGGCGGTGGCCAGGCCCACGATGCCCAGGGTGTCCCGGGGCGCGGTCTGTTCGATGAACCAGCTGGAAAGCGCGTCGTCGGTGAGGTAGAGGGGCCGGTCGCGCAGCCGCTCCGGCAGCTCGTTGACGTAGCGGATGCTGTTGTTCAGGCGCCCGCAATAGACCAGCGCTGCGGCGTGGTCGAGGGACGAGGTGATACGCAGGCGGCTGGGCTCCAGAAGGGCTGCCAGGCTGCGGGCCAGGGACTCGCCGTGCTCGGTGGAATCGTGGGTGAGCAGCACGCTGTCGATCGAGGCATGGGTGAGCAGTTGCCTGGCCAGCAGTGTCATCAGGTCGTTGTCCGACGGGCACAGGCGAAAGGCATGGGTCACTTCGTTGACCAGGTCCTGCTTGGTCGCTGCCGGGAGCAGCACCGGGATGCCCGAGGATGCATAGAGGGGCAGGGCCGCGCTGGCGGCGTCCGAAGAAAAATGCCCGACCACCACGTCGGCGCCCCGGGCAATCAATCGCCGCGCAGCGCCCCGGCCACCTTCCGGGCTGGCGTCGTCATCCTCGAAAATGAACGTCAACCCGCGGGTGTCGTGGCTGTTGATGAAATGGTTGATGGCCGCCAGGAAGGTGCGTGCATGCACGGTCCTGTCGCTCTCGAAAATGGCCGATAGACCGATGCAAAAGGGCATGGCTGTCCCTCCCTGGACGTGGATTCAAGGTGTGCGACGGGGGTGGCTATCGTGATCGGGCGATCTGCTCGTAGAGGCGCGAGGCGATCGGGTAGGCGTACTTGTAGCCCACCCCATTGAGGCCGGTCGCCAGCCAGATGCGCGACCCCGGGTACTGCGGCCCCAACCGCGGCAGGCCGTCCGGGGTGTACAGGTCGGTCGCCAGGTCCGTCGACAGCAACGAGTACTCCTCGGTGTCGCCCAGCAGGCCCTGCAGGCGCTGTCGGCAGTCTTCGACCATCAGGCGCAAGTGCCTGCGGTCGCCCTCTATCTCCTCAAGGCTGGGCCGGATGGCCGTGGTGCTTTGCAGCAGCGTGTCGGACAAGGGCAGGGCGTAGGTTCCGGCGACAAAGTCGATACAGGGCAGCGTGGGGGTCGACGGCCCCCGGAACTTGAAATAGGGGATGGTGCGCACCTGGCTGCCGTCGATGAGGCTGAGGGTCGGGCTGCCGGCGCCGGCCGCGTTGATCACGTGGCGTGCCCGATAGCGGGTGTCGAGGCTGTGGATCTCGACGTGGGTGTTGCGCTCCATCAGGCGCTGGACATCGCAGCGCTCGATCAGGCAACCGTGCTGGCGCAACGCCGTGCGCAACCCGTTCATGGTCGAGTGCACATCGCTGACCGCGGCGCTGGCCTCGTGGTAATACGCCCCGTTGTCGGCGACAGGGCGCCCCACGAGTTCCCGTGCCTCGCCGGTCGAGATCCGCCGCAACGGCACCTTGCCGTTGGGCGGCGGGCTGTCGGTGGGCAAGCGATAAAGCGCGCCGGTGACCGTCTCGTGACGGCGCAGGATCGCCTCCACGTCGGTTTCCCCGGGCCTGAGCCCGACGATCTCCGCCAGCCGTGCCAGGGCCGGGTTGGGTTCGAATGCGCGGCAGATCCCCCCGGTGTGGGCGGTGGCACCGGCATAACCGCAGCGGGTCCGTTCCACCAGCAAGGTTTCGATGCCGCGTTCCGACAACAGCGCGGCGATGGTCAACCCGATGATGCCGCCACCGATGACGGCCACTTCGAAGTCGCTGTTCATGGCGGGCGTCCTAGATGGAGTAATCGAGGAAGTTGGCGTTTATCAGGTTGTCCAGGACCAACGGCTCGTTGATCGAACAGCGCTTCTGGATCTGCCGGGACAAGGTCGGCGTGATCGGCGCGCAGATGCACGACGCCAGCGCCACCAGGTAGTACAGGGGTTGCTCCGCCTGCAGGCGATCGAAGGCCAATTCGTAGAGCTCGACCGCCAGCGAGGCCAGGTTGCGGCTGGAGAAACTGTCGGCACTGGTCACTGCGGACCAGCGGTTGTACACCTCGCACAACAGCTTGTGTTCGTTGCGTTGCATGCCATCGAGCCAGAACTTCGGCGACTCTTGCGTCGCCGCCACGGTGAGGCTTTCGAGTTTCTGTTGGTAGAAGGTCTGGTGCCATTCCACGAACTGCGTTTCGACGAAGTCGCTCTCCTGTTCTTCGGGCGCCAGCAAGGCCATGTACAGCCTGACCGAGTCGGTGTCGTAGTCGCTGACCAGGTCGCGGATCCAGATGGCGTGGTTGCGGCTGGTGGAGAGGTTCAGGCCGTTGAGCTTGAGGAACATGTTGGTGTAGAGGCGCTGTTTCTTCTTCGCGTACTGGCTGCCGGCCAACAGGATCGGGTAGGCGATACCGTGGCTGTAGAGGCAGTCGTACCCGAGGAAACCCACCAGCGTCGTGTCGTCGCTGCGCCAGAAACGGTCGAACAGTTCCGGGGCCTGCTGGTTGACCGTGAAGTGCTCCCGCGTCGCCGCGATGTACCCGGCCATGCCCATGAACCAGGTGTGCACCTTGCCCAGGCTCGGCTGGCCGATATCCAGGCCGGCATCGCCATGGCGGGTGATTTGCCAGTCCTGGGGCGTGGGGGCCAGTTCACGTTCCACGAAGGCCCGGGAATTGAGGCGCACGGCACTTTCGCCCAGCCAGGTCCGCAGCTTGTGCACGTTCTTGCCGATGTTCAGGTAGGCATGGTCTTTTTCCACCCACTCATGCTCGCCGCCGCAGAGCTTGCAGCGGAAGTTCTTCATGTACAGGTAGTTCGGCGCGCAAGCACATTCCTCGCACTGGCTGGCGTCGGAGTCCTGGCCGCAGCTGCTGCACTGGCCGCGACCGAACGCTTCGTAGCCCCACACGTTGCAGGCCCGGCAGAAGGGCGCCAGCACCGTCTTCTGGTAGATGTTGCGATCGTTGACGCCCTGGTGATAAAGCTCCAGCACCGCGTCGCGAAAGCAGCCGTTGTCCAGGGACGTCATCCAGTGATCGACTTCGATGCCCGCCATCTTCAGGCTGATATTGATCTTGCGGGTGTTCTCCTCGCCGATCTGCGCCGGCTCGCGCCCTTGCTCGCGTCCGCGGCGCAGCATGTAGGACTGGTAGTCGTCGGAGTAGGACACCAGCACGCAGTCATGGCCTTTTTGCCGTTGGGTTCGGGTGAAGATATCGGCGCTGAGGAACGGGCCGGCCAAGTGGCCGATGTGCAGGTCGCCGTTGGGGGTTGGCGGCGTGATCGTGACGATGAATTTAGACATTCCCGGTCTCCAGGTGAGCGATATCGGCCTTCATGTAGTCATTGGCGATGAACTTGTCCCACCAGATCACGTAGAAGTGAAAGTCTTCGTCGCTGTCATTGATGACGTAGTGATTGGTGTGCTTGGGAATGGCGGCGATATCACCGGTTTCGAACAGGTAATGCGTATCGCCGATGACCAGCCGGCCCTTGCCCTTGAGGGCGATGAAGATTTCCTGGTCGATCTGCACGTGGGGTTCGCTGCGGGTGTGCGGCCTGACCACGCACCATCCGGCGGCAAACGGCATGGGATAGCCGTCCCACGGCAACAGCCGTTTTCCGTCCAGGTCATATTCATGCACCAAGGCGGACCAATCCATTTTCCTGAAGATTTCAAAATCCATCGGCTTACCCTGCGAGTGGAGAAGTCACTCGATGGTGTTTGCCGGGGGAATAATTGACAACGCAGATTTATTCAACGCTGGGTTAAGGAGGGCTAAATCCAAGCGGCGCTGGCCAGGCAATGCGCTGCCTGGCCAGGGGGACGAATGGCGGGGGAAGGGTCAGAACGCGGTTTTCTCGAAGGGGCGGGCGGATACCCCCTGGTAGAACGACAGGATGGCGAGCGCCTGAACGACGACGGCAGCGATCACGACCGCGACGATGGCCTGGCCGGGTGGGGTGAAAGCGCTGCGCACCAGGCCGAAAAAGGCCGGGGCGAAGGCGTAGGTGGCTTGGCTGATGGCGACCATCAGCGCGATGACCCTGGCGGTTTGTTCGCGGCTGAACTCGGTCTGTGCGATCAGCGGCGGCAGGGACGTGGCGTTGCCGATGCCCGAGCCGATCAGCACCACCGCCACCCAGGCCACGCTCGGGTGCAGGTCGAGGCCGAGGAGCATCAAGGTGCCGAGCATCTGGATGGCATAGCCGAGGCAGGCCAGCAGCCTGCGGTTCATGCCCTGGGTCATCAGGCGCGCGGCGATGTAGCGCCCGCCCATGGCACTGGCGGTGGCCAGGCCCATGGCCCACGAGGCCTCATGAGCGCTCATGCGCTCCACCAGGATCGAGTACAGGTGCGCGATCAGGCCGATCTGGGCGAACAGCCCCAGGGACATGCCGGCGGCCAGGGTCCGGAAATTCGCCGCCTTGAGGGTCTGCACGGCGGTCCAGGGCGTGGCGCTGGCGCCGGTCGCCACGGGTTCCGGCTGGTCGGCATTGTCGGGATGCTGGCCGAGGCTTTGCGGGCTCTTGTTGAAGACCCGCAGGGCGAAGACAGCGATGAGCGACACAGCCGCGACGGTGGTCACCAATGCCGCGATGGCGAAGCCGAAGCGTTCGATCAGCAAGACCCACAGCGGCGAAAAGATCACGCCTCCCATGCTGGCGCCGTTGTAGGCCTTGCCCAGGGCCTTGGGCCGGTCCTTGACGTACCACGGCGCGATCAGGGTGTTGACCGCCGCGGCGCCCAGGGTCACCCAGCCGATTCCCGAGCATACGGCACCTGCGTACAGCACCCAGGGCTGGTTGGCCTGGGCCCAGATATTCACGCCGATGCCCAGGACGAGGCTGCCCAGCAGGGTGATGGCGGGAATGCCGAAGCGAGCGTAAAGCCTGGGCAGGTTGGCGATCACGATCGTGCCGCTGAGAAAGTGCAGGGTGACCGCCGTCGACACCAGGGCGATGGGCCAGCCCGTGCGCTCGATGACTGCTTGCATGTAGATCGGTGGCCCATAGAAACCGATCCCCCATCCGATGATTGCCAGGATGAACGTGCAGGTCAGTACGGTTTTTCCAAAAAAACGGGTGTGTGTCATCGCCATCTCCTCCATGTGGGCGCAAAGATTATGCTTGCAGCGGCGGGTTCACTTCGAGGCGCGTCGAAGCATGGATGTCGTCCTGGCTTTAGTTTTTTTAACGCCTGGGTTTAACGCAAATCGGTTTTCATCAAGGGGACGGCAGTCATCATAGGTCATGGAGGGCGACATCATGATGCTGACCGAAAGCCAACAGCAGGACCTTGAACACAGGCTGATCGAGCTGAGGCGGAGCCTGCACCGCATTCCCGAGCTGGCCTACCAGGAGCTGCGCACCAGCGACCTGGTCTGCCAGCGCCTGGAGGCGCTGGGCATCCCGTTCATCTGCGGGCTGGCCAAGACCGGCGTCGTGGGCGTTATCACCAAGGGCAGCGGCGGCCCCTGCATCGCCCTGCGCGCGGACATGGATGCCTTGCCCATCACCGAACACAATCGCTTCGAGCATGTGTCGCGGCACGCCGGCTGCATGCATGCCTGCGGCCACGATGGGCACATGGCGATGCTGCTGGGCGGTGCCGAATTGATCAGCCGCCAGTTGGATTTCAATGGCACGGTGTGCCTGGTATTCCAGCCGGCCGAGGAAGGCCATGCCGGCGCCAGGGCCATGCTCGACGATGGGCTGCTCGAACGTTTCCCGATCCAGGCCATTGCCGGCCTGCACAATTGGCCCTCATTGCC
Organism: Pseudomonas citrullilanati; assembly: GCF_030580855.1. GTDB lineage: Bacteria > Pseudomonadota > Gammaproteobacteria > Pseudomonadales > Pseudomonadaceae > Aquipseudomonas > Aquipseudomonas citrulli. Next base: position 36,217 of record NZ_JAUQOP010000004.1, on the reverse strand, counting down.
CGCCCACAGTTTCGCCACCCGCCCCGGTGCGTTGATGGCATCGAGCAACAAGTTCGAGATCCACCTGGAGGGTCGTGGCGGCCACGCGGCACAGCCGCATATCGCGACGAACCCGATCACCGCTGCCGCCCAGCTGTGCCTCGGCTTGCAGGCGCTGGTGGCCAGCGAGGTCAATGCCTGCGAGGGCGCGGTATTGACGGTGACCGAGTTGCAGGCGGGCAACGGCTTCAATGTCATCCCCGATCGCGTAGCCATCCGCGGCACGGTGCGAGCCTTCGACAGCTTGGCCGTGGAGCGCCTGGCCGGGGCGATCGAGCGGCTGAGCGAGGGCATTGGCCGGGCTTTCGGGTGCCAGGCGACTGTGGATTTTCGGCGCAGCTACCCGGCGTTGATCAACCATTCGTTCATGGTCGGACTGGCCCTGGAGGCGGCCCGGCAGGTGTTCGCGCCGCAGCAGGTCAGCGCCCTGGCCGAGCCCACCATGGCCGCCGAGGATTTCGCGTTCTACAGCGAACGCATACCCAGTGTCTTTGCCTTCATCGGCTCGGCCAGGCATCCGGACGAGCCGCCCTTGCATTCGGCCCACTACGATTTCAACGACGCGATCCTGTATTCGGGGGCGGCCTGGTTCGCGTCCTTCGCGGCGACCTGTTTCGCCGCCCTGAGTGCAACCAACGACCTGGGAGGTCATGCCAATGTTTCTGGTCAACGATGAAGGGTTCCAGGGCCATCCGGGAGAAAACACCCGTGCTGCCGCGTTGATGTGGGAGGCCCTTCGCGTACAGGCGATGACAGTCGTGCTGCAGCGTCCAGGGCTTGGCTGCCTGGTTGGCGAGCCGGTGCTGGAGTGCTCGGGCCTGGGCCCGGGCATGGCCACGCGCATCGCGCACCTGTTGGTGCCGCACGATGCCCGGGAGCGCGGGTCGATGCTCGCGATGCTCCTTGAGCTCAGCACCCAGCGGGACCTGGAGGACTGCATGGCGGCCGATCTCGAGGCCGTGGTCCAGCGCGACCCGGCGTTTCAGAACGAGCTCGAAGTCTTTCTGTTCGCCAAGGGCTACGCGGCGTTGCAGGCCTACCGTTTTGCGCACCTGTTGCTGCGACAGGGCCGCCGGATGGAAGCCTTGTACCTGCAAGCGCGCTGCAACGTGGTGCTGGGGATCGACATCAACCCGGCCTGCCGGATTGGCCGTGGGGTGCTGCTGGACCACGGTACCGGCATCGTCATTGGCGAAACCGCGGTCGTGGAGGACCACGTGTCCATCCTGCAGGGCGTCACCCTGGGGGGCACCGGCAAGGACAGCGGCGATCGTCACCCCAAGGTCAGGACCGGCGTGATGATCGGGGCCGGCGCGAAGATCCTCGGCAATATCGAGATAGGCGCCGGCTCCAAGGTGGGCGCCAACAGCGTAGTGGTCAAGGCGGTGCCGCCCAGGACCACGGTGGTGGGCGTGCCAGCCGCCGGGGTCGGGCAGCCCCGGCATGAGCGGCCGGCCCAGGAGATGGATCAGTCAGTGAGCTAATGGCTTGTACGCAGACAAAAAAAGGCGAGAAGGAGGGCTTCTCGCCGAGGGGACTTGACCTGGATTCCCTGGGTTCAGGGAGCGATGCGGGGATCGAACTCGTCCTTGATCAGGCCGAAGGTTTCATACCCCGGGTGCTCCGACAGGCACGCATAGGGGCTTTGCCACCCTGGCAGGCGGGCGATCCGGCCCAGCCAGGCGACGACGGTCTCGGGCAACTCGACCTGGGCCTGGTTGCTCCAGAACAGGTAGCCCGCCAGGGAGAAGTCGGCGATCGACAGTTCATCATCGAGGATGTAGCGACGACCGTCGCGCAGTTCCCTGTCGAGCCGGCCGACGTCTTCCTTGAAACGACTGGCCAGCCATTGCACCGCGCCTGGCGGGTAGTCATCCGGGAAGTAGTTGCGGGCCAGGCGCAGATGGGGCAACGACAGCCCGATCTTGTTGGCCTCCCACATCAGCCATTCCTTGCAGGTGACGGTGCCCCGGCGCCCGCTGCCACCGAACAGCCCCAGGGTATCGGCGAGCTCGATCAGGATGGCGTTGGACTGCACGTAGTGCGCATCGCCGATGGTCACCAGCGGCACCTCGCCGAAACGCGCCAGGCTCAACGTCCTGAAAGGCTCGGGCCGGGCATCTCGCTCGACGAGAATATCCACTTGCCGATAGGTGTAGGCCACCTTGGCCACATCCAGCATCAACTTGACCTTGTAGCTGTGTCCGGACTCCGGGTGGCCGTACAGGGTAATCGCCGTCATGGTGTCTGCTCCTCGCGGGTATGGGTCATCCAGTGGACGTCGATCCAGCCGATCGGCGTATCGATCGCCTGGGGCCAGAGCCCGATGTCCTTGAAGCCGGCTTTGCGATAGCAATTGATCGCCAGCAGGTTTTCCTTCTTCACGCCGAGGTCGACCCGGGCGACGTTGAAGCGGTCGTAGGCCAGGGTCAGGGCCTGGCGCAGGATGGCCTGGCCATGACCCTTGCCGCGCGCGTCGGGGTCGCCGATGAGGATTCGCGCAAAGCGCAGGGACAAGTGCGGCCAGATGTCCGAGAACTCGATATGGCCGATCAGCTTTCCAGTCTGGTCGAGCACCCCGTACAGGCTGCGCCACGGGTAGCGCTCGCCGGCTTTGTCCAGGTAGCGCTGCAGCTGTTCCTTGTCCAACGGGTAGGTGAAGGTCGCGCCGGCCCAGAGCGACAAGGTCTGCGGTCCATCGATCCAGGACATGAGCGTGTCGAAGTCGCTTGCCTGGAAGGGTCTGAGGGTAAAGTTCATGGTGATGCCTCCATTGCAGCACGCGTCAGGGCCGGGTCAGTTCGCTGATCAGGACGGTCGACAGGTAGCTGTCGTAGGTCTCGCTGCCGCCCTCGCTGCCGTAGCCACTGTCCTTGATGCCGCCGAACGGCGTCTCCGGCATGCCCAGGCCATAGTGGTTGATCGAGATCATGCCGGCTTCCAGGCCGTCGGCGAGCTGGGCGCATTCCGTGCGGTCCTCGCTGAAGCCGTACGCGGCCAAGCCATAGGGCAGCCCGTTGGCCACGTCGATCACGCTGTCCAGGTCGCTGAAGGCAACCACGGGCACGACCGGGCCGAAGGGTTCTTCCTGCATCAGCCGGGCGGTCAGGGGCACGTTGGCGAGGATCGTCGGCGGGAAGTAGTTTCCGGGCCGGTCGAGCCGGCGGCCGCCCATCACCAGGCTTGCGCCTTGGGCCAGGCTGTCGTCGACGAGGGCTTGCAGGCGTGGAATCTGGCGAGCGTTGCACAAGGGCCCCATCCGGGTCTCGGGGGCCATGCCGTCACCCACCTGGACCCGTCGGGTTTTCTCGACCAGCGCCGTCATGAAGTCATCGATCACGGATGCGTGGACGAAGAAGCGTGAAGGCGAGATGCAGATCTGCCCGGCGTTACGGAATTTCGCATCCACCAGCACGCTGCTCACTTTGTCGATGTTGCTGCTGGGGCAGACGATCACCGCAGCGTGGCCGCCCAGCTCCATGCTGACCCTTTTCATCTTCGCCCCGGCCTGGGCCGCGAGTTTCTTGCCCACGGCGATGGAGCCGGTGAAGGACACCTTGGCGATCACGTCGGAGTCGATCAGGTAGCTGGAAATCCGTTCGGGGTCGCCCCAGACCAGGTTCAGGCAACCGTCAGGCAACCCGGCCCGCTGGAAGATATCGGCGAGTGCCGCGACGGCCGACGGCGCTTCCTCCGGGCCCTTGAGGATCAACGTGCAACCGGCGCCCAGGGCGGCGCAGATCTTGCGAATCGCCTGGTTGAAAGGGAAGTTCCAGGGCGTGAACGCACAACACACGCCCACCGGCCGCTTGACCACCGATTGCCGTACCTTGGGATTGCGGGCGGGAACCAGTCGTCCATACAGTCGCTTGCATTCTTCGGCGTGCCATTTGGCATGTTCGGCGCAGAAACGCACCTCCGCCAGGGCTTCGGCCAGGGGCTTGCCCTGGTCCAGGGTGATCAGCGCCGCGATCGATTCGGCTTCGTCCAGGATGATCCGGTAGGCCTCATAGAGCACTTTGCTCCGCGTTTCGGCGCTGCTGACCTTCCAGTGCGTGAACGCCTGCTGCGCGGCTTGCAGGGCGTGGTCCAGGTCGTCGTGGTCGGCGCAGGCCACGCGTCCGATCCGCTGGTGGTCGCTGGGGTTGATGATGTCGATGCCGGGGCGGTCCCCTTCGGGGTAGCGCCACTGGCCATTGATGAACAAACCGATGTCCTTGTACATGGGGCCTCCTTGAAAGTGCCCGGTCAATGTCCGGACCAGGCGTTGTCGATGATGGTTTTGTAGTCGTGTACCGACAGGGGTTGCGGGTTCGTCCGGGCGGTCGGGTCCGCGACGGCCAGGCGCGCCATGAGGTCGGCATCGAAAGGGCCTTGGATGATGTCGCGCAGCCGCCGGGGAATGCCCACGCTGGCCAGGAAATCCTCGAGCCAGGCGACAAAGGATGCGTAGCCTGGCTGTGCCAGGCCCAGGCTCTGGCAGAGTCGCTCCAGCTTGGCTTCGATCACCGGCCGGTTGTGGGCGACCACATAGGGCAACAGCACGCCATTGGTCAGTCCATGGTGGGTGCCATACGCGCCGCCGATGGAGTGGCTGATGGCATGCACGGCCCCCAGCCCCTTGTGAAAGGCCACGGCCCCCATCAGGGCCGCGGCGCTCAGGTGGCAGCGGGCCTGGAGATGGCTGCCGTCCTGGACCGCGATGGGCAACCACTGCTTGATCAGGTGCATGGCCTGGAGCGCGATGCCGTCGCCCATGGGATGGAAACTGTTGGCGCAGTACGCTTCGAAGGCATGGGAAAAGGCGTCGATCCCCACCGCGGCGGTGACCGCCGCCGGTACCGTCAGGGTCAGGGCCGGATCGACGATCACCAGGGAGGACAGCATCTTGGGGTGGAAGATCAGCCGCTTGCGGTTTTCCTGGCTGTCCAGCAACACGGCGGCCCGGCCCACTTCGGCGCCGGTGCCTGCGGTGGTCGGCACGCTGATGATCGGCGGCACGTCGGCATTGGCCGCCTGCCACCGGTTGGGCAGGCTTTCGAAGGTCCAGATCGGCTGGGTCTGCACGGCCATGAAGGCGATCGCCTTGGCCAGGTCCAGGGCGCTCCCGCCGCCGATCCCGACCACCATGTCCCGGGCATATTCATTGAAGGTGCCGACGCCCTGGGCGAGCATGTCGGTGTCCGGGTCGGGGCGGAAACTGGAGAAAATCTTCAGGTCGATGCCCGATTGCGTGCAGCGTTCCAGGGCTCGCACGATCGATGGGTGTTCCACCAGCATCGCGTCAATGACCACCAGCGGCCGGTGCCGGCCGAGGAGTGCGCAGCCGTTGACCAGGTCATCGATCCGTTCGACACCGAACCAGATCGGCGTGGGGTAGCTCCAGTCGACATGGAACGATTGGGTATTGAATAGCGGGTTGTCTGTCTGCATGTGTCCCTCCTTTTGGGTCTTTTTAGGGCGATCACAAAGCAGATACAACGCACAAAAGCTGAACCCAGGATTTAGAAAAAATGACCTGAGGATGCCGGCGCAGCGCTTAAGCTCGGGTCGGGATCGATCCTTGGAAGGTGCGCCGATGGTGGAGTTGATTGAGCTGGAGGCAGAAGGGCAGGCCTGCCTGGTACTGATACACGGCACGGCAGGAAATCCGCGCTCCACCTGGGCGTCATTCGCCAGTCACCTGGACGGTCATCGGGTCCTGGCCGTCGACTTGTCGCGGCTGGAGCAAGGGCGTGGCGCGGAACAGACCCTCGATGGGCTCGGCCAGTTGATTGCCGCAGGGGTTCGCGACCGTGTCAGCGCAGGGGTCCACCTGGTGGGCTATTCGCTGGGGGCTGCGGTGGCGATCGAAGTGGCGAGCGTGCTTGGGCCGCAGGTGCTGTCGCTGAGCCTGCTCGCGCCCTTCGACAACGCCCGTGATCCGCAGGTGCGGCGCAACTTTGGCTATTGGCAACGGCTGTTGGAGGACCATCCGAGGAAACTGGCGGCCGAGCTCGTGACCCGCGGTTTTTCCGTCCCGTGCCTGAGGGCGATGTCGGCCGCCCAGGTCGCCACCCGCATCGAGGATTTCCATCAACGGGTCCATTGGCCGGCCGTTGCCGCCCAGATGGTGCTCAACCTGGCGTTGGACGTCTCGCCGCGATTGGCGCGGCTCGAATGCCCGACGGCCGTCATCGTTGGCCTGGACGACCGGTTGATCCCGCCCTCGGTGAGCGTTTCCGTGTATCGCCAACTGCCCCGCGGCCAGCTGTTTTCATTGCCATGCGGGCACTTGCTGCTTGCCGAAGACCCTCACGGTGTGGCACGGATTGTCCAACGGTTCGTCACCGATGGGCGAGGCCGCTGACGCCCGCTCAAGGAAGAGGTTGGCAGGACCGACGCCATCGCGAGCAGGCTCGCTCCCACATGGGATGGGGGGTGGGTGTGATGCTTCGACAACACTCGAACCCACTGTGGGAGCGAGCCTGCTCGCGATAGCGGAGGACCAGCGACAATGACGCCGCTGGCCCGACGCCTTCGCCGGCCAGGAAAAACCCGTCAGGTCACCACGCGATAGCACGGGACATACGCCGCGCCGCCGGGCAGTTTCATGCGGTGCTGGGCGACGAAGGCCTGGAGCAGGCGGTCCAGAGGTTCCATGATGGCGGGGTCGCCGTGGATCTCGTACGGCCCGTGCTCCTCGATCAGGCGGATGCCCTTGTCCTTGACGTTGCCCGCCACGATGCCCGAGAACGCCCGGCGCAAGTTGGCGGCCAGTTCGTGGGGAGGCAGGTCGCGGCTCAGGCCCAGGCTGGCCATGTTGGCGTGGGTCGGGTCGAAGGGGCGCTGGAAGCCTTCGTCGATCTTCAGCAGCCAGTTGAAGTGGAACGCGTCGTTGCGCTCGCGGCGGAACTGCTTGACCTCCTTGAGGCCCTGGGTCATCTGCCGGGCCACTTCGGCCGGATCGTCGATGATGATCTGGTAATGCTTCTGTGCCGCCTCGCCCAGGGTCGCGCCGACAAACGCGTGCAACTGGTCGAGGTACGGCGCCGCGCTTTTCGGCCCGGTGAGGACCACCGGGAAGGGCAGGTCCTGGTTGGACGGGTGCATCAGGATGCCCAGCAGGTAGAGGAACTCTTCCGCCGTGCCGGCACCGCCCGGGAAGATGATGATGCCGTGGCCGACGCGGACGAAGGCCTCCAGGCGCTTCTCGATGTCCGGCAGGATCACCAGCTCGTTGACGATCGGGTTCGGCGCTTCGGCGGCGATAATGCCCGGCTCGGTCAGGCCCAGGTAGCGCCCACCGTGGATGCGCTGCTTGGCGTGGGCAATGGTGGCGCCCTTCATCGGCCCCTTCATCACCCCCGGACCGCAGCCGGTGCAGATGTCCAGGCTGCGCAGGCCCAGTTCGTGGCCGACTTTCTTGGTGTACTTGTATTCCTCGGTGTTGATCGAATGTCCGCCCCAGCACACGACGATCTTCGGCTCCACGCCCGGACGCAGGGTGCGGGCGTTGCGCAGCAGGTGGAAGACGTAGTCGCTGATGCCCTGGGACGAGCTGAGGTCGATGCGCTGGCTGTCCAGTTCGTTTTCGGTGTAGACGATGTCGCGCAGGGCGCTGAAGAGCATTTCCCGGGTGCTGGCGATCATCTCACCGTCGACGAAGGCATCGGCCGGTGCGTTCAGCAGTTCCAGGCGCACGCCGCGGTCCTGCTGGTGAATGCGGATCTCGAAGTCCTTGTAGGCTTCGAGGATGGTCTTGGCGTTGTCGACATGGGCGCCGGTATTGAGGATAGCCAGGGCGCACTGGCGGAAGAGGGTGTAGATGCTGCCGGAACCGGCTTCGCTCAGTTGCTGGACTTCGCGCTGGGACAAGGTCTCCAGGCTGCCCTTCGGGCTCACCGAGGCATTGATTACATGTCTTTGAGTCATTCAGCTTTCCTTGAAAACGATGCCGTACACACGGCGACGGCATCTTGAAAAATACGTCCACACAGAAAGATCGCACGATCCTTGCGGTATCGCCATGGACTTTGATCCGGATCCCTCGGGTCGGTTGCAACACAAAATGCGCCCCAGCATAGCTAAATCGACCGGGCAGGCGATAATGCGCGACTCTTTTCATGCCGTACAAGGAAATTGCGCCGCGATGTTCGAGATCAAACCGTGGGACGCCGGGTCCTACCGGCAACAGACCCGCCGCAGTACGTTCATCCTCGCCGTGACGTTCCTGGCACTGGCGATGCTGCTCTCCAGCCTGGCCGTGCTGCTGTTCGGCACGCCCGGCGGCGATAACTTTCGCTTCAATCTCGGTGGCGTGATCGTCGCGGTATTGGCGATGGCCGCGCTGATGCGCGGGTATTTCTGGTCCCAGCCGTGGATGGCCGCGGCGGTGTACGGCTGGCAGCTCAAGCGCAGCCTGATGAGCGTCACCAACGTCATGCACCAGGTGAAGGCTGGCGTGCAGGCCGGTGAACCGGCGGCCATGAAACTGTTGCGGTTCTACCACTTGGGCCTGGTCCAGATGCATGAGCTGGACGCCAACTCCAGCGACCAGGGCTCGCTGGCGCGTGAAGCCGATGAGCATCTGGCGAGGATGCAGGCGCTAGGGCTGGCCGGCGAACAGTCGCGCCTGGACCCGGCCTGGATCGAGGCGGTGAAACGCCGGCAGGTCGCACCCTGATCGACCCGGCGGCAGCTACCGTGCCGAGGGGCTCCGCTCGTCGGTTGGCGGTCAGGAAAAATCAAACCCGCGTGACCGAGCGTCTTTCTCATGTCCTGTCATGGACAGGAGAAACGACATGCCAGGTAAAAGCGTTTATGGAACGTGGGCCGTGCTTTGCGCGGCGGCTTTCGGCTTGACCGGTTGCGCCGGTGGCAACTCCGATTCGCCGGTGAGCGCGCCGGGGGCGACGAAAACGCCGACCACCGCGACCCTGGAAGCGGGTGCGGGGCTGATGCAGGACAAACCGCCGCTGCGGGCGCTCGATACCTACCTCGATGGCTTCCACTTCTATAACGGCCGGATGTCCGGGCAAATGGAAGCGCATCACTATTGCTCGGCCTTGAACGAAGAAGTGTTCCAGTGCGCCATTTTCGATGGCAATACGTCCGCCGCCAAATTGATGGGGGTGGAGTACATCATCAGCAAGCGCTTGTTCGAAGGTTTGCCGGCCGGTGAAAAGCAGCTCTGGCACAGTCATGTGCACGAGGTGAAGTCCGGGCAGTTGATTGCCCCCGGCATCCCCGAGGTCGCGGAAACCCGTTTGATGGAAAACCTGATCGGCACCTACGGAAAGACCTGGCACACCTGGCACACCGAATCGGGCCAGGCCCTGCCGTATGGCGTGCCGCAGTTGATGATGGGTTTTACCGCCGATGGCCAGATCGACCCCCAGCTTGTGCGTGAGCGCGACAGCCGGATGAACGTGGACAGTGAAGCCAGGAAACGTGCTCGCGCCTCTATCAAGTCCCCGGCGATCGATAGCGGGGCGGATGCCTGGCAGAAGGGGCAGGTATGGCAGGTGAAAGAACCGGCGGGGGTACACGGGCATGAATAACAACGGCAACATGACGGAAGGTCATAAGAGCCGGTTATTTGGTTTGATTAAACTAAGTTGGCTATTCAGATGTGCGGCGTGATGTTTAATTGAAACAATCCCGGCACCAGGGCGCAGCCAGGCTGCGCCCCAGCGGGTCTTCAGGGATTACGACTTTCTGCCACCGCCGCCTTGGCCGCGTTCGCTGCCTTTGCTGCCGGCGCCAGAGCCTTTCTGACGGTCGTTGGTGTTGTTGCCGCCCGACGCCTGTCCGCCTTTCTTACCGGCTTCAGATGCTTTCTCACGATCGTTTGCGAAGTTGCCTGGGTTTTTGTTTCCGCTGTTAGCCATTTCGAGAATCCTCATGGTGGTTTAAAGCGAGCAACGTGCCTCGCATTAACTGTGAAAGGCAAGCGGCGAGGTAAGTTTAAAAAATGCGTTGTACTGGCGACGAATGGTCATTCGTTCATAACTAAGAAAGTGTTTGCCGCTTCGCTTCGTAGTTGCAGACAAAGTCGGAGTTTTTATAAACACTGGGCTCAACATTGTTTAGCGATGCTGTTCATCTAATCTTCGCCGCCACTGACTTTCCAGTGCCTGGCATCGGCGGGGAACACCACCTGCTCGACCCGGTGGGCGATGCCGAAGGCCAGGGAGTTTTCCGCCGGGATGACCCGCTCCTCGTTGCACAGGCACTTGAAGATATCCAGTTGGGTGGCGGCCCCGGCGGTTTCCTTGACGTAGATCTCCACGTAGCGCGCCACGTCGTTGTCCAGGCTGGACAGATACTCGCGCAGGCGCGAGTGGTCCACCGATTTCTGGCCGAAATACCAATTCATGGGATGGATCAGGAAGCGTGAATGAGGCGTGGTGGTACGGTCGCTGGCCGCCAGGTACATGACGATGCCCATCGACTCGATATTACCGGCATTCACCGCACGTACCGGCACCGGGAGGGACTTGATGAAGGTGTAGAGGGTAAAGCCGAAGTTGGTGCTGCCGCCCACCGTGGACAGGTTGAGCATCAGCGAGTCCGCGCCTTTCTCGATGGCTTCCAGGCAATTGTCGCGAAAGCGCTCGGTGGTTCCCTGATCGATCTGGCAATGAAAATGGACAATGTGTTCGGACATCGGGGACTCCTGTCGATTTCACGCGTGAGTGTTGCGGGATCGTACAGTTGGGATTTCAGCGCGGGCGGGATGTTCCGGAGAGCGAACCGTCGCGGGTGACCGTCAGTACCCGAACTTCGACTCGCAGGCCTGTGTGGCTTGCGCCACCCGCTGCAGGAACATCGTCAGCCCGGCTTCCTCCTCGCTGAGGCCCTTGCGCACCCGGGGCTTGGGCAATTCCTTCAACGTGCCGAGCAGGAAGCCTTCCAGCACCGCAGGGTGAATGTAGCATTTACGACAGACACTTGGCGTGTTGCCCAATTGCCGGGCGACCTGCTTGACCATCTCGGCGACGTGTTTCTTCGCTTCGGTCTCGGTTTCCCAGCGCAACGCCCGCAGCCCGGCCAGGGCCGCCGCGCTGCCGGCCCACGTCCGGTAGTCCTTGGCGGTGAAGTCGGCGCCGGTGAGGGACTTGAGGTAGGCGTTGATGTCTGACGAACTGACGGTATGACGTTCGCCGTCCTCGTCCAGGTATTGGAAGAGGTTCTGCCCGGGGATTTCCTGGCAGCGCTTGATGATCCGCGCCAGGCGCCGGTCTTTCACGGTGATCTGGTGCTCGACCCCGCTCTTGCCCCGGAACTGGAAGGCGATGGCGCTGCCGTTGATCTCGACATGCTTGTTGCGCAGGGTGGTCAGACCGTAGGAGTGGTTTTCACGGGCGTATTGCGGATTACCAACCCGGATCAGGGTCACGTCCAGCAGGGTGATCACGGTCGCCAGGACCTTGTCGCGGCTGAAACCGGGCTGGGCCAGGACCTGCTCCAGGCGCTTGCGCAAACGGGGCAGGGCCCGGCCGAACTCCAGCATCCGCGAATACTTGTCCGCATCCCGCACCTCGCGCCAGCGCGGATGGTAGCGGTACTGCTTGCGACCACGGGCGTCCAGGCCGGTGGCCTGGAGATGACCGCGCGGGTCGGCGCAGATCCACACATCGGTGTAAGCCGGCGGCACCGCCAGGGCATTGATCCGCTGAACCTCCTGCGCATCGGTAATGCGCTGGCCCTGGGGATCGAAATAACAGAACTTGCCCCGCAACTTCTTGCGGGTGATACCAGGCGCCGTATCGTCCACATAATGCAGATCGGGCGGCAGGGCATCCGGTGAGAAAGTGTCGGGCATGAAAAAAATCCTTGGCAGCGAATCCGGTGGCCTATGGACTGATTGACCACGGGCTGAAGGGGGCGTGCCAAGTTTCTTGGATGGCCGGCAGGCCGCTATCGCGAGCAGGCTCGCTCCCACAGGGGGGGCGGCCGCAAGCGCTATGTTGGCTGATGGGCCGCCTTCGCGAGCAAGCTCGCTCCCACAAAGGAATTGGGGCACACCGCAAGAGCCAAGTCAGCTATAGGACCGCCTCGCTTTTGACCTTGACCTTGATCTTGATCTTGATCTTGATCTTGATCTTGACGCCCCATTAACCACGCTGGCCGAACGCAGGTCTTGCGCAGTGGGTAACCCGGCATGGATGCCGGGTTAGCCGCGCTGGGCCATGGATGGCCCTTCGCGGCGGCCCGCGGAGCAAGGCCTGCGTTCGGGCACACCGAGCCGTAGGCGAGGTGCCGAGTGGTGGGGCAAAGCGCTTTTGGTTACTTTTGGCGCTCCTCCAAAAGTGACCCGCCGTAAGGGCGGAACCGCCATCAGCCGTCACCGCAGCAACGGATATCCCCCCAATCTCAAGCAACACCTGCGCAGCAACGGATATCCCCCCAATCTCAAGCAGCACCCGCGCAGCAACGGATATGCCCTAAGCCAACACCGCCACCGCCTTGATCTGCGCCCAAAGCACCTGCCCCGAATGCAACCCCAACTGATCCCGGGAATACCGCGTGATACGCGCCAACAACGGCGTCCCCCCCGCATCCAGGCGGATCAACACATGGGCGGTATTGTCAGCGGCCAACTCGCTGACCACCGTGACCGGCAAGCGATTGAGAATGCTGGTCTGGGCATCGCTCGCCAGACTGAGGCTGACATCCCGCGCCTGGACCTTGAAGCGCAGCGGCTGCCCAAGGCCCAGCGGCGTGTGGGTCACACGGATGTTCAACTGACTGCCGGGCAGGTTCAGCGTCAGCAGCTGATAGGTCGGGTCATAGCCGCTGACCTTGCCCTGGATCATCACACCCGCGTCATCCCCCAGGGCCAGCGGCAGGTCGAGCCGGGCCAGGGTTTCGCCGATCGGGCCGCTCGCCAGGGCGCGACCGTCCTCGAGCAGGACGATGTGGTCGGCCAGGCGCGCCACTTCGTCCTGGGAGTGACTGACATACAGCACCGGGATGTCCAGTTCATCGTGTAGCCGTTGCAGGTAAGGCAGGATCTCGTTCTTGCGCCGGGTGTCGAGGGATGCCAGCGGCTCGTCCATCAGCAGCAGTTGCGGGCTGGTCAGCAAGGCGCGGGCGATCCCCACACGCTGGCGTTCGCCGCCGGACAGGTTGTGCGGCTGGCGATCGAGCAGGTGGCCGATGCCCAGTAGCTCGGTCGCCTGGTCCATTCCCACACGCCGCAGGCCGGGGGCGATGCGCTTGAGGCCGAACGCCAGGTTGTGCCGCACCGACAGGTGGGTGAACAGGCTCGCTTCCTGGAACACATAACCCAGGGGCCGTCGATGGGGCGGTACGAACACGCCACGTTCGCTGTCCTGCCAGACCTGGCCGTTGACCTCGATGAAGCCTTGCGCCGGTCGCTCCAGGCCGGCGATGCAACGCAGGCACGTGGTCTTGCCGGAGCCGGACTGGCCGTACAGCGCCGTCACGCCACGGCCCGGCAGTTGCACATCGAGGTCGAGGGAAAACGCTCCGCGGTCGAGCTGGAAACGCGCCTGAATCATCGATCAGCTCCAACCGGCGCGGCTGCGGCGACTGGAGTACAGCGCCAGCAGCACCACGAAAGAGAACACCAGCATGGCCGCGGCCAGCCAGTGGGCCTGGGCATATTCCAGGGCTTCGACATGGTCGTAGATCTGCACCGAGACCACCCGGGTCTTTTCAGGGATGTTGCCGCCAATCATCAGCACCACGCCGAACTCGCCGACGGTATGGGCGAAACCGAGGATCGCGGCGGTCACGAACCCCGGCCGGGCCAGGGGCAGGATGACGCTGAAAAACGTGTCCCAAGGGCCGGCCCGCAACGTGGCGGCGACTTCCAGCGGACGGCTGCCGATGGCGGCGAAGGCGTTTTGCAACGGCTGCACCACGAATGGCATGGAATAGATCACCGAGCCGATGACCAGCCCGGTGAAGCTGAAGGTGAGGGTGCCCAGCCCGAGGGCCTGGGTGAACTGGCCGATCCAGCCGTGCGGCCCCAACGCCAGCAGCAGGTAGAAACCGATGACCGTGGGGGGCAGCACCAATGGCAGTGCCACCACCGCGCCCACCGGCCCGCGCAGCCAGGACCGAGTCCGTGACAGCCACAGGGCGATGGGGGTGCCGACGAGCAGCAGGATCACCGTGGTCAACGACGCCAGTTTCAGGGTCAACCAGATGGCGGCGAAGTCGGCGGTGGTCAGGGGCATTTAGCGTTGGTAACCGTAGGCTTGGATAATGGCGGCGGCTTTCGGGCCCTTGAGGTACTCCACCAGCGCGGCGGCGGCGGGGTTGTCCCGGCCCTTGCTGAGGATCACCGCGTCCTGTTTGATCGGGTCGTGCAGGTTGGCCGGGACGATCCACGCCGAGCCGCTGGTCACCTTGCCATCCTTGTAGATCTGCGACAAGGCCACGAAGCCGAGTTCGGCGTTGCCGGTAGAGACGAACTGATAGGCCTGGGTGATGTTCTGGCCTTCGACGAGCTTGCCCTTGACCTGGGCGGCCAGCCCCAGCTTGTCCAGCACCTGGGTAGCGGCCAGGCCATAGGGCGCGGCTTTCGGATTGGCGATCGACAGGTGTTGGAACGTGTTGTCCTTGAGCACCTGGCCCTTGGCATCGACGTAGCCGTCCTTGGCCGACCACAGCGCCAGCGTGCCGATGGCGTAGGTGAAGCGCGAGCCCTTGATGGTGTCGCCTTCGCTGTCGAGCTTGGCCGGGGTGGTGTCATCGGCAGCGAGGAAGACTTCGAAGGGCGCGCCGTTCTTGATCTGCGTGTAGAACTGCCCGGTGGCGCCATAGGCCGCCACCAGCTTGTGGCCGGTGTCTTTTTCGAAGTCGGCGGCAATGGCCTGGATCGGCGCGGTGAAATTGGCGGCGACCGCCACTTGTACTTCATCGGCCTGGACCGTGCCGACGGCCAGGAAGGTGGTCAGCAACAACGGCAGGAAACGGGTGGGGCGCATTGGAAGACTCCGGCGTGGATGGGCTCGCTGTATACGGAAATATATAGCGAATGCCCGACAAACGGAATGCGACTTTTTGCGTCAGGCGCCGCGAGAAGAGACAGTGCCGGCTTCTTCGCGAGCAGGCTCGCTCCCACACGGGATCTCGGTTGCTCACAAACCCGCGGCCCAGCCCAAATCCCTGTGGGAGCGGGCTTGCCCGCGAAGGCGCCGGCACTAGCGACATCCATGCAAGCTGACCCACCGCCATCGCGAGCAGGCTCGCTCCCACACTGGATCTCGGCTGCTCACAAATCGGCGGTCCAGCCCAAATCCCTGTGGGAGCGGGCCTGCCCGCGAAGGCGGCGGCACAGGCGACATCAAGGCAAGCTGACCCACCGCCATCGCGAGCAAGCTCGCTCCCACACGGGATCTCGGTTGCTCACAAACCCGCGGCCCAGCATAAATCCCCTGTGGGAGCGGGCCTGCCCGCGAAGGCGTCGGCACAGACGATATCGAGGCAAGCTGACCCACCGCTTTCGCGAGCAAGCCCGCTCCCACAGTGGTTCTCGGTGGCTCACAAACCCGCGGCCCAGCACAAATCCCCCGTGGGAGCGGGCCTGCCCGCGAAGGCGTCGGCACAGGCGATATCAATGTAAGCTGACCCACCGCTTTCGCGAGCAAGCCCGCTCCCACAGTGGTTCTCGGTGGCTCACAAACCCGCGGCCCAGCACAAATCCCCCGTGGGAGCGGGCCTGCCCGCGAAGGCGCCGACACAGACGATATCGAGGCAAGCTGACCCACCGCCATCGCGAGCAAGCTCGCTCCCACAGGGGACCTCGGTTGCTCACAAACCCGCGGCCCAACACAAATCCCCTGTGGGAGCGGGCCTGCCCGCGAAGGCGTCGGCACAGACGATATCGATGCAAGCTGACCCACCGCCATCGCGAGCAAGCTCGCTCCCACACTGGATCTCGGTTGCTCACAAACCCGCGGCCCAGCACAAATCCCCTGTGGGAGCGGGCTTGCCCGCGAAGGCGTCGGCACAGGCGACATCGATGCAAGCTGATCCACCGCCATCGCGAGCAAGCTCGCTCCCACACTGGATCTCGGTTGCTCACAAACCCGCGGCCCAGCACAAATCCCCTGTGGGAGCGGGCCTGCCCGCGAAGGCGCCGGCACAGACGACATCCATGCAAGCTGACCCACCGCTATCGCGAGCAAGCTCGCTCCCACATTGGATGTCGGTTGTCCTGCAAACCCCGGCCCAGCACAAATCCCCTGTGGGAGCGGGCTTGCCCGCGAAGGCGTCTGCACAGGCGACATCGAGGCAAGCTGATGCACTGCTTTCGCGAGCAGGCTCGCTCCCACACTGGATCTCGGTTGCTCACAAACCCGCAGCCCAGCACAAATCCCTGTGGGAGCGGGCCTGCCCGCGAAGGCGTCGGCACAGACGATATCGAGGCAAGCTGACCCACCGCCATCGCGAGCAAGCTCGCTCCCACAGTGGTTCCCGGTTGCTCACAAACCTGCGGTCCAGCCAAAATCCCTGTGGGAGCGGGCCTGCCCGCGAAGGCGCCGGCACAGGCGATATCCATGCAAACTGACCCACCGCCATCGCGAGCAAGCCCGCTCCCACACTGGTTCTCGGTGGCTCACAAACCCGCGGCCCAGCACAAATCCCCTGTGGGAGCGGGCTTGCCCGCGAAGGCGTCGGCCCAGGCGACATCCAGGCAAGCTGACCCACCGCTTTCGCGAGCAAACCCGCTCCCACAGTGATTCCCGGTTGCTCACAAACCTGCGGCCCACCGCCAATCCCCTGTGGGAGCGGGCTTGCCCGCGAAGGCGTCGGCCCAGGCGACATCCAGGCAAGCTGACCCACCGCCATCGCGAGCGGGCTCGCCCACATTGGACCGCGTGCCATCATCCGGTGGAAGCGAGACCTTGTGGGCGCTTGCCTTCAGCCCCGGCCAAACCCGCTGAGCCGCGCCAACGTCTCATCAGCCAACCGGCGGGTCAGCTCGCCCGCCGGCAACTCGCGGCCCATGGGAAACGCCTGGCCGGCCCAGAGGTTGCTGAAATCGGCCTCGTCCTTGGCGCGCAGCGGCATCAGCGCGCCGCCGGCCAGAGGAAAGGCCGGCGCCAGGGGGCTCATCGGGCCCACTTCGCGCATGACCCGGTTGACGATGCCCCGCGCCGGGCGGCCGGTGAACAGGTTGGTCACGGCGGTCTGGCTTTCCTTGGCCGTGCGCAGTGCGCGGTGATGGGAGGCGCTGACCCTGGCCTCGGGGGTGAACAGGTAGGCGCTGCCCAATTGCACCGCCGATGCGCCCAGGGCAAACGCCGCGACGATGCCTCGCGCATCGCCGATGCCGCCGGTGGCGATCACCGGCACCTTGACCGCGTCCACCACCTGCGGCAGCAAGGCGAACAGGCCCACCTGGGTATTGAGGTCATCGCTGAGGAACATCCCGCGATGGCCGCCGGCCTCATAGCCCATGGCGATGATCGCGTCGCAACCTTGCTGTTCCAGCCAGACCGCCTCTTCGACGGTGGTGGCCGACGAGAGGATCTTCGCGCCGGTGGCCTTGACCCGCTCCAGCAAGGCTTTTTCCGGCAAGCCGAAGTGGAAGCTGACCACCTTGGGCCGCATCTGCTCCAGCACGCGGCAGGCCGCATCGTCGAATGGCGTGCGATTGGACACGGGTGTCGGCGCGTCGAAATCGGCGCCCAGTTCCTGGTAGTAGGGTTTGAGCCGTTGCTTCCAGGCGTCGGCGCGTTGGGCATCGAACGCCGGTGGCTGGTGGCAGAAGAAATTCACGTTGAACGGCTTGTCGGTCTGTTCGTTGATGGTCGTCAGGGCCTGGCGCAGTTGTTCGACGTCCAGCATCGCCGCGGGCATCGAGCCCAGGCCACCGGCATTGCAGGTGGCGACCACCATGGACGGCCCGGTGACCCCGGCCAGCGGCCCCTGGATGATGGGCAACTCGATACCGAGCAGGTCAAGGATGCGGGTGTCTGGCCACTGGCTCATGTGCGGGTCTCCGACGGCAGAAGGAAACAGTGTTTTTAACAGGTGTGACAGGGCCAGGGCCAGTCGAGTTTTTCGATCCGCCGGGGTGCTTGATCCCGACAGCGAGCGGGTTACCATGCCGGTTCACTCACAAGGAGCCTGACGCATGGACGTAAAACTCAAGACCGTCGAACCTTTCCGCGTTGCCGGTTTGCAAGTGCGCACCCGCAACGTCGACGAGCAGCAGCCGGACACGGCCAGGATCGGCCCGATGTGGCAGCGATTCTTCACCGAGGGCCTGTTCGATACCATCCCTGCCAGGCAGTCGGAATCGTTCGTCTACGGGGTGTATTCCAATTACGAGTCCGATGCCACCGGCCACTTCGATGTGACGGCGGGCGTGCAGGTCGATGCGACGAGCCCGGGCTACCCCGCCGTGGACATCGAGGGCGGGGATTACCTGGTGTTCTCGGCCAAGGGGCCGATGCCCGACTGCGTGATCCAGGCCTGGGGCCTGATCTGGGCGTACTTCGCCGACAACCCGCAAGCCGTGCGCCGTTTCACCACCGATTTCGAGGTCTACAGCGGCCCTGAATCGGTGGCGATCTACATCGGCGTTCAGTCCCCCGACGAGCGCTCCAGCGCCAGCAACTGACGCTTGCGCTCCACGCCCCAGCGGTAGCCCGACAGGTTGCCGTCGCTGCGCACCACCCGGTGGCAAGGGATCGCCACCGCCAGGCTGTTGGCACCGCAGGCCTGGGCCACCGCGCGCACGGCCTTGGGCAGGCCGATGCGCTGGGCGATCTCGGCGTAGCTGGCGGTGCTGCCGGCGGGAATGTCCCGCAGGGCTTGCCAGACTCGTTCCTGGAACGCCGTGCCGCGCACGTCCAGAGGCAGGTCCAGGCCCAGTGCCGGCGCTTCGACGAAGCCCACCACCTGGGCGATCAATTGCTCGAACTCCCGGTCGGCGCCGATGAGGTTGGCGCGGCGGAACTTGTCCTGCAGGTCCCGCACCAGGGCGTCCGGGTCGTCGCCCAGCAGGATCGCGCACACGCCACGCTCGCTCTGGGCCACCAGGATCGCCCCGAGGGAGCATTGGCCGACGGCAAAGCGAATGTCGGTGTTCTGCCCGGCGGCGCGGTAGTCGGTGGGTTTCATGCCCAGCACCTGGTCGGCGGCTGCATAGAAACGGCTGTTGGAATTGAACCCGGCATCGTACAGCGCGTCGGTGATGCTGCCGCCATCGGCCAGGCGTTCGCGCACCTTGCGTGAGCGGTGGGCAGCGGCGTAGCCCTTGGGCGTCAGTCCCGTGACCGCCTTGAACACCCGATGAAAATGAAACGGGCTTAGGCCTGCGTGCTGCGCCAGCTCGGTCAGGCCGGGCAGGGTGTCGGCCGCCTCGATCTGCCGGCATGCACTGGCGATCCGCGCGGCTTGCTGGGCGGCGATCTGGGTCTGGTCGCGGGCGGCGCGCTTGCTCGGACGATAGCCCGCGGCCTCGGCCTGTTGCGCGGTGTCGAAGAACTCGACGTTGCGCGGGTTGGGCAGGCGCGAGAGGCTGCTGGGGTGGCAATAGATGCCGGTGGTCTTCACGCCGTAGACGAATTGCCCGTCGGCGCGCGGGTCGCGGGCGAGCACGGCGGCCCAGCGTGGGTCCTGGTCGGCGGCGAGGTGTTTCGAAGTGCTGTTCATGGTCGTTATGTCCATTGGCCCGTTTTGCCTACCGTAGCGAGCCTGCAAGGCGACGACACTCCGGGTCTTGCGGTCGAATCGCGGAGCCTCAACCGGCGGTGCGGAACGTCAGGTTGATCCGCTGGCTCCCCAGGCGCGGGTGCTGGCCGTCCTTGAGCGGCAGCACGCCGTGATAGCGCAACCGGTCGACGCCGCCCCAGACCACGGCGTCGCCATGGAACAGCGGGATGCGCTGGCTCTTGTCGCTGCGCTCGAACCCGCCGAACTGGAACACGGCCGGCAAGCCCAGGGATATCGAGACGATGGGCGCGTCGAGGGCCCGTTCGTCCTTGTCCTGGTGCAGCGACATCCGCGCGCCGGGCACGTAGCGGTTGATCAGGCAGGCGTCCGGCTCGAAGCCGTCGAAACCGGCCTGCCGGGCGGCAGCCTGGGCCAGTTCGCGGAACACGGCCGGCATCCCGGGCCAGGGCTGGCCGGTCTGTGGATCGTTGGTGGTATAGCGGTAGCCGCGGCGGTCGGTGGTCCAGCCCAAGGCGCCGCAACTGGTCAAGGCGACCGACATGGTGAAGCCGCCAGGGGTGACCATTTGCCGGAACGGCGCGGCCTGCAAGACCGTGTCCAGCGCGGGCAGCAGGCGCTCCAGCCACGCCAGGGCGAACCCGCGCAAGACGAACGCCTGCTGGCCGATGCGCTCGGTCTGGCCGGGCGGGGTGGGGGCCTGGTCGGCGAACAGGTCCGGGGTGAGCGGCGTGTCATTACTGCGCATCATGAAAGATGATTCCCAAGGTGTGCCGGCGACCGCTGTGCACGCGGCTGACGCCATGGCGCATGTTCACCCGATAATAACCGCGAACGCCCTTGACCGGTCGCTGGTGCACGGCAAACACCAGTGCATCGCCCTGTTTCAGATCGATGACCTGGGGCCGCGACTGCATGCGCGGGCGCTGTTCGGTCAGGACGAACTCGCCGCCGGTGAAGTCGCGACAAGGCTCCGACAGCAGGATCGCCACCTGCAACGGAAACACCTGTTCGCCGTACAGGTCCTGGTGCAGGCAGTTGTAGTCCTGCGGGCCGTATTGCAACAACAGGGGCGTGGGACGTTGTTGCCCGGCGGCATGGCAACGCTGGATGAAATCCAGGTGGGCGCCGGGGTAGCGCACGTTGAGGTCCATGCGTTCACTCCAGCGATTCGCCAGGGGCACCAGCCGCGGATACAAGGCTTCCCGCAGTGACTGGACGAGGTCGGGCAGCGGGTAGCGGAAATACTGGTATTCGCCGCGGCCGAACCCATGGCGGGCCATGATGACCCGGGAGCGGAACAGCCCGGGCTCGGCGTACAAGGCGCCGAGCCGCTGGCATTGCGGCGTCGATAACAGGTTGCGCAGCACGGCGCAGCCGTCCTGGTCGAGCGCCTGTTCCATGGCGGGCCAGTCGAGGGTGTCGAGGCGGTGGGACAACGAAGGCGGGGTCGGCGGCATGATCACAATCCTGGATACGTCGGATTGGCCAGTCTGGCGAAGGGTCCGCGGGCGAACACCCCGGATCTTGCGGTCTCGCGCCGCCGAACCGGGGGGCGAGCGCTACAACGCCTTGCTGACCTTGACGTCGGTGATCACGTCGTCGGTCTGCCCATGCAGTGCCTGCAGGGCGGCCAGGGCTTCTTCTTCGGTGCCGGTTTCCAGCTGCGCGAATTCGAAACGGCGTTCGTCGTTGAGCTTGTACTTGATGACGTATTTGGTCGTCTGGGCCACGGTTTTGCCTGTCATGAAAAGGGAGTGATGCTTCAGCTCAGCTTGGAGCTGGAGCGCCGGATGATCTTGATCTTGTGGGTCAGGGTCGGCTTGCGCGTGACGCTGATGGCCCGGCGGCTGACGGTGTCGATGGTGATGTTCCAGAAGCCGGTGCTCGGGGCGGTGATCCGGGCCGGGAACGTGTCGAACGCGCCGCCATGATAGGTGTGCCGGCCGCCGTTCTTGAAGCTGCGGAAGTTGGCGTCGTTCATCAGGCGGATGTTGCACATTTGCGAGCATTCGATGACGACGATGTCATCTTCGTTCAGGTGCTCGCGCTGGTGGATGAATTTCATGGGCGCCTCCAGAAGGGCTTTTTCTACAAAATCAAACGATAGCAAGGACAATGGTGTGCAGTTTATCAGCCCCAGGGGGTAATATCCGGCCGGCGTCCGGGGCTTTGGTCATTTATCGCCGCAAGCGCAAAAAAAAGACGGTGGGCGCTGGAGAAAAACAGCGTTCGCACTGTCCGAGGGTCTTTATCGGAGGAATCATATGAAGCGCAGCGTGTGGGTGTTGGCATTGGCCTTGGGTGGATGTGCGTCCGTATCGGACATCAACCAGACGCCGCCCACCATGAGCGTCATCTCCGGCAAGAAACCCCACGAGTATGCCAAGTGCGTGGCCGACCACCTGGCCAGCAGCCGTGGCCCGCTGCAGATGGAGCCGCACAAGAACGGCATGCGCCTGATCGTCCCGGGCAAGCTGTCGTCCCTGCCGGCCGCGGTGTTCGACATTGACGAGCGTTCCAGCGGCAGCAGCATCAAGTTGCACGAGAGCATGTCCAACGTGCCGGTGCGTCCCGGCGATGTGCAGGACGCGGCCAACGCCTGTATTTCCGGCTGAGTTACTTGCAGACCACCACGACGCTGCGGCTGGTGTAGTTGCCGACGTCGACCCCCAGGGTCTTTTCGCTTTCCTTCGCCTGTGGCGTGCCGTCGGTGCCGACGATGCGGTAACCGGTGCCGGCGCACGAGGCATCGGCTTTTTCATAGCAGGTGGCCCAGGAATTGGCTTCGCCCGAGCAGTCGATGGCGAGGCCTTGTTCGCCGTTGGTCAGGTAGGTTTTTTCTGCTGAGGCACAGCCCGCCAGGGCCAGGACTGTAAACAGCGCCAGAAGTGTTTTCATCGGGATCGTCATCGAGAAGGGAAGGGCAACCGCGAGGTTATAGCGAATGGCCATTCCGGTACAGCTAAACCGCCTCGTTCGATGCCCGGCGGGCATCTACTGGAGGCAGGGCTGGCTATTTCTTGCGGCGCGGGCTGCGCGGCGGGGGCGTGTCGCGCTCCTTGGCGGGCGCCGAGCGGTCGTCCTGGAACACCGCGGCCACTTCCACGGCCATGGTCTTGGTCGGCAAGGGGCCGGCGACCTGTTCGCCGTGGTAGTTGATAATCCACCATTGGCCGTCCTTGCCCTGGCTGACCGAATAACCGTTTGCGTTTCTTGTTGCCGACATCTAGCTGCCTCATTGGCGGGATCAAGGCCGCCATGATACGCCAAATGCTCGCAAACAGCGCCCATGGGCGTAGAGTGAGAGCCCGCAATTCTCGAAACGAAAGACGATTGAACTATCCGCCGTTTTTTATTTCTCTATGATGGCATCGGTTGGCCAGCGTGGGCATTGTAAGGTTCCCGTTGCCTGATTAGACTGCGCCGAAACTCGTACACACCGCCTTTTCAAGGACTTATATGATCAAGAAATGCTTGTTCCCAGCAGCCGGTTACGGTACTCGCTTCCTGCCAGCGACTAAAGCCATGCCCAAAGAAATGCTGCCGGTGGTGAACAAGCCACTGATCCAGTACGGCGTCGAAGAGGCCCTCGATGCGGGCCTGACGGAAATCTCCATCGTGACTGGCCGTGGCAAGCGCGCACTGGAAGACCATTTCGACATCAGCTACGAGTTGGAAAACCAGATCAAGGGCACCGACAAGGAAAAGTACCTGGTCGGCATCCGCAAACTGCTGGACGAGTGCTCGTTCTCCTA
The DNA here is from genome assembly GCF_030580855.1 of Pseudomonas citrullilanati. Taxonomy (GTDB): domain Bacteria; phylum Pseudomonadota; class Gammaproteobacteria; order Pseudomonadales; family Pseudomonadaceae; genus Aquipseudomonas; species Aquipseudomonas citrulli. The sequence continues at coordinate 12,770 of NZ_JAUQOP010000004.1, read as the reverse complement.
CACCCGCCAGACCGAAATGAAAGGCCTGGGCCACGCGATCCTGACCGGCCGCCCGCTGATCGGTGACGAACCGTTCGCCGTGGTCCTGGCGGACGACCTGTGCGTCAACCTCGAAGGCGACGGCGTGCTGACCCAGATGGTCAAGCTGTACAAGCAGTTCCGCTGCTCCATCGTCGCGATCCAGGAAGTCGACCCGCAGGAAACCAACAAGTACGGCGTCATCGCCGGCGAAATGATCCGCGACGACATCTACCGCGTCCACAGCATGGTTGAAAAACCAAAGCCTGAAGACGCGCCGTCGAACCTGGCGATCATCGGCCGCTACATCCTGACCCCGGACATCTTCGACCTGATCGAACAGACCGAGCCAGGCAAGGGCGGCGAAATCCAGATCACCGACGCTTTGATGAAGCAGGCCCAGAACGGCTGCGTCATGGCCTACAAGTTCAAGGGCAAGCGTTTCGACTGCGGTGGTGCCGAAGGCTACATCGACGCGACCAACTTCTGCTTCGAGAACTTCTACAAGACGGGCAAGGCTTACTGATAGCCGGCACTGCGCCTTGAAAAAATCCCCGACTGGTTCGGGGATTTTTTATGCCTGTCGGGAATTGTTTACCAAGGCCATGATGATCCTGTGGCGAGGGGATTTATCCCCGCTGGGTCGCGAAGCGACCCCAAGTTGGTTACCTCGTTATTCAAGGAGGAGTATTGGGGCCGCTTCGAAGCCCAGCGGGGATAAATCCCCTCGCCACAAGGGTGTGTTCTGCAACTTTATATCCTGCCTCTGGCTTTTCCATTTTCCGCCCCCATAACCATTGCAACGCTGCCTCAGGTGAAAACAGCAGGTATGCTGATGGCCTGCCGAAGGAGATAGAAAATGGCCTACGATTTTGACTTGTATGTGATTGGCGCCGGTTCCGGTGGGGTACGGGCGGCGCGCTTCGCCGCCGGCTTCGGGGCGAAAGTGGCCGTGGCGGAAAGCCGCTACCTGGGCGGGACCTGCGTGAACGTCGGGTGTGTGCCGAAGAAGTTGCTGGTCTATGGCGCGCACTTCGCCGAAGACTTCGAACAGGCGCCGGCCTACGGCTGGACGGCCGGCGAAGCAAGCTTCGACTGGGCCACGCTGATCGCCAACAAGGACCGGGAAATCAATCGCCTCAACGGGATCTACCGCAACCTGCTGGTCAACAGCGGCGTGGTGTTGCACGAAGGCCATGCGCGTCTGACCGGGCCCAACGAAGTCGAGATCAATGGCCAGCGCTACACCGCCCGGCACATCCTGGTCGCCACCGGCGGCTGGCCGATGATCCCGGACATTCCGGGACGCGAGCACGCCATCAGTTCCAACGAGGCGTTCTTCCTCAAGGAACTGCCCAAGCGGGTCATCGTGGTCGGCGGTGGCTACATTGCGGTGGAATTCGCCGGGATCTTCCATGGCATGGGCGCCCAGGCATCCTTGCTCTATCGAGGCGACCTGTTCCTGCGTGGTTTTGACGGCGCGGTGCGCAAGCACCTGGCCGAAGAGCTGGCGCGCCGTGGCCTGGACCTGCAATTCAACGCCGACATCGAACGCATCGACAAGTTGGACGACGGCAGCCTCAAGGTCACGCTCAAGGACGGTCGCAGCGTGCTTACCGACTGCGTATTCTACGCCACCGGTCGCCGCCCGATGCTCGACAACCTCGGCCTGGAGAACACCCGGGTGACCCTGGACGACAAGGGCTTTGTCCAGGTCAACGAGCAGTACGAAACCGCCGAGCCGTCGATCCTGGCCATTGGCGATGTGATCGGCCGCGTCCAGCTCACGCCGGTCGCCCTGGCCGAGGGCATGGCTGTGGCGCGACGCCTGTTCAAGCCGGAGCAGTATCGCCTGGTGGATTACCGGATGATCCCCACGGCCGTGTTCAGCTTGCCGAATATTGGCACGGTGGGCCTGACCGAGGAACAGGCCCGGGAGGAGGGTTACCAGGTGCAGATCTTCGAAAGCCGTTTCCGGCCGATGAAGCTGACCCTGACCGATTGCCAGGAGCGTACCCTGATGAAACTGGTGGTCGATGGGCAGACCGACAAGGTGCTGGGTTGCCATATGGTCGGCCCGGATGCCGGTGAGATCGTCCAGGGCCTGGCCATCGCCCTCAAGGCCGGCGCCACCAAGCGTGATTTCGACGAAACCATCGGCGTGCACCCGACGGCCGCCGAAGAGTTCGTTACCATGCGTACCCCCACGGCCTGATCCACGAGCCCGCTAGCTCTGCCTGAAATGGTCTGCACTCGCCCATACTGCGTTGAAACGGGGCTCGGAATGCTCATGTACTCCAGTACACTGCGCTTCCTCGCCCCGTTTCGCCTTGTCTGGCCTTCGCGCAGACACATTTCAGGCAGGGCCTAGCCCGCGATTTTCGAAGACATCGAAGAATCGCGGGCTTCGCAGCGGCGACAGATTTCTTCTATCTATAGAGTTCCCTGATAGCCAAAACCAATCATTCGCATGAGCTTTGCCAATGAGCCAGGCCGGGCATGAGTGGTTAAGATTCTCTCCATCAACTTTTCAACCCTGACGGAGAAACATCGATGCCTATCATCAACAGCCAAGTCAAACCGTTCAAAGCAACCGCCTTCAAAAACGGCGCCTTCGTCGAAGTATCGGACGCCGACCTGAAAGGCAAGTGGTCTGTCGTATTCTTCTACCCAGCCGACTTCACCTTCGTCTGCCCAACCGAATTGGAAGACCTGGCCGACAACTACGCCGAGTTCCAGAAACTGGGCGTCGAGATCTACAGCGTGTCCACCGACACTCACTTCGCCCACGCGGCCTGGCACAACACTTCGCCAGCCATCGGCAAGATCCAGTACACCATGATCGGCGACCCGACCCTGGCCATCTCCCGCAACTTCGACGTGCTCATCGAAGAGGCCGGCCTGGCTGACCGCGGTACCTTCGTGATCAACCCGGAAGGCCAGATCAAGATCGTTGAAATCAACGATGGCGGTGTAGGCCGTGACGCTTCCGAGCTGCTGCGCAAGATCAAGGCTGCCCAGTACGTTGCCGCTCACCCGGGCGAAGTCTGCCCAGCCAAGTGGAAAGAAGGCGAGGCCACCCTGGCTCCGTCCCTGGACCTGGTCGGCAAGATCTAAGTCCATGCGTCATCCGAGGGCGAACCAGCTCTTGATCTAAGTAAGCCGCTTCGCCCCCACAAAACGCCCGGGCGAGATTCGCTCGGGCGTTGTTTTTTCTGAATTCAAAACATGGAAATCGCCCGTATGTTGGACGCCAATCTTAAAGCTCAGTTGAAGTCATACCTGGAACGGGTCACCCAGCCGATCGAGATCGTCGCATCCCTCGACGACGGTGCGAAATCCCAGGAAATGCTTGCGTTACTCAAAGACGTTACCAGTCTTTCCGACAAGATCACCCTGCTCGACAACGGCACCGATGCGCGCAAGCCATCGTTTTCGTTGAACCGCCCGGGAGCCGAGATCAGCCTGCGCTTCGCCGGCATCCCCATGGGCCACGAATTCACTTCGCTGGTGCTGGCCTTGCTGCAAGTCGGCGGTCACCCGTCCAAGGCCAGCGTCGAAGTCATCGAGCAGATTCGCGCACTCAAGGGCGAATTCAACTTCGAGACGTATTTCTCGCTGTCGTGCCAGAACTGCCCGGACGTGGTCCAGGCGCTGAACCTGATGGCGGTGCTCAACCCCAACGTCCGCCACGTGGCCATCGACGGTGCGCTGTTCCAGGCCGAGGTCGATGAACGCCAGATCATGGCCGTGCCGAGCGTGTACCTCAACGGCGTGAACTTCGGCCAGGGCCGCATGGGCCTGGAAGAAATCCTGGCCAAGATCGACACCAGCGGCATCGAGCGCCAGGCCGAGAAAATCAGCGCCAAGGAAGCTTTCGATGTGCTGGTGGTCGGCGGTGGCCCGGCTGGCGCTTCGGCGGCGATCTACGCGGCCCGCAAAGGCATCCGCACGGGTGTGGCGGCCGAGCGTTTCGGCGGCCAGGTGCTCGACACCATGGCGATCGAGAACTTCATCTCGGTCCAGGAAACCGAAGGGCCGAAACTGGCCGTCACCCTGGAAGAACACGTCAAGCAGTACGACGTGGACATCATGAACCTGCAACGTGCCGACGCCTTGCTGCCTGGCAAGGACGGCAACCTGCATGAAATCAGGTTCGCCAGCGGTGCGAGCCTCAAGGCCAAGACCGTGATCCTGGCGACCGGGGCCCGCTGGCGCGAAATGAACGTGCCGGGCGAACAGCAATACCGCAACAAGGGCGTGGCGTACTGCCCGCACTGCGACGGCCCGCTGTTCAAGGGCAAGCGCGTGGCGGTGATCGGTGGCGGCAACTCCGGTGTCGAGGCGGCCATTGACCTGGCCGGTATCGTCTCCCACGTCACCTTGCTGGAGTTCGATGTGCAATTGCGTGCCGACGCCGTATTGCAGCGCAAGCTCCACAGCCTGCCCAACGTGACCGTGATCACCAACGCCCAGACCACTGAAGTGACGGGCGATGGCCAGAAGGTCAATGGCCTGCGCTACAAGGACCGTCCGAGCGGTGAAGTGCGGGATGTGGCGCTGGAAGGGATCTTCGTGCAGATCGGCCTGTTGCCCAATACCGACTGGCTCAAAGGCACCGTCGAGCTGTCTGCGCGCGGCGAGATCATTGTCGATGCCCGGGGGGAAACCTCGATCCCGGGCGTGTTCGCCGCCGGAGACGTGACCACCGTGCCGTACAAGCAGATCGTGATCGCCGTGGGCGAGGGGGCCAAGGCTTCGCTGAGCGCCTTCGACCACTTGATCCGTGCCTCCGCGCCGGCTTGATTGACCGATAGCAGCAAAAACAAAACCCCATGGGCCAATGGCTCATGGGGTTTTGTTTTGGGTCACGCATCACCCTGTGGGAGCGAGCTTGCTCGCGATCGCTGCAGCACATTCAATATTGATGTGCCAGACAGACCGTCATCGCGAGCAAGCTCGCTCCCACAGAAGGCCGTGGTGAGTGTTAGAGCGGCGCCGGCTGGATGATCTCGACCCAGTAGCCATCCGGGTCCTTGATGAACGCGAGGCTTTTCATGCGGCCGTCGCTCAGGCGCTTCTGGAAGTCACAGCCCAGCGCTTCGAAACGCTCGCACGCGGCGACGACGTCCGGTACCGAGATGCAGATGTGGCCAAACCCGCGAGGGTCGGTGTTGCCATTGTGGTAGGCGAACGCCGGGTCGTTTTCGGTGCCATGGTTGTGGGTCAGTTCAAGGATGCCGGGGATCGACTTCATCCATTCGGTGCGCGCCGCGGCGTCCGCCGGGATCTGCCGCTTGTCCACCAGGGCGAGGAAGTACAGGCTGAATTCGGCTTCCGGGAAGTCGCGTTTTTCCACCAGGGAAAAACCCAGCACGCGGGTGTAGAAGTCCAGGGACTTGGTGATGTCCTTGACCCGCAACATGGTGTGGTTGAAGACGAATCGGGCCGTGGCGGCGTCCGGTTGTGCGGTGACGCCAGGGAAAGTATCGAGTTCGTGCAGGCTCATGGGCCCTCCGGAAAATAAGTGGGGCAAACGCCGTCGCGGCTTGTCGCGACGGTTCCTGGGCTTGCGTGAAACAGCTTCCTTGCAGGTGCGCCCATGATACGCAAGGGCCGCGGCATCGCCAAACCGCGCGTGGCTATTGCCTGCTCCTGCGGTGGGCTTCAGACTTCAGGCTTCGTCCCTGGATGCCAACGCAATGATTCGACCGTGCCTTTCGCTGTTTGTCCTGTTCTTTGTCGCCGTTGCGAGCGCCGGCGTCCAGGCGGATGAGCCGCAAGTAGCCTGGCCCCAGGGCTGGGTCGTCGAGCCGCTGCCCGCCACGACGACGGCTGCGCCGACGGCGGAGGGCACCGTGCGCCAGCGGGCATCGAAAAGTGATTCGGCCGGCAATGCACTGATGGTCATGGAACTGACCACGACCCCCATCGAGCCTGATCATCAGGTCAACTTGCAAGGCGTGTTGCTGGAGATGCGCAAGTCTATCCAGAAGGATTTTTTCCAGGGCGGCTACCAAAGTGTCTGCAATAAGATCCATGCCGCCATGTTGGGTGGCGTAACAGCACTGGAAACCACTTGCACCATCACGCAAAACGGGCGGCACGTATTGTCCCAGACTCTCGTTGCGGCACTAAACGCGGGCAGGGCTTATGTGTTGTCCTATGCAGGCCAGGCGCAGGTATTTATTGATAGTCAGGACGAAATACAATCGGTGCGCAACAGCCTGAAACTGTAGGGCTTGGCCCTCTCGTCATGGCGCCTTCTGACAAGCCCTGACCTTCGTCTCAAAACTTTTCATACAGAGCCTAGTACTTCAGGATTAATCCCAAAGTTCAGCGCATAAAAAAAGCCCCGAGTGAGTAGGCTCGGGGCTTTTTCATGCGGGTAATGGGCTGTCAGCCGCGCAGCCAGGAATCCACAGTGGCCGCGCCATACTGTTCTTTCCAGGCCTTCAGGCCGCGGTGGTTGCCACCCTTGGTCTCGATCAGCTCACCGGTGTGCGGGTTCTGGTAGACCTTCACCACGCGCGCACGGCGAGTCTTGGTGGGTTTGTTCGATTGCAGGCTGGCCTTGGACGGGTTCGGGTCGAGGATCGCGACGATGTCGCGCAGGCTCTTGCCGTAGGTCTGCATCAGTCCCTGGAGCTTTTCTTCGAATTCGATTTCTTTCTTGAGCCCGGCGTCGTTCTTCAGGGATTCCAGCTGCTTGAGCTGTTCTTGAAGGGCCTTTTCGGCTGCACGAAATTCAGCGAGTCTGGACAAAATCATTACTCCAATCAAAATGTTTGGCTGATATCAACCGCAAACAAAGCCACACGCCTAGCGCCATGAAGCGACGGGGTGATAAACGACTCTCCTGCTATCTAGCACAGGTAAAAAAATTGTAGTAGTTAAACCGCAAAGTGTAAATCGTAACTTTTTCGCCATGTAACAACAGTGCCGGTTCTTTTATGAATGGAACGCTGGCGTCAATGTCTCGGCGGTGGCGGCAGTTGGCTTTATACCGGGTGCATCTAACGTCTTGCAGGTTAATCAGTTGCAAGTAACCAGGTTGTGGAAGTTAGCCCCGTGGACCGCGGATCGACTGCCTTGCCAGTTCGATGAACGCCAGGGTGGCGGGCGATGCCTGGCGACTGTCCAGCACCGCCAGGCCCACCTGGCGGGGTATCGGCGGTGCCAGGGGGCCGGCTGACGAAGCCCGGGTTTTCGCTGGCCGGCAACGAGCCTTCGGACACCACGCTCACCGCCTCGCCCCGGCGCACGACATCCAGGGTGCTGAGCAGCTGCGAGCAACGGAAGCGCACGTTCGGCGTGAGCCGGGCGGCGTTGAACAGGCGCGTGACCAGTTCCGATGATCCGGCCTCGGTGAGCACGAACGGATCGTCGCACAAATCCTTGAGGTTCAGGCTGGCCTGGGCGGCGAGGGGATGGTGCATGGGCAGCAGCGCGACCATCTGGTCTTCCATCAACGCGAAGGTATCGAAACGGTCCTCGGGCAGCACCACGAAGCCGACGTCGATCCGCCGTTCATCCAGCCATTGGATGACCTGCCTGTCCGGCCCTTCGTCGATGTGCACTTCGATCCCCGGGTGCAGGGCGCGGTAGCGCTGCACAAGCGCAGGCAGCAGTTTCATCGACGCGGTCGGCCCGAACGAGCCGATGCGCAACGTGCCACGGCGCATTCCCCGGGCATCGGCGGCTTCCTGGCGCAACGTGTTGGCCAACCCGAGCATGGCCCGGGCCCGCCCCAGCAATTGCTGACCGATGTCGCTGAGCTCCACCTGGGCCTGGTGACGCCTGAACAACTCCACCCCCAATTCCTGCTCCAGCGCCTTGATGGCATGGGACACTGCCGACTGGCTGATGCCCAGGCGCGTCGCCGCTGCGGTGAAGCCCCTCAGTTCGGCGACCACGGAGAAGATTTCCAACTGGGTGAGGGTCATGAGTGAATGCTCATTTTACGATGATAGGGTATGAGGCCAACAATACGGCATCCCAACCGATCGCGGCACCCTATGAAAACCTTCGAACACGCCCTCGCCACGCCCTCCGACCTGCCGGTGTACCTCAAGCTTGGCCTGGTCACCATGATCTGGGGCGGCACGTTCGTCGCTGGCCGGATCCTTGCCGATGCCCTGGTGCCGCTGTTCGCCGCCAGCCTGCGCTTCCTGCTCGCCAGTCTCGCACTGCTGTCGTTCCTCGCCCTGGCGCGCATTCCCCTGGTCAGGCCCAGCGTCAGGCAAGGGCTGCAACTGGCCGCGCTGGGCTTCTTCGGCATCTTTTTCTACAACCTGTGCTTCTTCTATGGCTTGCAGTCCATCAGCGCATCGCGAGCCTCGTTGATCGTGGCCCTCAACCCGGCGGTGATCGGGCTGGCGTCCTGGGGCTTGTTCAAGGAGCGCCTGGGCGCGCTGAAAGTCGCGGGCATCGTGCTGTGCATCGGTGGGGCGGGGTTGGTGATCGTCAGCCGTGACCCCTCGTTACTGCACGGGGCGAGGCAAAGCTGGCTCGGCGACGGGCTGATCTTCGGTTGCGTGCTGGGGTGGGGGGTCTATTCGCTGTTTTCCAGGGGCCTGAATGAGCGCCTGGGTCCGTTGCAAACCGTCACCTGGTCGATCCTGCTGGGCACGCTGATGTTGTGGCTGGCCTGCGCCATCGGCGGTGAGGTTCGCCCCGAAGCCCTGCGCGGGCTGGACGTGAAACAATGGCTGAGCCTGCTGTACCTCGGTGTGTTGGGCTCGGCCCTGGCCTACATCGCCTGGTACGACGGTATCCGGCGGATAGGGGCGACCCGTTCCGGGGTGTTCATCGCCCTCAATCCGCTGACGGCGGTGCTGCTTGGCGCGCTGCTGCTGGACGAACGGTTCACCGCCTTGATGGGCCTGGGCGGCGGGTTGATCCTGGCTGGCATCTTCCTGTGCAACAAACCCCTTGCGTGGTCGAGGAAAAAGGCGATTTGATACGGAAGGCGGACAAATCTGGTTACGCTGTGTAGAATCGATTTACGCATATAAGAATAACGTCTTCTGGCAGCAGAAGCCTCGCCCGCAAAAGCCTTGGGTCGACCATGAAGATACTTGGGTTTCAACTGATCTACGGCGATTTCCTCGCCCGCAGCGTTCGCGGTATTTCCTGCGCGCCGCCCCGTGCCCTCAGCATCACTGGCAACTGACGTTTGTTAATTGATAAGCATGATGAGGCGCCGACATGGCAGATCTATACGAAAACCCGATGGGCCTGATGGGCTTTGAATTCATCGAGTTCGCAGCCCCGACCCCCAACACCCTGGAGCCGATCTTCGAGATCATGGGTTTCACCAAGGTGGCGACCCACCGTTCCAAGGACGTGCACCTGTATCGCCAGGGTGCGATCAACCTGATCCTCAACAACGAACCCCACAGCGTGGCGTCGTATTTCGCCGCCGAGCACGGCCCGTCGGTGTGCGGCATGGCGTTCCGGGTCAAGGACTCGCAAAAGGCCTACAAGCGCGCCCTGGAACTCGGCGCCCAGCCGATCCACATCGAGACCGGCCCGATGGAGCTGAACCTGCCGGCGATCAAGGGCATTGGCGGGGCGCCGCTGTACCTGATCGACCGTTTTGGCGAAGGCAGCTCGATCTATGACATCGACTTCGTGTTCCTCGAGGGCGTCGACCGCAACCCGGTGGGCGCCGGCCTGAAGATCATCGACCACCTGACCCATAACGTGTACCGCGGGCGCATGGCTTACTGGGCCGGCTTCTACGAGAAGTTGTTCAACTTCCGCGAGATTCGCTACTTCGACATCAAGGGCGAGTACACCGGCCTGACCTCCAAGGCGATGACGGCCCCGGATGGCATGATCCGCATCCCGCTGAACGAAGAATCGTCCAAGGGCGCCGGGCAGATCGAAGAGTTCCTGATGCAATTCAACGGCGAAGGCATCCAGCACGTGGCGTTCCTGACCGACGACCTGGTCAAGACCTGGGACCGGCTCAAGAGCATCGGCATGCGCTTCATGACCGCGCCGCCGGACACCTATTACGAGATGCTCGAAGGGCGCCTGCCCAACCATGGCGAACCGGTCGAGGCGCTGCAATCGCGGGGCATCCTGCTGGACGGTGCGTCCGAGCAGGGCGACAAGCGCCTGTTGCTGCAGATTTTCTCGGAAACCCTGATGGGGCCGGTGTTCTTCGAATTCATCCAGCGCAAGGGCGACGATGGCTTCGGCGAAGGCAACTTCAAGGCGCTGTTCGAGTCCATCGAGCGTGACCAGGTGCGGCGTGGGGTGTTGACCACCGAATAAGGCCTGCCCCATGAAAAAGCCCGCCCGGCAGTGATGCCGGGCGGGCTTTTTATTGCCAACAGACAACCCCTGTGGGAGCGAGCTTGCTCGCGATAGCGGTGGTTCGGCTTGCATCCATGTTGAATGTGCCGCCGTCATCGCGAGCAAGCTCGCTCCCACAGGGGGTAGGCGGCGACCTTACGTTCGGCGTCGCTGCCGCATCAGGTGCTTGAACCCTTCGAACACCAGCACCGCCACCGCCAGCCAGATCGACAGGTAGGTCAGCCACTCGCCGGCCTTGATGCTTTCGCCCAGCAACAGCGCGACGCCCAGCAACAGCACCGGCTCGACGTAGCTCAACAAGCCGAACAGGCTGAACGGCAGCAATCGGCTGGCCACGATGTAGGACACCAGCGCCGAGGCGCTGATCACCCCCAGCACCGGGATCAGCAGGGACAACCACGGGTGCTGGTCGAACACGTTGAAGCCTTGCTCGCCGCTTTGCACGAACCAGAGTGCCACGGGCAGCATCAGCGTCATGTCCAGCCAGAGGCCGCCCAGGTTGTCGGTCTGGATGCGCTTGCGCAGGATGAAATAGATCGGATAGCCGATCACCACCAGCAAGGTTGCCCAGGAAAAACCCCCGGCCTGGTACAACTCGTTGAACACCCCGAGGGTGGCGAAGAACACGGCGATTTTCTGAAGATACGACAGCCGTTCGCCATAGACGATACGTCCGGTCAGGACCATCGACAGCGGCAACAGGAAATACCCCAGCGACACATCCAGGCTGTAGCCGTTGAGCGGCGCCCACATGAACAGCCACAGCTGCGCCCCCATCAGCGCCGACGACGCGATCGCCCCGATCAACAACCGTGGGTTGGCCACCAGGCGCCGCAGCAGCGCCGTGACCAGTTTCCACTCCCGCGCCACCAGCATGAACACGGTCATGCAGGGCATCGTCAGCAACATGCGCCAGCCAAAGATCTCCACGCCGGTCAGCGGCGTGAGCAGCGAGGTGTAGTAATACATGACGGCGAACAGCGCGGAGGCCGAGACCGATAGGGTGATGCCTTTGGACACAGTGATTCTCTTGAGGGCGATCAGTCGACATGCAACCTGTGGCGAGGGGATTTATCCCCGTCGGGGCGCAGCCCCTGGCTTGGCACACTATGGCGCCGGACTCAGAGGGCAGCTTCGCAGCCCACGGGGATAAATCCCCTCGCCACAGGGGAAAGGTAGAGTCTAGAAAGTCATGACGTACGCGGCACGCGCCCCGGCACGAAATGGCCCACGTCGTTGAATCCCGGCGTCGACGCATGGCCCGGGGTCACCAGCGAGTCGATGAAGGCTTCATCTTCGGCGGTGATCGTCACCGCTTGCGCCTTGGTGTATCCATCCCATTGTTCCTCGGTACGCGGCCCGACGATCGCCGAGGTGACCGCGCGGTTGTTCAGCACCCAGGCGATGGCGAACTCGACGATGCCCATGCCCCGGCCCTGGGTGTACTGCTGGATCTGCTGGGCGATGCGCAAGGATTCGACCCGCCATTCGGTCTCCAGGATGCGCTTGTCCTGGCGACCGGCGCGGCTGTTGGCGTCCGGGGCGGCATCCGGCGCGTACTTGCCGCTGAGCACCCCCCGGGCGAGGGGGCTGAAGGGCACCACGCCGAGGCCATAGTTCTGCGCGGCGGTAATCTGCTCGGTTTCCGCCTGGCGGTTGACGATGTTGTACAGCGGCTGGCTGATCACCGGCCGGTCGATGCCCAGGCTGTCGGCAATCCGGATCACCTCGGCGATGCGCCAGCCACGGTAGTTCGACAGGCCCCAGTAACGAATCTTGCCTTGGCGGATCAGGTCGCCGATGGCCGACACGGTGATGTGCAGCGGGGTGTTGTGGTCCTCGCGGTGCAGGTAATAGATGTCCAGGTAATCGGTGCCCAGGCGGGTCAGGCTGGCCTCGATGCCGTTGAACAGGTGCTTGCGGCTCAGGCCGCTGCGGTTGGGCACGCCGTCCGCCGGGCCGAAGCCGACCTTGGTGGCGAGCACCCATTCGTGGCGGTGGCGGGCGATCGCTTCGCCGACGATCTCTTCCGAGCGGCCGTTGGTGTAGACGTCCGCGGTGTCGATGAAGTTGATGCCCTGGTCCCAGGCCTTGTCGATGATCCGCAGCGAGTCCTCGGTGCTGGTCTGTTCGCCGAACATCATGGTGCCCAGGGTCAGCGTGGAGACCTGCAACCCGGATTGGCCTAGCGTGCGGTAGCTCATGACAAGATCCTTTCATCCATGGGAAAGGCCCAATCAAACCCCAGAACGGCCATGCGGATCAAACACAATTCTCAAGCACCCTCAAATCAACCGTGGGAGCCAACTGTCTTTCACCCCCACCCGACCCGCGGTCGTCTTTTGGGTGCTATTGCGGGCTCAAATGGCCCCCTCCGGGGCCTCAAGCGGTTTGATCCCGCCACGGCGTGCCGTCGCGCACCA
>NZ_JAUQOP010000049.1 GCF_030580855.1 Pseudomonas citrullilanati | reverse complement strand
ACAGCGCTATGTCTCGCGCTACAACATCAGCAGGCCTCACAGCTACAACGACTACCGGTCGCCAGTCGCGAAAGAGCGCTTGGCGGCGTAAACCTTAATCGGTGTCCAAGATTACTTGACCAGTTCAGCTTGCTCGCGATAGCGGTGGGTCAGACAACATCGACGCTGACTGATCCGACGCCATCGCGAGCAAGCTCGCTCCCACAAGGGAACTGTTTGAATCCAGAACCGCTAAGACCACAAGAAAAAAGACCGTGACGACATGTCAGAACCGACCTTACTGAACAAAGAAATCCGTGACTGGCTGATGGACTGCGGTCTGTTCGACCAATTGCAGCCTGCCGACTTCGCCGCGGCGTCGGGCTATTTCAGCATCAGCGCCATCGCCGCGGGCGAGGCGATCTTTCGCGAGGGGGATGCCGGCAGTTTCATGTGCATCATCCACACCGGCCAGGTGGCCGTGCAGAAGACCGGCCCCGACGGCCAACCCGTGACCATCGCCACCTTGCGCAGTGGCCGGGCCTTCGGCGAAATGGCCGTGCTCGACGGCGAGCGGCGCTCGGCCAGTTGCATCGCGGCCAGCCCTTGCCAATTGCTGAACCTGGGCAAGGATTCCCTGGAAAAAATGCTCAACGACGCCCCCAAGATCGCCGCCAAGATCATCCGCGCCCTCGCCGTCTCCCTGTCCAAGCGCCTGCGCATGGCCGATGGGCAGTTGTTGTCGCAGCAGGTTTGACCCTATCAGTCAGTTGAAACACAGAACCTGTGAGGGGTGCCTGTGGGGGGTGCCTGTGGGGGGTGCCTGTGGGGGGTGCCTGTGGGGGGTGCCTGTGGGAGCAAAGCTTGCTCGCGATAGCGGTGTTGCATATGCCGACGTCATCGCGAGCAAGCTTTGCTCCCACAGAGTTCACCGCAATGCTCGAACCCACCGTTTTTTTACCATTCAGTTGTTCCATCGACTGGCTTCAGGCCTACCCCCCTGGCGACTTGGCCTTCGGCGCTTGCGGCTCCAGGCCCGGTATCGGCTGGTCCTTGGGTGGCCTGGGCATTTCGATCGGCGGCAGCAAGGGCGGCCCGCCGCTTCCCGGCCCGGCCTTGGGCACGCCGTTGGGCGTGACCGGCGGATACGGCATGGGCGTGGCGGTGCCCGGCGAACCGGGAATGCTGGGTGGGCTGACCGGAATCGTCGGTTGTTGAGCCTGGGCGCAACTTATTGAGAGCGCCGCCAGGGCAATGGCCGTTAGAATGATGCACTTCATCAATGGCTCCGTGGCGATTGTCTGTCTTCAGGCTAGTCCCTGCCACGCCGGTCTGCCCTCCTTCCACGAGATTTCCATGAAACGTTTCGTTCTGCTCGACACCACGCCCATCCCTGATAACGGCGGTGCCCTGTGCCTGTTCGAGTACGGCGAAGACTTCGTCATCAAGATCCAGGGCGGTGACGGCGGGCAATTGATGAACACCCGCATGCACGGTTCCGAGGACGCCCTGGCCGAGATTCCCTGCCGCAAGGTCGCCGGCCGGCCGGGTTCGCGCGTGTTGATCGGCGGCCTCGGCATGGGCTTCACCCTCGCCTCGGCGCTCAAGCACCTGGGCAAGAGCGCCGAAGTGGTGGTGGCCGAGCTGGTGCCCGGCGTGGTGGAATGGAATCGCGGGCCCTTGGGTGAAAAGGCCGGGCGGCCGCTGTCGGACCCGCGCACGGTGATCCGCCTGGAAGACGTGGCCAAGGTGCTGCAAGCCGAACCCCAGGGGTTCGATGCGATCATGCTGGACGTGGACAACGGTCCCGAGGGCCTGACCCAGAAGGCCAACAGCTGGCTGTATTCGGCCGGCGGCCTGGCCGCGTGCGCCAAGGCCCTGCGGCCCAAGGGCGTGTTGGCGGTGTGGTCGGCCAGCGCCGACCGGCAGTTTTCCGACAAGCTGAAGAAGGCCGGCTTCAAGGCCGAAGAGGTGCAGGTGTTCGCCCACGGCAACAAAGGCACCCGCCACACCATCTGGATTGCCGAGAAGCTCAAGGGCTGAGCTAAACTCTGTCCAACCGTCATCAGTCTTCCCACAAAGGTGAACCCATGAGTTCGTCCACGCCACCGTCCAACACCGCCAAGCTGGACCGCATCCTCGCCGACGCCCAGCGCGACCGGGAAATGGGCTACCGCGACAAGGCCCTGAAAATGTACCCCCATGTCTGCGGCCGCTGCGCCCGTGAATTTTCCGGCAAGCGCCTGAGCGAACTGACCGTTCACCACCGCGACCACAACCACGACAACAACCCCCAGGACGGTTCCAATTGGGAACTGCTGTGCCTGTATTGCCACGACAACGAACACTCGCGCTACACCGACCAGCAATACTTCGGCGAGGGCTCCCTGAGCACGCCGAAGATCGCCAAGGCGACCCACAATCCCTTTGCCGCGCTGGCGGGGTTAATGAAGAAAGACGAGTAATCCAGCGTTGTGGCGAGCCCCGTTTTGTGTGGGAGCAAGGCTTGCCCGCGATGAAGCCGATGCGGTCTTTCAGAAACCGAGGTGCTGGTTCGCGAGCAAGCTTTGCTCCCACAGGCTTGTGTAAACCGCACATCTCGAACCTGACCACCCTCCCCCATTCCCCGTATAATCGCGCCTTTTCCCCAAAGGCATTCCGCCCGTGGCCAACAAACGCTACAGCTGCATCGGTCTGTTCAACCCCAAGTCACCGGAAAACGTCGGTTCGGTCATGCGCGCCGCCGGCTGCTACGGCGTGGCATCGGTGTTCTACACCGGCAAGCGCTACGAGCGCGCCGCCGACTTCGTCACCGACACCAAGAAAGTCCACTACGACATCCCGCTGATCGGCATCGACGACCTGAAGAAAATCCTGCCCCTGGGCTGCGTGCCGGTGGCCGTGGAACTGGTGGACGGCGCCCGCCCGCTGCCCGAATACACCCACCCGGACCGCGCCTTGTACATCTTCGGCCCAGAGGACGGTTCGCTGGACAAGGACATCCGCGACTGGTGCGAGGACGTGGTGTACATCCCGACCACGGGCTGCATGAACCTGGCCGCCACCGTCAACGTCGTGCTGTACGACCGCATGGCCAAAGGCAACAACACCCGCTCGGGGCCGCAATTCCGCTGACTGGCGTGAAATCCGATTGAACAAGGGAATCGCTCGGGCAGTCAGCTTTATACCAATCCCCACACTGGAGACAGATCATGAGCGATAACAATCCGTTCGAGCCGATTGAAAGCACCCCATTCCAATCGCATCCGCGGCAGAACGTGCACGGTTGGGAGCGCATCGGCTCGCTGGCCGGCGGCGTGCTGATGATGGGCAAGGGCTTGCGCCGTGGCGGGGTGATCGGGCTGGTCCATCTGGCCATTGGCGGCATGGCGCTGGCGCGGGGCATCACCGGGCACTGCTCGGCCAAGTCCCTGCTGGAGAAGAATCGCCAGAACCTCGACAACGCCCGCGCTCGTATCGAACAGGCCGGTGAAGAGCTGACCCGCATGAAGGCCAACGCCGAAGCGGCGACGGGCACGGCCACGGTGACGGGGAATGATTCGTTGACTTCGCCGTCGCCGAAAGCTGGATTCTAGGTTTTTGCGGTGGAATTGATGGCCTCATCGCGGGCAAGCCTTGTTCCCACACTGGATTTTGTCGGAGGAAATATTGGGTATGACTCAATCCTGTGGGAGCAAGGCTTGCCCGCGATAGCGGTATTACCGAAGTAACTTGGTATCCAGCACCGTGGAAGCGCCGCCCAGGATGCTCTCGCTGAGCTGCACGAACTCCTCGGTATCGACGGTTTCCAGGCGCATCGCCCCTTGCAGGACATCGTCCAGGGAACGCTTGTTGCGGGTTTTCAGGCGGATCTCGCGGTCCAGTTCCTGGAGCAGCAACACCGCTTTGGCCACCACCGCGGGGCTGATCTGCTCGCCGCGCAGGCTGGTGACACCGCGGCTGTCCCGGGCGAGCCGGTCATTGAGGGCCTGGTAGCGCTCATCGCTCATGCCGCCGGCACGACGCAACAGTTCGATGGCATAGAACTCCGTCAACCCCTCGCTGATCCAGTCACTGCGCTCACGGTCATTGACCCGCGCCAGAACCTGCACCAACTCTCGCAACAACGCGCTGCTGCCGCGCTCGCTCACCAGCGGCGGACGACTGTGCAGGTAGATCGATTCGTGGCCGCCCTGGGCGCCACGCCACAGCGGGTCGCCCGCGCCAACGATCAACAGCTTGGCGGGATGCCGCGGCACCACCGCCTGCACCTGCGGCCAGACGAACGTCAGCAGTGTCAGCACGTCCATCCGGCGCATGCCCTGGCCTTGCGGCGAGGCCACCGTGACTTCGGTTTCCCCCAGGCGTGTACGACGGCTGCCGAGCTTGCCGGCGAGCATCCAGCCGGTGGGACGGTCGAACAGCCGTGAAGGATTGTCGATGCGAAAGCGCTGCTTGCCGATGCGTGGCCATGGCGTCTCGATGCTTTTCCAACCCTCGGGCAACTCGACCTCCAGGCGCGCAACCAGCTCGACACCGTCCTGCTGGTCGAGCTTGGCCGACGGCACCAGGTCGTCACCGCGCAGCAGGGCCCAGGTCGGGGTCATGCGGGTTTCGTAGGTGCCCGTCTTGCGCGCATGGCTGATGCGCACCCGGTAGCTCAGGCTGGCCTTGTCGGCTGCCGGTCGCCAGACACCCCGGGCGTGCTGGCCGGGGGTCAACTGCCACTGGCCGTCCGCCTTGAAATCGCTGTAGCGGCTGCCGTCGTCGAGGTCGAAATCCAGGCTGCGCACCGCCGAACCCCGGGCCAGGGTCAGGCGCACTTCGGCCTGGTCGCTCTGGGGCAACAGGTGCACGTGATAATCCAGGTCGACCTTCTGCGCCGCCCACAGCGGGCCGCACACGGCCAGGCAACCGGCCGCCAGCATCCGTTTCAATCCTGCAGCCATGGGGTCTCCCTGGTAGCGATGCCCGGCGGCTCAGCCGGCGCGAAAAATCAGATGATCTTCCCAATCCTCTTCCGGCACGCTGCCTTCGGCCAGCATGCGCCCGGACTGGGAAATGCGTTCGTGGTGCACCGCATCGCGATCACCGCAGACGAGGTGATGCCACAGCGGCAGGTCCTTGCCCTCGCTGACCAGTCGATAACCGCAGGTCGGCGGCAGCCACTTGAACTCATCGGCCTTGCCCGGCGTAAGTTGAATGCAATCGGGAACGGACGCGCGACGGTTGGCGTAGTCGCTGCACTGGCAGGTCTTCAGGTCCAGCAGTTTGCAGGCGATGCGCGTGTAGTAGACGCTGTTGTCTTCTTCGTCTTCGAGCTTTTGCAGGCAGCACAGGCCACAGCCGTCGCACAACGATTCCCATTCCTGCGAATCCAGCTGATCGAGGGTTTTGCGTATCCAGAACGGTTCGACTTTGGCGGCCATGGCTCAAGCATCAACATCAGGTGGTGAAAAGGCCGACAGTCTAGTGCCCGGGCTTCTTCAGGCCAAGCATTGGCGACTGTCGGTAGGCGGGGTCTTGCCAGGCCAGGCGCCGCGACGTAGGTTGTTCCATCCTTTTCCAGACAACCCCGCCAGGTGAACCATGAGCGCCAATTCCCGCATTGCCGATTACGCCATTCATCCGCAGTTCATCGAACGTTGGTCGCCACGCGCCTTCACCGGCGAGAGCATTGCCGAAGAAACCCTGCTGGGCTTTTTCGAAGCCGCACGCTGGGCGCCGTCGGCGTACAACTCGCAACCGTGGCGATTCCTCTACGCGCGCCGCGACACGCCAAACTGGGAGCGTTTCCTGGGCCTGCTCAACGAATTCAACCGCAGCTGGGCCCAGCACGCCTCGGCGTTGGTGATCATCGTCTCGAAAACCACCTTCGCGGTGCCCGGCGCCACCGAAGAAACCCCGGCGCAGAGCCACACCTTCGACACCGGCGCCGCCTGGGGCCACCTGGCGCTGCAAGCCAGCCTCAGCGGCTGGCACACCCACGGCATGGCCGGTTTCGACCAGGCGCTGACCCGCCAGGAACTGAAGATCCCCGAGGGCTACGACCTGCACGCGGCGGTGGCGATTGGCAAGCTGGGGGACAAATCCACCCTGGCCGAATACCTCCAGGCCCGCGAAACCCCAAGCCCACGCCGACCGTTGAGCGAGCTGGTGGCGGAAGGTGATTTCAGCCTCTGATGCGACACAGGTCTTATGTGGGAGCGAGCTTGCTCGCGATGCGCCAGGTCAGTCACATCGATATCCACTGACACACCGCCATCGCGAGCAGGGCTCGCTCCCACAAGGGGTCTTCAGTGACAACAAAGCCCAAGGCCTCCACAAACTCCTTGTGGGAGCGAGCCTGCTCGCGATAGCAGTCTTTCAGGCACATCCCTGCCGGCTGGCTCGCCGCAAAAAGGGGCATCGCAGCAGGCTTCAGTAGCCCCGGTTGAAATCCACTTCCCCGCGCAAGGCTTCACCCGCCTGGTAGGCCCGCAGGTTCTCCAGGAACAGTTGCACCATCATCGGTGGCGAGGTCGGGGCCGAGCTGTGGCCGGTGAGCAGCAGGCCCCAGGCGGTCCAGAACGGGTGGCGTTGCGGCAGCGGTTCCTGGCGGCACACGTCGATCACCGCGCCGGCCAGGTGCCCTTCCTTCAAGGCCTGGACCAGGTCCGCATCCACCACCGCCACGCCGCGGCCGACGTTGATGAACAGGCCGGTGGGCTTGAACTGCTTGAACAGCGCCGCATCGTACACGTCATGGGTGTCCGGCGTGTTGGGCAACAGGTTGATGACGTAGTCCGCCTCCCCCACCAGGCGCGGCAAGTCCACCAGCGCGCCCACCTCGATGAACGGTGCCAACGCCCGGGCTTCACGGGCGATCCCATACAACTGCACGCCAAACGGCAACAGGAACTGCGCCACGCGCTGGCCGATATCACCGGTGCCGACGATCAATACCTTGCGCCCGGCCAGCCCCTGGCCCTGGCGGTTGTCCCACTTGCGTTCCACCTGGCTGACCAGCCGCGCCAGGACCTCGCGCTCATGGCCGAGCATGTAGGTCAGCACGTACTCGGCCATCACCTGGCCGAAAATACCCACCGCCCGGGTCAGGCGGTAGTCGCGGGTCAGGCCCTCGGCGAGCAACGGCGTGATGCCGGCCCAGGTCGATTGCAGCCAGCGGGGCTGATGGCCTTGGCGCAACAGCGTGGCGAGCAGGTCGGGCTGGCCGAGCCAGACCGGGCAATCGGTGGCCAGCCGCGACAGTTCGGCGGAGTCGCCGCTGGTCAGGACGTCAAGATCAGGGGCAGCCTGGCGCAGCAGTTGGGCATACACCGCATGATCGTGTTCGGCAATCAGAACGCGCATGAATCAAACCTTTCAAAAACAGTGCAGACGACCGCCGGCGGGATCTCTCCCGCCCTGGGGTCATCATCGATAAATCCATTCCAGTGTTTCAAGCGCCCCAGGACGGGGCCTCGGGGTACCTGTCAGACCGGGTCGTTACGGCGCAGCAACTCTTCGGGCAGGTGCTCGATGTACTCGTCTTCGGCGGGCGGCATCTGCAAGTGATAGCCCTGGGTGTCGAGGTTTTCCAGCACCCGGTTGATGTCCTCACGGGACAGCTGTCGCTCAGGGGTCAGGACCAGGTCAAAGGCATGGATCGCCTTGCCGAAGGCCGCCATCAATGGCTCCGGGACCCTGGCCAGCGCGTCGCTCTTGAGCACATACAGGTACATCTCGTTTTTCTTCGAGCTTCGGTAGATGGAGCAGATACGTTTCAAGGCTGTTCTCCGGCAGTGGCCAGGCTGTCGAGCAGCGCCTGGCCCATCAATTCGCGGCGCCAGCCACGCAGCGAATCGGGCAATTGGTAAGGGCCCTCGGGGAAGCCGCTCTTGATCAGGGCCTCGAGGGTTTTCTTGCGCAGCATCAGTTCCGGGGCAATCCCCAGGCGCTCGGCTTCGGCCTGCCCCAGCGCCCGCAGGCGCTTGACCAGGGCCGCGGCCTCGATCGGCAGAGGCTCGGCCACGGCCGGCGGCCATTGCTCGGGCGGTACGCTGCCGGCGCGCTTGATCAGGTCCAGCAAGAACTCGCCGTCCTGGCGCACGGTGCGCGGGTGCATGTCTTCGATTTTCGCCAACGCGCCGAGGTTATCCGGCTGTGTGCGGGCCAGGGGCCACAGCGAGTGCTCGCGGATGATGCGGTTGCGTGGCAGGTCACGGGCCCGCGCCTCACGCTCGCGCCAGGCACACAACTCGCGCAGCACGGCCAATTGGGCACGGGAGAGTTTCCAGGCCAGCTTGGCCTCGCGGTACACCTCGTAGGGATCGACTTCGCGCCGCAGGTTGGCCACCAGTTCGGCGCCATCCTCCAGGACCCAGGCGTATTTCTCATCGGACAGCTTCGGACGCAGTTGTACGAAAACTTCCGCCAGATGCAGCGCATCTTCGGCGGCGTAGCTGATCTGCGTCTCGGACAGGGGCCGTTGCAACCAGTCGGAACGGGTCTCGCCCTTGGGCAGGTCGATCCCCAGCACGTCCTGCACCAGCCGCGAATAGCCCATGGAGAACCCGAGGTTCAGGTAGGCAGCGGCCAGTTGGGTGTCGAACAGCGGCGCGGGCAGGCTGCCGGTCAGGCGCAGCAGCACTTCAAGGTCTTCGCTACAGGCGTGCAGCACCTTGAGCACCGCCGGGTTTTCCAGCAGGGCCGCCAGGGGTTGCCAGTCGTCGATGGTCAAGGGGTCGATCAGGTAGGCACGCTTGCCGTCGCCAATCTGCAGCAAACCGGCAATCGGGTAAAAGGTGTCGACGCGCATGAATTCGGTGTCGAGGGCGACGAAGGGCAACTGCTGCCATTCGGCGCAAAACTGACCGAGGCTATCGTTGTCGCGAATCCAGTGAATATCGATGGCCACACGGCTCTCCCTTGAAGAATGGCGCGCAGTATATATCGCCGCCGGCGATTGCGAGCATTCGTAGAGCCAGAGCCTGTGAGAAATTGCCCGCGCAAACGCAAGAATAGTCCTACATGAAGAACTAACTGGTCTTACGTAATACATAAACCCGCGTCAGCGCAAAACCTGGCAGGAAATCCTGATGCCACAACACGCCGAAACCGGCCTGGCGGAACTCCGCCTCGATGTCCGCCTTGCAGACCAGGGTGCCCTGTGAAGGATGGCCGAACTTCAAGCGCCCCTCGATCTGCACCGAGACGATCACCGTGTCGCGACTGACCCGATAAAACTCGCGCAACAGCGCCAGGCGGTGCTCGCGGGTACCGACGTGCCGAAACAGTTGCAGGCAAAAAATACAATCCACCGCGTTGGCGGGCAGCCCGATGCTGAACGCCGAACTGGGAAACGTCCGGACCCGCTGGAGCAGCGCGCCACCGTGGTGGGTGAGTGCGTGTTCGAGCATGTCCGGCGACGGGTCCGCCGCCAGGATCACCCGGTTGGCATGCTCGGCCAGCACTGGCCAGAACCGTCCCGCCCCGCACGCCACATCCAGCACCAGCCCCGGTTCACCGGCCACTTTCAGGGCATTGCGCACCAGGTGCTCGTCACGCCAGAACGCCAGGCGCAGCCGTCGAGGCGCCGGTTGGCAGCAGACTTGCGCGTGCTCCTGATCGTGCTGCCGGGCAAACTCAAGCTCGACGGTGGATGGGGGTAGACCGGACATACGAACGGCTCTTGGGAAATGGATGACAGACAGATTAAACGGCGTCGCGTGAAAAAAAGGTGTAGGCGCTCACTGTCGCGCCAACACCCCATCGATCACCGCGCCGCGGCAATTGGCGAACAGGTCCAGTTCCGGGTTGTAGACCTTGCTGCTGACTTCCAGCAGCCCAAGCATCGAATGAAACAGGTTGTCCTGGCTCAGGGGCTTGTCCCGGCTCAATTGCAGGCAATGGGTGTCCACCGAAAAGGACTTCTGGTAGCTGTCGGAAAACCACGCCAGCATCGCCACGTGCTTCTGTTGTTCCGGGGCAAGCATGTAGGGCGTGCCATGGAGGAACAGGTTGTATTCGCCCAGGGACTCACCGTGGTCCGACAGGTACAGCATGGCCGTGTCGACCTTGTCCTGGTTGGCCCGCAGCAGGTCGATCAGCGTCGACAACACATGGTCGGTGTACACCAGCGTGTTGTCGTAGCCGTTGACGATGCTCTCGCGGCTGCAATTGTTCAGGGCATTGCTTTCGCACACCGGGGTGAAGTGTTCGTACTCCTTGGGGTAGCGCTTGAAGTATTCCGGCCCGTGGCTGCCCATCTGGTGCAGCACCAGCACCGTGTCCTTGTCGAGGGTGTCGATGAAATGTTGCAGGCCTTGCAGCAGGATTTCGTCGCGGCACTCGCTGTTGGCGCACAGCGCCGGGTCCTTGAGATTACTGACATCCTGCAGCGTGACCCGGTCGCAGGTGCCCTTGCAGCCGGACTGGTTGTCCCGCCAGATGACCTCCAGCCCGGCGCGCTTGAGCACATCCAGCAAGCCTTCTTCGTTCTTGGCCTTGCTGGCGTCGTAGTTCTTGCGGCCCATGTTGGAGAACATGCAGGGCACCGACACGGCGGTTTCGGTGCCACAGGAATGCACATCGGTGAAGGCGATCAGGCCGGCTTCCTTGTCCAGTTTCGGCGTGGTGTCGCGGTTGTAGCCGAGGATGCCGAAGTTCTCGGCGCGGGCGCTCTCCCCCACCACCAGCACGGTCAGGGATTTGCGTCCGTGGGTCTGCCAGGCCGGATTGCGGCTGGCGTCCTCGCCCACGGTAATGAAGGGTTGCTTGGCCGATGCGACCTGTTCGCGCAGATAGCCGACGGAAGCGCCGATGTAATTGCTCGGCACGACCATCAGGCGCAACTCGTGGTGGTTGCGAAACAACGACGACAAGCCTTGGTAATTGACCAGCGCGACGCCACCGATCACGACCGCCGACGCCACCCCGACCAACAACTTGCTTAATAACTCCCGGGGCCAGCGACGATAACTGATCGGCGTCTTGAACAATAACCAGGACGGCACGACGCCCAGCAGAACGATGTAGGCAAACAACTTCAGCGACAATAGGTCGCGGACTTCCGTGGCGTTGGTTTCGGCAAAGTTGCGCAACATGCCGGCATCGATCAGCACGCCATATTGGGCCATGAAATAGGCCACGCCGGCGCTGATCATGAACAGCAGCGTCAGTACCGGCTTGAGCAGCGGCCGGAACGCCACGAGCGTCAGCACCAGGTTGAAGGCGCAGAAAATCATCACGGCGAAGGCCAGGCACATCAACAGGCCACGGGCGTCCGCCGTGGTGATCGCCAGCAAGTGTTGCCAGAGCACGAAGTTGAAGCCCACTAACAGAAAGGCACTGGCCACCAGTGTCACCCACTCCGGGCGCACGGCTTTAATAGTCGGCATGATAGTTGACGGTTTCCTGAAAGTTGCTCTTTGGAAGAGAAGTGCGGCAGGTCAATGTGAAAAATTCATTCCCTACGGCAACACAAACTTTAAGTACGCCACCATCAATTTTTCGTGAAAAAGTTGCTATTAAATAATTTTTTAAGCAACCCGCCGCACGCGGCTCGGTGACCGCGTGCGGCTCACCCGGGTGTCAGGCGTGATGCAGGTACCAGCGCCAATCCTGCTCGCCCACTTCGCCCATGAACTGTCGATATTCGGCGCGCTTGACCGCCAGGTAGACGCCGAGGAATTCAGCACCGAACGCTTCCCGCGCCCAGGTCGAGGCCTCCAGGGCGCACAGGGTGGTGAGCCAATCGGTAGGCAACAGCGCGCTCGCCTGGGCATAGCCATTGCCTTCGACCGGGGCACCGGGATCGCACTGCTGGCGTATGCCGCGATGGATACCGGCCAATATCGCCGCGGCCGCCAGGTACGGGTTGGCGTCCGCGCCGCAGATACGGTGTTCGATGTGCCGGGACGGTGCCGGCCCACCGGGCACTCTCAGGCTCACCGTACGATTGTCCACGCCCCAGGTCGCCGTGAGCGGCGCGTAGCTGTGGCTCTGGAATCGCCGGTAGGAATTGGCGTTCGGGCAGAACATCAGCAACGAATCGAGCAGGGTGTCGAGCATGCCGCCCACCGCATGACGCAACAGCGGCGTGCCCTCGGCGGCTTCGCTGGCAAACAGGTTGTGGCCCTTCTCGTCCGCCAGGCTGACGTGCATGTGCAAGCCGGAACCCGCCAGGTGGGCAAACGGCTTGGCCATGAAACACGCGGCCATGCCATGCCTATGCGCCACGCCCTTGACCAGCCGTTTGTAGCGCACCGCTTCGTCCATGGCCTGCAAGGCATCGGCGCGGTGTTCAAGAGTGATTTCCACCTGGCCCGGGGCGTACTCGGAAATGGCGGTCCGGGCGGGAATCCCCTGGCCCTTGCACGCCGCATAAAGATCCGCCAGGAAGGGTTCGATCTGCTCCAGTTCGCGCAAACCGTAGACCTGGGTGGCGCGCGGCCGGGCACCGTCGGCATCCAGGGCCGGCTGCGGCCGTCCCTGGCTGTCGCGTTGCGCGTCCAGCAGGTAGAACTCCAGCTCCGCCGCCATCACCGGGTAGTAGCCGTCCGCCTGCAAGGCCTCGATCACCCGGCTGAGCAGGTAGCGCGGATCGGCGACGCTCGCGGGCATGCCCTCCTCGGGGTGCATGCTGACCTGCACCGCCGCCGTGGGGATCAACCGCCACGGCAGGCGCTGCAAACTGCCGCGCAGGGGATAGGCGCGGCAATCGATGTCGCCGACTTCCCACACCAGCCCGGAGTTTTCCACGTCGTCGCCATTGAGGGTCAGGCCAAGGATGGTGCTGGGCAGTGGCCGGCCACTCTCGTAGACCGCCCGTAATTCATCGCGGTGCAACAACTTGCCACGGGGCACGCCGTTGTTGTCGAGGATGAACAGTTCGAACAGCTCGATATCGGGGTTTTCGCTGAGGAAGGCGTCGGCGTGTTGCACCGGCGCGAAGGATGTCTTGGCAAGGCTCATCGCAAGGCTCGTATTGTCATGTCGGACAGGCGCCCAGGCGCCGTCAACCCGTGCTCGCGTCGGCAAGCACCGTGAAGGGATCAACAGGAAACGAAGGTGTCCGGAGGACGTGCATGGCGACAATGCCAGAGTGCCCAGAAGGCCAGTTCGGAGGGCAGCGCGCTCAGCGACGGCGTCGCGGCAGGCCGCTGGCCCACCGCAGTCGGTGACGAATATTGGAATGTCGGGGGCCAACCGTCCATGAGCGCATCACTGGAAATATATCGGGGCAGCGTCCCACGACGGCCCACGGCGATTAAACCTCGATTTGGTGGAGTTTGGATCGGGCCCGGCTAAACATTGGATGAGCGACCCGGACGTTGATCGGCGCGTCGTATTCACTACATTATGTGTCCCACTGCCGACCGAGAAACGGCCTGCCCGGCATTCTCTTGGGACCATCGTTCCGTTACGATCATCAGCCTGGTTTGCGCAAGATCCGCGCAAGGAGCACAGCGAGAGACAGAAAGGATGCTGAACAGTAACTCCCTCAGAAAGCTCGATATGCAAGACCTCATGGTGTTTAGCGCCGTGTACGAGCAAAGCAGCGTCACCGGCGTGTCCGAGGCGTTGTGTGTCAGCCAGTCCACTGTCAGCTACTGCCTGAAGAAACTGCGAACCTGTTTCGAAGACGAGCTGTTTATCAACACCCGCACCGGCATGCGCCCGACCTGCAAGGCCGAGGGCATGTACGACCATGTGCGCGCCATTTTGCAAAGCATCAACCTGTGCCACGCCGGGACGCCAACGTTCGATCCGACCCGGCAAGCCATCACCTTCAATATCTGCGCGCCGGAATACTTCGAACACGTGATCCTGCCGCCGTTGCTGCGAAGCTTCGACTACGCCGACCTGCCCGTGGTGGTCAACGTGCACAAGCTCGAAGCCGACATCCCCGCCGAAGAGCTGCGCGACGGCAGCCTCGACCTGGTGATCTGCTTCGGCCCGGACTTTCACAGCCGTCATGCCGACCTCAAGACCCGGCAGTTGCTGGAGGAAGAACTGGTGTGTGTCGTGGACAAGCGGGCGACGCCACTGGAACCGCAATTGAGCCTTCAATCGTTCGTACAGCGCCGGCACGTTTTTCCGACACCCTGGACCTCATCCAGCAACATGGTGGACGGCTGGCTGTCGCAGCAGGCGCACCACCGCCAGATTGCCGCGCGGGCCAACAGCTACAGCGCCGCGCTGAAGATGATCACCGGCACCGATTTCATCCTGACCTTGCCTCGCCGCATCCAGAAACTGCTGGCGAACGAGGCGATCTTCAATCACCACGAAGTGCCCAGGGGCCTGCCGGGGTTTACCCTGAACATGCAATGGAGCCAGGCTGCGGACCAGGACAGCGCCAACGCCTGGCTGCGCGAGCAGATCATCAAGGCCAGCGCCGGGTAGGCCCGCCGCGGCTCAATGACCGATCAAGGCCTTGGCATAAGGGCCGCGATCGATGTCGAGGATTTCCGCGCACAGCTGCACCGAGACACCTTCCGGCCAGGGGCCAAGCTCCTGGATCACCGCCAGCAGGCTGTCGGCCAGCTGTTTCTTGACCTCCGGCGAGCGACCGCTCAACAACGCCAGCTTCACGTGCACGAACGCGCGCTCGCCCAGGCCGGTGCCGACCCGAAACGTTTCCACCTTCATGGCCCGGCTCTTGATGTCCGACTCCGCCGCGAACTGCCCGGACGCCACCAGCGCATTGTTGAGGCGCAACAATGCGACCTCGGGCTTGAGCTCGGGCAGGTTGGCGGTGTACTCCATGTGCAGGTGGGGCATGTGTTCGACTCCAGTTCGACAATGACGAGGTGATGAATGCCTCGCAACCTTAGCTCGACTTTCGCCTTTGCGGCAGGTTTTGTTTCGTCACCCGGCGTGTCAGGTGCGTCCCGGCACGATGCGCTCGCCCATGAACGCCTCCAGCCGGGACCGCAGCCAGCGCTCGGCCGGGTCACTGTCGACATGGCTCAACCAGACCATGGACAAGTCCAGGGTGGGCGTCTTGAAGGGAAACGGTTCGCTGAACAACTGGCCTGAAGCCGCCATGGCGGCCGCGGTGTAGTCAGGCAGGCTGGCGATCAGGTCCGTGCCCGCCAGCAGCGCCGGCAGCGCGCTGTACTGCGGCACCGACAGCACCACCTGGCGCGTACGGCCGATCTCGGCCAGCCACTCATCGGCAAAACCGGCCACATTGGCGGTATGGGACACCAGCACATGCGGGCGCGCACAGTATTCGTCGAGGGTCAGCGGCGTGTCCGACGCATCGGCACGCAGCACCCGCGGCTGGATGTGCCGCAACAATTTGCGCTTGGCATTGGCCGGCAGCCCGCGCGTCTGGCTGATGCCCACGGTGATATCGCCCGACGCCAGCAGGTCGGGGATGCGCCAGTAATCGACGTGCTGGACCACGAACACGATCTGCGGCGCTTCCTGGCGCAGGCTGCTCAGCAAGGGCGGCAACAGGCCGAACTCGACGTCATCCGACAGGCCGATGCGAAAGGTCATGGTGCTGCTGGCCGGGTCGAAATCGTGGGTCAGGCTCAGGGCCACCGACAGCGAGTCCAGCGCCGGGGACAAGTGCCGGATGATCTCCTCGGCCCGTGCGGTCGGCTCCATGCGATGGCCAACGCGAATGAACAGCGGGTCGTTGAACATCTTGCGCAAACGGTTGAGGGCCGAGCTGATGGTGGGCTGGCCCAGGAACAACTTCTCCGCCACTCGCGTCACGTTGCGTTCGAGCATCAGCGTCTCGAACACCACCATCAGGTTGATATCGGCCTTGCGCAATTCATTGCGATTCATCCACAACTCCCGTTCCGGAACTGGGTGCAGTGTAGGAACGCCGGGGGTACGCGTCTATGCGCAGAAGGTCCAAGCACAAAGGAACCGGGCTGATACCAAGCTCCAATCTGAGCCGCGAACGCGGTGGGTCAGCCACGTTGACTGACCTGGCACTCCGCGTTCGCGAGCAGGGCTCGCCTCCACAGGATGAGGTGTCTAGTTCACCGTCAGGGATTTCAGCCCCAGCCCCATGACTCGCTCATCTGCCCCCAACCCCAGCGCCTTGGGACTGATGGCGTCGGGCATGTGGAAGTGCAGCCGCACTTGCCCTTCTGCTCCTATTGCCTGATGAATGGCCGGCGTCAGCGGCAGTTCAAGGGTGTTGTCCTGAAAGCGAGTGAGCCGCGTCGACAGCGCCGCCACGCCGTTGATCGAGACGTCGACCCGTTGGCTCGTGTGCCGGGGCTGTACGAACGCCGCCGCTTCAACCGCAATGGACCGGGCCTGCGGTGGCACGCGCAATACCACCTCAGCCTCGTTCCCTTCGGACCAGGTGCCCCACTCCTCGACACGGCCCCAGCCCTTGGTCAGCATGGCGTTGGCCCGGTTGAACAGTTGGCGCTCACCCAGCCGGACTTGCACGTCCAGCGTTTCGTCGGCAAACACCGGACACGCGGCACACGACTTCCACCCCGGCGCCAGCACCACCAGCCCATCGACGCGGGTCAGCAGGTCGGTCTGGTGATCAACGGTCTTCGCGGCCAGCGGCGCGGCACGGCTGTCGAGGATGTACAGCGAATCCGCCTCGTACTGGCCGCTGGCGAGCATCTGGTCGGCGTGCCGTTGGGCCCGTTCGATCTCCCGGGTGCCCATGCGCCCCAAATACACGCCGTCGGTTTCCAGGCCGTGCTCCACGGCGTACTGGCTGGCCAACAGCCAATTCTCCGGTTGGTTCTGCGGCATCAATGTCCGCACCTTCGAATAATGGCCGGCGGCGCTGGCCCAGAAGGGGTCCTTCAGCGGCGTGGGCCAACTCGACGCGGCTGTTTGCATCCGGTTGCTGCGCAGGCCGGCCCATCCCGCGTGGGTGTCCAGGACCTGCACCACCAGGGCGAGCGCCAACAGGCAGGCAGCGGCCCGTGGCGGGTTGCCGCGGATCACCAGGAAGATCACCACGAACACCAGGGCGTAGAACACCGGCCAGAACATCCGGCCGGCCGCACGGAAAATATTCGCCAGTTTTTCAACAGTGCGCGGGAGCCAGTAATGCACATCCAGCGTGCCAATCCCGACGTTGTTGGTGAGCGAAAACAGGGTCAACCCGATCAAGGCCCACAGCAACAGTCGTTTATCGCGCACGGCGTTGACCAGACCGGTGTTACCTTGCAACCCTGCCACGCCAGCGCAGATCGCCAGCATCAAGATGCCCAGGCCCAGGTAGTTGAAACCCTCGTAGTCACCCGGCCCCTGGGGCAGGTCCCGCAGCAGGTGCGACCAACCACTGGGGTTGACCAACGACATGACGTTCAGGCGATACAACCCGTAGCCGCCCGCCACGGTCCCGCCGCCCACGCTGAAATAACCGGCCTGCCAGCAGCAGAATGCCACGAGCAGGAACACACCTCCCAATTCGACCCCAGCTTCGCGGCGCGACAACCGGGCTTGCAAGGTCCGGGTGGCAAGATCGGCCAGCCAGATCAACGCGACCATTGCCAACAGGTAGGCATGCACCAGCGCCGTGGCAGCCAACAACCCGCCCCAGGCCAGCCGGCGCTTATCCAGGCCGGGGCGCAGCGCCAGGTACAGGGCGGCGAGGATCAGGAAGTGCCCGGACAGCGACAAGTGCCCGCCCATGCGCAGGAACATCGGCGGCGAAAACACCAACAGGCCGGTGCCCAGCAACCGGACCCACACGGACGGCGTCAGCAGGCCGAGCAGTTTCCAGGCGAACCAGGCTTGCAGGACAAAACAGGCCAGCAGCCAGAAACCGAAATACTGGAAGGTCGCCGGAAGCCAGGCATCGAACGGCTTGAACAGCAATGCCAGCAGCGGGTTGGAGTCGGAAAAGATGATCCCGTTGCCCAGCTCCAGCCCATAGGAGGGGTTCATGCCCAGTGGAAAAGTCCAGGGCGAATGTCGGAAAAATGCCCAGCCCATGTAATGGGTCGCCGCATCGCCCTCCCCCAGCCAGGCAATGTTCGTCGGGTCCAGGACCCGAGGGCCGATCACCAGCAGGAACGCCAGCGCCCCCAGCAACAGGGGCAGCAGGAAAACCGGGAAATGCTTGCCGCGAGCGGTCATCGATACGTCCAGAAGTTATGCAGGATGAAGGTGAACACCGGGATGACCAGCGCCACCGCCGCGATCCCGGCCCGGTAGTCCAGGCCGGCGCCCTGGGCCACCCAGGCCACCAGCATCGCCAGCCAGAACCCGCCGACCGACACCACCACGAACCGACCGAGCGTGCGGCCACGCAGCTGGCTGGAAAAACTCCACAGGGTGTTGATCAGGTAGGAAACGAGGGTGGCGACAAGAAAAGCGAACCCGTTGGCCAGCGGCGGGTTGGCCAGGACCAGGTGCATGAACGACACCGCAGCCACGACATGTATCGCGGTGACGAACAGGCCCGTCAGGGCAAAGCGCAAGGCACGGCGCAGCAGCGGCGAGTGCATCCAGGTCACGGCTTCTGCGCCAGGCAGAACACGGTCAGGCCGGCGACACGGTTGGCGCCCATGAACGGACGCTCCAGCGTGCACAAGGCCTTCAACACGCCGTTGACCAGCGGATGATGCCGCGCCAGCTGGGACTTGGGCGCCTCGCCGCGAGCACGGCGCTGCACCAGCCGCAGGCCGGCAGCGATGGGAAACACCAGGCCGAAGTAATAGGCACCGTGCTGGGCCTGCAGACCGGCTTGCGCCACGACGTCCTCCAGTTGCCTGAGGGTATAGCGCCGCTTGTGCTCGAGAAAATCGTCATGGCCGCTCCAGAGAAACTGGAACGCCGGCACGGTGATCAGGAAACGACTGCCCGACGGCACTTTGTCGACATAGCCCTTGAGCAAGCCGACGTCATCGTCCACGTGCTCCAGCACATCCATCAGCAGCACCAGGTCAGCGTCCAGCGTGTCGATGGCGCGCCGGTAATGGACCGGCTTGCCGGCGGTGGTGGCATCGGAATCTTGCGGGTAACTGATGTCCACGCACCATGCCTGGGCCGTCTCGGTATGGCTCAGCAAATGGTGGGAAAAAAACCCCGACCCGGCGCCCACGTCCAGCAATGTGCGGGGCGAAATGCCCTTGAGCAGATGGCGCATGGCGAGCGCCTTGGAACGGTAATACCAGTGCTGCCCGATATCGGGCCCCAGGATATCGGTTTCCTTGAGATCCACGGTTCAGTCCTTAGGGTCATAGATGCGCCGCACCAGGAACACCGGTCGACGTTTGGATTCGATGTAGGTGCGGCCCAGGTATTCCCCCAGCACGCCGATGCCGATCAATTGCAGCCCGCCCAGGAAGGTGACCGCCACCATCAGCGAGGCGTAGCCCGGCAGGTCGACCCCGGAAATCAGGGTCCGCAGGATGATGAACATCGCGAAGGCAAAGGACACCAGCGAGACGCACAGCCCCAGGTAGGTCCAGATGCGCAAGGGTTCGGTGCTGAAGCTGGTGATGCCTTCGAGGGCGAAGTTCCACAGCCGCCAGCCGTTGAACTTGCTCTGGCCGGCGGCGCGCTCGGGCCGCACGTAATCGACATGGGTGGTGCGAAACCCGACCCAGGCAAACAGCCCTTTCATGAAGCGCCGGGATTCGGGCAACGTCTGCAAGGCGTCGACCACGCAACGATCCATCAAGCGGAAATCACCGACGTTTTCCGGCAACTTGTGGTCGGCGATCTTGTTGTGCAGGCGATAGAAGCCGTTGGCGGAGACCTGCTTGGCCCAGGAATCGGAGTCGCGGTTGACCCGATGGCCCAGTACCACCTCGGCACCGTTGCGCCAGTGGGCGATCATTTCGAGGATCACCTCGGGAGGGTCTTGCAGGTCGACGTCGATCGGCACCACCGCCTGGCCACGCGCCGCTTGCAGGCCGGCACTCAGCGCCGCCTCCTTGCCGAAGTTGCGACTCAGGTCGACGATGCGCAGGCGTGGATCGGTCTTCTGCCGTTCCAGCAGCCGCACCAGGGTGTCGTCGGCACTGCCGTCGTTGACGAACACCAGCTCCAGGTCCACCCGCGATTCCTGGGCGAAGACCTGATCGATCCGGGCGACGAACAAGTCGATGGACTGGGCCTCGTTGTAGACCGGGATGACAAGCGAAAGCGCTAGCCGGCCTTGCAGATCCGTTGCTGGATATTCAGTCACTTGATGGCTCTTTTTCTTATAGTGTTTTCGGACCTGGCGGACAGCCCAACCCCAGGTTACCGGCCCCAGGCGTCCCGTGGAGGGTGCCTGCATCGAACCGTATTAAGCAGGACCGGCCAGGGCAACGCAAGGATGAAACCGGAACTTACCCCAGACCCACCGGCCGCAAGATGACTTGTTTGTCGCTGCGGGTCGAGCCTCCGTTCGAACTCATGCCCGGTAATATCCGATCACCAATGGAAACGATTTTCCCGTAGCCAAACCCAGCCGTTTGGCTAGGCTTCCAGCCACATGTGAACCACATGTCTTGACTGAATAATCGCAGGGAGCGAACCGATGTATTTTGAAATCTACCGGCAGACCCGTGGCACCCACAGCACCGGCAAAGGCCAATGGCGCTGGCGCTTGAGGGCCGGCAACCATGAGACGATCGCCAGCGGCGAATCCTACGTGAACAAGGCCGACTGCCTGCACGTCATCGGGCTGATCAAGAACGTCCAGGGCGAAACGCCCGTCAAGGAGATCTGAACGGTGCGAGGGAGCTTGCTCCCGCTGGGCTGCGAAGCAGCCCTTTTTTGTAAGCGCTTCGCACTGGAGCGCCAGCCCGGTCAAGCGGGAGCAAGCGCCCTCGCCACAGGGTCAATCGCCGCAAGTGACAGCCGCCGCGGCCCGAGCCGTTTTTTTGCTGTAACGAAGGTTTTCAGGCAGGTAGGGTAGGCGGACAAAATCAGGAGGCTGGTGCAATGACTCGATCAATCCATAATCGTGACTGGCTGATGCGCGCGCCCGGATCGAGGAACATGGAGCGCATCGAGGCCTACTTCAGGGGGCACGGCTACAACGCCCACCGGCATGACACCTACGCCATCGGCATCACGCTTTCCGGCGTGCAGAGCTTCAACTACCGGCACAGCAAGCGCCACAGCCAGCCCGGCGGCACCATCGTCCTGCACCCGGACGAAGTCCACGATGGCGAAGCCGGCACCCAGGACGGTTTCCGTTACCGGATGTTTTACCTGGAGCCGTCGCTGATCCAGCAAGTGCTGGGAGGCAAGCCGCTGCCCTTCATCGAAGGCGGGTTGTCCGGTGACCCGCGCCTCAACCTCGCGACCCGCCGATTGTTGGGCAGCCTCGACCACCCCCTTGATCCACTGGAGGAAGACGACGCCATCTACGATGTGGCCCAGGCACTCGACGCCGCGGCCGGCAACAGGCGTGGACGACGGCTGCTCGACTACCCGGCGGCGGAACGGGCTCGCCTGTTCATCCACGATGCCCTTGGCCAGCCGATCACCCTGGACGACCTGGTGCAGGCCAGCGGCCGCGATCGCTGGAGCCTGTCCCGGGACTTCCGCGCGTTGTACGGCACCAGCCCTTATCGCTACATCACCCAGCGGCGCCTGAACGAAGCCCGGCGCCTGATCCTCAACGGCCTGCCCTTGAGCGAAGCCGCCCTGGCCTGTGGCTTTTTCGACCAGAGCCACATGACCCGGTTGCACACCCAGGCCTTCGGTATTTCACCGGCACGCTGGTTGAACATGCTGCGCTGAGGCGAAATCCAGACGCCGAAAAGCTGCACAATCGTGCAATACCGCCTATGGGTCGGGCCGTAAGGTTGCGCTTACCCACCACCACTGCACGAGTCTCTTCTCATGACCACCCATTACGCCCCCATCAACTTCGCCCAGAAATACGCTCTGTTCCAGGAACAATGGGCACCGAAAGTCGTGGCGGAAATGAACGACTACCAGTTCAAGATCGCCCGGCTGGAAGGCGATTTCATCTGGCATACCCACGCCGATACCGACGAAACCTTCATCGTCCTGGAGGGTGAACTTCGTATCGATTTTCGCGACGGCGCGGTGATGATCGGCGCCGGCGAGATGTACGTGGTCAAGAAAGGCGTCGAGCACAAGCCCAGCGCCGAACGGGAAGTGAAACTGCTATTGATCGAGCCTCGTGGCGTCCTCAATACCGGCGAAGAAACCAACGAACGAACGGCGGTCAATGACGTCTGGATCTGATCCTTCGAGCCCCGGGACGCACGGTCCTGGGGCTTGGGATCAAACGCGGAAGCGACCGGTCAACTCCGCCAGGTTTCTCGACAGGCTGGACAGCTGCTGGCTGGCCTGCATGCTCTGGGCGGAGTTCTGCGCCGCTTCGTTGGACAGGTCACGGATGTCAGAGATGTTGCGAGCGATTTCCTCGGTGACGCTGCTCTGCTCCTCGCAGGCATTGGCGATCTGCGCCGCCATGTCGTTGATCCGCTGGATCGAACCGCCAGTGCCACTGAGCACCTGGTCGACACCCGCCGCGCGCTCGACACTGTCGCGGGCCTTGCTGCTGCCCACTTGCATGGCCTGCACGGCCTTGGCGACACCGCTCTGCAAGCGCTCGATGCGCACCTGGATGTCCTTCGTCGAATCCTGTGTCCGCGCCGCCAGGGCCCGGACCTCGTCGGCCACCACCGCGAACCCGCGACCTTGCTCGCCCGCCCGGGCGGCCTCGATGGCGGCGTTCAACGCCAGCAGGTTGGTCTGCTCGGCAATCCCGCGGATCACTTCGAGCACGGCGCCGATGCTGGAGGTTTCCTGGGCCAGCGCCTCGATGGTGCCCGAGGCACTTTCCACTTCCTGGGCCAACTGACGGATCGACTCGACGGTGCTGTTGACCACCTCGGTGCCGTCGCGTGACTGGCCGCTGGCTTGTTGCGCGGCGTCGGAGGCGCTCACTGCGTTGTGCGCCACCTCGTGCACGGCGGCGCTCATCTGGGTCGCGGCGGTGCTGACCTGATCGAGGGCGGCATGCTCGCTGCTGATCAACTGGTCATTGGTCGCCGCCATCTTCGCCATGGCCCGCGCCGCGGCATCGACTTCACCGGACACCCGGCCCACCTCGGCAATCAGCGGTTGCAGCTTGTCGAGGAAGCGGTTGAAGGCACTGCCGAGCTGGCCCAACTCATCCGCGGAACGCACTTCGAGGCGCCCCTTCAGGTCACCGCCGCCCTCGGCGATCTGCTCGACGCGGTGCAGCAAACGGCGCATGGGCCGCAACACCACCATGGGCAGGACCACAATCAGCACGATGCAGCCAAGCAGACCGATCGACAAAATGCCGCCCTGCTGGACCCCCACCGCCTCGCCATGATCAATCGCCGCCTGCCCCTCGCGTTGCGACGCGGCATCCTCCAACTCGCCGAGTTTGTCGATGGCGTCACGCATGGTGTCGAACTTGCGCTCACCCTCACCAAAACTCAGGGCGCTGGCCGCCTGTGGATTGCTCGCGGCCTGCTCGACCACCTGTCGCGACAGCTGCGACCACTGGGCAAAACGGTCGTTGAACTGACTGACCAGCGCCATGGCATCGGCACCCGGCTGCATCGCGGCGTATTTCTGCACGCGGTCGTAAGCCTGCTTCAGGTTATCCCGATGACTGGCCCGCAACGCTTCCACGTGCTCCCCCGCATTGCCCCCCAACAGGCTGCGCTCGGCCACGAAGGCCTGGTAGAGATCACGATCGGCGTTGAGCAACAGGCTGATCGCGGGCAGATAACGGTGGGTCAACTGCGTGCTCGACGCCGTCACCTGGCCAATGCCGCGCATCCCCGACCACCCCATCAGCACCAGCAACAACGCCAGGAAAGCGACAGGCAAGGTGATTTTCCAGCGGAAGCCCAGATCGGCGAAGAACCGTGGCATGGGGTGTCACTCCTTTATAGGGTATGTCTTACCTATCGGCAGGCAAGCCTTCTGCTAGAGAGACCTTAGCGCAATTGTCACAGCTTGGTGACGTGGCGAGGGAACTTGCTCCCGCTTGAGTGCGAAGCGCTCACCCAATGGAGAGCAACCCGGACCTTGTCATTGGTCCGCCTCGTCATCGTGGCCTGTCCCCGATTCCGCGGTCTCCGATTCCACGATCCTGAAGACCCGTGTGTTTGAGTGAACCACTTTGCCGCGGTAGACCTTTCTGACGTGGAGCCTGTGCTCGCCTAATCCGAAGCGGCCTGTAACAAGTAACCCCCACAAGCCGTCAAAGATGGATAAGGAAAGTACGGAACTGTCGTTATCGAAAAGCTCAACTTCCCCGTCGCCCAACGCCCGCCCCAACACTGATATATATCTAGAGGTGGTGCTGCCATTATCCGGGATCTGCCTTCCGAGTTGGTCTCTGACCTCCAACAAGGTCAGCGGATTCGTGAGGGTATAGGTGCGCAGCGCAAACGTGGTGGCCTCATGTTCTTTGTCCTTCTGGTGGAAGGAGACCTTGAACTCCAAAGTCAGGGTGCTACCGTCCCCCAGATCGAACAAATAATGGCGAGGTAAGACAGCACGCAAGTCCCCCCGCTCATACTCGCTCTGTGTGACCCGCGCATGCGCCCCCCAGACGTCTTTGTCGTGCACCGAACCGTTTGCCATGAACCCCTTCGCCCGAAGCCACACATATTGGCCGACCGCAATGAGGGGCCAACCGTCGATCCGCACATCGACGCTCCCCGTCACCGTGTTCAGATCCAGTTCGGCACCATTGCCGTCCTGCGCCACCTGCAGGATACGCGGCCGGCTCGCTTCCAGCGCATCGGTGGGCATCGTCTGCACATCCAGCTTCAAGATAGACGACAGCGGCTTCGCTTCGCCATTGCGA
Source organism: Pseudomonas citrullilanati (assembly GCF_030580855.1). GTDB lineage: Bacteria > Pseudomonadota > Gammaproteobacteria > Pseudomonadales > Pseudomonadaceae > Aquipseudomonas > Aquipseudomonas citrulli. Next base: position 12,770 of record NZ_JAUQOP010000049.1, on the reverse strand, counting down.
GTGACGGTGTAGGCGATCCTCACCTGCCTGCCGAGATTGTAGGCGACCACCGCCACCGGGAGAGGTATCTCCCGGTTGCCGGGCAGTGCTTGCACCGGCGTGGTGTGAGACCCGGCTCCGGCAGTACCGTCCCAGATCACGCTGACCTGATCGCCGGGTTGGATACCATAGTTGGGGATTACCACCGTCAGGGCATCCCTGGCCGCCGCCGGGTTCAGTCGTTGGTTGGGCGCGGCACCACTGGCCTGCTTGACGGAGGGAGCGGACAGGTTCAGTGCCGCAAGGATGATATAGGTGCGCAATGGAAACGTAGTGGCCTGATCTACCTCATTGCTCTGATTGAAGGAGGCCTTGAACTCCAGCTTCAATGTGCTGCCGTTGCGTAGCCCAAGCAGATCGTCGCGGGGAATGTCTTTTTCACCGTACCCTCGGTTATACCACTCCATGCTCACCCAGTTACCTGACCCTTTCCATAGATCTTTTTCGTAAGCTGAACCATCGATCCTCGTGCCCTCCACACGTAGCCATGTGCGTTGGCCGTGTGCGACATGCGGCCAACTATCAACGCGCACAGTGACGTCGCCCGACACGCTGCCCATATCCAGTTCGGCACCATTACCTTCCTGCACCGCCTCGAGAATCCGCGGCCGGCTCGGCTCCAGCGCGCTCTGCGGCAGGACGCCGACAGCCAGCGTGAGGACGTCCGGGGCCGGCAGCGGCGTACCGTCGCGGGTCACGGTGTAGCTGACCGTCACCGGCTGGCCCAGGCTGTAGGCAATGACCGACACCGGCAATGGAATCCTTTTCTCGCCTACCGTTCCCACCTCTACCGGTGGCGTGGCATGGGTGCCCTCTGCCGGGCTGCCGGCCGCCCCGGTCCAGGTGACGCTGATCTTGTCGCTAGCGGCCATGCCGTCATAGTGCGGCACCAACGCGGTCAGCGTGTCCACCGCCGCCAGTGGATCGAGCTGGTCACCGACGGCCTCCCCGATGGTCAAGGCGGACAACTTGTTGGTGGTGCCATGCAAGATCGGCGGTCGCTTGAAACGAATGCAGTCGAGGCGCAGTGTAAAGGCGCCACTGGCATTGGCCGCCGCCGTGACGCGCCAGGTGAGGCCGCTCGCGGCCAGGGGGCGAGCCTCCGTTGGCTCGAGTTGCAAGCTTTGTGCAGGATCGACGGCGAGCGCCAGCTCCTGGCCGATCAGCACGCTGTCGGCGCGTGGTTCGAGGGTCAGTTGGTAGGACTGGCCAGGCAGAATCCGCCAATTGTCATCGGGGGAAATTTCCGTTCCGTCGACGCTGAGTTCGAACTGCGCCCACAGGCGGGTCGGGATGGTCTTGACGACAAAGTGCTGCGTGTCGGCTTCAGGTTTGTAAGGGCTGTCGACGACCGCGACCACCGTGGCATCGGCGGTGGGCTGGTAGCTGAACACCGTCAAGCCACTTTCCTCGGTGAACAGGGTTTCCAGGAGGCTGCCCTCGCGGCGCCATTCGACGGCAATGCCGGGTTCCGGCTTGCCGGAGACGGCGTAATGGACCTTCACCTGAAGGTCGATGGTTTCCTCTTCCTCGACGCTTGGCCAATAGTCGGGCTGCCGGTGGTCGGCGATGTCGAGCTTATAGGGCCCGACGATGCAGGCGAGCGTGTCGTGGGGATCGGCGTGATAGACGCTTTCGAAGCACAGGGTTGCCGTCCGGCCATTGACCTCCAGGTCATCCTCATCGGCGTCGTTGCGAATGTCCCAGGCTTTGGCGATAGGTTGGGCGTCGTCATCCGCGTCGGGGTCTGTCGGTGCCACTTGCAACCCGGCCTGCCCGGCCTCGTTCTGATCGGTAAAGGAGGCATAGGCACTGGTCCCGGCGTAGACCCCGCCGCCGGCCCATCCGCAATCTTCGGCCACCGGCAGGGTAAGCGCGTGCGACCCACCCCCCCGACAGATCGGCATATAGGCGCGGCCATCCTTTTCCACCCAATAGCGAGCGCGGCCCCCGTCAAATTCGGGCATGGGTTCATGCGTGCTCAGCGCCAACGGCTTGAGGTACACGAACACCGACACCCCCTCGGCCATCTCGGGAGAGACCCCCGCCCCCAGGGCCTTGCCGGAGAAATGCAGCTCGCCCGGGCCGAGCGGCCAGCCCGGTTCTTGGGCGACCTGCTGATCACCCTCCGACCCGGTCATCGCATCGCTCGCGGCCGATGGATCGAATAATCCGGATTGGAAGGCCAGGAGCGCCTTCGGCTGGGTGTTCGCATCGTTCAGCTCGATGCTGTCATCGCAGATGAGCCAGTCCCCTGGCTCCGCCATGGCGACGTGCGCAGTGCTCGTCTGCAACTCGCGCGTCCAGAAATCTGCCCCGGCGTTGAAATACGCCACCACCCGGGGATTTTCGCTGGCTCGCTGCGTCGGCTGGTACAGGAACCTGACTCGATATCCGGGCTCCGCCGTCAGGAGGAGGTCGATTGGCAGATCGAATTCGATCGCGGCTTCCACTTCGCCATAGAGATAGACATACCGGCGCTGGGTGTCGCTGCTGGACACATAGATAAGATCGGCACCGCTGAAACCTTCTCCGGTGCGTCGCCTCCATCCGGGAGGCCAGGTACTCGTGGGCAGGTCGCCCGCCGTCCCCAACAGGTTGCGCTTGATCCGTTTTTGCACGTTCATGTCCACACTCCCCAGCAGGTTGTGTTTACCTCAGCCCGGGCGGCTGCATGCCATTGCTGAATGGGGCTGCATGTGCGCCCCGCCCTACCGGCGAAACGCCGTCTCATTCAGAAGCTCTTCGATTTTTTCGGCAAAGCCGTTGCCGCCATCGAGGGCGGTGTATTCCACGTGGACGATAATGTCGGTCAGCGACTCTATGAGCCGTTTCTGCTTGTCCGACTCCTGGAATCTTGGAAAGGCGAGTTGCCAAGAGGAGATTGCACCGGTCCGCTCGAAGGAGGCGTAGCGATCATCCTCGAAGGAATAGTGCGAGCCGATGCCGTCATCGTCCAATCCGTCGGACACCGCGATTTGCGGCTGGGCGCGCAGGTTGTAGCGCACATAAGTGGTATCGGCATCGGGATGCTGGGGGTCATAGAGATGGCGGGCGCCACCGAGACTGGGCTTGATCAACAACTTGCTGGAGATTTGCGTGAGCGTCATGCAGGCCATTTCATAGGGGCCCAGCACCGCCGGCAGCGTGACCGATACCCGCCGGATCTGGCGCAGGTAATGGCCGGGATAGTCGCCGTCGTAAAACCGGCTATCGAGGTTGAAGTCCAGTTTTCCAGTGCTCCCGAGCATCTGGAGCTTTTCTGACCACGCTTCAGGCGCGAAATAATCGCGCAACGAGACCATCTTCCTGATCGTCAGGCGCCGTTCATAGCGATGGACATAGGCCGACTCCATGCGCAGCAGGCCAAGCGTCAGCGTCTCGCCAGCCGTGAAGCCATGATGGCTGTCGACCCATGCGCCTGGCAGGATGAAATGGCTTTCATAATCGCCAATTTCATACTGCCAGCAGGCCTGCACCGACAAGCACAGGGCGGTCACCGCATCGTAGGTCTGGAAATACAGCGTCGCCATCTTGCTTTGCATCCAGCGATAGAGCGATGTGCGAGAGGTGCGGGTCTGGGTGAGGAAGGTGTACATCTCCTTGGCCTGCTCGGTGGCTCGGGACTGCTGATTGAGCGAGACCATCGCGGCCTGGATCTGGACTTGCTGAGCTTGCCCTTGCTTTTCAAGCACCTCGAGTTCGGCGGTCGCCACCTTGAGCTGAAACCCCCATTCTTGCCGGAGGCGCTGTTGCGAGCCGTAGCGATCATGAAGGTTGGCCCCGTTCAATTCACTTTGACTGTAAGCACTCGTCGCTGCGGCAATAGCATGTGAAGGACCACCTAACTTCATCCCGCCCCAACTCAACCCGCCAATATTGGGAAGCGTGTCCCCTATGTGCCCTGCGGTGCTGGCGGCCCCCGCAGCAATAGCGGATTTTTTTGCGTGTACCAGATTCTTGGCCGCCTCGATTTCGTCCTTGTTCAAATCTTTCTCGACCAACCCCTCGAAGTAGGTTTTGCGCTGACCAACCATTGATTGGGAAGCCCAAAGAGCCTCAAGCGTGACTTGAGCATGGGACAACAATTCGGTTTGCAGGTCATGGGTGAACCCCGTCATCTCGATGAGGTGTTCTTGTTGCAGGGTTTCCTGCTCGCAACGATCCGCCTGCTCCATGTATTGCCGGACTTGATCGCCAAACCTGCACAGGGTCTGCACCGCTTGCTGCGCACGGGGCAAGATGGCCATGAAGCGATAAGGCGGGACGATCGGTGGCGTCAGGATGTCCCGCAGATTGAAGCCGCCACCGCCCGCCTGGGCCCGCATCAGGTCTTTCGGGTTGATAGGTGTGTCGTAAAGCGGCAGGTCGATGGGCTTGCCGTCGAGCGTCAGGTAGTGCCGCAGGTTGTGCAACCGGGCTTGCAGAACGTCCCAGACGTCCAGTAGGTCCCGATTGATTTCCGGCCGAAAGTCCGGGTGGTCCAGCAGGGGCGCCAGCAGGGTGTGACCCGAGGTCAGCGGCAGGTTGACCAGCGTATCGGCCGATAACCATGGGGCGAGCCTATCGAAACACGCCAGGTTCCGGGCGCCTTCCAGCTCACTGAGTGTTTTTGGCGTCCAGTTGGAAGCCCCGCGCACGTCAGGGGCCGGTCCCATCATGCGCTCGGCCCTCAGATAGATCATTTTGGCTTCGGTCAGGCTGTCGCGTGTCAGTTGCCTGTAGAGCCAATCCCCCCATTCGATCAAGGTCTCGACATAGTCGCGAAAGATCCGTTTGCGATAGTGGATCGGGTTGCTGTAGGCAATGGCGTCCGGGTCGGCAGGCGATGCCACTTCAAAACTGGGGTCGCCCTCCATCAGCAACGGGCGCGAGCGCCAATAGGCGGTGGTTTCCGTACGGCCCGGGTTGATCCTGGCGGACGGGTCGAAGAGGTAATGCAACCACCCCAGCGCATCCTCGTAGCTCATTTCCCGGCGTAACCGCACCGCTATCAGATGGGGCAGATGGAAGAATATTTCCCAGAAATACCGCCCGTTCGCGCCCTGGAAATCGAGAAATTCCGGCTTATCCGAGCCTGGGCGCGGCGGTTCTTCGGTGTGCTGACTGTCCCAGGACAGCAAATTATCAATGGAGAGCGCCGCCCGCTCCACCAGTTCGCGACCGAATGTCGTGTTCAGGCGGATGGCCTCGACGGCTCGCGCCGCCTCGAACTCATCGCCAAAATCCAAGAACTGGCCGGCCTGGCCCTGAGCATTTTCGGGGCCGAGGACGATGCTCGGTCCATTGATGGGCGGCGCCTTCAGCCACACCTCGAATTCCTGGTAGCCCCTGCTCCAGGTATCGCCTGAATACTCCCCCAACCCGACGGCAACAATCTGCGGGTTTGCCGTCAAGGGGACCGGTTTGACAAGCCCCGCACCGCCGTTGAATCGGAACAGCGGCAAATAGCCAGTGGAGACTTTTCCTGTCCCCAGCCAAATGGGCAGCACGAATGGGGCGGGAACGACGCTACGCAGCGTAAACTGATTATTGATGACAAACGCAGCGCCGCCATTGACGGTAACCCTCAACCAAGTGCCGTAGGTTCTCCAATCTCTTTCCGGTAGCCACGCCATATATTTGAACGCGTCACCGTGGTGCTCGCCTACATTGAGCGCCGGGAAATATTTCCGAAAGATCGCGGAGTCATCCAGAGAAAATTCAAATGCTTCTCCACTCTCCCCTCCCTCTTTCAAAAATTCTATTCGACAGGAAGCGGGCTTATAGTTTCCCCCTGTAAAGTTCAACACTACGGTATAACCAATCATGCCAAGTTCAATATAGGGAGCCGCCGGGACGGCAAACTCGATATCAAAAAACGTACTCAGCCCCGGCCTAACTGGATGAACGCGCACAGAGGAATTCCCTATCCACCGCTCATGGATTGCAAGGGTGCTTTTCACGATAACGAGGAGGGACTGTCCTGCGTTGTTCCTTGCCTCCAGATCCAGATAACGAGTGAATTCGGGCTCATCCGCGGAGTCCTTGGCCCGAATGGACCCGACGGCCCATCCGTTGTAGTCAGTTTTCTCGCCCAGCAGCGGAATGCGCCTTTGAAGATGACTTTGATTTTCATAGAGGGCGAACAGATCACTGATATGTTGCCGTTCCTGATCGTCGAGATCGATACGGTTCAACAATTCATCCCACGCGTAAGCGAACTCTGCACGCCTCTCATCGACGGTCGACAGGACAACGCCGAGCACCATCACGTTTCCGCCTTTGGCACGCCGGCTGTCACTGGTCACCGCCAGGAGGCGATTGTGGCCCGTGTTCGGGCGCACGCGTCGATGGCTCTTGCGAACTTCGTCGCTGCGCTCGAGCATCACCGTGTCAACGGCAAAGGGCGGGGTCCAGGTGCCGCTCAAGCTGCGATAGGAAAAACGAATGTCGAACCGGTCCCAGTTGGGGCCCTCGGCCCCTCCGATCTCATTGAGGGACGACCTGCTCACCCAGAACACATAAAGCCGGCTACCAAAGAAGGTCAGGCGCACACTCGTGGCATCGCCAATCCCCGCCTCGATGGGTTCCCATTCGCTCCAGGCACTGGGAGGTACCCGCGTTTGTCCCTCGCCGAGCGCGATGGTCGCCTTGCGCCAGTAATACTTATCATCGGCACGCTTGCGCCCGAGAAGGTAATAGTCCGCCCGATAAACCGTTGAATCGGACAGCACGAAAGGTCCATCGATATAACCGTTGAGTACCTCGATATCGGCCACATCTTCGAACTTCTCGAGATAGGTGAGCACGGAGGATTGTGCACGCTCGGTGTTGAGGCGCCCTTGCGCAAGGTCTCCCTCCAGCTGTTCGTAGCACTGGGTCTTGACGATACGCAATTGCGGATCGATATAGTTTTCCGGATAACTTTGCAGTTTCTCCGCGCCGGCCCAGATCGCATAACGGCTTTCCCACTGGCGCCAGGTCTCGACCTCCCGTTCATCGAAATGCTGGCCGAAACCCGGTTCGTCGCCGGAATAAATGCCATGGATATAGCGTTGCAAGCTGGCGATCATCTCACCCACGGCGGATGTTTTCGGAGCCGTGTCGACATGGTGGTCGAACAGGTGATACGCGTCGAGATCACGGGCGGCCGCCAGCACATTGGTATCGCCGTCCCTGGCCGCCACGGCGTCCAAGTAACATTCGAGGAGCGCTTCTTGACGCTGCTTGCTCAAGGCTTCGAGTTTGCTTGTAAGATCGGTCATGACCTCGCCTCCTGGAATTTCATGCCTGATGACTGCGGCACTCAGCGTCGTCGAGACAGCGGTTCATCCCATTGGATTTTCGTTCGCAGGATCTGGCTGTACCTGACGCCTTGCAGCGTCGCGCCGATCGAAAATACCGCCCTGGGATCCGGCAGTTGCCTGCACTCGATTTCCCAGCTCAAGCGTCCGTCCTCAGGCAACAGGCGCATCTGCAAGAAGCTCGGGTTGGCCACCAGCCCCTGGCCGACCGGGTTGACCCCACTCCAGGTCAGGGCAATCTCGCGTCCTGTCCTGCTGTTGGCGTCGGACGTATCGTCGAGGGTCAAGGTGTATGTCCTGCCGACGATGAACGTCAGCGAATCCTGCCCATCGTCGGTCGCCTGCTGACCGATCGGCGTCAAGGTGAACTGCCAGTTCGGCTCTGCCAGGACATTTACCGTGAATGTCACAGACTGCCCGGCGGGGGCATTCAACATCGCCGACAGGGTGTAGGTGCCCGCTCGCTCGATCGGCACGGCAAACACCGCCAGGCCATCGGAATCGGTTCGCGCTTGCTCGTTGTCGCCGGCGTCGCCCATGGCCCACTGCACGGGGTATTCGCCAACCCCCTGCCACACCGTACCGGTGCCTGTCTCGACCTCGACCTCGGCCTCCACCCGCACCCGCATATGCACCACCTCGCCAGCCTGGGCAATCACCGACACCGTGGCAGGCGACGCCGCGGCGAGCCTCGGCGAGGGAAGAATGATCAGGGTTTGTTCGAGGAATTCCTCCCTGTCGCCTGCACCCTGTGAAGGCACCAGGGTCGCGCGCAGCGTCATGGCCCCTTCTTTGACTGCCGACGCAGGCAGCTCAAGCACGGCGTATCCGTCAGGATCAGAAGCAATCGGCTCGTCGGATTCATAATGCGACCCATCGGCGAATTGCACGCTCCAGTGGATCTGCTCCTGCGGCTTGCCCGCTCCGCTCAGGGAGAGGACGCGACAGGCGAGGGTGACCTCCTGCCCCACGACATTCGGCCCCCTGAAGCGCAGCCGGTAGAGGTTCTTATCGATAAAGGGCGCGTCGATGAAGTGAAACGCTGCAAACCCTTCAAGCTCCAGGCCGGCCCCCAGGGTTGCCCGAACCTTCGTGACCCCTACCTCGTTGCTGTACAGCTCGGCACGGGCGATCCCGTTTTCATCGGCAATCGTCGTATCCTTCTTGAACTGGCCAGGCCCCTCGATCACGCTCCAGCGCACACGCCGGTTACGCCCCCAGTTCCCATAGCTGTCCCGTAGGATGACGGACAATTCGAAAGACTCACGACGACCGGCCAGTTTAGGTGCAACCTCCTCATCCGGCTTCGGCTGACGCAGGCTCAGCGTCTCCTCGTCGCAGTCGATTGTCAGCACAGGCATGGCAATGCGCTGATCGAGCCCGATGGTTGCAAAAACCGTGGTAATGCCCATCTCGGCACCCGATGTCAGCGTGACTTCGACCACACCGTCCGCATCCGTATGGGCTATATCCGCCCCCAAAACCCCGGGGCCTGTCAGCGACCAACGCACACGGATATTGACCAGCGGTCTGCCGCTCAAATCCCGTACCAGCAGGCGATACAGCGCGAATGCCTTTTCCGGGGCGTGGCTCTGCGCATTGGCCACCAGACGCGTTCGGTCGACCGACGCCTCGCTTGCAGTGGCCTGGCCGACCTCTGGGGCATTACCGGAGCCGCCCAGTTGCAGCCGACCGGCGTACAGGCTGCCGAGTGCGTATTGCACGGCGTTGCGATAGTCGTCCGTATTGGCCGACACCGGCAACCCGCCCAGCTCATGGAGCGCCAGAATGCTCAGCTCGCTCGTGCGGGTCATTTCCAGCAGGCGGACAAGGCCATTGAATTGGCTCAGTTGCGTAATCACCCCCGTCGGCGCAATGAAACGCGCAGCCTCAAGCACCTCGCGCGCACTGATGCCCAACATCTGCGCAACCTTGACGGCGGCGGCATCCTGCATCAGGCGGGCATAATCCTCGCTCTCGGCGACAAGGTCGGGGTCAAAGGCCTGCGGATCGTTGACCAGGGACAAATAGTCCATCAATGCCGAGGGGGAAGCCTCCATTCTCGAGGTGACATCTCGATAGGTTTGCAGGTGATACAGCGTGGTCAGCGCAATCGCGCCGGTCGCGTCCAGGCCCGGCGCGAACCCGAATGAATCGGGGGCGTCGGTCCAGCCCTCCAGCTGCCGCTGGTTGGCCGCATGACGGCTCAGCATTTCGCCATCCAACTCGAACTGACGAACGACATCGGCTAGACGCTGCAGGCTCCCCAGCTTCTGGAGCATGACGTCAACATTGCTCCAATCCGCAAAGTCATCGTCCCCGAGGAGCCCATCCTGACGCTGAACGGTGGCACGAAGACGCCGCGCCACCGGATCGGCGGGGCTCAACCCGCGCAAGGCCATTGCGCGCAACGACGCTGCGGGGGTCACCACGCCGTCCGTTTCCCACACCCAGCGCAAAATATCGTAAACACTCTGGTCGGCCCACTCGATGAGAGGCAAGACAAGGTCGGCCGAGATCGCCAGGTAGGTCGCCAGATGCTCTTCGACCAGCGCCCGCTGAGAAGCCCGCATCCGCAGAATGACCGCCGTCACCGATTCCACCACGGTGTTTTTAAGCGTGTCCGCCTCAGCTTGGTCATTCAAGGTAATGGGATCCTCCTGTTGGGCGATCCTCTGCACCAGATCGGCAACGATGTTGCGAACGCTCACCGCGTAATCCGTGTCCGAACCCGAGACGCCGTCAAGCACGATGCCCTGGGCATCGATAACGTCTGTCAACGTTGCGACCCAATCAATCGTCGCCCCGGCATTCAAGGCGGGGGGAACACCGGCTTGCTCAAGCACTTCATTGGTAATGCGCAGGCTCCCCAGCATCGTGTGCAAACTGGCAACCAATTGCCGTTCACTGTCGCTGGCCACGGGAACGGTCGTGTTCGAGCGCATCGCCCGGACAAACCACGCCAGGTCGATGCCTTTGTCCCGGCACCACTGCACGCAATCGACCACCGCCATCAACGCGGCAGAAAAGTCCGTAGCGCCCAGGGTGGGCAGTGCTTCGACCGAAGGTACCCCGGCAATCTGCTTCAAAATCGGCCCCGATTGGCCGAGCGTCTGCACCAGCCCGAGCAGGACGGTGGGAGGAACTTCCAAATAGCGGGCGATGCTGACAATGCGATAGAAGGAAGACAGGATCTCCAGGTTACGCTTGAGCTCCGGCGGGTCATAGCTGTTGGCGACCACACGCGCTATGTAGGTGAACTCGGACGTATCCAGCCCCAGGCTCGTGCAAATCGCCTGGACGGTTTCCCGCTCGTGGTCATCCGTGTTGGCGTCGATCCGGGCGCTGAACGTCGAATTGTCCAGGACCAGCGGGGTCCCCAACAGCCCATGGTTGACAAAAATACGATCGTATTGGGCGGCCATCTCTCCAGCGCCAAAAATCGATACCTTGTCGAGCCAAGCGGCAAAATCCTCTGCGGTGACCCCGTAACGCAGGCGCATTTCGCAAAAGACCCCCAGTGCTTTCAGGGTATTGCGGGTAATGTGGGGCGCTGCGTCGTCTTTCTCGGCGTGATGTGCGGCGACAATCAGTTGATCCATCTCTCGAAAGGACGTCCCAAGCCATCGGCTGAGACGGATAAGCCGGTGAATCCGATCCGCGCGCTCATCGGTCAGGTTGCCAAGCTGAACCGGAGGATCGACCGGGACAACGTTCGTGTCCTCTTTCGCTCGGGCGGGGCGTGTGTCACCCAAAGCCTGCAATTCAATGGCCGGGGACCGCGCGCCGTTGATGTAGACCGCGCCAAAGTCATGCGGGCCGGGATCCTGCAGGGAGGTCGCCGCCGGCGACACATGGCTGGACAGCACCGGCGCCTCTTCCCCGACAGCAAACAACCCGGCAAGCGCGTCCCGCGTTACCCCGGTGCGCGTACAGAATTCCGCGCTGTCTTCTAAAGACGCCCTGGAATAGACCCGATAGGTCGTCCAGTAAAAGTTGGCCATTTCCTCTTCATGGCCTGGCCGGGCGCCGTTGAACAGCGCTTCCAGGAGAAGCTCCCGCCGCGCCGGCCCAATGGGCAGGCTCAGGAGGAACGTATCGTCGCCACGATCGGTTTGCATGCCTGGAAGGGCAAAATAATGAAAGTCCGGATCCGTTGCCCGCGCCAGTTCGCCAAAAGCTGAAACGGACGGGTCGAAAAGCGACAGGATCACTTTGAGCTGCTCGACCGAATGCTCGTACGGCATGCTCAGCGGATAACGCGCGCGTGCGAGGACCCTGTCCGCCTCGACCGTGTCCGGATCCGATAGCCGCCCAGCGTCGAGAAGCGATGCTTCCAGGATCTTCGTCGACAGCGATAACACCGAACATTCCCGCGTCATCGCCGCGGAATCAATCAGTTCGGCGGCAATATCCGGCCGCCGAACCTCCAGGCGAAACCGGTTCCCCTCGTCGCCGGCGCCTTCCAGGGAGAGCGCCTTTTTGTAAAGGCTGACCAGGTAGGCCACGGGTGAGGTCCTTGCCTCGATGGCATTCGGACGGGCCATGCTCGACCAGTCCTCATCAAATTCCATGTCATAACGCGGCCCATCCGTAAGCGAGGCAAAACCGCGGCGCACATCGTAGGTCTGGCGATCCGCCCCTCGAAGCTCGCGTTCGCGGTACTGGCGTGCAACCCATATCGCCGCGCTCATTGCCCGTTCATGCAGCTCCTTCGCCGGTCCTAGGCGCAAGCCCTGCGCAACCCATCGCTCAGGGTGCTCCCGGGCCAGTTCCAGGATCGAACCGGCCTGCCTGACAATGGCATCGATCGTTGCGCTTGCAGACGGATTCAATTGCGACAACAGGGTTGTCGTCAATGGAGCCTCGGAAGCTGAAGAAGGGGCACTGGAAGGCGAGCGAAGATCAGGCGGCATCAAGTTTCTCCGAAGATTGGAGCCAACCAGCGGGCACATCGGATTTCGATAGGTGAGAGCAATCACACTCCAGGAAGGGGGGATTGACTACTGTCAGAACCTACAGGTCGCAGTGGGATCTGGACGAGTGGTTGAGGTGGCAGCTTTGCGCTGGGCATGCCGATGAAAAAACGCCAGAAACGAAAAAGCCCCTGAAATGTTCAACCATTTCAGGGGCTTAGTCGTATTCAATAATGGCGGAGAGATAGGGACGCTCCATATCCAGCCTGAAAGCTCCTTGAAACCCTGTATCCAGTGGATCCTACAGCGATTTTACGTACAATAAATACGTACAATCGGAAACAGTTCCATCTACAACCAACATCCAGTCCTTTAAGTGTTCTGTCGAGCATTTGTGAAGAGTGTAAGCGCTCCATGAACCCCACATTCCAAGCGCTTATCTGATCCCTGATGCTGTGCTCCTGATTCTGCCAGGAGCCCGTTTGCCATGATGCGACCCGATGCAAAAGTCGAAAAAGTCTATCTCTAC
>NZ_JAUQOP010000048.1 GCF_030580855.1 Pseudomonas citrullilanati | reverse complement strand
CTACGGTGGGCGCAGAAGATTGCGCCGCGCAGCCTATATGTGTGCGTTGGTGATGGTCCGCTACAACGCTGATTTCAAAGCCCGCTATGCCAGGCTGCGCGCCAAGGGCAAGTGCGCAAAAGTGGCCCTGGTGGCGTGTATGCGGGTATTGCTGGTCCGGCTCAACGCGATGGTGCGCGACGGCACGCCGTGGCGGGATCAAACCGCTTGAGGCCCTCGGAGGGGGCCATCTGAGGCCGCGATAGCACCCAAAAGACGACCGCGGGTCGGGTGGGGGTGAAAGACAGTTGGCTCCCACACTGGATCTCGGTTGCTCACAAACCTGCGGCCTAGCACAAATCCCCCTGTGGGAGCGGGCCTGCCCGCGAAGGCGTCGCCACATCCAACATCAATACAAGCTGCCCCGCCGCCATCGCGAGCAAGCTCGCTCCCACACTGGATCTCGGCTGCTCACAAACCTGCGGCCCAGCGCAAATCCCTTGTGTGAGCGGGCCTGCCCGCGAAGGCGTCGGCACATCCAACATCAATGCAAGCTGACCCGCCGCCATCGCGAGCAAGCTCGCTCCCACACTGGATCTCGGTTGCTCACAAACCTGCGGCCCACCGACAATCCCTTGTGGGAGCGGGCTTGCCCGCGAAGGCGTCGGCACATCCAACATCAATGCAAGCTGACCCGCCGCCATCGCGAGCAAGCCCGCTCCCACAGTGATTCCCGGTTGCTCACAAACCTGCGGTCCAGCACAAATCCCCTGTGGGAGCGGGCTTGCCCGCGAAGGCGTTAGCACATCCAACATCAATGCATGCTGCATCACCGCTTTCGCGAGCCGGCTCGCTCCTCGCTGCATTGCCATTCTGGCCGGCACATTTAGTTAGCCTGCTTTCTTTTATCCTCACCCCGAGCCATGATGAGGCTCTCTAACCGCCGCCCGCGAACGAGCCTCATGCCTACGCCTTCTGCTGCGCCCAGTTCCTTGTCGATCACCCTGCAGATCGTCTCGATCGTTTTCTATACCTTCATCGCCTTCCTCTGCATCGGCCTGCCAATCGCCGTGTTGCCGGGCTACGTGCACGAACAGCTGGGCTTCAGCGCGGTGGTGGCGGGGTTGGCCATCGGCTCCCAATACCTGGCGACCCTGTTGAGCCGACCCATGGCCGGGCGGCTGTCGGACAGCGTCGGCACCAAGCGGGCGATTGTCTATGGCTTGTCGGGGATTGTCCTCAGCGGCGTGCTGACCTTGCTCTCGACCTTGCTGCAAAGCCTGCCGCTGTTGAGCCTGTCGATCCTGCTGGCCGGCCGCTTGCTGCTGGGGGTCGCCCAAGGCCTGATTGGCGTCGGCACCATCAGCTGGTGCATGGGCCAGGTGGGTGTGGAGCATACGGCCCGCTCGATTTCCTGGAACGGCATCGCCTCGTACGGGGCCATCGCCATCGGCGCGCCGCTGGGGGTGCTGATGGTCGGCGAGCTGGGGTTCAATAGCTTGGGGCTGGCGCTGGCGCTATTGGCCGGCCTGGCCCTGCTGATGATCCGCAACAAGCCGTCGGTACCGGTCATCCGCGGCGAACGCCTGCCCTTCTGGGCCGTGTTCGGGCGCATCGCACCGTACGGCGCGAGCCTGAGCGTGGCGTCGATCGGCTACGGCACCCTGACCACATTCATCACGCTGTTCTACATCAGTCGCGGCTGGACCGGGGCCGCCTGGTGCCTGACGGTCTTCGGCATCTGCTTCATCCTGGCGCGGTTGTTGTTCATTTCCAGCATCGCCCGTTTCGGCGGCTTCAACTCGGCCATTGCCTGCATGAGCATCGAGACCGTGGGCCTGGCGCTGCTGTGGCTGGCACCGTCCAGCGCATTTGCCCTGGTGGGCGCCGGGTTGGCTGGGTTCGGACTGTCGCTGGTGTACCCGGCGCTGGGGGTGGAAGCGATCAAGCAAGTGCCCAATACCAGCCGTGGCGCCGGGTTGAGCGCGTACGCGGTGTTCTTTGACCTGGCCTTGGCGATTGCCGGCCCGTTGATGGGCGCAGTGGCGCTGAACATGGGCTACTCGTCGATCTTTGTCTGCGCGGCGCTGCTGTCGCTCACCGGCCTCGGCCTGACCTTGCTGCTGCGTCGGCGCGCCGAGCCCAAAGGCTATTGATCAGCGGTCTTCAAGCCCGCCCGGCTCGGTTTGCCCAAGGCCTGGCTGAAAAAGCGCCCCGCCTCGGAGATCATCGTGCGGTGGATGTCTTTACGGTCCACGCCGTCGGCATCGGTGCACAACGCCGGCATCGCGGCAATCTGCTCTTCGGTGCACGGCGCCAGGAAGACAAAGTGCCCTGCGCCGGCCAGGGTCTTGAAGTCCGGCGCGATGGGTAGCTTGCGGGCCAGCGCGGCGGCGTTCTTGTCGAAGGCCACGAGCTTGTCGCCGTCGCCGCTGTAGAGCAACACCGGCACATGGACGTCAGCCAGGGTGTGCCGGCCAAATTTCAGGCTCAACGGCGCCATCAGCAGCAACGCCCGCACCCTGGGGTCGGCCTCGGGTTGCAGATCGTCCCGGTCGGCGATCAACTCGCCCTGGGTGTTACAGGCATCCCGGTCGTCAGGCCGCTCCTGGCAGTAGCGGCGCAGGCGATCGAGATCGGGCGTGGCGCCGGAGAGGATCAGCGCGGTCTCGCCACCGGCCGAATACCCGATGACCCCGACTTGCCCGGCGTTGACGAACGGCGAAAGCATCGAATCGTTCAGCGTTGCGGTGATCGCGGCGGAGATCTGGATCGGTCGCCCGTACAGGTTGCTCAAGGTGCCGAGCCGACTGTGGTCCTGGACGTTATCGCCCGGATGGATCACCGCGACCACCACGAAGCCCTGGCGCGCCAACGACGTGGCCAGATCGTGCAAAGCCAGTGGCGTGCCGGTGTTGCCGTGGGACAGCATCAGCAGCGGGAAGCGGCCGATGGCGATCTGTGCATCCTGGGCGGCGTCGATCTCGTAGCCACCCAAGTGGCTGGATTGTTCCCGGGCGGTAGACGGGTAGAACGCAATGGCGTGCATCGGCTGGCGATCCAGCGGATCGAGAAAGCTCAGTTCATGGAAGCCGGCGCTCCAATGCGGATGCATCCCCGGCGCGGCCTGCACGGGACGGAGACTGGCAAACAAGCAAAGCAGCAACGCTGCACCAAAACGTGTCATCGAATCTTCCACCTTTACCAGCGCACGGGAAGGCCCCGTCGCTCGCATCCTTGGCCGTGCATAACTTGCGCCAGAAAACCCCGGCGCCGAATGCAGCGAAACCCTGCATCCCGGTCATCCACTGACGACGAGAATACAGGGTTTTGCCAAGGTTGCCCGAAGCACTTGCTGCCTTTACGCAGGTTTTACGCAGCGGCGAACTGCTGGCTAATTTTCGACTTGGCCTCGCGCATGCCCTTGGTGTGCAAGTCATCCCCTTTATTCAGCCCTTCGGCACGAACGATTTCGATGTCGCTAATGCCCAGGAAGCCGAACATGAATGTCAGATAGTCTTCATGACCCACGCCACTCGGCTTGCCGGCATGCAACCCGCCAGCCGTGGAAACGATCACCAGCTTCTTGCCACCACACAATCCTTCATAGCCTGAATCGCCATAGCGGAATGTCTGGCCAGCGACGGCAATACGATCAATCCAGGCCTTGAGCTGAGTCGGGATCGTAAAGTTGTACATGGGCGCGGCAATGACCAGCGCATCCGCCGCCAGGAACTCTGCCATTGTTTCAGCGCTGAGGTCAGCTTCGTATTTCAGGGCAGCGTCGCGCAATTCAGCACTGGTGCCGGCAGCGACCAGCGTCTGGGCTGAAAAGTGGCTGATGGCGTCGGCTGCCAGGTCACGGTAAGTGACAGTGATTCCTGGCTCGGCGGCTTGCCAGGCTTGGACCACTTCGCGGCTCAATTGGCGAGAGATGGAATTATCGCCGAGAATGCTCGAATCGATATGTAGCAGTTTCATATGAGTGCTCTCCAAGTGAGGGACCGCAACCAAGCGATCAATTGGCAATAATCCTATCTACGAAACGAATGATCGATAAGTCAGCATAAATGCGATAGTTTGTCCTACTGACAGGACAATCGAGTTCGACATGCAAGATCTCAATGATTTGTACTACTTCGCCAAAGTCGTCGAGGCCGGCGGTTTTGCCGCCGCCGGGCGAGTCCTGGGCATACCCAAGTCGCGGCTGTCCCGGCGCATTGCCGAGCTGGAAGAGCGCCTCGACGCCCGCCTGCTGCAACGCACCACCCGGCAATTGAAACTGACGGCCGTCGGTGAACGCTACCTGCGCCATTGCCAGGCCATGTTGCTGGAAGCGGAAATGGCCGATGAGGCGGTGGCGAGCATGTCCAGCGAACCCCGTGGGCGCCTGCGGGTGTCGAGCCCGGTCGGCCTGGCCCACCAGATCCTGCCGGAGGTGATCAGCGCGTTCCTGGCGAAATTCCCCCAGGTCCAGCTGGAAATGCTCCTGGTGAACCGCCGGGTCGACCTGGTGAGCGAAGGCATCGATGTGGCCCTGCGGGTGCGCGACATCGGCGATGAGGACCCGCTGCTGATGACTCGTCGCCTGCGCCAGGCGCGGCTGCTCATGGTCGCCAGCCCCGCGCTGGTCGAGGGACGACAGGTCGAGACCCCGGAGGACCTCAGGCAACTGCCGGTTCTCGGCGCACTGGAAGCCGATCGCCTGGTGCACTTGCGCCTGCTCAGGGGCGATGGTCAAAGCGCCGAGTTGAGCCTGGAGGCCCGCCTGGGCATCGACGACTTCATCGTGCGGCGCGCCTGCACCCTCGCCGGCCTGGGCTTCACGTTATTGCCGAGCATGTATTGCGAGCAGGAGTTGCTGGACGGCAGACTGGTCGAGCTGTTGCCTGGCTGGTCGTCACCGGACGGCTGGCTCCAGGCCGTCTACCCCCATCGGCGCGGCATGCTGCCGGCGGTGCGGGCGTGGATCGATCACCTGGTGGAAGCCTTCGAGCGGTGTGGGGAAAAAACGATATGAGTCTGAGCGAAGAGGATGTCGCGGCGTTCTGCCTGGGCTTGCCCGGCGCGCGGGAAGATTACAAATGGGGCGGCGTGCGGGTGTTTTCCATCGCCGGCAACAAGATGTTCGCCCTGCAAGGCCTGCGCGGCGACTCGCTGGCGTTCAAGGTCGACAAGGACCTGTTCCTCGGCCATTGCGACCGCCCGGGCATTCATCCCGCACCTTACCTGGCGCGCGCCCAGTGGATCATCATGCAAGTGCCCTACCCACTGGGTGACGAAGAACTGCGCAACCTGATCCGGCGCTCCCACCAACTGGTGGTGAGCAAGCTGCCCAAGCGCGCCCAGGCCGGCCTGCTGCGGGACTGAGGTTCAGAACCGCCGCAGCAGGCCGCCCAGGAACAACTGGTCGACCCAGAACACCTGGTGCAACAGCACGATGCACCAGAACACCAGTTGGAACGAAACCTTGCGGGTCTTGTGGCGAAACACCTGCTGGGCCAGCAGCGCCCCCGGCCAACCGCCCGCGAGCTCCACGGCGTGGAGCACGTTCTCCGGGGTCCGCCAGGCATCGGCGCGGGCCTTGCGCTTGTCATTCCAATACAGCGCAAACGCCACCGCGCTGACGACGCCGTAGGCCACCAGGGGCACCCACGTCACCGCCCGCAGCCCCAAGGCCAGCGAGCCGAACAGCGGCAAGGCACACACCGCCCCGAACACGACCAGTTTCAGCCGCAGGTGCTGCACGCGGCCGTCGGCGGTGCGTGCGGCGCGCCTGCGTGAACCTGCTTCGCTCACGGCTGGGCGGCCGTCCAGTCCACCCAGCCGAACTGCCAGGTGGCGAGGATCAGCAAGCCGAACGCGATCCGGTACCAGGCGAACACGGCGTAGCTGTGGCTGGCGATGAAGCGCAACAGGGCTTTCACGGCGATCATGGCGAAGATGAACGCGGTGACGAAGCCGACGGCGAACACCGGGAAATCCGCCGGCACGAACAACTCACGGTACTTGTAGCCCGAATAGACGGCGGCGCCGACCATGGTCGGCATCGCCAGGAAAAACGAGAACTCGGTCGCGGTCTTGCGCGACAGGCCGAACAACAGCCCGCCGATGATCGTGGCGCCCGAGCGGGAGGTGCCGGGAATCATCGCGACGCACTGGGCCAGGCCGACCTTCAACGCATCCTTCCAGGTGATTTCGTCCACTGTCTGGGCGTGCACCCGATGCTGGCGCTTCTCGGCCCAGAGCATGATCAGGCCGCCCACCACCAGCGCCGCGGCGACCGTGATCGGGTTGAACAGGTAATGGTGAATCCAGTCCGCCAGCAGCACGCCCAACACCACCGCCGGCAGGAAGGCGATCAACAGGTTGGCGGTGAACCGACGCGCACTCGGCTGGGTCGGCAAGCCCAGCACGACGTCCAGGATCTTCTGCCGGAATTCCCAGACCACCGCGAGGATCGCGCCGAGCTGGATGATGATGTTGAACGCCATCGCGCGCTCGCCGCCAAACCCCAGCAGGTCGGCGACCACGATCTGGTGCCCGGTGCTGGAAATCGGCAGGAACTCCGTCAAGCCTTCCACCACGCCAAGAATCAGTGCCTGAAAGGCGGTCCACAAATCCATTCATCCCCCAAAAAAGCCCTGTCTGCCAGGGTCTCGTCAAAATTAAAGTGTCTTGCAGGTGCCCGCGGCGGGTGCACGATAACTGCGACCGCTGGAAAAAAACCAATGAAACATCAACTCAGGCTCAGGTTTTGCGCCGCGGGGCCGAAATCCTATCAGACAAGCCCTGATAACGCTGCCGCGTTGTGGCGCAGGAGCCATCAGGCGTCCCCCTGCGACAGGCAAGCGCCGGCAGGGAACGATGACAAGAATAAGAAACTGGAGTGACAGCGTATGAATAGCTTGCGCAGTGTGTCGATCAGCCGACGCTTATGGCTCATCCTGGTCGTGGCCATCGTGATGCTGTTCACGTTGGGCGCCTTGATGCTCAAACAGATCCACCACGACTTGTACCAGGCCAAGGTGCAGAAGACCCAGCATGTGGTGCAGACCGCCAGTGGCGTGCTGAGCTACTACCATGGCCTGGAAACCGCCGGCACCCTGACCCGCGACGCCGCGCAGAAGCAGGCTCTCAGTGCGGTGCGTGGCCTGCGCTACAACGACACCGATTACTTCTGGATCAACGACCTGACCCCGGTCATGGTCATGCACCCGACCAACCCGAAACTCGAAGGCCAGAACCTCTCGGCGATCCGCGACCCGAACGGGTTCGCCCTGTTCAACGAAATGGTCACCATCGCCAAGTCCAAGGGCGCCGGCATGGTGGACTACCTCTGGCCGAAGCCAGGCGCTGAAGCGCCAGTGGGCAAGACTTCCTACGTCAAGCTGTTCGAACCCTGGGGCTGGGTGATCGGCTCGGGGGTGTACGTCGATGACGTGGCGGCGGAATTCCGCTCCCAATTGATCAAGGCCTCGCTGATCGGCCTGGGGATTACCCTCATCATGGCCGCGCTGTTGACGCTGATCGTGCGCAGCATCGTGCGGCCCTTGCAGGAGACGGTCAACGCGATGGCCAACATCGCCAGCGGTGAAAGCGACCTGACCCGCACCCTCGACACCCATGGCCAGGACGAAGTCACGCAACTGGCGCGGCATTTCAACGCCTTTACCGCCAAGCTGCGCCACGTGGTGAGCCAGTTGCAGGCCTCGGCCAGCGCCCTGGGGCAATCGTCCAATGAACTGGGCAGCGACGCCGCCCAGGCCCAGGAGCGCAGCCAGCAGCAGTCGCAGCAGATGGAGCTGGTGGCCACGGCGATCAACGAAGTGACCTATGGCGTGCAGGATGTGGCGAAGAACGCCGAGCACGCCGCCAGCGAAATGCGTGATGCCGAGTCCCAGGCGCAACAGGGCCAGGTGAACATCGACGGCAGCCTGCAACAGATCGACCGCCTGTCCCAGACCATCGACCAGGCGGTGGAAGTGATCCGCACCCTGGCCAGCGAAAGCACCCAGATCGGCAGTGTCCTGGAAGTGATCCGCTCGATCGCCGAGCAGACCAACCTGCTGGCCCTCAACGCCGCGATCGAGGCCGCCCGCGCCGGCGAACAAGGCCGCGGCTTCGCGGTGGTGGCCGATGAAGTCCGGCTACTGGCTCAACGCACGCAGAAGTCCACCGCCGAGATCCAGGCGATGATCGAACGCTTGCAGAACCATTCCGAAGCGGCGGTGAAAGTCATCAGCGACAGCAGTCGCGCCTCGCAGTTGACCATCGAACAGGCCGGCCTGGCGGGCGCCAGCCTCAGCGCCATCGGCCAGGCGCTGCGCAACCTCAACAGCCTGAACGCCTCCATCGCCAGCGCGACCCTGCAACAGGCCCATGTGGTGGAAGACATCAACCAGAACGTCACCCAGGCGGCCGGCCTGTCCCACAGCACCGCCCTGGCCGCCGAACAATCGAGCCTGGCCAGCACCCGGCTCAAGGCCTTGAGTGAGCAGTTGAACGGCTTGCTCACGCAATTCCGCGTTTGAGGCAATACCGCCGATCCAGGTGATCGGCGCAGGGTCTTCGCGAGCGGGCCCGCTCCCATAGGGGCCTGCGAAACAGGCCGCCTGCCCTGTAGGAGCGAGCCCGCTCGCGAAAGCACCCAGCGCTTCTTGCGCATCAGGTTGGAGCTCTCCCCGCCATACCGTTTACAATCGCCGCCCTCTTCCACTTTCCCAAGGAACCTCCATGTCCGGGCTCGAACTGTTTGCCGCGGCCCTCGGCGTGATCGCTGTCTGGTTGACCGTCAAGCAGAACCCCTGGTGCTGGCCGATCGGCCTGGTCATGGTGTTGCTGTACAGCTGGATCTTCTACGACGTGAAGTTGTACTCCGACATGCTGTTGCAGGTGGTCTACGCGGTGCTGCAGCTCTACGGTTGGTGGCAATGGACCCGCGCCGGCCAAGCGCACGAAGGTCGCCAGGTCACGCGCCTGGACGCGCCTTCGGTGTGGCTCGGCCTGGGCATCGGCGCGGCGGGCAGCCTGGTATTGGGCGCCGCCATGGCCCATTGGACCGACGCCGCCCAACCCTGGCTCGATGCCGCGTTGACCGGCTTCAGCCTGGTGGCCCAGTGGTGGATGGCGCAGAAGCGCGTGCAATGCTGGCCGCTGTGGATCGCCCTGGACTGCATCTTCGTCGGCCTGTTCATCTACAAGGGCCTGCACCTGACCGCCGCGCTGTACACCTTGTTCACCCTGCTGGCCGTGCAGGGCTGGCAGGAATGGCGAGCCGACCCGGCGCTGCGTTCATGAAGGTGGTGGTGTTGACCGGGCCGGAATCCAGCGGCAAGAGCTGGCTGGCCGGGCAGTTGCAGGCGCACTTCGGTGGCCTGCGGGTGGACGAGTACGTTCGCCACTTCATGGAACAGAACCCACGCGACACCTGCCTGGCCGACATCACCGAAATCGCCAGCGGGCAACTGGCCTGGGAGGACGCCGCCCGGGCCCGCCAGCCGGCACTGCTGATCCTCGACACCCACCTGCTGAGCAACATCCTCTGGAGCCAGACCCTGTTCGGCGATTGCCCGGCCTGGCTCGAACCGGCCTTGCTGGGCCGCCATTACGACCTGCACCTGCTGCTGAGCCCCGAACAGGTCGAATGGACCGGCGACGGTTTGCGCTGCCAACCGGAACTCGCCGAGCGCTTGGATTTCTTCAAGGCGATCGAACACTGGCTGATTCGCCACGGACAGCCCTATCAAGTGGTCGAAGGCGATTGGGCGCAGCGCCGGGCGCGGGTATTCGCCGCCGTGGCGCAGTTGCTCCAGGAGGATGTGTTGCAGCGCTGATACACCTGCCCGCCGCCAACCCCGCCTGCAAGGCCGTTTCATCCAACGGTCATCCTCCTTGTAAAGCGTGTGAAACACCCTCTCGAAACCCTGGAAACAGAGCCCCGGAACGCGAAAAGCGGGCTGGCCGGCCGGGCGCTGTCTCAATGCTGAAACAGGTGTCGCCCGCAGCGCCGCTTGCCTGACGGCAACTCATTGAATTCCAAGCCGTTGCAAAACCCGGCACAACACCTGCTCTGCCCACTTCGCAACGCTGGACCAGGGCCAGCCCACCGAAGAAGGAATCGCTGCCGTGGGGACTTTCGAGAGAAGTTTGACCTGTCTGCTGTTGATCGGCTGCGCCACCAGCGCCGCATTCAGCCCGCCCGTGCAGGCCGAAGGCAACGGCGTCATTGTGCTCAGCCGTGACGTGCAACCCATCCCCATCGGTCGCAACGGCGGCAAAGACCCCTACCCGACCACTGTCAATGCCAACCCAGCCGATCGGATCCACCAGGCGACCACCAGCACCGAATTGAGCGACGGCGAATTCGCCAGCGTCGCCAGCGGCGCGTCGATCCGCGGCACCGTCAACCCGAGCACCGGCATGCAGGGCCTGAATGTGGTGACCAACCCCAACGGCATGCCCGGCATGAGTGCCGGGCACGGCGGCGGCAGCGGCAGCGCGATTTCCGGCACCATCAACCGCTCGCTCAGCGCCGGCCTGGCGCCGCTGGGGCGGCTGGCGGGAGGCCAATGAGATGAAGCCGATCCTCTGCCTGCTGGCCCTGCTCGGCACCTCCAGCGCCTTCGCCGCCCCGGGCGTGACCGTGGTCGACAGCGCCAACCTCCAGGATTCCGGTCGGCACTACACCGGCAACCTCAACGTCAACCAGGCGGCCGGCGACCAGACCCAGCAGACCAACACCCGCGCCATCGCCATCGGCACCGACGCCCAGGCCACCACCACCGTGCAACAGCGTCTCGACACCCCGGCCGATCCCGACATGAGCGCCACCGCCCGCATCGGCGGCGGCGCCTTCACCAACGGCAGCGGCGTGCTGGGCGTCAACCAGTCCGCCGGGGCCAACAACCAGATGGCCAATGTCATGCGCGTGAGCATCAGTGCCCACCCGCAGAGCATTGATGACAGCGCCCTTTCCCAACAGAACGTGGCGTTGCTACCGAACTCAGGAGCAACTGGCGCCCCAACCGGCAGTCGCCAGGTCGTTACCAGCGACCAGGCCTTCACCGGCAGCCGAGGGGTGATCCAGGTGAACCAGAGTGCCGGGGTGGGGAACCGTATGGCCAACACCCTGAGCATCCGGGTCGCTGACTGACCCGGCGCAGTGCGCATAAGAAAGTACCGACACTTAACCAACGACACGCAAGGAGAAACACCATGAAACCTACAATGGCACTCAAACCATTGGTTTTCGCTCTCGCCGCTGTCATGGCCATGGCCGCACAGGCTGGCGGTAGCAACAACAACCACGGCAATGGGCACGGCAGCCATGGCCCACAAGGCCCGACGCTGGATCAGAGGCTCTCCATCAGTGCCGGCGCCGGGGCCACGGTACTGGATGAGCAGAACAGCGACGGCAACACGGTGACCAACCAGGCCACCCGCAACAGCGCCGACGCCAAGGACTCGCTCAATGGCAGCAACGGCAACATGGGCGCCAACGTCGCGGCCGGCGACGGTAACCAGCAGGACAACGCCGCCGCCCTGGCCACGGCTGACGAAAGCTTCATCTTCGGCTCGGCGGTCGCCATGTCCAGCGCCACCCAGGTCAATAACAACAACTACGTCAAGAACAACTCCACCCAGAACAATGCCTCGCTCACCAACGCAGGCAACAACGGCTCCGGCAATATCGGCATCAACGTGACCGCCGGCAACTTCAACCAACAGAAAAACAACCTGGCCATCGCCGTGTCCGGCGGACGCGTCGCCCAGGCCTCGGCCTCGGCCGACCAGACCTCCACCGGCCTGGAAGTGGACAACAAAGGCGTGCGGACCTACAAGACCGACACCCTCACCAGCACCTACAGCGCCTCCGGTACGTTCAAGGCCAAAGGCAGCGGCACCGCCGAAGACGACCACCATGGCGGCTGGGACAACCGCGGCGGCTATGGCGGCGGCCACGATGACGACAAGTTCAAGTTCAGCGCCGTGGGCACCTTCGACCTGGCCGGCAGCAATACCCAACAGGTGTTGACCCGCGATGGCTGGAAAAACCCGGTGATCAACAACGCCACCATGAGCAACTCCATGAACGGCTTCTCCGGTAACGGTGGCGCCAACGTCTCGGCTGGCGTGGGTAACCAGCAGAGCAACTCGCTGTCCATTGCCGCCGGCTGCAAGGCCTGCATGTAGACGCGCCTGAAACGAGGCCCCGGAAACGGCGGGGCTATCCATCACGGGACTGGAATGAGCCCTCGCCAGGAGGCTCGACCCTACCGTGATGAACGGCCTTATCCGCGACGGGGCTTTCACCCACGAGCCCCCAAGGCGTATCGATCATGCGTGCGTTGGCCCTTTCCCTGCTGCTTTGCCTGGCTTGCGTGGCTGAAGCGGCGCAGATGCCGGTGGCCGCCCTGCCTGGCGGCATGCTGGTGTTCAAGCCGGTACAAAGCGTACGCGAGCGCAAGTTCAGCGACATCGTCGAGCAGAAGACCGATTTCAGCTGCGGCGCCGCCGCGCTGGCCACGGTGCTGCGCCAGGCCTATTGGCTGGATGTGGATGAAGAGCACGTCATCAAGGGCATGCTGGTCAATGCCGACCAGAACCTTGTCCGCACCCAGGGTTTCTCCATGCTGGACATGAAACGCTACGTGGAAACCATCGGCATGCGCGCCCGAGGCTACCGGATCCCCCCCGAGAAGCTCGAAGCGGTGACCATTCCGGTGGTGGTCCTGATGGAAATACGTGGCTACAAGCACTTCGTGGTGTTGCAGCGGGCCGACAAGCAATGGGTCTATATCGCCGACCCGGTGCTGGGCCATAAACGCTACGCCCAGGAGGATTTCTTCAAGGGCTGGAACGGCATCGTCTTCGCCATCGTCGGCCCCGGCTACGACAAGACCAACGCGTTGCGCAGCCCTCCGCAACCGCTGACGGCCCGCAACAAGCTGGACGGGTTCAACCCGGTCCGGGATGCAGAACTGATGGATTTCGGCTTCATACAGAGCGACTTCTTTTAATCGCCGACCAACGCCAACATAACGACAACAAGGGGCAGGACGCTCCGGGAGCAGTACATGAAAACGTCACATTGGCTGACGCTGGCCTGCCTGGCCGCTTCAGTCCCGGCCCACGCCTACGCGGGATTCAAACCCATCGAAGTCAAGGATCAGGAGCTGGCCGAACTGCGCGGTCGGTATGTCATGCCCGGGCGGATCATCAGTTTCGGCATCGTCATGAGCAGCACCTGGCGCAACGCCAGCGGCGACCTGATCGGTGCCAGCAGCTCAATGCAGATCCAGGCCGCCACCGTCAAACCCGAGTTCTACGTCTCCACCATCAAGCAGACCGGCAACGGCAGCGTCCCGGACCAGGGCAGCGGCAACATCACCGGCGGCGCAGGCCTTGGCACGGGCCAGGGCGTGACCCAGAGCGTACGCGCCGCCGGCGACGGCAACACCGCCTACAACAACGTCAACATCAATGTGAAGGAGAGCAACCAGGCACCTGCCCTGGCGCCCGCCCAAGGCCAACTGTTGGCCCAGGGCCAGACCATCAGCGGCAGCAACGCCGCCGGCAGCGTGGCGGTCACGGCCACGGGCAGCGGTGTGCAGATGGCGATCCAGGCCAGTCACAACCAGGGCAGCACCCTGCAACAGGTGGCCCAGGGTGGCCTGTTGCAGAACACCCGCCTGCTGGGCAACAGCAACGTGGTCAACAACATGACGCAGCTCAATGTGGTGCTGAACAACAACGGCCCCAGCGCCGGGGCATTGGACTGCAACCTGACCCAGCTGCGTGGCCTGCGCAACCTCGGTTATTGATCTACGCTGCCTTTCGACCACTGGGCAAATAGGGACGGCACCTCCATGTATCGATCCGTATCGTTGCGCGCTGTGATGTGTATAAGCACGTTGTTCCCGGCCACCTTGCTGCACGCGGCGCCGGATGCGGACATCGAAGCCCTGAAACGTGAGCTTCTCGAACTCAAGCAACGCTACGAGGTCCAGCAGAAGGCCCTGGCGGTGCTCGAACAGCGGGTGCGCCAGGTGGAGGACCAGCCTGCCGCCCCACCCCCCAAGCGCCTGGCCAAATCCCCGGCCGACATGAAGGGCAACCAAGGCGTGGCCGGGACAACGACCGCCGGCGGCAGCGGCTACGGCCAATCCCTGGCCGATGACTCCCAGCCGGCGCAAAGCGTGTCCAACCTCTACGACGAGGCCAGCGGCTTCTTTGGCGGCGGCAAGTTCAGTTTCGAGACCGGCGTCACCTATTCGCGCTACGACACTCGGCAATTGATCCTCAACGGCTTCCTGGCGCTGGACTCGATATTCCTGGGCAACATCAACCTCGACCGGATCAAGGCCGACACCTGGACGTTGGACCTCACCGGTCGCTACAACTTCGACAACCGCTGGCAGTTCGACCTCAACGTATCGGTGATCTACCGCGAGTCCACCTACCAGTCCGGCGGCGCCAATCAAGGAGCGGCCGGCGTGACCAGCGAAGAAACCGTGACCCGCGACCCCACCATTGGCGACGTCAACTTCGGCATTGCCTACAAGTTCATGGACGAGTCGATCAACAGCCCCGACGCCGTGGTCACCCTGCGGGTCAAGGCGCCCACCGGCAAGGAGCCGTTCGGCATCAAGCTGCGCCAGTCCCAGGCCAACACCAACCTGTTCGTGCCTGAAGACCTGCCCACCGGCAACGGCGTCTGGTCGATCACCCCGGGCCTCTCGCTGGTCAAGACCTACGACCCGGCAGTGCTGTTCGGCAGCCTTTCCTACACCCATAACCTGGAAGAGTCGTTCGACGACATCAGCTCCACCGTCAACCAGAAGACCCCGGGCAAGGTGCGGATCGGCGACAGCTTCCAGATCGGCGCGGGTATCGCCTTCGCCCTGAACGAGAAGATGAGCATGTCCTTCTCGGTCTCGGACCTGATCCAGAAGAAAAGCAAGCTCAAGGAGGATGGCGGGGATTGGCAATCGGTGGTCTCCAGCGACGCCAACGCCGGCTACTTCAACATTGGCATGACCGTCGCCGCCAGCGACAACCTGACCATCGTGCCGAACCTGTCCATCGGGCTGACCGACGATGCGCCGGATTTCACCTTCAGCCTGAAGTTTCCGTATTACTTCTAGCGGCCCGATCATTGCCGGCTGTTCCAGTGGGAGTCTGTGCCGGACACAAAATTGCCGTCACCTGATAACCCGTGTGGGAGCGGGCCTGCCCGCGAAGAGGCCAGCCCATTCAACATCACTGCCAGCTGATCCACCGCTTTCGCGAGCAGGCTCGCTCCCACAGGAAAAGGTTGGGGCCTGGCGGTATCACCCAGCCCCCCTCCCATCATCGAGGAGGCCTTCGGACAGCTTCAGCGAATCTGGTGCTTGTGCAGCAGCCGATAGAACGTCGGCCGCGAGACGCCCAGGACCCTGGCCGCGACGCTGAGGTTGTCGCTGTGGCGATTGAGCACGTCACTCAGGGCCTGGCGCTCGGCGCGGGTCTTGTAGTCTTCGAGGGTGCCCATCGGGGCGACGACGCCCTGGTGGCTGGCCAGGCCAAGGTCGCGGGCTTCGATCTGCCGCCCTTCGGCCAGCACCAGCCCGCGCCGAACCCGATTGGCCAGTTCGCGCACGTTGCCGGGCCAGTCATGCATGCCCATCGCCACCAAGGCATCCTCGCTGAAACTGCGTGGTCGGCGGCCGGTTTCCTGGCTGTAGAAATGGGAAAAGTGGCTGGCCAGCATCGCCAGGTCGCCATGGCGCTCGCGCAACGGTGCCATGACCACCTGCAACACGTTCAGGCGGTAGTACAGATCTTCGCGAAAACGCTTGAGCCCGATGGCCGCCTCCAGGTCCACATGAGTGGCCGCCAGGATTCGCACGTCCACCGCGATGGGCTGGCTGCCGCCGACCCGCTCGATGTGTCGCTCCTGGAGGAAACGCAACAGGTTTGCCTGCAATTCCAACGGCAGGTCGCCAATTTCATCGAGGAACAGCGTGCCGCCATGGGCCGCTTCGATCCGCCCGACCTTGCGCTGGTGCGCACCGGTGAAGGCGCCTTTCTCATGGCCGAACAGCTCGGACTGGATCAAGTGTTCCGGAATCGCCCCGCAATTGATCGCGATGAACGGCTTGTTGCGTCGGTGCGACTGGAAATGCAGGGTGCGCGCCACCAGTTCCTTGCCGGTGCCGCTCTCGCCGCGAATCAGCACCGGTGACTCGGCGGGCGCCAGCTTGCTCAATAACTTGCGCAGCTCCCGGATCGGCTTGCTGTCGCCCAACAACTCATGTTCCGGCTGGTCGACATGAATCGAACCCTGCCCACGCAGCCGGGCCATGCCGAACGCCCGGCCCAGCGTGACCTGGACCCGGGACACGTCGAAGGGCAAGGTGTGGAAGTCGAAGAACCATTCGCAGACAAAATCACCGACGTTCTGCAGGCGCAACACTTCCTGGTTGAGCACCGCGATCCATTCGGTGCCACTGCGGCTGATCAACTCCTTGACCGCTTCCGGGCGTTCCAGGTGGAACGGCTGCAACCGCAGCAGGCCCACGTCACAGGTGCGATCGGCGGCGTGTTCGAGGGCACAACTGTCCACGTCCCAGCCGATGGCCCGCAGGCCAGGCAAGAGACGATGACAATCGTCGCAGGGATCAACCACGAGCAGACGACGCGACGTACTGGCTTCGAGCATGACTGATCCTTGGCGCCAAAATAAGGAAATGTGA
This sequence comes from Pseudomonas citrullilanati, assembly GCF_030580855.1. Taxonomy (GTDB): domain Bacteria; phylum Pseudomonadota; class Gammaproteobacteria; order Pseudomonadales; family Pseudomonadaceae; genus Aquipseudomonas; species Aquipseudomonas citrulli. Next base: position 21,726 of record NZ_JAUQOP010000048.1, on the reverse strand, counting down.
TTAGAAACAGTCGTTTGGCAAACCTGCATGTAACAGTAGCAAGAAGTTGACACACCCTTGTATCAATTGATTATCGAAAGTCCATAAAACTGGTTATAAGCACGGCTTTAACGAACAATCCCGCCGTTAAATCTTTCACCACGCTTTCAAACAAAAGCCCGAAGGCCAGGTCTGAAAGAAAATCGAAATTTATTCAATAAATGTGTGACCCGCCCCCGGGTTCGGAACATCAGTACAAGTAACCCGCCGCACGGTACGCCCAACCGACGGCAGATCATTTGATTGGGCACCTTTATAGAGAAGACGCCATGAACGCCCCGCTCCGTATCAACGAAGCTCTTTTGATTGCCGACCGCGCATTCCGTCCTTTCCAGTGCGTGGCCTGGGCCCCACAAGACGGTAACGGCGAACTCAGCCTGACCGTCATCGACCGCACCAATACCCATATCGGTCGCACCCAGATCCCGAGCAGTGCCTATACCGACCCCGCCCAACTGGCCAACTTGTTGAAACAAGCCCGCGCCGAATTGAGCCAGGAAGGTTACAAGTTGCAATCCTGGTCCATGCCGGAATAACTTGCCGCCAAAGCGACTTATGGGTTGCAGGCTTGGCACTGGATCGAAAAGCCATCGTTATGGCACGAAACGCACCTGCATCTGTGAGACCTGACAGTTGTGCACTGTCACATTCAGGGTTTGAATGTTGCCTTCATGCCGTCGTCGCCCTTTCGGGGCGTCGACGCACAAGGAGAGGCAGGCATGCCCGAACAATCCGCGTTGGCGTTTTCCAGGGCTGCGGCCCGCGCAGGGCAACTTGACCCAGGCTTTGCCGACAACGGCAAAGCCTGGGTTCATTTCGAGGGCAGCACGTCGAGCCGGCTCACCGGGCTGACCCTGGACCACGCCGGTCGAACCCTGGTCGCGGCCAGGGTCGAAACCCTCCAGGGCAGCCGGTTCGGGCTCGCCCGACTGAACCAGAACGGCTCGGCCGATCCCGGCTTCGGCACAGCGGGCAACGTCATCGGCTCGTTCGAAGACGGCTTCGACGCCACCGCAGGCAAGGTGATCGAGTTGCCCGATGGGCAGATCCTGCTCTGCGGCCTGCACTACGAAAGCAATGACCATACCCTGCCCGCCCTCGCCCTGTTCGATCAACACGGCCGCGCCGTGCACACCTTCGGCGACGCCGGCCGGCGGATCGTCCGGCTCTGCGGCAATCTTTCCCAGGGGCTGCGCGACCCCTGGCTGCCACCCGGCGTCCCCGGCCTCGAAGCCTGCGACCTGCAGGTGCAGGGCGACGGCCGGATTCTCCTGCTGGCCAACCATCACTTTCAACTGTCCGACCACGTCGGCGTACTGATCCGGCTCCTGCCGGATGGTGAACTGGACAACACCTTCAATGGGCGCGGCTTCGTGATGGTCCGGCGCTTGCTGAAAAACACCTGGCTGGGCTGCCTGACGCTCCAGGCCGACGGCCATATTCTCGTCGGTGGCGCCATCGACCTGCCCCAGCACGGCCTGATCGCGCGCTACGACACCCACGGCAACCTCGACAGCCGCTTCGGCGACGACGGCTTCCTGTCCATCCTGGCCCAGGACCACAGCGTGATGGTCAGCCAGATCGTCCAGCATGCCAACGGTGACCTGCAGGCGTTTGGCAGCAGCCGCGACCCGATGCACAGCCTGTCGTTGAAAGTACGCCGTGACGGCATACCGGATCACCGGAGCAACCAGGGCCAGTGCCGGCTGCTGGAAATCGGCCGCGGCGCCAGCCACTGGACCGCGGCCCAGGTCCAGGCGGATGGAAAGCTGCTGACCGCCGGTGCCACCCTCGGCGGCATCGAGGCCGACTTCGTGCTGGCCCGGCACTTGCCGGACGCCAACCTCGACCCGGACTTCGGCGAAGGCCAGGGCTGGGTTCGCACGCGCCTGGGCTACAGCCTGGACACCGCCACCTCACTGGCGGTGCAGGCCGACGGAAAAATCCTGGTGGGCGGCTATTCGCTCCATGGCAGCTGTCGCGCGGTGGTCGCGCGGTATTGGGGATAACGTGGCGGTATTCCCTCCAGCGCTTGATATTCCGCATGTGTTACGGCAAGTTGCGCGCTTCTAATTAAAAGGAGCAGCCGATGTCCGGTCCAATGGCTCAGGCTTTCGCGCACAACTTTCTGGGGCATTCCCCGCGCTGGTACAAGGCGTGCATCATCACCTTCCTGATTCTCAACGCCGTGGTGCTGTGGACACTGGGCCCGGTCGCCGCCGGCTGGATGCTGGTGGTGGAATTCATCTTCACCCTGGCCATGGCGCTCAAGTGCTACCCGTTGATGCCCGGCGGCCTGCTGTTGGTGGAAGCCCTGCTGCTGGGCATGACCACGCCCAAGGCACTCTACGACGAACTGCTGCATAACTTCCCGGTGATCCTGCTGCTGATGTTCATGGTGGCCGGCATCTACTTCATGAAGGATTTGCTGCTGTTCCTGTTCTCGCGCCTGCTCCTGGGCGTGCGTTCCAAGGCGCTGCTGGCGCTGATGTTCTGCTTTCTCTCGGCATTCCTGTCGGCCTTTCTCGACGCGCTGACCGTCACCGCGGTAATCATCAGTGCCGCCGTGGGCTTTTATTCGGTGTATCACCGCGTGGCCTCGGGCAACGATCCGCGCCAGGACAGCAACGTCGATGAAGACCATGCCCTGCCCACTCTGCATCATGACGACCTGGAGCAGTTCCGGGCGTTCCTGCGCAGCCTGTTGATGCATGGCGCCGTCGGCACCGCGCTGGGGGGTGTCTGCACCCTGGTGGGCGAGCCGCAGAACCTGTTGATCGGCCATGAAATGGGTTGGCATTTCGCCGAGTTCTTCGTGAAAGTCGCGCCAGTCTCGCTGCCGGTGCTGGCGGCCGGCCTGGTCACCTGCGTGGTGCTGGAAAAGCTGCGCGGGTTCGGCTACGGCACGCTGCTGCCGGACAACGTGCGAGCGGTGCTGGCCGACTACGCCGAGCAGGACAACCGTGAACGCACTTCACGCCAACGGGCGGCCTTGATCGTCCAAGGCATCGCCGCGCTGATCCTGATCGTCGGCCTGGCATTGCACATTGCCGAAGTCGGCTTGATCGGCCTGATGGTCATCGTATTGATCACCGCATTCACCGGCATCACCGATGAACACCGCCTCGGCAATGCCTTCAAGGACGCCATGCCGTTCACCGCATTGCTGGTGGTGTTTTTCGCAGTGGTGGCGGTCATTCATGACCAGCAGTTGTTCACCCCCTTGATCCAGTGGGTGCTGGCCCTGCCCGCCGACCAGCAACCGGGCATGCTGTTCATCGCCAATGGCCTGCTGTCGGCCATCAGCGACAACGTGTTCGTCGCGACCATCTACATCACCGAAGTGAAGCAGGCATTCGTCTCCGGCCACATGAGCCGCGAGCAGTTCGAAACCCTGGCGGTGGCCATCAACACCGGCACCAACCTGCCCAGCGTCGCCACCCCCAACGGCCAGGCGGCGTTCCTGTTCCTGTTGACCTCGGCGATTGCCCCGCTGATCCGCCTGTCCTACGGCCGCATGGTCTGGATGGCGCTGCCCTATACCGTGGTCATGGGTGGACTGGGCTGGTACGCGGTCACGTACTGGCTGTAGCCGACAAGCCCTTGTGGAAGCGAGCAGCCTCGCTCCCACAAATAGGGCCGGATGCCGCCGGTCACCGGGGCAGGATGTAGCGCTCGATCGCCAGCGCCGCCCCGTCTTCGGTGTTGGCGGCGGTGACGACATCGGCCTGGCGCCGGATCGCCTCTTCCGCCTGCCCCATGGCAATCGACAGGCCCGCGCGATGGAACATCGCCGGGTCGTTGCCCCCATCGCCCATCGCGGCGGTCTGCTCCAGCGGCACGCCGAGGAAATCCGCCAGGGTCGACAATGCCTCCCCCTTGTTGGCCTTGAGCGCCGTGACGTCCAGGTAGATGGGCTGCGAACGCGACACCTGGGCCTGCCCCTTGAGCAATGGATGCAGGCGTGCCTCCAGCTCCACCAGCAAATCGGTGTTGGCACTGGTGGCGACGATCTTGTCGATTCGCTCCAGGTAAGGTTCGAAACTCTCCACCTGCACGGGCGGATAGCCCAGGCCACGGGTTTCCACCGGCACCATGGGCCCATGGGCATCGAGCACCAGCCAGTCGCCGTCGGCGAATACCCAGACCTCGATCCCCGGTTGATCGGCGTACAGCGCCAGGGTGGTCAGCGCCACCTCGGGGGGCAGGTAGTGCACGGCCAGGAAACTGCCGTCCGGGTGCACCAGCGTGCCGCCATTGAAGGCCGCGGTGGGCAGATCGACCCCCAGGGCTTCGATCTGCTGCCGCATCGCCCGCGGCGGGCGGCCGGTGGCGAGGCTGAACAGCACGCCGGCCCCGCGCAGCGAACGCACTGCTTCGATGGTACGCTGGTTGAGACTGTGGTCGGGCAACAACAAGGTGCCGTCCATGTCACTGAGCAGGAAACGGATGGGGTGTTTCAACGACTCGCTCATCCGAGGCCATGCCAGACGCGACCATCGCGTGTCAGCAGGTCATCGGCGGCGGCCGGCCCGTCTTCGCCGGCCTTGTAGGGCTGGAACGTCGCGTCCTGTTGCCAGGCGTCGAGGAACGGTTGCACCGCGCGCCAGCCGTTTTCGATGTTGTCGGCGCGCTGGAACAGGGTCTGGTCGCCGGTCAGGCAATCGTAGATCAGGGTTTCGTAACCCGTGGACGGTTGCATTTCGAAGAAATCCTTGTAGGCAAAGCCCAGTTCGATGTTCGCCATGTCGAGGGCCGGCCCGGGGCGCTTGGCCAGCAGGTCGAACCACATGCCTTCATTGGGCTGGATCTGGATTCTCAAGTACGTAGGTTGCAATTCGTCGACTTCGGTGTCGCGAAACTGCGCGTAAGGCGCTGGCTTGAAGCAAATGACGATTTCCGTGTCGCGCACGCTCATGCGCTTGCCGGTGCGCAGGTAGAACGGCACGCCGACCCAACGCCAGTTATCGATCATGACCTTGAGGGCGACATAGGTCTCGGTGGTGCTGTCGGCCGCGACGTTGGCTTCCTCGCGATAACCGTTGACCGCCTTGCCGCCAAGCTCGCCAGCCGTGTACTGGCCGCGCACCGAGTTGGCACGGGCCTGTTCCACCGACCAGGGCCGGATCGCGCCGACGACCTTGGCCTTCTCGCCGCGCACCGCGTCCGCACCGAAGGCGGCCGGCGGCTCCATGGCCACCATCGCCAGCAGTTGAAACAGATGATTGGGCACCATGTCCCGCAGGGCACCGGTGCGTTCATAAAAGCTGCCACGGGTTTCCACGCCGACGGTTTCGGCGGCGGTGATCTGCACGTGGTCGATGTAATGGTTGTTCCAGAACGCCTCGAACAGGCTGTTGGAGAAACGGCTGACGAGGATGTTCTGTACCGTTTCCTTGCCCAGGTAATGGTCGATCCGATAGATCTGCTTCTCGCTCATGACCTTGAGCAGGCAGGCGTTCAGCGCTTCGGCGGTGCGCAGGTCGGAGCCGAACGGCTTTTCGATCACCACGCGCCGGAAGGCATCGTCCTGTTCGTTGAGCAGCCCGGCCGCGCCGAGGCGGGTGACCACCTCGCTGAAGAAGCGCGGCGCGGTCGCCAGGTAGAACACCGCGTTGCCGGTGCCGCGGGGGGCGATCTTCGCCGCCAGCGCCGCATAGGTGCTGTCATCGAGGAAGTCACCCTGCACGTAGCTGATGCCTCGTGCCAGGCTGGCCCAGCGCTGTGGGTCGAGCGCGTGCTCGGCGTCGCCGCCCTTGCTGGCCGCTTCGCTGCGGATGAAAGCCTCGAGCTTGTTGGCGAAATCCACATCGCTGATGGCGTTATGGTCGACCCCGACGATCCGCAGCCCATCCCCCAGCAGACCGTCGCGACTGAGGTGGTACAGCGCCGGCATCAGCAGGCGCTTGACCAGGTCGCCGTGGGCGCCGAACAGGAACAACGTGGTCGGCGGCGCGGGTTCTGCCTTGGATTTGCTGCCGATCGCGGTCATTTTTTCGGTGTCTCCACGTGGCCGCCAAAGCCGAAGCGCATGGCCGAGAGCATCTTGTCGCCATAGGTGCTCTGCTGGCGCGAGCGGAAACGGGCGAACAACGAGCTGGAGAGTACCGGCACCGGCACGGCCTGTTCGATGGCGGCTTCGATGGTCCAGCGCCCTTCCCCGCTGTCGGCGACTTCGCCGGAGAAGCCGTCCAGCTTCGGATCGCTGGCCAGGGCATCGGCGGTCAGGTCCAGCAACCAGGACGACACCACGCTGCCGCGACGCCAGACTTCAGCGATATCGGCGACGTTCAGATCGAAACGCTGCTCCGGTGGCAGGCTTTCGCTGGATTTGGTCTTGAGGATGTCAAACCCTTCGGCGAAGGCCTGCATCATGCCGTACTCGATGCCGTTGTGGATCATCTTGACGAAATGCCCGGCACCGGCAGGGCCGGCGTGGATGTAGCCGCGTTCGGCGCGGTCGTCGTCGGACTTGCGGTCGCGGGTGCGTGGGATATCGCCCATGCCTGGCGCCAGGCTGTCGAACAGCGGATCCAGGCGCTTCACCACCTCGGCGTCACCGCCAATCATCATGCAGTAGCCGCGCTCCAGGCCCCAGACGCCACCGGAGGTGCCGACGTCGATGTAGTGGAGGCCCTTTTCCAGCAGGGCCTGGGCCCGGCGGATATCGTCCTTGTAGTACGTGTTGCCGCCGTCGATGATCACATCGCCCGGCGCCAGCAATTCGCTGAGCACGTTGATGGTGTCTTCCGTGGGCGCGCCGGCCGGCAGCATCACCCAGACCGCCCGCGGCTGCTCCAGCGCCGCGACCAGCGCCGGCAGGTCCGCGACGCCGGTAGCGCCCTCCTGGCTGAGATTTTCGACGAACGCAGCGTTGCGGTCATAGACCACGGTGGCGTGCCCATTGAGCATCAGGCGCCGCGCAATATTGCCGCCCATGCGGCCCAGTCCAATAATCCCGAGTTGCATGTGCTGATGCTCCCTACTACAAATAAAGGTAAGTCAAAGGTTTAGCTCAAAAGACAGTTGGGGGTTAGTCCAGAGCATTGCTGCATAGTTTCCGGGTAATTCGAGCGATCACAAGGGATAACGCTCCAATCCCGGCCAAAGACACAGCGACCATGAAAAATAAAAAAGTTCCAATCACAAGCAAAAGAAATCAGAATCGGCGCCGATAGTAGAGGTGTCGACCAAATACTGGCGACATCTCTATAGTTGATGTACGCCATTTGCGAGGTGAGCAATGGGCCCTGTCGTTACCGCACGTCCTCCCCAAACCCTTTATGTGACCATTCGTCGCGATGAATTGCGCCTTCTCAAGGAAGAGCGCGATCTGCTGCTAGATGAAGTGACGCAGCTGCGCATGCAGTTGCAGCACGCACAGTTGTCCCACCAGAACCAGGCTGTGGCGCGGTAAGCGACGCAGAGGCACGGCACCGGGAAGTGGCATCGGGCAACCCGCTGTCCTTCCCGTGGAAACGGCCCTCCTTCCAGGGCAGGGCTTGTGAAGCATCTTGTGGGAGCTTGCTCCCACAAGCCTGATGTCCTGCACCCTCACTCCCCCTTCCGAACTCTCACCTGTGGGAGCGAGCCTCCTCGCGAAAGCGGTGGGTCAGCTTGCATTGATATCGCCTGTGCCGAAGCCTTCGCGGGCAAGCCCGCTCCCACAGGGGATTTGCGGTGGGCCGCAGGTTTGTGAGCAACCGACATCCAGTGTGGGAGCGAGCTTGCTCGCGATGACGGTGGGTCAGCTTGCATTGATGTCGCTTGTGCCTACGCCTTCGCGGGCAGGCCCGCTCCCACAGGGGATTTGCGGTGGGCCGCAGGTTTGTAAGCAACCGAGATCCCGTGTGGGAGCGAGCTTGCTCGCGATGGCGGTGGGTCAGCTTGCATGGATGTCGCTTGTGCCGCCACCTTCGCGGGCAAGCCCGCTCCCACAAGGGATTTGTGCTGGACCGCAGGTTTGTAAGCAACCGAGATCCCGTGTGGGAGCGGGCTTGCTCGCGATAGCGGTGGGTCAGCTTACATTGATATCGCCTGTGCCGACGCCTTCGCGGGCAAGCCCGCTCCCACAGGGGATTTGTGCTGGGCCGCAGGTTTGTGAGCAACCGAGATCCAGTGTGGGAGCGAGCTTGCTCACGATGGCGGCGGATCAGCTTGCCTCGATGTCGCTTTGCCGACGCCTTCGCGGGCAGGCCCGCTCCCACAGGGATTTGTGCTGGGCCGTAGGTTTGTAAGCAACCGAGATCCAGTGTGGGAGCGAGCTTGCTCGCGATGGCGGTGGGTCAGCTTACATTGATATCGCCTGTGCCGAAGCCTTCGCGGGCAAGCCCGCTCCCACAGGAGCTGGTTAGCGAGCGCCCAGAACAGCCATCAAAACGCCTCCACTCGCCACGCCCCTTTATGGTGCGCCCCGCCATCCCATCGCGCGCCTCGATAAAACACGGCCTGCCCCCTACACGGTTTTGATTTCAGAAACATGCACTTCGTCGGCGCGTATTTCGCGCTGTCATGTAAGACATTGCAGACAAAAAACGTGATTGTCGGACAATTCGACGAAGCGCACCGCAGCGCTCTAGCTTCTGTCCTAGACTCGCGATCCGCAGGTCATACCGACCGGTCATCGGGATGAAAAAAAGTCGAAACTTTTCGCAACGGCGACAGGTCAGGGTAAATGAAGGGCAACAGTGGCTGGTGCAGTCCTTGCAACGGCCCTCCCACCTGATTCGCTTCGCCGCATTGGGCAGCGCTTTGCTTTCCTTGCGTAGCGCTTGTGCGCCTGGCCGCAGGATTCGGCCGATGTAACTACAGCTCTGGCGCATGCCGGAAACAGATCGAGAAAACAGGAGAGATTTATGATCAGTGCTGCCTTGGAACCACAACAGGTCCGTTCTCAATTACCGCCGGCGGCCGGATCGCCGACGGCTCCGGTGCTCGCCACCGGCGGCAAGGCACTGCTCCCCGTCGTTCGACACAACCCCAATCGCAAGAAAGTCTTGTTCGTCACGTCGGAAATCGCCGACCTGGTCAAGACCGGTGGCTTGGGCGACGTGTCTTCGGCGCTGCCCCGGGCCATGGCCGGCCTGCATGATGTGCGGGTATTGATTCCCGGCTATCCGCAAGTCATGAACAGCGGCAATCCGATCCACATCATCGGCGAACTGGGCGGCCACGCCGCGTTGCCGCCCTGCAAGATCGGCCGCATGGACATGGCCGACGGCCTGGTCATCTACGTCTTGATCTGCCCCGAGCTGTACGCCCGCGAAGGCTCGCCCTATGGCGCCAACAACGGTCGCGACTGGCCGGACAACCACATCCGCTTCGCCCGCCTGGGCCTGGCGGCCGCTGATATCGCCGCCAACCTCGCCCAGATCCACTGGTGCCCCGACCTGGTCCACGCCCACGACTGGCCAGCCGGGCTGGCACCGGCCTACATGCACTGGCGTGGCCAACGCACCCCGACGCTGTTCACCATTCACAACCTGGCGTACCAGGGCGTCGTGAGCCTGGCCTGCTGCCCGGAATTGGGCATCCCCGAACATGCCCTGCAACAGGAAGGCATGGAGTTCTACGGCAAACTGTCGTTCCTCAAGGCCGGCATGGCCTACTCCAGCCACATCACCACGGTCAGCGCCACCTACGCCCAGGAAATCACCACGCCGACCTTCGGCTGCGGGCTCGATGGCTTCCTGGCGGCCAAGACCCAGCAAGGCTTGCTCAGCGGCATTCCCAACGGCATCGATGAAAGCTGGGACTCGGCCAGCGACACGCACCTGTTCCGCAAGTTCGCCATCGGCGACTGGGAAGGCAAGGCCGTCAACGCCGCCCACGTGCGCGAACTGTTCGGCCTGGACGACTCCGCCGGCCCACTGTTCGCCGTGGTCTCGCGTCTGGTCTACCAGAAGGGCCTGGACCTGACCGAAGCGGTCGCCGAATTCATCGTCGAATCGGGCGGCCAGATCGCGATCATCGGCCGGGGCGAGCCGGAGGAAGAACAAGCCATGCGCGAACTGGCGCTGCGTTTCCCGGGCCGCATCGGCGTGCGCATCGGCTTCAATGAGACCGACGCGCGGCGCATGTTCGCCGGCAGCGACTTCCTGCTGATGCCTTCGCGCTACGAGCCCTGCGGCCTGAGCCAGATGTACGCCCAGCGCTTCGGCTCGCTGCCGGTGGCGCGCAACACTGGCGGGCTGGCGGACACCATCGAGGACGGCGTCACCGGCTTCCTGTTCGATGAGTCCACCGTCGAGAGCTACAAGCAAGCCCTGGAGCGAGCCTTCAAGGTCTTCGAATTCCCCGAACTGCTCAACGCCATGCGCTGCCGGGCCATGTCGGCACCCTTCAACTGGAGCAAGGCTGTGGAACCCTACGCCGAACTCTACGAACAGCTGGTGGCTAAATCACTGGGTAAATCGGCCAGACAATGAGGTAACGATGTCGTCAAGGACGCCTGATACATGGACCCACGGTGCGGTGATGCTCGATGACGAGCACACCCGCTTCGCCCTCTGGGCACCGGATGCTTTTTTTGTCAGTGTCGAATTCGACTCTGGAGATTCAATCCCCCTGCTGCCCCAGGCCGACGGCTGGTTCATGATCCAGACCAAGTGCCCCGCGGGTACGCGCTACCGCTTCAACATCGACGGCGAGCTGGAGGTGCCGGACCCGGCCTCCCGCGCCCAGGCCGGCGACATCGACCGCCACAGCGTGGTGGTCGACCCCCATGCCTATCAATGGCGACACACCGCTTGGTCCGGCCGGCCCTGGTACGACGCGGTCATCTATGAACTGCACGTTGGCGCCCTGGGTGGGTTCGAAGGGGTCGAGCAACACCTTGCACACCTGGCGGGGCTTGGCGTCACGGCCATCGAACTGATGCCGCTGTCGCAGTTTCCCGGCGACCGCAACTGGGGCTACGACGGGGTCCTGCCCTACGCACCCCAGGCCTCCTACGGCACGCCGGAACAGCTCAAGCACCTGATCGACAGCGCCCATGGCCACGGGTTGGCGGTGATCCTCGACGTGGTCTACAACCACTTCGGCCCGGACGGCAACTACCTGCATCGCTATGCCAAGGGGTTCTTCCGCGAAGACAAGCACACGCCCTGGGGCGCGGCGATCGATTTTCGCCGCCGCGAAGTGCGCGACTTCTTCATCGACAACGCCCTCATGTGGGTGCTGGAGTACCGCATCGACGGCCTGCGCCTCGATGCCGTGCACGCCATCGAAGACCCGGACTTTCTCCAGGAGCTGGCCACCCGGGTGCGCGAACAGGTGGACCCGACCCGGCATGTCTGGCTGACCGTGGAAAACGAGCACAACCAGGCCAGCCTGCTGGAACAGGGCTACGACGCCCAGTGGAACGACGACGGCCACAACGCCCTGCACGTCTTGCTCACTGGCGAAACCGACGCCTATTACGCCGACTACGCCGAACAGCCCACGGAACAACTGGCGCGCTGCCTCAGCCAGGGCTTCGTGTTCCAGGGCCACATCAACCGCCACGGCGAGCCCCGGGGCGAGCCCAGCGGGCACCTGCCCCCCAGCGCGTTCGTGCTGTTCCTGCAGAACCACGACCAGATCGGCAACCGGGCCCTTGGTGAGCGCCTGCACCAACTGGCCCCGCCCCAGGCCTTGCAGGCGGCCACCGTCCTGCTGCTGCTCTCACCGATGATCCCGTTGCTGTTCATGGGAGATGAAGTGCTCGCCCAGCAGCCCTTCCTGTTCTTCACCAGCCATCACGGTGAACTGGCGGAGTTGGTACGCGAAGGCCGGCGCAATGAGTTCAAGGCGTTCAGCGCCTTTGCCGACCCGGAAAAACGCGAGCGGATCCCAGATCCCAACGCGGCCACCACCTTCGAGGCATCGCGCCCGAACCTGGAAGCCCAGCAACCGGAACAACTGGCCCACGAGACGCTGTATCGCAGCCTGTTGAAGATCCGCCGCGAAGAAATCGTCCCGCGCCTGCCCGGTGCCCACGCGCTGGAAACGGACGTGCTCGGCCATGGCGCCGTCAGTGCCCGTTGGCAATTGGGAGATGGCAGCGTGCTGCGCATCGACCTCAACCTCAGCGCGCAACCGGTGGCGCATACCGCTCCTGAAGATCCGCGCATTCTTTTCGAACATCCGCCACACGCCATGGGTCTGTTGCAACAGGGCAGCCTTGCGCCCTACAGCGCGGTGGTCAGCCTGACGCAGGCGACCGCCTTGCCCACCCTCACTGGAGAGCGCCCATGAGCGATGCGCAACTGGAAATCCTCGCTGGCCGGGCAGGCCTGGCGGTGGATTGGATCGATGCCAACGGCCGGGCCCAGAAAGTCTCGCCAGCCGTCCTGCGCTCGGTCTTGACGGGCCTCGGCCATCCCGCCGGCAGCGCCCAGGAAATCGACGCCAGCCTGCTGCAATTGCAGCAAGAACAACAGAACCGCCAATTGCCACCGCTGCTCACCGCCGATGTCGGCGCCAGCGTCGACCTGAGTCGCTACTTCGAAGCCGGCACGCCCTGCGAGATCCGCCAGGAGGACGGCGCGACCCTGAACCTGAAACTCGATGCCGACGCCAAGCTGCCGGGCATGCTGCCGGTGGGCTACCAACACGTCAGCATCGACGGCCAACATTTCACCCTGGCGGTCGCCCCGGCGCGCTGCTACAGCGTCGCCGATGCGGTGAACGATCCGACGCCCCGGGCCTGGGGCCTGAGCGCCCAGCTGTACGCGCTCCGGCGCCCGGGCGACGGCGGCTTCGGCGACACCCAGGCGTTGGAAGACCTGGCGCGGGTGGCCGGTGAACGTGGCGCCGAGGCGATCGCCATCAGCCCGATGCACGCGATGTTCAGCAGCGACACGGGCCGCTACAGCCCTTATTCACCGTCCAGCCGGCTGTTTCTCAACAGCCTGTATGCTGCGCCGGGGACCATCCTCGGTGAGCGTGCCCTGCGCACCGCCATCGACGCCACCGGCCTGGCCAATCAGTTGCAAAAACTCGAGGACCAGCCCCTCGTGGACTGGCCGGTGGCGGCCGAGGCCAAGCAGAAAGTCCTGCGCGCCCTGTACGACGGTTTCCGCCAGGGCGAACACCCCTTGCACGAAGACTTCAGCAGCTTCCGCCACGCCAGTGGCGAAGCGTTGGAAAACCACTGTCGCTTCGAAGCCTTGCAGGCCGAACGCGCCGCCCGGGGTGAAAGCCTCGACTGGCGGCAGTGGCCGGAAGAATGGCGCAACCCTCGCAGCGCGGTGCTGGCGCATTTTGCCGAAGAAAATGCCGATGAAATCGGTTTCCATGCGTTCTGCCAGTGGCTGATCGCCCGGTGCCTGGAGCGCGCCCAAAGTGCCGCAAAATCCAGCGGCATGGGCATCGGCCTGATCGCCGACCTCGCGGTAGGTGCCGACGGGGCCGGCAGCCAGGCCTGGAGCCGCCAGGATGAACTGCTCGCCTCACTGACCGTGGGTGCCCCGCCGGACATTCTCAACCGTTCCGGCCAGGGCTGGGGCATCTCCGCGTTTTCCCCCGAAGGCCTGGTGCGCAACGGTTTTCGTGCGTTCATCGAGATGCTGCGGGCCAACTTCGCCCACGCCGGCGGCTTGCGCATCGACCACGTGATGGGCCTGCAACGCCTGTGGGTGATCCCTAACGATGCGCCGCCTTCGGACGGTGCCTATCTTTATTACCCGGTGGACGACCTGCTGAGGCTGCTGGCGCTCGAATCCCACCGACACCAGGCCATCGTAATGGGCGAAGACCTCGGTACCGTGCCCGACGGCCTGCGGGAAAAACTCAGCGCCCGCTCGATCCTGGGCATGCGCGTGCTGTTGTTCGAACAGGACAACACCCATTTCAAGCCGATCCTCGACTGGCCGGACAACGCGCTGGCAACGACCAGCACCCACGACCTGCCGACCCTAAACGGCTGGTGGCACGGCCATGACATCGACTGGAACGCCCGACTCGACCTGATCGACTCCCATACGGAAATGGACTGGCGCAAGCACCGCGAGCGCGAACGCGAAGGCCTGCGCAGCGTGTTGAACCAGGATCCGCAGAATTTCCGCGAAGAACACCGCGAAACCGACCAGGTGCTGGACGCCAGCGTGCGCTTCCTCGGCCACACCCGCGCACCGCTGGTGCTGTTGCCGCTGGAAGATGCCCTGGGCATCGAGGAGCAGGCCAACCTGCCCGGCACCATTGACACCCACCCCAACTGGCGGCGCCGCCTGGCTCACGACAGCCAGGCGTTGCTGGATCATCCGGACGCCGCCCGGCGCCTGGAAATACTCGCCTGTGCGCGACTCCAGGCGAACGAGCGTGACCGATGAACCGAACCGAGATCCAACCGCTGCGGGCGACGATTCGCCTGCAATTCCATAAAGGCTTCACCCTCGACGATGCCGTTGCGCAGGTGCCGTACTTCGCCGCGCTGGGCATCAGCCATATTTACGCCTCCCCGCTGCTCAAGGCCCGGGCCGGCTCCATGCACGGCTATGATGTGGTCGACCCGACCGTGGTCAATCCGGAACTGGGCGACGAGGATGCCTTGCGACGCCTGGTGGCGACCCTGCGCGAGCACCGGATGGGGCTGATCCTCGACATCGTCTCCAACCACATGGCCGTCGGTGGCAACGACAACCCCTGGTGGCTGGACTTGCTGGAATGGGGTCGCCTGAGCCCGTATGGCGAGTTCTTCGACATCCAGTGGCACTCCCCCGACCCGTTGATGGAAGGCCAGCTGCTGCTGCCGTTCCTGGGCAGCGACTACGGCGTGGCCTTGCAGGAAGGCACCTTGCAACTGCGTTTCAATGCCGCCCAGGGCAGCTTCTATGTCGAGCACTACGAGCACCATTTCCCCATCTGCCCGATGCACTATGGCGAGTTGCTCAAGCCCGCCGAGCAATTGCCCGCCGAACAGGCGGAAACGCTCAGGGCGTTGGCGGAACGCTTCACCACGCTGAACTACCAGACCGATGCCCATACCCTCGCCCGCCCATTGCAAGCCGAATTGCGCGAACTGGCGGCGGCCCCCGGATTCCTCGCGGCCATCGAGGATCACCTGCGCGGCTACGATTCCACGCAACCCGAGGGTTTCGAGCGCCTGCACCAACTGCTGGAGCGCCAGAGCTACCGGCTCGCCAGCTGGCGCACCGCCGCGGATGACATCAACTGGCGGCGCTTCTTCGATGTCAACGAGCTGGGAGGGCTGCGGGTCGAGCGTCCCGCCGTGTTCGAAGCCACCCACGCGAAGATTTTCCAACTGATCAGCGCAGGGCTGGTGGATGGGCTGCGCATCGATCACATCGACGGGCTCGCTGATCCACGGGGCTACAGCCGCAAGTTGCGCCGGCGCCTCGACGCGCTTTCGCCGTCGCGGCACCTGCCGATCTTCATCGAAAAGATCCTCGGCGACGGCGAGACCCTGCGCCGGGACTGGAACGTCGATGGCAGCACCGGCTACGAGTTCATGAACCAGATTTCGCTGCTGCAACATGACCCGGCCGGTGCCGAACCGCTGGCCGAGTTCTGGAGCCGCCAGAGCGAACGACCGGCGCACTTCATCGAAGAGGCCCGGCTGGCCCGCCAGCAAATCCTCAACGGCTCCCTGGCCGGGGACTTCGAAAGCGTCGCCCAGGCCCTGCTGCAGGTGGCGCGGGACGACGTGATGACCCGCGACCTGACCCTGGGCGCGATTCGCCGGGCCTTGCAGGAACTGATCGTGCACTTTCCGGTGTACCGCACCTACATCAGTCCCCTCGGACGCTCGGCCGAAGACGAGGCATTCTTCAAGCAGGCCCTTGAAGGCGCCCGGCAGACCCTCAGCGAAGCCGATTGGCCAGTGCTCGATTGCCTGGCTGGCTGGCTCGGCGGCATGCCCTGGCGGCAACGTCCCCGTGGGCCCCAGCGCAAGCGCCTGCGCCATGCCTGCGTGCGCTTCCAGCAACTGACGTCGCCGGCCGCCGCCAAGGCCGTGGAAGACACCGCGCTGTATCGCTCAGCCGTGCTGTTGTCGCGCAACGACGTGGGCTACAACACCGAACGCTTCAGTGCCCCGCCCCAGGAATTCCACGATGCCTGCCTGGAGCGACTCGAACATTTCCCCGACAACCTGATGACCACCGCGACCCACGACCACAAGCGTGGCGAAGACACCCGCGCCCGGCTCGCCGTGCTCAGCGAGCGCGCCGACTGGTACACCGCCAGCGTGGAACAATGGCGGATCCTGGCGCCCTCGCTGCACAGCGACCCGGCGGCGCCTTCGGCCGGCGATGAGCTGATCCTGTACCAGGCCCTGCTGGGGAGCTGGCCGCTGGACCTGGACATCCAGGACCGCAAGGCCCTGGCCGAGTACAACGAACGCCTGTGGCAGTGGCAGCGCAAGGCCCTGCGCGAAGCCAAGCTGCAAAGCAGCTGGGCGGCGGTCAACGACGCCTATGAGCAGGCGACGCAGATGTTCCTCGAACGCTTGTTGCTGGGCGATGAGGGGCTGCCGCTGCGCAGCGCCATCGCCGAGGCGGTCCAGGCCATCGCGCCGGCGGGCGCGCTCAACAGCCTGGCGCAAACCTTGCTGCGCATGACTGTGCCCGGCGTGCCGGACCTGTACCAGGGCAACGAGTTCTGGGACTTCAGCCTGGTGGACCCGGACAACCGGCGCCCGGTGGATTTCCAGGCCCGTCGCGAGGGCTTGCAGGCCGACGCCACCCCGGCGGCGTTGCTGCAGGACTGGCGCAGTGGCCGGGTCAAGCAGGCGCTCATCGCCAGGACACTGGCCATCCGCGCCCAATGCCCGCAATTGTTCCAGCAAGGCCGCTACCAACCGCTGGAAGTGCTCGGCGAGCAAGCCCGGCGGGTGCTGGCGTTCATGCGTGAGCACCAGCAGCAACGGGCGGTCGTGGTGGTGCCGATCCACGCGGCACGCCTGCTGGAAAACAGTGCGCAGCCGCAGGTGGCCGCCTCGGACTGGGGCGATACCCGCGTGGCGTTACCGTTTGCCGCCCAGGAGGGAAAACTGAAGGGACTTTTTTCAAGCACAGCAGTCACACCCCAAGGGGAGCTGATGATCAGCGCCGCGCTGGGGGATTTCCCGGTCAATGTCTTTATCCAATCTTGAGTTGTCAGGAGCACTGCGATGAGTACCGACGATAAACGTATTCGCGAATTCGCCTATCAGATCTGGGAGTCCGAAGGTAAACCCACCGGGCACGAAAAGCGCCACTGGGAGATGGCGCGCAAACTGGCGGAAGCCGAAGCCCTGGCCCCGAGCAAGCCGCCCAAGGCCGCGGGCAAGGCCCCCGCTCCCAAGGCGGACGGCAGCAAGCCTGCCGCCAAGGCCTCAGCGCCCAAGCCTGCGCCGAAAGCGGCCGCGCCCAAGGCCAAGCCAGCGGCCAAACCCGCGGCGGCCAATTCGGCGATTGAAAAACCTGCCGAGAAAAAACCACGGGCGGCGCGCAAGCCTCCAGCGGTTTGATCACAACGCTCATGCAGTGCGTTGCCATCGCGCGGCATCTTGTGGCGAAGGGATTCGCTCCCCAGCGGGGATAAATCTCTTCGCCACAGGTGCTCGCACCGTGACAGCCGCCAGGCAATCAACACACTTTTGACCACTCTGCTTTGCCGTATCTGTCTTTTGCAGGAGCAACTATGACCCGTCCAAAAAAAACCACGCCGCCGCCTGTCATCGAGGCTTCGCGGATTCGTGAAGGGCTGCCTTTTCCGCTTGGTGCGACCTGGGATGGCCTCGGGGTCAATTTCGCGCTGTTTTCGGCCAACGCCACCAAGGTCGAACTGTGCATTTTCGACGATGCCGGCGAGGTCGAGCTCGAACGCATCGAGCTGCCGGAGTACACCGACGAGATTTACCACGGCTACCTGCCCGATGCGCACCCAGGCCTGATCTACGGTTACCGGGTCTACGGCCCGTATGACCCGGAGAACGGCCATCGCTTCAACCCGAACAAACTGCTGATCGACCCGTACGCCAAGCAACTGGTCGGTGAGCTGAAATGGTCCGAAGCGCTGTTCGGCTACACCATCGGCCACCCCGACGGCGACCTCAGCTTCGATGAGCGTGACAGCGCGCCGTTCGTGCCCAAGTGCAAGGTCATCGACCCGGCGCATACCTGGGGCCACGACCATCGTGTCAGCGTGCCGTGGGACAAGACCATCCTGTATGAAACCCACGTGCGTGGCATCAGCATGCGCCATCCCTCGGTGCCCGAGAACCTGCGCGGCACCTTTGCCGGGCTGATGGTCGACGACGTGCTCGAACACATCCGCAAGCTCGGCGTGTCGTCGGTGGAACTGCTGCCGATCCACGGTTTCGTCAATGACCAGCACCTGCTGCACAAGGGCATGACCAACTACTGGGGCTATAACAGCATCGCCTTCTTTGCCCCGGACCCGCGCTACCTGGCCAGCGGCAAGATCGCCGAGTTCAAGGAGATGGTCGCGCACCTGCATGAAGCCAACCTCGAAGTCATCCTCGACGTGGTCTACAACCACACCGCCGAAGGCAACGAACAAGGCCCGACCCTGTCCATGCGCGGCATCGACAACGCCTCGTACTACCGGCTGATGCCCGACGACAAGCGCTACTACATCAACGACTCCGGCACCGGCAACACCCTGGACCTGAGCCACCCGTGCGTCTTGCAGATGGTCACCGACTCCCTGCGCTACTGGGCCACGGAAATGCACGTCGACGGCTTCCGCTTCGACCTGGCAACCATCCTCGGTCGCTACCACGACGGCTTCGATGAGCGCCACAGCTTCCTCGTCGCCTGTCGGCAGGATCCGGTGCTGCGCCAGGTGAAAATGATCGCCGAGCCTTGGGATTGTGGTCCCGGCGGCTACCAGGTGGGCGGCTTCCCGCCCGGCTGGATGGAATGGAACGACAAGTTCCGCGACACCGTGCGGGCCTTCTGGAAAGGCGACGACGGGCAACTGGCCGACTTCGCCAGCCGCATGACGGCGTCCGGCGAGATGTTCAACCAGCGCGGCCGACGTCCCTACGCCTCGGTGAACTTCGTCACCGCCCACGACGGCTTCACCCTCAATGACCTGGTGTCGTACAACGACAAGCACAACGAGGCCAACGACGAGAACAACCAGGACGGCAGCAACAACAACCTGTCCTGGAACCATGGCGTCGAAGGGCCGACGGACGATCCGCAGATCAATGCACTGCGCCATCGGCAGATGCGCAACTTCTTCGCCACCCTGCTGTTTGCCCAGGGCACGCCGATGATCGTCGCCGGTGACGAGTTCGCCCGCACCCAGCACGGCAACAACAACGCCTACTGCCAGGACAGCGAGATCGGCTGGGTCAACTGGGACTTGAGCGAAGATGGCGCGGCCCTGCTCAAGTTCGTCAAGCGCTTGATCAAGCTGCGCCTGACCTACCCGATCCTGCGTCGCGGACGGTTCCTGGTGGGCAATTACAACGAGGACATCGGCGTCAAGGATGTCACTTGGTTGGCGCCCGACGGCAACGAAATGACCGTTGAGCAATGGCAGGACAGCCACGGCCGTTGCCTGGGCATGCTGATGGACGGGCGCGCCCAGGAAACCGGGATCCGGCGCAAGGGCGGCGATGCGACGTTGTTGCTGGTGGTCAATGCCCACCATGACATCGTCAACTTCCGCTTGCCGGAGGTGCCGGAGGGCAGTTTCTGGACCTGCCTGGTCGACACCAACCAGCCGACCGTGCGCGGCCAGGAGCGTTTCGAGTTCGAAAGCGAGTATTCGGTCACCGGGCGTTCGCTGTTGTTGTTTGAATTGCAACGTGAGGAAGAAGATTAACTACTTTTGATAAACCATTGAAAAAACGGGGCCACAGGGATGTGGCCCCGTTTTTCATGAGGCCAGTTGGAAGAAAAAAATACGGCTCAGGCACAGATGCCACGCGACGAATCGGCCGACATGGTCAATACTTCGCTTGCGGTAGACTCCAGGATTCGGAGCGCCGCCCATGGCAATCATGACCTCACGCGCACCATCGGGCGACAGGCCCGGTGCAAGGCCGCAGGATTGAATACAACAAGGACGTTTTCCATGAAACCCGCCTCTCGCCTGAACAGTCGGCAGCATCCGCAAATATGGAACAGCGCACCGCAGCTGGCCGACATACCCATCATCAGTACCCAGACCCTGGTGCCCGCCGGCGCCCGCGCCGTGATCCTCGCCCCGCATCCGGGCGATGAAGTCGGGGCCTGTGGCGGTTTGATCCAGTTGTTGAGCAACCTGGACCAGCCCATGTTGCTGATTTCGGTCTCCGACGGCGATCTCGGTCATCCGGGCTCGCCGCTGTGGACCGATGAACGCTTGCGCATGCACCGCCCCCACCCCCAGGAAAGCGTGGACGCCCTGCATCGCCTCGGCATTCCCCCTCACGGCCTGCAATGGGTGCGCGGTGGTTTTCCGGAAAAGGCCCTGGCCGAACACGAGGCCGAGTTGACGGCCTTCATTGGCCAGCACCTGCGACCGGGTGACGTGGTGTTCGGCACCTGGCGCCAGGACGGCGACAGCGACCACGACACCGTGGGCCGGGCCGGTGCCCAGGCCGCCGAAGCCGTCGGCGCGCTGTTCAATGAACTGCCCGTCTGGGCTTGGCACTGGCCGGTGCGCGAGCAGAAGAAAATCCCCTGGCACCGGGCCCGCAAACTGCGCCTGGATGTCTGGACCACCGCCCGCAAACGCCATGCAATGTACGCTTACGCCAGCCAGCTCAACGGCGAACCCGCCAACGGCATCGCCCCCCTGGTGCCACGGGTGATCCTCGATCGCATGGGCATGCCCTACGAGATCGTCTTCATCTGACATCGGTCGATGCCACCGGCACTGATCCATCGTCATCCCGAGCAGGTACGGTTCCACCACTCCTCCTGTGGGCGCGAGCCTGCTCGCGAAGGCGGTGGGTCAGCTTGCCTCGATGTCGCCTGTGCCGACGCCTTCGCGGGCAAGCCCGCTCCCACCGGGGATTTGTGCTGGGCCGCAGGTTTGTGAACAACCGAGATCCAGTGTGGGAGCGAGCCTGCTCGCGAAGGCGGTGGGTCAGCTTGCCTCGATGTCCCCTGTGCCGACGCCTTCGCGGGCAAGCCCGCTCCCACAGGGATTTGTGCTGGACCGCAAGTTTGTGAACAACCGCGATCCAGTGTGGGAGCGAGCTTGCTCGCGAAAGCGGTGGGTCAGCTTGCCTCGATGTCCCCTGTGCCGACGCCTTCGCGGGCAAGCCCGCTCCCACAGGGATTTGTGCTGGACCGCAGGTTTGTGAACAACCGAGAACCACTGTGGGAGCGAGCTTGCTCGCGAGGCGGTGGGTCAGCTTGCATTGATGTCGTCTGTGCCGACGCCTTCGCGGGCAGGCCCGCTCCCACAGGAGATTTGTGGCGGACCGCAGGTTTGTGAGCAACCAAGATCCAGTGTGGGAGCGAGCTTGCTCGCGATGGCGGTGGGTCAGCTTGCCTCGATGTCCCCTGTGCCGACGCCTTCGCGGGCAAGCCCGCTCCCACAGGGATTTGTGCCGGGCCGCAGGTTTGTGAGCAACCGAGATCCAGTGTGGGAGCGAGCTTGCTCGCGATGGCGGTGGGTCAGCTTGTATGGATGTCGCCTGTGCCGACGCCTTCGCGGGCAAGCCCGCTCCCACAGGGGATTTGTGCTGGGCCGCAGGTTTGTGAGCAACCGAGATCCAGTGTGGGAGAGAGC
>NZ_JAUQOP010000047.1 GCF_030580855.1 Pseudomonas citrullilanati | reverse complement strand
GACCACGGTAAAACCACTCTGACCGCTGCTCTGACCCGTGTCTGCTCCGAAGTTTTCGGTTCGGCTCGTGTTGACTTCGACAAGATCGACAGCGCCCCGGAAGAGAAAGCTCGTGGTATCACCATCAACACTGCACACGTAGAGTACGACTCCAATGTTCGTCACTACGCGCACGTTGACTGCCCGGGTCACGCCGACTACGTAAAAAACATGATCACCGGTGCTGCCCAGATGGATGGCGCGATCCTGGTTTGCTCGGCCGCTGATGGTCCGATGCCGCAAACCCGTGAGCACATCCTGCTGTCCCGTCAGGTAGGCGTTCCGTACATCGTTGTCTTCCTGAACAAGGCTGACATGGTTGACGACGCTGAGCTGCTGGAACTGGTTGAGATGGAAGTTCGCGACCTGCTGAGCACTTACGACTTCCCGGGTGATGACACTCCAATCATCATCGGTTCGGCTCTGATGGCTCTGAACGGCCAAGACGACAACGAAATGGGCACCACTGCCGTTCGTAAGCTGGTCGAGACTCTGGACAGCTACATCCCAGAGCCAGAGCGTGCGATCGACAAGCCGTTCCTGATGCCAATCGAAGACGTGTTCTCGATCTCCGGTCGCGGTACCGTAGTGACTGGTCGTGTTGAGCGTGGTGTTGTCCGTATCCAGGAAGAAGTTGAGATCGTCGGTCTGCGCGACACTCAGAAAACTACCTGCACCGGCGTTGAAATGTTCCGCAAGCTGCTCGACGAAGGTCGTGCTGGCGAGAACTGCGGCGTACTGCTGCGCGGCACCAAGCGTGACGACGTTGAGCGTGGCCAGGTTCTGGTCAAGCCAGGCACCGTCAAGCCGCACACCAAGTTCACCGCAGAAGTCTACGTTCTGAGCAAGGAAGAAGGCGGCCGTCATACTCCGTTCTTCAAAGGCTACCGTCCACAGTTCTACTTCCGTACAACTGACGTGACTGGTAACTGCGAGCTGCCAGAAGGCGTTGAAATGGTAATGCCAGGTGACAACATCCAGATGACTGTCACTCTGATCAAGACCATCGCGATGGAAGACGGCCTGCGTTTCGCTATCCGTGAAGGCGGTCGTACCGTCGGCGCCGGCGTCGTAGCCAAAGTCATCGAGTAAACAGTTGTAATGTCTTTTTCGGGCCGGCATAATGGTCGGCCTGATTTTGTTTTAGGTCAGTAGCTCAATTGGCAGAGCGACGGTCTCCAAAACCGTAGGTTGGGGGTTCGATTCCCTCCTGACCTGCCAGATTCACTCAGTGTGTCTGGCTTTCTTTTCACAGGATCTGATAGATGACTCCTAAAGCTGAAGCTCAAGGCTCTCGCTTCGATCTGCTTAAGTGGCTAGTGGTAGTCGCTTTGGTGGTTGTTGGCGTTGTTGGCAATCAGTATTACTCTGCTTCGCCGATCCTGTACCGCGTACTTGCATTGCTCGCCATTGCTGCTGTTGCTGCCTTCGTAGGTCTGCAGACGGCCAAGGGCAAGTCTTTCTTCGTACTCGCTAAGGAAGCTCGCACCGAGATCCGTAAAGTCGTATGGCCGACTCGCCAAGAAACCACGCAGACCACATTGATTGTCGTGGCTGTTGTCCTGGTGATGGCGTTGCTGTTGTGGGGGCTTGACTCCCTGCTCGGCTGGCTTGTTTCCTTGATTGTTGGCTAAGGGTGTCCCGTGGCTAAGCGTTGGTACGTTGTGCATGCTTACTCGGGTTACGAGAAGCATGTCATGCGCTCGCTCATTGAGCGCGTAAAGCTGGCTGGCATGGAAGACGGCTTCGGCGAGATTCTGGTCCCCACTGAAGAAGTGGTTGAGATGCGTAATGGCCAGAAGCGCAAAAGCGAACGCAAGTTCTTTCCAGGCTATGTGCTGGTACAGATGGACATGAACGAAGGGACTTGGCACTTGGTCAAGGATACCCCTCGGGTGATGGGCTTCATTGGCGGTACCGCTGATAAGCCAGCACCGATTACCGATAAAGAGGCAGAGGCGATTCTGCGTCGTGTTGCTGATGGTAGCGACAAGCCGAAGCCGAAAACGCTGTTTGAGCCGGGTGAAGTGGTTCGCGTCACCGACGGTCCATTCGCTGACTTTAACGGTACGGTTGAAGAAGTTAACTACGAAAAGAGCCGGATTCAGGTGGCAGTGCTCATTTTCGGACGCTCTACTCCGGTAGAGCTCGAGTTCAGTCAGGTCGAGAAGGTCTGATTGAGCAGGCATCCCAACCCCACAGCCCTAGGCTGTGGGGTTTTGTCGTCACTGGGATAAACGCGCAAGTAACCGGGGAGCCTTTCGAGGCGTTCGAACCCGTAATTGGAGTGCCTCATGGCCAAGAAGATTACCGCTTACATCAAGCTGCAAGTGAAGGCCGCTCAGGCTAACCCAAGCCCACCCGTTGGTCCTGCTCTGGGTCAGCACGGCGTGAACATCATGGAATTCTGCAAGGCCTTCAACGCCCGTACTCAGGGTCTTGAGCCAGGTCTGCCGACTCCAGTGATCATCACTGTCTACAGCGACCGTAGCTTCACTTTCGAAACAAAAAGCACCCCTGCTTCGGTTCTGCTGAAGAAGGCTGCAGGTTTGACCAGCGGTTCCGCTCGTCCAAACACCGTTAAGGTTGGCACCGTTACCCGTGCTCAGCTGGAAGAAATCGCGAAAACCAAAAACGCGGATCTGACTGCAGCTGATATGGATGCAGCCGTGCGTACTATCGCCGGTTCTGCTCGTAGCATGGGCCTTAACGTGGAGGGTGTGTAATGGCTAAGCTGACCAAGCGTCAAAAGGCTATCGCCGGCAAGATCGAAGCAGGCAAGGCCTATAACTTTGTAGATGCCGCCGCTCTGCTGGCCGAGCTGTCGACTGTCAAGTTCAGCGAGTCGTTCGACGTTGCTGTAAACCTGGGCGTTGACCCACGTAAATCCGACCAGGTCGTTCGTAGCGCTACCGTGCTGCCACACGGCACTGGCAAGACCGTTCGTGTTGCGGTGTTCACCCAGGGTCCGGCAGCTGAAGCTGCTCTGGCCGCTGGCGCTGACCGCGTAGGCATGGACGATCTGGCTGCTGAAATGAAGGGCGGCGACCTGAACTATGACGTAGTGATCGCATCCCCGGATGCCATGCGCGTCGTGGGTCAGCTGGGTCAGATCCTCGGTCCACGTGGTCTGATGCCTAACCCTAAGGTCGGTACCGTAACTCCAGACGTAGCCACCGCGGTCAAGAACGCCAAGGCTGGTCAGGTTCGTTATCGCACCGACAAAAACGGCATCATCCACACTTCCGTTGGCAAGATCGGCTTCGACGCCGTCAAGCTGAAGGAAAACGTTGAAGCCCTGATCGCTGACCTGAAGCGTATCAAGCCAGCTTCTTCGAAAGGTATCTACGTCAAGCGCGTTACCCTGAGCACCACCATGGGCCCAGGCCTGGTCATCGACCAGAGCTCGCTGGACGCGTAAGACTCAGGTTGGCGCAAGCAATTGCGCCAATCGAAAAATTGGGGTCCCTGCCTGGCGGGGGCTGTCCAAGACCGTAGGCGACGCAAGTCTTAAACCACAAGCCTACGCAGATGGTGCTCCCGGTTCCTTACCGAATCAGACACCAAAACGACATTCGGTTCCGACCGGATGAAACGGTAACAAGCAGGAGTTAAACCCGTGGCAATTAAACTCGAAGACAAGAAGGCCATCGTCGCTGAAGTCAACGAGGCTGCCAAAGCTGCTCTGTCCGCTGTCGTGGCTGATGCCCGTGGCGTAACAGTAGGCGCAATGACCGGACTCCGTAAAGAGGCTCGTGAAGCTGGCGTTTACGTACGTGTTGTACGTAACACCCTGCTCAAGCGCGCTGTTGCTGACACTGAATACAGTGTCCTCAACGACGTGTTCACCGGCCCGACCTTGATCGCGTTCTCCACCCAACATCCTGGCGCTGCTGCCCGTTTGTTCAAGGAATTCGCCAAAGGTCAGGACAAGTTCGAGATTAAGGCAGCTGCGTTCGAGGGCAAGTTCCTCGCAGCTAACCAGATCGACGTACTGGCAACTCTGCCGACCCGTGACGAAGCAATTTCCCAGCTGATGAGCGTGATTCAAGGCGCTACCAGCAAATTGGCTCGTACTCTGGCGGCACTGCGCGACCAGAAAGAAGCTGCCGCAGCCTAAGGCTCGACACTCCTTTTCGCGTTTTTTGTTTATTTCGATGGTCGCGTAGGCCGTCCCCCAATCCAGGAATTTAGATTCATGTCTATCTCTCAAAACGATATCCTCGAAGCCGTTGGCAACATGTCCGTAATGGAAGTTGTTGAGCTGATCAAAGCTTTCGAAGAAAAATTCGGCGTT
Source organism: Pseudomonas citrullilanati (assembly GCF_030580855.1). Taxonomy (GTDB): domain Bacteria; phylum Pseudomonadota; class Gammaproteobacteria; order Pseudomonadales; family Pseudomonadaceae; genus Aquipseudomonas; species Aquipseudomonas citrulli. Next base: position 34,699 of record NZ_JAUQOP010000047.1, on the reverse strand, counting down.
ACCGCTGCTGCTGCTTCTGCCGGTCCAGCTGTTGCTGCTCCTGCTGCTGAAGAGCAAACCGAGTTCAACGTTATCCTGGCTTCCGCTGGCGAGAAGAAAGTTAACGTGATCAAGGCTGTTCGCGAGCTGACCGGTCTGGGCCTGAAAGAAGCCAAGGAGAAGGTTGACACCGCTCCTCAGGTTATTGCTGAAGGCGTTACCAAAGAAGCTGCTGGCGACGCTAAGAAGAAGCTGGAAGAAGCAGGCGCTACCGTCGAAATCAAGTAATTTCGACCTTGCGTCTCCAGCCCGAGCGTTAAGCGACAGGCTGATGGCTGGTGGCTCTTGCCACCGGCCTTTTTCCGTTATTGGCAGCCGACTGGGTTGGTGCTGGTAACGCGCTGTAACCATCCGATGTGGTGGCGCAAACCATGGGGTTTGCACGATTTTCTGGCTGCTCCCGTCGGGAGGGGCCAAACAAGCAGGTGACCAAGCTGGGGAACGCTGATGGCTTACTCATATACTGAGAAAAAACGTATCCGCAAGGACTTTAGCAAGTTGCCGGACGTCATGGATGTGCCGTACCTCCTGGCCATCCAGCTGGATTCGTATCGTGAATTCTTGCAAGCGGGAGCGACTAAAGATCAGTTCCGCGACGTGGGCCTGCATGCGGCCTTCAAATCCGTTTTCCCGATCATCAGCTACTCCGGCAATGCTGCGCTGGAGTACGTCGGTTATCGCCTGGGCGAACCGGCATTTGATGTCAAAGAATGCGTATTGCGCGGTGTAACTTACGCCGTACCTTTGCGGGTAAAAGTGCGCCTGATCATTTTCGACAAAGAATCGTCGAACAAAGCGATCAAGGACATCAAAGAGCAAGAAGTCTACATGGGTGAAATCCCCCTGATGACTGAGAACGGTACCTTCGTGATCAACGGTACCGAGCGTGTAATCGTTTCCCAGCTGCACCGTTCTCCGGGCGTGTTCTTCGACCACGACCGTGGCAAGACGCACAGCTCCGGCAAACTGCTTTACTCCGCGCGCATCATTCCTTACCGCGGTTCGTGGTTGGACTTCGAGTTCGACCCGAAGGACTGCGTGTTCGTGCGTATCGACCGTCGTCGCAAGCTGCCAGCTTCGGTACTGCTGCGCGCGCTCGGCTATACCACCGAGGAAGTGCTGGACGCGTTCTACACCACCAACGTCTTCCATGTGCAGGGTGAAAATCTCAGCCTGGAACTGGTGCCTCAGCGCCTGCGCGGTGAAATCGCAGTCCTGGACATCCAGGACGACAAGGGCAAGGTCATTGTCGAGCAGGGTCGTCGTATCACCGCTCGTCACATCAACCAGCTGGAAAAAGCCGGGATCAAAGAGTTGCAGGTGCCGATGGACTACGTCCTGGGTCGCACCACGGCGAAGGTCATCGTGCATCCGGCCACCGGCGAAATCCTCGCAGAGTGCAATACCGAGCTGACCACCGAGATCCTGGCGAAAATCGTCAAGGCCCAGGTCGTTCGTATCGAAACCCTGTACACCAACGATATCGACTGCGGTCCGTTCATCTCCGACACGCTGAAGATCGACTCCACCGGCAACCAGTTGGAAGCCCTGGTCGAGATCTATCGCATGATGCGTCCTGGCGAGCCACCAACCAAGGATGCAGCCGAGACCCTGTTCAACAACCTGTTCTTCAGCCCTGAGCGTTATGACCTGTCTGCGGTCGGCCGGATGAAGTTCAACCGTCGTATCGGTCGTACCGAGATCGAAGGTTCTGGCGTGCTGAACAAGGATGACATCGTTGCGGTCCTCAAGACCCTGGTCGACATCCGTAACGGCAAGGGCATCGTCGATGACATCGACCACCTGGGTAACCGTCGTGTTCGCTGCGTAGGCGAAATGGCCGAGAACCAGTTCCGCGTGGGCCTGGTGCGTGTAGAGCGCGCGGTCAAGGAACGCCTGTCGATGGCGGAAAGCGAAGGCCTGATGCCGCAAGACCTGATCAACGCCAAGCCAGTGGCTGCGGCGGTGAAGGAGTTCTTCGGTTCGAGCCAGCTGTCCCAGTTCATGGACCAGAACAACCCGCTGTCCGAGATCACCCACAAGCGTCGTGTCTCCGCACTCGGCCCAGGCGGTCTGACCCGTGAGCGCGCAGGCTTCGAAGTCCGTGACGTACACCCGACCCACTATGGTCGCGTATGCCCGATCGAGACGCCGGAAGGTCCGAACATTGGTCTGATCAACTCCCTGGCGGCCTATGCGCGCACCAACCAGTACGGCTTCCTCGAGAGCCCGTACCGCGTGGTGAAAGACGCCCTGGTCACCGACGAGATCGTGTTCCTGTCCGCCATCGAAGAGGCCGACCACGTGATCGCCCAGGCTTCGGCCACGATGAACGACAAGAAGGTCCTGATCGACGAGCTGGTAGCTGTTCGTCACCTGAACGAGTTCACCGTCAAGGCGCCGGAAGACGTCACCTTGATGGACGTATCGCCGAAGCAGGTCGTTTCGGTTGCGGCGTCGCTGATCCCGTTCCTCGAGCACGACGACGCCAACCGTGCGTTGATGGGTTCGAACATGCAGCGCCAGGCTGTACCGACCTTGCGCGCTGATAAGCCGCTGGTGGGTACCGGCATGGAGCGTAACGTTGCCCGTGACTCCGGCGTTTGCGTCGTGGCTCGTCGTGGCGGCGTGATCGACTCCGTCGATGCCAGCCGTATCGTGGTTCGTGTTGCCGATGACGAAGTTGAAACCGGCGAGGCCGGTGTCGACATCTACAACCTGACCAAATACACCCGCTCCAACCAGAACACCTGCATCAACCAGCGTCCGCTGGTGAGCAAGGGTGATCGGGTTCAGCGCAGCGACATCATGGCCGATGGTCCATCCACCGACATGGGTGAACTGGCGCTGGGCCAGAACATGCGCATCGCGTTCATGGCGTGGAACGGCTTCAACTTCGAAGACTCCATCTGCCTGTCCGAGCGTGTGGTTCAGGAAGACCGCTTCACCACGATCCACATCCAGGAACTGACCTGCGTGGCTCGTGACACCAAGCTTGGCCCAGAGGAAATCACTGCGGACATCCCGAACGTGGGTGAAGCCGCACTGAACAAGCTGGACGAAGCCGGTATCGTTTACGTAGGTGCCGAAGTCGGCGCAGGCGACATCCTGGTGGGCAAGGTCACTCCGAAAGGCGAGACCCAGCTGACGCCGGAAGAAAAACTGCTGCGTGCCATCTTCGGTGAAAAAGCCAGCGACGTTAAGGACACCTCCCTGCGCGTGCCTACCGGCACCAAGGGTACCGTCATCGACGTGCAGGTCTTCACTCGCGACGGCGTCGAGCGTGATGCTCGTGCACTGTCCATCGAGAAGACCCAGCTCGACGAGATCCGCAAGGACCTGAACGAAGAGTTCCGTATCGTTGAAGGTGCGACGTTCGAACGTCTGCGTGCAGCCCTGGTTGGCCACAAGGCCGAAGGCGGCGCCGGCCTGAAGAAAGGTCAGGAAATCACCGACGAAGTCCTCGACGGTCTTGAGCACGGCCAGTGGTTCAAGCTGCGCATGGCTGAAGACGCCCTGAACGAGCAGCTCGAGAAGGCCCAGGCCTATATCGTCGATCGCCGCCGTCTGCTGGACGACAAGTTCGAAGACAAGAAGCGCAAGCTGCAGCAGGGCGATGACCTGGCTCCAGGCGTGCTGAAAATCGTCAAGGTCTACCTGGCAATCCGTCGCCGCATCCAGCCGGGCGACAAGATGGCCGGTCGCCACGGTAACAAGGGTGTGGTCTCCGTGATCATGCCGGTTGAAGACATGCCGCACGATGCCAACGGCACCCCGGTCGATGTGGTCCTCAACCCGTTGGGCGTACCTTCGCGTATGAACGTTGGCCAGATCCTCGAAACCCACCTGGGCCTCGCGGCCAAGGGCCTGGGCGAGAAGATCAACCGCATGGTCGAGGAGCAGCGCAAGGTCGCGGACCTGCGTAAGTTCCTGCACGAGATCTATAACGAGATCGGCGGTCGCAACGAAGAGCTGGACACCTTCTCCGACCAGGAAATCCTGGACCTGGCGAAGAACCTGCGCGGCGGCGTTCCAATGGCTACCCCGGTGTTCGACGGTGCCAAGGAAAGCGAAATCAAGGCCATGCTGAAACTGGCAGACCTGCCGGAAAGCGGCCAGATGCAGCTGTTCGACGGCCGTACCGGCAACAAGTTCGAGCGTCCGGTTACCGTTGGCTACATGTACATGCTGAAGCTGAACCACTTGGTAGACGACAAGATGCACGCTCGTTCTACCGGTTCTTACAGCCTGGTTACCCAGCAGCCGCTGGGTGGTAAGGCGCAGTTCGGTGGTCAGCGTTTCGGGGAGATGGAGGTCTGGGCGCTGGAAGCGTACGGTGCTGCCTACACTCTGCAAGAAATGCTCACAGTGAAGTCGGACGATGTGAACGGCCGGACCAAGATGTACAAGAACATCGTGGACGGCGATCACCGTATGGAGCCGGGCATGCCCGAGTCTTTCAACGTGTTGATCAAGGAAATTCGTTCCCTCGGCATCGATATCGATCTGGAAACCGAATAACACGTGACGCGAATCGAGAGCGGGGCTGTTTGGCCCGCTCTCTGCTCCGCCAGGAGGAAAGGCCTTGAAAGACCTACTGAATTTGCTGAAAAACCAGGGTCAAGTCGAAGAGTTCGACGCCATCCGTATTGGATTGGCCTCGCCTGAGATGATCCGTTCGTGGTCGTTCGGTGAAGTTAAAAAACCGGAAACCATCAACTACCGTACGTTCAAGCCTGAGCGTGACGGCCTGTTCTGCGCCAAGATCTTTGGCCCGGTCAAGGATTACGAGTGCCTGTGCGGTAAGTACAAGCGCTTGAAGCACCGTGGTGTGATCTGCGAGAAGTGCGGCGTTGAAGTCGCGCTGGCAAAAGTTCGTCGTGAGCGCATGGCGCACATCGAACTGGCCTCGCCAGTTGCCCACATATGGTTTCTGAAATCGCTGCCGTCGCGTATCGGCCTGCTGATGGACATGACCCTGCGTGATATCGAACGCGTTCTCTATTTCGAGAGCTATGTCGTTATCGATCCGGGCATGACCACCCTTGAAAAAGGTCAGCTGCTCAACGACGAGCAGTACTTCGAAGCGCTGGAAGAGTTCGGCGACGATTTCGATGCCCGCATGGGTGCCGAAGCTGTCCGTGAACTGCTGCACGCGATCGACCTGGAACACGAGATTGGCCGCCTGCGCGAAGAGATTCCGCAAACCAACTCCGAAACCAAGATCAAGAAGCTGTCCAAGCGCCTGAAGTTGATGGAAGCCTTCCAGGGTTCCGGCAACCTGCCAGAGTGGATGGTGCTGACCGTTCTGCCGGTTCTGCCGCCAGACCTGCGTCCACTGGTTCCGCTCGATGGCGGTCGCTTCGCGACTTCCGACCTCAACGATCTGTATCGTCGAGTGATCAACCGTAACAACCGTTTGAAGCGCCTGCTCGACCTGTCCGCTCCGGACATCATCGTGCGCAACGAAAAGCGTATGTTGCAGGAAGCGGTCGACGCACTGCTCGATAACGGTCGTCGTGGCCGCGCTATCACCGGTTCGAACAAGCGTCCTCTGAAATCCCTGGCCGACATGATCAAGGGTAAGCAGGGTCGTTTCCGTCAGAACTTGCTCGGTAAGCGTGTCGACTACTCCGGTCGTTCGGTTATTACCGTAGGCCCGACCCTGCGTCTGCACCAGTGCGGCCTGCCAAAGAAAATGGCGCTGGAGCTGTTCAAGCCGTTCATTTTCGGCAAGCTGGAGATGCGCGGTCTGGCGACCACCATCAAGGCTGCCAAGAAGATGGTCGAGCGCGAGCTGCCAGAGGTCTGGGACGTTCTCGCCGAAGTGATTCGCGAACACCCCGTGCTGCTCAACCGTGCACCGACCCTTCACCGTCTGGGCATCCAGGCGTTTGAACCGGTACTGATCGAAGGTAAGGCTATCCAGCTGCACCCGTTGGTCTGTGCTGCGTACAACGCCGACTTCGACGGCGACCAGATGGCCGTGCACGTACCGCTGACGCTGGAAGCCCAGCTCGAAGCGCGCGCGCTGATGATGTCGACCAACAACATCCTGTCGCCAGCCAACGGTGAGCCAATCATCGTGCCGTCGCAGGACGTTGTATTGGGCCTGTACTACATGACCCGTGAAGCGATCAACGCCAAGGGCGAAGGTCGTGTGTTCGCGGATCTGCAGGAAGTTGACCGTGTGTTCCGTGCCGGCGAAGCCGCGCTGCACGCCAAGGTCAAGGTGCGGATCAACGAAACCGTGAACGATCGCGATGGCAACAGCGTGACCAACACCCGTATCGTCGACACCACTGTCGGCCGTGCGCTGTTGTTCCAGGTTGTGCCAAAAGGCCTGTCGTTCGACGTCGTCAACCTGCCGATGAAGAAGAAGGCGATCTCCAAGCTGATCAACCAGTGCTACCGCGTGGTTGGCTTGAAGGAAACCGTGATCTTCGCTGACCAGTTGATGTACACCGGTTTTGCCTATTCGACCATTTCCGGCGTTTCCATCGGCGTTAACGACTTCGTTATCCCGGATGAAAAAGCCCGCATCATCGGTACTGCCACCGAAGAAGTGAAAGAGATCGAAAGCCAGTACGCCTCCGGCCTGGTAACCCAGGGCGAGAAGTACAACAAGGTGATCGACCTCTGGTCCAAGGCGAACGACGAAGTGTCCAAGGCGATGATGGCCAACCTCTCGAAAGAGAAGGTCATCGACCGTCATGGTGACGAAGTCGAGCAGGAATCCTTCAACTCGATGTACATGATGGCCGACTCGGGCGCACGGGGTTCTGCCGCGCAGATCCGTCAGCTCGCCGGTATGCGTGGCCTGATGGCCAAGCCGGACGGCTCCATCATCGAGACCCCGATCACCGCGAACTTCCGTGAAGGCTTGAGCGTACTCCAGTACTTCATCTCCACGCACGGTGCGCGTAAGGGTCTTGCGGATACCGCGTTGAAAACGGCGAACTCCGGTTACCTGACCCGTCGTCTGGTGGACGTGGCGCAGGACCTGGTCGTGACCGAGATCGATTGCGGTACCGAGCATGGCCTGGTCATGACGCCGCACATCGAAGGCGGCGACGTTGTCGAGCCGCTGGGTGAGCGCGTATTGGGTCGTGTCATCGCCCGTGACGTATTCAAGCCAGGTACCGAGGACGTCATCGTTCCTGCCGGCACCCTGGTGGACGAGAAGTGGGTAGAGTTCATCGAGCTGAACAGCATCGACGAAGTGATCGTGCGCTCGCCGATCAGCTGCGAAACCCGCTACGGCATTTGCGCCAAGTGCTACGGCCGCGACCTGGCTCGTGGTCACCAGGTGAACATCGGTGAGTCGGTCGGCGTTATCGCGGCCCAGTCCATCGGTGAGCCGGGTACCCAGCTGACGATGCGTACGTTCCACATCGGTGGTGCGGCAAGCCGGACCTCCGCGGCCGACAGCGTCCAGGTGAAGAACGGCGGTACTGTCCGCCTGCACAACCTCAAGCACGTTGAGCGTGTGGACGGTCACCTGGTTGCGGTGTCCCGTTCCGGGGAGCTGGCGATCGCCGACGACTTCGGTCGTGAGCGTGAGCGCTACAAGCTGCCTTACGGTGCCGTGATTTCGGTCAAGGAAGGTGACAAGGTCGACGCTGGCGCCATCGTGGCCAAGTGGGATCCGCACACTCACCCGATCGTTACCGAAATGAAAGGTACCGTGACCTACGTGGGCATGGAAGAAGGCATCACGATCAAGCGTCAGACCGACGAATTGACCGGTATGACCAACATTGAAGTGCTCGATCCGAAAGATCGTCCAGCGGCCGGCAAGGACATCCGTCCTGCCGTGAAGATGGTCGACGACAACGGCAAGGACCTGTTGCTGCCAGGCACTGACGTAATCGCTCAGTACTTCCTGCCAGCCAACGCCCTGGTCGGTGTTGCGGACGGTGCGCGGATCGCGATCGGTGATGTTATCGCCCGTATCCCGCAGGAAACTTCGAAGACCCGTGACATCACCGGTGGTCTGCCGCGTGTTGCCGACTTGTTCGAAGCCCGTCGTCCGAAAGAAGCCTCGATCCTGGCTGAAGTCAGCGGCACCATCGCGTTCGGTAAAGAGACCAAGGGCAAGCGCCGCCTGGTCATTACGCCGAACGACGGTAGCGATCCGTACGAAGAGCTGATTCCGAAGTGGCGCCACCTGAACGTCTTCGAAGGCGAACAGGTCAACCGCGGCGAAGTGATCTCGGACGGTCCGAGCGATCCACACGACATCCTGCGTCTGCTGGGTGTCAGTGCGCTGGCCAAGTACATCGTCAACGAGATCCAGGACGTTTACCGTCTGCAAGGCGTGAAGATCAACGACAAGCACATCGAGACCATCCTGCGTCAGATGCTGCGTAAAGTTGAGATCTCCGAGTCCGGCGACTCCAGCTTCATCAAGGGCGACCAGATGGAACTGACTCACGTACTGGTAGAGAACGAGCGTCTGAGCGCGGAAGACAAGTTTGTCGCCAAGTTCACCCGCGTTCTGCTGGGTATCACCAAGGCGTCGTTGTCCACCGAATCGTTCATCTCGGCGGCTTCCTTCCAGGAAACCACCCGCGTACTGACCGAAGCGGCGGTAACCGGCAAGCGCGATTACCTGCGCGGCCTGAAAGAAAACGTGGTCGTGGGTCGTCTGATCCCGGCCGGTACCGGTTTGGCCTACCACAGCGAGCGCAAGCGTCGCCGTGATGCAGACAAGCCGTTGCGCGTAAGCGCCAGTGAAGTGGAAGCTGCACTGACCGAAGCGCTGAACTCGAGCGGTAACTGAGTTCTGCGGTAATTGAGTGCCTGGCCCTGGTCGCCCCGTTCGGCGGATCGAGACAAATTGTCGAGATCCGGCGGGCGGGGAGGTCGGGGCCTTGCCTTGACTGGGGACAAGATCCTCTTTAGACTCTTGATCCCCTAAATTTGGCGGGAATTCGTTCCTGCCATTTTGCTTTTCTTGCAAGACAATAGCGTCGCAAGACAACAGTGGAGCTAGTAGATGGCAACTATCAACCAGCTGGTACGTCAGCCGCGTAAGCGTATCGTCGAGAAATCCGACGTGCCTGCGCTGCAGAACTGCCCGCAACGTCGTGGCGTATGCACCCGTGTGTATACCACTACGCCGAAAAAACCTAACTCGGCACTGCGTAAAGTATGCCGTGTGCGCCTGACCAACGGTTTCGAGGTTTCCTCGTACATCGGCGGTGAAGGCCACAACCTGCAAGAGCATAGCGTGGTCCTGATCCGCGGCGGTCGTGTAAAAGACTTGCCAGGTGTTCGTTACCACACCGTTCGCGGTTCTTTGGATACCTCCGGCGTTAAAGGTCGTAACCAGGGTCGTTCGAAATACGGTACCAAGCGTCCGAAATAATCGGCCGTTTTTTGCAGTTTTTAATTTTATTGAGTCGATAAGAGTAAGGTCGGGCACGCGTCAGCTGTCCCGGGCTAACCTGAAGACCGTTTGAGGGCTTATCAATGCCAAGACGTCGCGTAGCAGCCAAGCGTGAGATTCTGGACGATCCGAAATACGGAAGCCAGATCCTCGCCAAGTTCATGAACCACGTAATGGAAAGCGGCAAGAAAGCCGTTGCCGAGCGTATCGTTTATGGCGCGCTGGAAAAAGTTAAAGAGCGTAAGAACTCCGATCCCCTGGAACTCTTCGAAAAAGCACTCGACGCCATCGCTCCGCTGGTCGAAGTGAAGTCGCGCCGCGTAGGCGGTGCTACCTACCAGGTTCCGGTTGAAGTTCGTCCGTCCCGTCGTAACGCTCTGGCCATGCGCTGGCTCGTAGACTTCGCCCGCAAGCGCGGCGAGAAGTCCATGGCTCTGCGTTTGGCTGGCGAACTGTTGGACGCTGCTGAAGGTAAAGGTGCTGCAGTTAAGAAGCGTGAAGACGTGCACCGCATGGCTGAAGCCAACAAGGCTTTCTCGCACTACCGCTTCTAATTTTAGCGTCACTCAATTTGCGAGGGCTTTATGGCTCGTACTACACCGATTAACCGCTACCGTAACATCGGTATCGTCGCTCACGTGGATGCTGGTAAAACCACCACCACCGAGCGCGTCCTTTTTTACACCGGCAAAAGTCACAAAATGGGCGAGGTGCATGACGGCGCCGCGACCACAGACTGGATGGTGCAGGAGCAGGAGCGTGGTATTACCATCACTTCCGCTGCCATCACCGCCTTCTGGAAAGGTTCCGAGAAGCAGTACCCGCACGAGCATCGCTTCAACGTCATCGATACCCCGGGCCACGTGGACTTCACCATTGAAGTTGAACGTTCCCTGCGTGTACTCGACGGCGCGGTCGTTGTGTTCTGCGGTACTTCGGGCGTTGAGCCACAGTCGGAAACCGTATGGCGTCAGGCCAACAAATACGGCGTTCCACGTCTTGTTTACGTCAACAAGATGGACCGTGCCGGTGCCAACTTCCTGCGCGTGATCGGTCAGATCAAGCAGCGTCTGGGCCACACTCCGGTGCCTATCCAGCTCGCTATCGGTTCGGAAGACAACTTCCAGGGCCAGATCGACCTGATCAACATGCAAGCGGTCTACTGGAATGACTCCGACAAGGGCATGGTCCCTGTTCGCAAGGACATTCCTGCCGAGCTGTTGGAAGAAGCCGAGCAATGGCGCAGCAACATGGTCGAGGCTGCGGCCGAGGCCAACGAAGAACTGATGAACAAGTACCTCGAGGGCGAAGAGCTCACCATCGAGGAAATCAAGGCCGCTCTGCGTCAGCGCACTATCGCTGGTGAGATCGTCCTGGCTGTTTGCGGTTCTTCCTTCAAGAACAAGGGTGTTCCCCTGGTTCTCGACGCCGTTATCGACTTCCTGCCTGCTCCAACCGACATTCCTGCTATCAAGGGTTCCAACCCTGATAACGAGGAAGAGGAAATGGAGCGTCACGCAAGCGACGACGAGCCGTTCGCGGCCCTGGCGTTCAAGATCGCTACCGACCCATTCGTGGGTACCCTGACCTTCGTTCGAGTCTACTCGGGCGTGTTGGCCTCCGGCGACGGCGTGATCAACTCGGTAAAAGGCAAGAAAGAGCGCGTGGGTCGTATGGTGCAAATGCACGCAAACGCCCGTGAAGAAATCAAGGAAGTACGCGCTGGCGACATCGCGGCCTTGATCGGCATGAAGGACGTCACCACCGGTGAAACCTTGTGCAACGCTGACAAGCCAATCATCCTGGTTCGCATGGACTTCCCGGAGCCGGTTATTTCGGTTGCCGTTGAGCCAAAGACCAAGGATGACCAGGAAAAAATGGGTATCGCTCTGGGCAAGCTCGCTCAGGAAGACCCGTCTTTCCGCGTCAAGACTGATGAAGAGACTGGTCAGACGATCATCTCCGGCATGGGCGAGCTGCACCTGGACATCCTGGTTGACCGGATGCGCCGTGAGTTCAACGTCGAAGCCAACATCGGTAAGCCTCAGGTTTCCTATCGTGAGCGCATCACGAAGAGCTGTGAGATCGAAGGCAAGTTCGTTCGCCAGTCCGGCGGTCGTGGTCAGTTCGGCCACTGCTGGATCCGTTTTGCACCTGCTGACGAAGGTCAGGAAGGTCTGCAATTCCTGAACGAAGTCGTAGGTGGTGTGGTTCCTAAGGAATACATCCCGGCGATCCAGAAGGGTATCGAAGAGCAGATGAAGAACGGCGTTGTCGCCGGCTATCCGCTGATCGGCCTGAAGGCGACCGTGTTCGACGGTTCTTACCACGACGTCGACTCCAACGAGATGGCGTTCAAGGTGGCTGCTTCCATGGCGACCAAGCAACTGGCCCAGAAGGGCGGTGGTGAGTTGCTCGAGCCGATCATGGCCGTTGAAGTCGTTACGCCTGAAGACTACATGGGTGATGTCATGGGCGACCTTAACCGTCGTCGCGGCATGATTCTGGGTATGGAAGATACGGTTTCCGGCAAGGTCATTCGTGCCGAGGTTCCGTTGGGTGAAATGTTCGGTTACGCAACCGACGTTCGTTCCATGTCTCAGGGTCGCGCAAGCTACTCCATGGAATTCAAAAAATACAATACAGCTCCGTCGCATATCGTCGAAACTGTTACTAAAAAGCAAGGCTGATTCAGCCCTTTAAGCTAGGAGTTAATTGTCGTGGCTAAAGAAAAATTTGAACGGAACAAACCGCACGTCAACGTTGGCACCATCGGCCACGTTGACCACGGTAAAACCACTCTGACCGCTGCTCTGACCCGTGTCTGCTCCGAAGTTTTCGGTTCGGCTCGTGTTGACTTCGACAAGATCGACAGCGCCCCGGAAGAGAAAGCTCGTGGTATCACCATCAACACTGCACACGTAGAGTACGACTCCAATGTTCGTCACTACGCGCACGTTGACTGCCCGGGTCACGCCGACTACGTAAAAAACATGATCACCGGTGCTGCCCAGATGGACGGCGCGATCCTGGTTTGCTCGGCCGCTGATGGTCCGATGCCACAAACCCGTGAGCACATCCTGCTGTCCCGTCAGGTAGGCGTTCCGTACATCGTTGTCTTCCTGAACAAGGCTGACATGGTTGACGACGCTGAGCTGCTGGAACTGGTTGAGATGGAAGTTCGCGACCTGCTGAGCACTTACGACTTCCCGGGTGATGACACTCCAATCATCATCGGTTCGGCTCTGATGGCCCTGAACGGCCAAGACGACAACGAAATGGGCACCACTGCCGTTCGTAAGCTGGTCGAGACTCTGGACAGCTACATCCCAGAGCCAGAGCGTGCGATCGACAAGCCGTTCCTGATGCCAATCGAAGACGTGTTCTCGATCTCCGGTCGCGGTACCGTAGTGACTGGTCGTGTTGAGCGTGGTGTTGTCCGTATCCAGGAAGAAGTTGAGATCGTCGGTCTGCGCGACACTCAGAAAACTACCTGCACCGGCGTTGAAATGTTCCGCAAGCTGCTCGACGAAGGTCGTGCTGGCGAGAACTGCGGCGTACTGCTGCGCGGCACCAAGCGTGACGACGTTGAGCGTGGCCAGGTTCTGGTCAAGCCAGGCACCGTCAAGCCGCACACCAAGTTCACCGCAGAAGTCTACGTTCTGAGCAAGGAAGAAGGCGGTCGTCATACTCCGTTCTTCAAAGGCTACCGTCCACAGTTCTACTTCCGTACAACTGACGTGACTGGTAACTGCGAGCTGCCAGAAGGCGTTGAAATGGTAATGCCAGGTGACAACATCCAGATGACTGTCACTCTGATCAAGACCATCGCGATGGAAGACGGCCTGCGTTTCGCTATCCGTGAAGGCGGTCGTACCGTCGGCGCCGGCGTCGTAGCCAAAGTCATCGAGTAAGTCTCTTTCAGAGTCAGCTTGATGAGTTGAAAAGCCCCCGCTTAGCGGGGGCTTTTTTATTGGGTTGACACCTATCAGGGGCGTCTATAGAATTGCGCCTCCTTTTAACGGGCGTATTGCGCCCGGTGGGAATAGCAGCCGGAGTCTGAAATCCAATGCAAAATCAGCAAATCCGTATCAGGTTGAAGGCTTTTGACCATCGCCTGATCGACCAATCCACCCAGGAAATCGTGGAAACCGCGAAACGTACTGGTGCTCAAGTGCGTGGTCCAATTCCACTGCCTACCCGTAAAGAGCGGTTCACCGTTCTGGTCTCCCCGCACGTCAACAAAGACGCGCGTGACCAGTACGAGATCCGTACTCATAAGCGCGTACTGGACATCGTCCAGCCAACGGATAAAACCGTTGATGCACTTATGAAGCTCGATCTTGCGGCCGGTGTGGAAGTGCAGATCAGCCTCGGCTAAGACTCGGTCTTGGTCGTGTAACGCTCTGAAATGGGCGGCCATAGCGGGTGAAAGCCCCGTACACTCATGAGGTTTACAACATGACTATTGGTGTAGTCGGTCGTAAATGCGGTATGACCCGTATTTTCACCGAAGAAGGTGTCTCCATTCCGGTCACGGTCATTGAGATCGAGCCGAATCGCGTCACCCAGTTCAAAACTGAAGAGACCGATGGCTATCGTGCAGTGCAAGTCACTGTCGGCGAGCGTCGTGCTTCGCGTGTAACAGCTGCTCAGGCTGGCCACTTCGCCAAGGCGAACGTTGCCGCTGGTCGTACCGTAATGGAATTCCGCCTTGAAGAAGGCGAGTACCAGGCCGGCGATCTGATCAACGCTGAAATCTTCGCCGCTGGTCAACTGGTTGATGTAACCGGTCAGTCCAAGGGTAAAGGCTTCCAGGGTACGATCAAGCGTTGGAACTTCCGCGGGCAAGATAACACCCACGGTAACTCCGTATCCCACCGCGTTCCAGGCTCTATCGGCCAGTGCCAGACTCCTGGTCGTGTATTCAAGGGCAAGAAAATGTCCGGTCATATGGGCGCCGAGCGCGTGACCGTGCAGTCCCTCGAAGTAGTGCGCGTGGACGCTGAACGCAATCTGTTGTTGGTCAAGGGCGCTGTTCCTGGCGCTACTGGCGGCAACTTGGTTGTACGTCCAGCAGCCAAGGCTCGCGGTTAAGGGGAAGCTGACATGCAATTAAATGTAAATGACGCTCAAGCGATCGAAGTTTCCGAACTGACATTTGGCGGCGAATTCAACGAGACGCTGGTTCACCAAGCAGTCGTGGCCTACATGGCCGGCGGCCGTCAAGGTAGCAAGCAGCAAAAGACCCGTTCCGACGTTTCCGGTGGCGGCAAGCGCCCATGGCGTCAGAAAGGTACTGGCCGTGCTCGTGCCGGTACCATCCGTAGCCCAATCTGGCGCGGCGGCGGTACCACTTTCGCAGCTCGTCCTCAGGATCACTCCCAGAAGCTGAACAAGAAGATGTACCGCGCAGCAATGCGTTCCATCCTTGCTGAGCTGGTGCGTACTGATCGTCTGGTCGTGGTTCAGGACTTCGCTGTTGAAGCACCGAAAACCAAAGATCTGCTGAACAAGCTGAACGGCATGGGCCTGACTGACGTCCTGATCGTGTCTGACGCTGTTGATCAGAACCTGTACCTGGCTGCTCGCAACCTGCCGCACGTCGATGTCCGTGACGTACAAGGTTCCGATCCGGTCAGTCTGATCGCATACGACAAGGTGTTGATCACCGTGTCGGCCGTGAAGAAATTCGAGGAGCTGCTGGGATGAACCAGGAACGCGTATTTAAAGTTCTGCTTGGCCCGCACGTTTCCGAGAAGGCTACGGTTCTGGCAGACAAGAAAGGCCAGTTCGTTTTCAAGGTTGCGACCGACGCAACCAAGCTGGAAATCAAGAAGGCCGTCGAAAGCCTGTTCAGCGTGAAAGTAGAGCGCGTGACTACCCTGAATGTTCTGGGTAAGAGCAAGCGCACTGCTCGCGGTCTGGGCAAGCGTAATGACTGGAAGAAGGCAGTTATCTCCCTTCAGCCAGGCCAAGATCTCGATTTCAGCAGCAGTGCTGAGTAAGGAAGGGGTGCATCATGGCAATCGTTAAATGCAAACCGACTTCCCCTGGCCGCCGTTTTGTGGTCAAGGTGGTCAACCAGGAGCTGCATAAAGGCGCTCCTCACGCACCGCTGCTCGAGAAAAAATCGAAGTCTGGTGGTCGTAACAACAATGGCCGCATCACTACACGTCACGTGGGTGGTGGTCATAAGCAGCATTATCGTCTGGTCGACTTCCGTCGCAACGACAAGGATGGCATCGCTGCCACCGTCGAGCGTATCGAATACGATCCAAACCGTACTGCTCACATCGCTCTGCTGCTGTACGCAGATGGCGAGCGTCGCTACATCATCGCCCCTAAAGGCGTGAGCGCTGGCGACCAGCTGATCGCAGGTGCCCTGGCGCCGATCAAGCCGGGCAACGCTCTGCAACTGCGCAACATTCCAGTTGGTAGCACCGTACACGGCATCGAACTGAAGCCAGGTAAAGGCGCGCAAATCGCTCGTTCCGCTGGTGCTTCGGCTCAGCTGATCGCTCGTGAAGGCGTCTACGTGACCCTGCGTCTGCGTTCTGGTGAGATGCGTAAAGTCCTGGCTGAATGCCGTGCGACCCTGGGCGAAGTCTCGAACTCCGAGCACAGCCTGCGTTCGCTGGGTAAAGCTGGTGCCAAACGCTGGCGTGGCGTTCGCCCAACCGTTCGTGGTGTTGCCATGAACCCGGTTGACCACCCACATGGTGGTGGTGAAGGTCGTACCTCTGGTGGTCGTCATCCGGTATCGCCATGGGGCTTCCCGACTAAGGGCGCGAAGACTCGTGGTAATAAGCGTACCGACAAAATGATCGTCCGTCGTCGCAAGTAAATAGAGGGATACGACAGTGCCACGTTCTCTGAAAAAAGGTCCTTTTATTGATCTTCACCTACTGAAGAAGATCGAAGTGGCGGCGGAAAAGAACGATCGCAAACCAGTTAAGACCTGGTCGCGTCGCTCGATGATCCTGCCACAAATGGTCGGTCTGACCATCGCTGTACACAACGGTCGCCAGCACGTCCCAGTTCTCGTGAACGAAGACATGGTCGGCCACAAACTGGGCGAGTTCGCCGGTACCCGCACATACCGTGGGCACGTGGCTGACAAGAAAGCCAAGCGTTAAGGGGTAAGGAAATGGAAGTAGCCGCTAAGTTGTCGGGCGCTCGAATCTCCGCCCAGAAAGCCCGCTTGGTCGCCGACCAGATCCGCGGGAAGAAGGTGGGCGAAGCGCTCAACCTGTTGGCTTTCAGCAGTAAGAAAGCCGCCGAGATCATGAAAAAAGTGCTGGAGTCGGCCGTAGCCAACGCCGAGCATAACGAAGGCGCAGACGTTGATGACCTGAAGGTCAGCACCGTTTTCGTCAACGAAGGGCGTTCGCTGAAGCGCATCATGCCACGTGCCAAAGGCCGTGCTGATCGCATCGTCAAGCGGTCTTGCCATATCACTGTCAAGGTTGCTGACAAGTAACGGAGTCGAAGAGATGGGTCAGAAAGTACATCCCATTGGCATTCGCCTGGGAATCGTCAAGGAGCACACCTCCGTCTGGTACGCAGACGGTCGGACTTATGCGGACTACTTGTTCGCTGATCTGAAGGTGCGTGAGTATCTCCAAGACAAACTAAAAAGCGCGTCCGTAAGCCGTATCGATATCCATCGTCCGGCTCAGACTGCACGTATCACCATCCACACCGCTCGCCCAGGTATCGTTATCGGGAAGAAAGGTGAAGATGTTGAGAAACTGCGTCAGGACCTGACCAAGCAAATGGGTGTGCCTGTGCACATCAATATCGAAGAGATCCGCAAGCCGGAACTCGACGGTATGCTGGTTGCGCAGAGCGTAGCTCAGCAGCTGGAGCGTCGCGTCATGTTCCGTCGCGCTATGAAGCGCGCTGTACAGAACGCCATGCGCATTGGTGCCAAAGGCATCAAAATCCAAGTGAGCGGTCGTCTCGGCGGTGCTGAAATCGCACGTACTGAATGGTATCGCGAAGGTCGTGTGCCACTGCACACCCTGCGTGCCGACATCGACTATGCCAACTACGAAGCTCACACCACCTACGGTGTGATCGGTGTAAAGGTTTGGATCTTCAAAGGCGAAGTAATCGGTGGTCGCCAAGAAGAACTGAAGCCACAAGCACCAGCGCCTCGTAAAAAAGCTGCTAAGTAAGGGGTACGCCAAATGTTGCAACCAAAGCGTACGAAGTTCCGCAAGCAAATGACCGGTCACAACCGTGGCCTGGCATTGCGCGGTAGCAAAGTCAGCTTCGGCGAGTTCGCGCTGAAGTCTGTTGCTCGTGGTCGTCTCACCGCTCGTCAGATCGAGTCAGCGCGTCGTGCCCTGACCCGTCACGTAAAACGTGGCGGCAAGATCTGGATCCGTGTATTCCCGGACAAGCCTGTCACCAAGAAACCACTCGAAGTTCGGATGGGTAAAGGTAAGGGTAACGTGGAGTACTGGGTTGCCCAGATTCAGCCAGGCAAAGTCCTGTATGAAATCGAGGGTGTTTCTGAAGAGCTGGCGCGTGAGGCTTTCGCCCTGGCTGCTGCAAAGCTGCCGCTCGCCACCTCCTTTGTTAAACGGACGGTGATGTGATGAAAGCGAATGAACTTCGTGAAAAATCAGCACAGCAGCTGAACGAGCAACTGCTCGGCCTGCTGCGCGACCAGTTCAATCTGCGCATGCAGAAGGCAACTGGCCAGTTGGGGCAGTCTCATCTGCTCTCGCAAGTTAAGCGTGACATCGCTCGCGTGAAAACTGTGCTCAACCAGCAGGCAGGTAAGTAATCATGGCAGAAGCCGAAAAAACTGTCCGTACGCTGACTGGCCGTGTTGTCAGCGACAAGATGGACAAAACCATCACCGTTCTGATCGAGCGTCGCGTCAAGCACCCGATCTACGGTAAATACGTTAAGCGTTCGACTAAGCTGCACGCGCACGACGAAACCAATCAGTGCCACATCGGCGACAAGGTCACTATTCGTGAAACTCGTCCGATGGCCAAGACCAAGTCTTGGGCGCTGGTTGATGTTCTCGAACGCGCTGTGGAAGTCTAAGGGCTAGGGGTCGGAGAAATTATATGATTCAGACTCAATCCATGCTCGATGTGGCCGATAACAGCGGCGCTCGCCGCGTTATGTGCATCAAGGTGCTGGGTGGCTCCCATCGTCGTTACGCTGGTATCGGTGACATCATCAAAGTGACCGTCAAGGAAGCAATTCCGCGCGGTAAGGTGAAGAAAGGCCAAGTGATGACTGCTGTCGTAGTCCGCACTCGCCATGGCGTTCGTCGTGCTGACGGCTCCATCATCCGCTTTGATGGCAACGCTGCTGTTCTGTTGAACACCAAGCAAGAGCCGATCGGCACCCGTATCTTTGGGCCAGTGACCCGTGAACTTCGTACTGAGAAGTTCATGAAGATCGTCTCGCTCGCCCCAGAAGTGCTGTAAGGAGATCCGACATGCAAAAGATTCGTCGTGACGACGAGATCATCGTGATCGCCGGCAAAGACAAAGGTAAGCGCGGTAAGGTGCTGAAGGTTCTTGCTGACAACCGTCTGGTTGTAGGTGGTCTGAACCTGGTCAAGCGTCATACCAAGCCTAACCCGATGTCGGGCGTACAGGGCGGTATCGTCGAGAAAGAAGCGCCACTGCACGCTTCCAACGTCGCCATCTTCAACGGCGAAACCAACAAGGCTGACCGCGTTGGTTTCAAAGTAGAAGACGGTAAGAAAATTCGTGTCTTCAAGTCGACCCAAAAAGCGGTTGATGCTTGAACACTGCTAGGTAGAAGACCATGGCACGACTAAAAGAGATTTACCGGAAGGAAATCGCACCGAAACTTAAGGAAGAACTTAAGCTTTCGAACGTGATGGAAGTTCCGCGCGTTACCAAAATCACCCTGAACATGGGTCTGGGCGAAGCGATCGGCGACAAGAAAGTCATCGAGCACGCTGTTGCTGACCTGGAAAAGATCACCGGTCAGAAAGTCGTCGTGACTTACGCTCGGAAATCCATCGCTGGCTTTAAAGTCCGTGAAGGTTGGCCGATCGGCGTCAAAGTGACCCTGCGCCGTGAGCGTATGTACGAGTTCCTGGATCGTCTGCTGTCGATCTCCCTGCCTCGGGTTCGCGACTTCCGCGGCCTGAATGCCAAGTCCTTCGATGGTCGTGGCAACTACAGCATGGGCGTGAAAGAGCAGATCATCTTCCCGGAAATCGATTACGACAAGATCGACGCTCTCCGCGGTCTGGACATTACCCTGACCACCACTGCTCGGACGGATGACGAAGGTCGCGCACTGCTGCGCGCTTTCAAATTCCCGTTCCGCAACTGATTGGAGTAGGAAAATGGCCAAGAAGAGCATGAAGAACCGTGAGCTGAAGCGTCAGCTCACCGTTGCCAAGTACGCCACCAAGCGTGCAGCGCTGAAAGCGATCATCGTGGATCTGAACGCAAGTCCAGAAGCACGTTGGGAAGCTACCGTAGCCCTGCAGAAGCAGCCACGTGACGCCAGCGCCTCGCGCATGCGTAACCGCTGCCGCCTGACTGGTCGTCCGCACGGCGTGTACCGCAAGTTCGGCCTCGGCCGTAACATGCTGCGTCAAGCTGCAATGCGTGGTGACGTACCAGGTCTGGTCAAGGCCAGCTGGTAAGCACTGTCAACGTCTCGGTGTTCAGGGTCTCAGGATCCTGACCACCGGTGGCCTTGAATCTGGATCAAGCCCCTTTTGGGGCTTGATTCATTTCTGGGGTGTGTCTAGAATACCCGGCTCGCCTGAGCCCGTGTTTTTCGTGCCCGGAATTTCTCGGCGACAAGTAGTAGCCGCAAGGCTAATTTTTTTGCATTAGGAGCGTCTAGCCCATGAGTATGCAGGACCCGTTAGCGGACATGCTAACTCGAATCCGTAATGCCCAGATGGCTGAAAAGTCCGTCGTCAGCATGCCGTCTTCCACGTTGAAGGTGGCTGTAGCAAAAGTCCTGAAGGACGAAGGTTACATCGCGGGTTATCAGATCAGCAGCGAAATCAAGCCTCTGCTGTCCATCGAGCTGAAGTACTTCGAAGGCCGTCCGGTCATCGAGGAAGTGAAGCGCGTTAGCCGTCCAGGCCTGCGTCAGTACAAGTCCGTTGAGGATCTGCCGAAAGTTCGCGGCGGCCTGGGCGTGTCTATCGTCTCCACCAACAAGGGTGTGATGACTGATCGTGCTGCGCGCGCTGCCGGTGTCGGCGGCGAAGTTCTTTGCACTGTGTTCTAAGGGGGGATAAGCATGTCTCGCGTCGCTAAGAACCCCGTTAAGCTGCCAGCCGGCGTCGAAGTCAAATTCGCAGGCCAACAGCTTTCGGTGAAGGGTGCCAAGGGCACTCTTGAACTGAACATCCATTCGTCCGTTGAGATCGTTGAAGAAGCTGGTGAGCTGCGTTTCGCTGCTCGCAACGGCGATCAACAGACTCGCGCAATGGCTGGTACCACTCGTGCGTTGGTAAACAACATGGTCCAAGGCGTAAGCCAAGGCTTCGAGCGCAAGCTCCAGCTGGTCGGTGTTGGTTACAAAGCGCAAGCAAAAGGCTCGGTTCTGAACCTGGCTCTTGGCTTCTCGCACCCAGTGGATTACGAACTGCCGGAAGGCATCACCGCTGAGACTCCTAGCCAGACCGATATCCTGATCAAGGGCATCGACAAGCAGCTGGTAGGTCAAGTGGCCGCCGAGATCCGCGACTTCCGTCCACCAGAGCCGTACAAAGGCAAAGGTGTGCGCTACGCGGACGAAGTCGTCCGTCGTAAAGAAGCCAAGAAGAAGTAGGGCATAGCAAATGACCGACAAAAAAGTTACTCGACTGCGTCGCGCTCGCAAAGCACGCCTGAAAATGCACGAACTCGAAGTCGTGCGTCTCTGCGTGTTCCGCTCTTCGCAGCACATCTACGCCCAGGTCATTTCGGCCGACGGCAACAAGGTCCTGGCAAGTGCCTCGACTTTGGATAAAGAACTGCGTGATGGCGCCACTGGCAACATCGACGCGGCCACTAAGGTTGGCCAGCTGGTCGCTACGCGTGCTAAAGCCGCTGGCGTCTCGCAGGTGGCTTTCGACCGCTCTGGCTTCAAGTACCACGGCCGCGTCAAGGCGCTGGCTGATGCTGCTCGTGAAGCTGGGCTGGAGTTCTAAGTTATGTCAAATAACGACCAAAAGCGCGACGAAGGCTACATCGAGAAGCTGGTTCAAGTTAACCGCGTAGCCAAAACCGTTAAAGGCGGCCGTATCTTCACTTTCACCGCGTTGACCGTGGTAGGTGATGGTAAGGGCCGTGTTGGCTTCGGCCGTGGCAAGTCGCGTGAAGTGCCTGCTGCGATCCAGAAGGCAATGGAAGCTGCTCGCCGCAACATGATCCAGGTTGATCTGAACGGCACCACCCTGCAGTACGCAATGAAGTCCGCCCACGGCGCTTCGAAGGTATACATGCAGCCTGCTTCTGAAGGTACCGGTATCATCGCTGGCGGCGCTATGCGTGCTGTCCTCGAAGTTGCTGGCGTTCAGAACGTTCTGGCCAAGTGCTACGGCTCGACTAACCCAGTAAACGTGGTTCACGCCACTTTCAAGGGTCTGAAGGCTATGCAGTCTCCTGAATCCATTGCCGCCAAGCGTGGCAAAAGCGTCAAGGAGATCTTCTGATCATGGCTACCGTAAAAGTTACGCTGATCAAAAGCATGACCGGCCGCATCCCTAACCACAAATTGTGCGTTAAGGGTCTGGGTCTGCGTCGCATCGGTCACACTGTAGAAGTCCAGGATACTCCCGAGAATCGCGGGATGATCAACAAGGCCTACTACATGCTGCGTGTCGAGGGTTAATCGATGAAACTCAATGATCTGAGTCCAGCGCCGGGTTCCCGTCGCGAAAAACATCGTCCGGGCCGTGGTATCGGTAGTGGTTTGGGCAAGACCGGTGGCCGTGGCCACAAAGGTCAGACCTCCCGCTCCGGTGGCACCATCGCTCCAGGCTTTGAAGGCGGTCAACAGCCGCTGCATCGTCGCCTGCCGAAGTTCGGTTTCGTTTCCCTGAAAGCCATGGACCGCGCAGAAGTGCGTCTGTCCGAGCTGGCCAAAGTGGACGGCGACATCGTCACCGTGCAGTCCCTGAAGGATGCCAACGTGATCAACCAGAACGTTCAGCGTGTGAAAATCATGCTGTCGGGCGAAGTTGCTCGTGCTGTCACCATCGGAAAGGGAATCGGCGCCACCAAAGGTGCGCGTGCGGCTATCGAAGCAGCTGGCGGCAAGTTCGAGGAATAAATGGCTAAGCAAGGTGCTCTCTCTGCGCTCGGCAAAGGCGGTATGTCTGAACTCTGGGCTCGTCTGCGTTTTCTGTTCCTGGCGATTATCGTCTACCGAATAGGCGCACACATCCCGGTTCCAGGTATCAACCCGGACCGACTCGCGGACCTGTTTCGACAGAATGAGGGGACCATTCTTAGCTTGTTCAACATGTTTTCCGGCGGCGCGCTGGAGCGGATGAGCATCTTTGCACTGGGGATCATGCCGTACATTTCGGCATCGATCATCATGCAGTTGATGAGCGCCGTCAGCCCGCAGCTGGAGCAGTTGAAGAAGGAAGGTGAAGCTGGCCGTCGCAAGATCAGCCAGTACACCCGCTACGGCACTGTCGTCCTCGCTCTCGTCCAGGCCATTGGCATGTCCATTGGCCTGGCAGGGCAGGGCGTTTCGTTCACTGCTGACTTCAGCTTTCATTTCGTTGCGGTAACCACTTTCGTGGCGGGCGCGATGTTCATGATGTGGCTGGGTGAGCAGATTACTGAGCGTGGTGTTGGCAACGGTATCTCGATGTTGATCTTCGCAGGTATCGTCGCCGGTCTTCCGAGAGCGATCGGGCAGTCTTTCGAGTCTGCGCGTCAGGGTGATATCAACATTTTCGCCCTGGTTGCCATCGGTCTGCTGGCAGTAGCGATTATCGGTTTCGTGGTGTTCATCGAGCGTGGTCAGCGTCGTATTGCTGTTCACTACGCCAAGCGTCAGCAGGGCCGCAAGGTGTTTGCTGCGCAGACCAGCCACTTGCCGTTGAAAGTGAACATGGCCGGCGTTATCCCGGCTATTTTCGCGAGCAGCATCCTGCTGTTCCCGGCTTCGTTGGGTGCCTGGTTCGGCCAGTCTGAAGGTATGGGCTGGTTGCAGGACATCTCGCAGTCGATCGCTCCTGGTCAGCCGTTGAATATTCTGCTGTTTAGTGCAGGGATTATTTTCTTCTGCTTCTTCTATACGGCGTTGATGTTCAATCCGAAAGACGTAGCGGAAAACCTGAAGAAGTCCGGTGCCTTTATTCCGGGCATCCGTCCAGGTGAGCAGTCTGCGCGCTACATTGATGGCGTTCTGACTCGCTTGACCATGTTCGGTGCTCTTTACATGACGGCCGTCTGCCTTCTGCCCCAGTTCCTGGTGGTGGCGGCAAACGTACCGTTCTACCTTGGCGGGACCTCGTTGCTGATCGTGGTCGTGGTTGTGATGGACTTCATGTCCCAAGTACAATCGCACCTCGTTTCGCACCAGTACGAATCCCTGATGAAGAAAGCCAACCTGAAGGGCTACGGCAGCGGCATGTTGCGCTGAGTAGCGTCCATAAGGTTCGAGGAGTTGGTGATGAAAGTTCGTGCATCGGTGAAAAAGCTGTGCCGTAACTGCAAGATTATTCGCCGCGAAGGTGTTGTTCGGGTAATTTGCAGCGCGGAACCGCGTCACAAACAGCGCCAAGGCTGAGTGTGATTGTGCTTTAAGCCCGGCAGCTAGTGCGCTGCCGGGTTGATTATTTGTTATTACAGCGATATTATCTCGCGCCCTATTTCTTGGCTTCCGGGGCGTAGGTAGCTGTCAATTGGAGTCCCACTGAATGGCCCGTATTGCAGGCGTCAACATTCCAGATAACAAGCATACTGTTATCTCGCTGACCTACATCTATGGTGTTGGTCGCACCACTGCACAGAAAATCTGTGCAGTTGCTGGGGTCAACCCAGCTGCAAAGATCAAGGATCTGAGCGACGAGCAAATTGAACAGCTGCGTGGCGAAGTGGCGAAGTTCACCACTGAAGGTGACCTGCGTCGCGAAATCAACATGAAAATCAAGCGCTTGATGGACCTCGGTTGCTATCGCGGTCTGCGTCATCGTCGTGGTCTGCCAGTACGCGGTCAGCGTACCAAGACCAACGCGCGTACCCGTAAAGGTCCGCGTAAGCCGATCCGCAAGTAATCGCCCCAGCGAATCGACAGGAATTTAATCATGGCAAAACCTGCTGCTCGTCCTCGTAAAAAAGTTAAAAAGACAGTGGTTGATGGCATCGCCCACATCCATGCTTCTTTTAACAACACCATCGTGACCATTACCGACCGTCAAGGTAACGCTCTTTCCTGGGCTACCTCCGGTGGTTCGGGTTTCCGCGGCTCCCGCAAGTCCACCCCGTTCGCTGCTCAAGTAGCTGCTGAGCGTGCTGGTCAAGCTGCGCTGGAATACGGCCTGAAAAACCTCGACGTCAACGTCAAGGGTCCGGGTCCAGGTCGTGAATCCGCAGTCCGCGCTTTGAACGGCTGTGGCTACAAGATCGCCAGCATCACCGACGTGACGCCAATCCCGCACAACGGGTGCCGTCCGCCGAAGAAGCGCCGCGTGTAATCCAGGAGATTGTAAAGAATGGCTCGTTACATTGGTCCAAAATGCAAACTCGCTCGTCGCGAAGGCACCGATCTTTTTCTGAAGAGCGGCGTGCGCGCGATCGAATCGAAGTGCAACATTGAAGCAGCACCTGGTATCCACGGCCAACGCCGCGGTCGCCAGTCCGACTACGGCACCCAACTGCGTGAAAAGCAGAAGGTCCGTCGTATCTACGGCGTTCTCGAGCGTCAATTCAGCGGCTACTACAAAGAAGCAGCTGGCAAGAAAGGCGCAACCGGCGAAAACCTGTTGCAACTGCTCGAATGCCGTCTGGACAACGTTGTATACCGTATGGGCTTCGGTTCGACTCGTGCCGAATCCCGTCAGCTGGTTTCGCACAAGTCGATCAGCGTTAACGGCAACACCGTAAACGTTCCGTCCTACCAGGTTCGTGCTGGTGACGTGGTTGCTGTTCGCGAGAAAGCAAAGAACCAACTTCGCATTGTCCAAGCTCTCGATCTGTGTGCCCAACGTGGCCGCGTAGAATGGGTAGAAGTAGACACTGAGAAGAAGTCGGGCGTTTTCAAGAACGTTCCTGCTCGCAGTGATCTGTCCGCCGACATCAACGAAAGCCTGATTGTCGAGCTCTACTCCAAGTAAGGGCTAGAAAATAGGTGCATCCATGCAGATTTCGGTAAATGAGTTCCTGACACCCCGCCATATTGATGTGCAGGTTGTCAGTCCAACCCGCGCCAAGATCACACTCGAGCCTCTCGAGCGTGGTTTCGGCCACACCCTGGGCAACGCGCTGCGCCGCATCCTGTTGTCCTCAATGCCCGGCTGTGCAGTAGTCGAGGCCGAGATTGACGGTGTGCTCCACGAGTACAGCGCCATCGAAGGTGTACAGGAAGACGTAATTGAAATCCTGTTGAACCTTAAAGGTCTGGCTATCAAGCTGCACGGTCGTGACGAAGTTACGCTGACCTTGTCGAAGAAGGGTTCGGGGGTGGTTACCGCTGCCGATATTCAGCTGGATCATGATGTCGAGATCGTTAACCCCGATCACGTAATCGCTAACCTGGCGTCTAACGGCGCCCTGAACATGAAGCTCACCGTAGCTCGTGGTCGTGGTTATGAACCGGCCGACTCGCGTCAGAGCGATGAAGACGAAAGCCGCAGCATTGGTCGCTTGCAGCTTGACTCTTCGTTCAGCCCGGTTCGCCGTATCGCATACGTGGTGGAAAACGCCCGTGTCGAACAGCGTACCAACCTGGACAAGCTGGTTATTGATCTGGAAACCAACGGTACCCTGGATCCTGAAGAGGCCATCCGCCGTGCTGCAACCATCCTGCAACAGCAGTTGGCTGCGTTCGTCGACCTCAAGGGTGACAGTGAGCCAGTGGTTGTCGAGCAGGAAGACGAGATCGATCCGATCCTGCTTCGCCCGGTTGACGATCTGGAACTGACTGTACGTTCGGCTAACTGCCTTAAGGCGGAAAACATCTACTACATCGGCGACCTGATTCAGCGTACCGAAGTAGAGCTGTTGAAGACTCCGAACCTGGGCAAGAAATCCTTGACTGAAATCAAGGACGTTCTGGCCTCCCGCGGTCTGTCCCTCGGCATGCGCCTCGACAACTGGCCGCCTGCAAGTCTTAAGAAGGACGACAAGGCGACTGCCTGATCGTCGTAATCACCGAACGTTGTGTTTGGTAAGGAATGAACCATGCGTCATCGTAAAAGTGGTCGTCACCTGAGCCGCACCAGCTCGCACCGCAAGGCCATGTTCCAAAACATGGCGGTGTCGCTGTTCGAGCACGAGCTGATCAAAACTACACTGCCGAAAGCCAAAGAACTGCGCCGCGTTGCCGAGCCGCTGATCACTCTGGCCAAGACAGACAGCCTGGCTAACCGCCGCCTGGCTTTCGACCGTACTCGTTCGAAAGCCATCGTTGGTAAGCTCTTCAACGACCTGGGCAAGCGTTACGCTACCCGTGAGGGTGGCTACCTGCGCATCCTCAAGTGCGGTTTCCGCGCTGGCGACAACGCGCCTATGGCGTACGTCGAGTTGGTTGATCGTGCTACCAGCGGTGAAGCTGTATCCGCTGAGTAAGACGGCAACAATCAAAAAACCGGGCCTCGTGCCCGGTTTTTTGTGCCCGATGGAAAAGTGAAACGCCGTTTCGGCTGGCTTCGCTATTGGCAATCCAATGGCGTTAGATAATAACTATCGATACCCATGATTTAATGAATTTGGATACTGTCACTAACATGATCAATACTCCTTTCCAGCCGATTAGCCGGCAGTTCGAAGACCGACCTAGGAAGATTGAGCATGAGCCAGATCAAAACGCTTACGACCGCCAGCGGCGCTCCTGTCGCCGATAACCAGAACTCCCGTTCCGCCGGCCCACGGGGCCCGCTGCTGCTCGACGACTTCCACCTGATCGAGAAGCTCGCTCACTTCAACCGCGAAAACATCCCCGAGCGCCGTGTGCACGCCAAAGGCTCGGGCGCCTACGGCACGTTCACCGTGACCCGCGACATCACTCAATACACCAGCGCCAAGCTGTTCGAATCGGTCGGCAAACAGACCCCTACCTTCCTGCGCTTTTCTACCGTGGGCGGCGAGCGGGGTTCGGCTGACACCGAGCGAGACCCACGCGGTTTCGCCCTGAAGTTCTATACCGAGGAAGGTAACTGGGACATCGTGGGTAACAACACGCCGGTATTCTTCATTCGTGATCCGCTCAAGTTCCCGGACTTTATCCACACCCAGAAACGGCTGCCGCAAAGCAACCTGAAGAGCGCCCAGGCGATGTGGGATTTCTGGTCGCACTCGCCCGAGGCGCTGCACCAGGTCACCATTCTGTTCTCGGACCGGGGTATCCCGGATGGCTACCGGCACATGCACGGTTTCGGCAGCCATACCTACAGCCTGATCAACGCCCAGGGCGAGCGCCACTGGGTGAAGTGGCACTACAAGACCAAGCAAGGGATCAAGAACCTCGCCCCGGCCGAAGCGGCACGTCTGGCGGGCACCGATCCGGATTACGCCCAGCGTGACCTGTTCGAGGCCATCGAGCGCGGCGACTTCCCGAAATGGAGCGTCTGCATCCAGATCATGACCGAGGCTCAGGCGGCGGCTCATTATGAGAACCCGTTCGACGTGACCAAGACCTGGTCGCAAAAAGAGTTTCCATTGATCGAAGTCGGCGAGCTCGAGCTCAACCGCAATCCGCTGAACTACTTCGCTGAAGTCGAGCAGGCGGCGTTCGGGCCGAGCAACATGGTGCCGGGCGTGGGCCTGTCGCCGGATCGTATGCTGCAGGGGCGTGTCTTTGCCTATGCCGATGCGCACCGCTACCGCGTGGGTACCAATCACCAGCAACTGCCGGTGAATGCGCCACGCAGCCCGGTCAATACCTACCAGCGCGACGGCGCCATGGCGTTCGGCAGCAATGGCGGCGTGGCGCCGAACTACGAGCCTAACAGCTACGTGGAAGCGCCGAAGCAGGCCCCGCGGTACGCGGAACCGGCCCTCGCCCTGAGCGGTGCGGCGGATCGCTACGATCATCGCGAAGACACCGATTACTACAGCCACGCCGGTGCGCTGTTCCGCTTGATGAACGATGAGCAGAAGGCCCTGTTGATCAGCAATATCGCCGGTGCCATGGCGGGTGTTTCGGCGGATGTGGTCGATCGCCAACTGCAGCATTTCTTCAGGGCGGACGCCGCTTATGGAGAAGGCATCGCAAAGGCGTTGGGCGTACAGCTTAACTAAGTCTAAACGAGAAGCAGAACCGCCCTCATTAGGGCGGTTTTTGCGTTATTTAGCTTGGTTTTCTCGGATTTTCTTCACTTTTATTGCGATGGAGCAGTGACCTGGCGGTCAGCTTGGTTCAAACTACAGCCTTTCAAAGCTTGTGGAGATGTAGGGCGATGCAAGGTCACCCGGACGTAATCGATTACCTCAACACGCTGCTGACAGGTGAGCTGGCAGCCCGTGATCAATATTTCATCCATTCGCGGATGTACGAGGATTGGGGTTTTACCGAGCTCTACGAACGTATCAACCATGAGATGGAAGAAGAGGCGCAGCACGCCGATGCGCTGATGCGTCGGATCCTGATGCTCGAAGGCACGCCGCGCATGCGCCCGGACGACCTCGACGTCGGCACCACGGTGCCCGATATGCTCGCCGCCGACCTGCGCCTGGAATACAAGGTTCGTGCTGCCCTGTGCAAAGGCATCGAACTTTGCGAACAGCACAACGACTACGTGACCCGCGAGATCCTGCGTGTGCAGCTCAACGACACCGAAGAAGACCATACCTACTGGCTTGAAAAGCAGTTGGGCCTGATCAAGCTGATCGGCTTGGAGAATTACCTCCAGTCGCAGTTCTGATCGCCCCCAGGGAAACAACAAAAAGCCCCTGTCATTCGATGAAATGACAGGGGCTTTTTCATGGCGGCGGATTTACTCCCGGTCGCGCTCCAGCAGGGGCTTGAGGTAGTGGCCGGTGTGGGACTGCTTCATCTCGGCCACTTGCTCAGGCGTACCCACGGCGATGATCTGGCCGCCCTTGGAGCCGCCTTCAGGCCCCAGGTCCACCAGCCAGTCGGCCGTCTTGATCACGTCCAGGTTATGTTCGATCACCACAACGGTGTTGCCGTGGTCGCGTAGGCGGTGCAGCACGTCGAGCAATTGCTGGATATCGGCGAAGTGCAGGCCTGTGGTCGGCTCGTCGAGGATATACAGGGTCTTGCCGGTGTCGCGCTTGGACAGTTCGCGGGACAGCTTGACCCGTTGGGCTTCACCGCCGGACAAGGTCGTCGCCGACTGTCCGAGCTTGATGTAGGACAGGCCGACGTCCATCAGCGTCTGGAGCTTGCGCGCCAGGGCTGGCACCGCATCGAAGAACGCCCGGGCTTCCTCGATGGTCATCTCGAGGGTTTCGTGGATGTTCTTGCCCTTGTACTTGATCTCCAGGGTTTCGCGGTTGTAGCGCTTGCTCTTGCACACGTCGCACGGCACATAGATGTCCGGCAGGAAGTGCATCTCGACCTTGATCAGGCCATCGCCCTGGCAGGCTTCGCAGCGCCCGCCCTTGACGTTGAACGAGAACCGTCCCGGGCCGTAGCCCCGCGAACGGGACTCCGGCACGCCGGCGAACAGCTCGCGGATCGGCGTGAACAGGCCGGTGTAGGTCGCTGGGTTGGAACGCGGCGTACGCCCGATGGGGCTCTGGTCGATGTCGACGACCTTGTCCAGGTGCTCTAGCCCCTTGATGCTGTCGTGGGCCGCGGCTTCCAGGGTGGTGGCACCGTTCAGGGCGGTGGCGCTGAGGGGGAACAAGGTGTTGTTGATCAGCGTCGACTTGCCGGAGCCGGACACCCCGGTGACGCAGGTCAGCAAGCCGATCGGGATTTCCAGGTCGACGTTGCGCAAGTTGTTGCCGCGCGCGCCCTTGAGGGTCAGCGACAACTTCTTGTTGCGCGGCGTGCGCTTGGCCGGCACCTTGATCTTCACCCGGCCCGAGAGGTACTTGCCGGTCAGGGAGTCGGGGTGCGCCATGACTTCGGCGGCGGTGCCTTGGGCAACGATGTGCCCACCGTGCACGCCCGCGCCGGGGCCGATGTCCACGACGTAGTCGGCCAGGCGGATGGCGTCCTCGTCGTGCTCGACCACGATCACCGTGTTACCGATGTCCCGCAGGTGCTTGAGGGTGCCGAGCAGCCGGTCGTTGTCCCGTTGGTGCAAGCCAATGGACGGTTCGTCGAGGATGTACATGACCCCCACCAGGCCGGCGCCGATCTGGCTCGCCAGGCGGATACGCTGGGCTTCGCCGCCGGACAGGGTGTCGGCACTGCGATCGAGGGTCAGGTAGTCCAGACCCACGTTCACCAGGAACTGCAGGCGCTCGCTGATTTCCTTGAGGATCTTGTCGGCGATTTCGCCACGGCGGCCGGTGAGCTTCAGGCCGGCGAAGTAATCGGTGGCGTCGCCGATCGGCAGGTTGGTGACCGCCGGCAAGGTTTTCTCGCCGACCCACACATGCCGCGCCTCGCGCCGCAGGCGGGTGCCGCGGCAATCGGGGCAGGGCTGGGTGCTGAGGAACTTGGCCAGTTCTTCGCGCACGCTGGCCGATTCGGTCTCGCGGTAGCGTCGCTCCAGGTTCGGCACGATGCCCTCGAACGGGTGCGAGCGCTTGACGATATCGCCACGGTCGTTGAGGTACTTGAAGTCGACGCTCTGCGAGCCGCTGCCGTGCAGGATGTATTTCTGCTGGTCGGCGGGCAGCGCGTTGAACGGCTTGTCCAGGCTGAACTTGTAATGGGCCGCCAGCGACCCGAGCATCTGGAAGTAATAGACGTTGCGCCTGTCCCACCCGCGAATCGCCCCTTCGGCCAGGGTCAGCTCGCCATTGACCAGGCGCTTGGTGTCGAAGAATTGCTTGACCCCCAGGCCGTCGCAGGTCGGGCAGGCGCCGGCGGGGTTGTTGAAGGAGAACAGCTTGGGTTCCAGCTCGCTGATGGCGTGGCCGCAGATCGGGCAGGCGAAGCGCGCCGAGAAGATGATCTCTTCCCCGGGTTCGTCGTCCATCGGCGCCACCAGGGCGATGCCGTCGGCCAGCTTCAGGGCGGTCTCGAAGGACTCGGCCAGGCGCTGCTGCAGGTCGGCGCGGACCTTGAAGCGGTCCACCACCACATCGATCGAATGCTTCTTCTGCTTGTCCAGCTTCGGCAGCTCGTCCAGCTCGCACAGCTTGCCGTTGACCCGGGCCCGCACGAAGCCCTGGGCGCGCAATTCCTCGAACACCAGCAGGTGCTCGCCCTTGCGCTCGCGTACCACCGGGGCCAGCAGCATCAGCTTGCTGCCTTCGGGCTGGGCCAGCACCAGGTCGACCATCTGGCTGACGGTCTGGGCTTCCAGGGGAATGTCGTGGTCGGGGCAACGGGGAATGCCGACCCGCGCATACAGCAGGCGCAGGTAGTCGTAGATCTCGGTGATGGTGCCGACCGTGGACCGCGGGTTGTGGGACGTGGATTTCTGCTCGATGGAAATCGCCGGCGACAGCCCTTCGATGGTGTCGACGTCGGGTTTTTCCATCATCGACAGGAACTGCCGGGCATAGGCCGACAGGGATTCGACATAGCGGCGCTGGCCTTCGGCGTACAGGGTGTCGAAGGCCAGGGATGACTTGCCGGATCCGGACAGGCCGGTGATGACGATCAGCTTGTCCCGCGGCAGGGTCAGGTCGATGTTCTTCAGGTTGTGGGTACGGGCCCCACGAATCAGGATCTTGTCCAAAGTGGCCTCGCTCGGCGGGCGTCGAAAACGTAGGAGTATACGGGCAAATACTGGATGGATGCACACTATTGGAAGTGAGTTTTCTGCCTTACATGAAGACTGCGCGGCAAACCGTCGCCATATACCCCCTCAATCGATGGGACTGGTAGAATCGCCGCCGGTTCACATGAGGTTTTTCCATGCACGATCCCCACAGCGAACGCATGAGTGGCGGCGAGACCCGCGCAGCAAGCGGCCTTGCCCTGGTGTTCGCCTTCCGCATGCTGGGCATGTTCATGGTGTTGCCGGTGCTGGCGACCTATGGCATGGACCTGGCGGGCGCGACCCCGGCCCTCATCGGGTTGGCGATTGGCGCCTATGGCCTGACCCAGGCGATTTTCCAGATCCCGTTCGGGATCATCTCCGACCGCATCGGCCGGCGTCCGGTGATTTACCTGGGGTTGATCGTCTTCGCCCTCGGCAGTGTGCTGGCGGCTGGCGCCGACTCGATCTGGGGCGTCATCGCCGGACGGATCCTGCAAGGCGCCGGGGCTATTTCCGCGGCCGTCATGGCGTTGCTGTCGGACTTGACCCGCGAACAGCACCGGACCAAGGCCATGGCCATGATCGGCATGACGATTGGCCTGTCGTTCGCCGTCGCCATGGTGGTCGGCCCGCTGCTGACCCGTGCGTTTGGCCTGTCGGGCCTGTTCCTGGCCACCGGCGGCATGGCCCTGGTGGGGATCCTGATCGTGGCCTTCATGGTGCCGCGTGCCACCGGGCCGTTGCAGCACCGCGAGTCCGGGGTGGCGCGCCAGGCGCTGGTCCCGACGCTCAAGCACCCGGACCTGCTGCGCCTGGACCTGGGCATCTTCGTGCTGCACGCCATGCTGATGTCCAGCTTCGTGGCCTTGCCGCTGGCGCTGGTGGAGAAGGCCGGCCTGCCCAAGGAACAGCACTGGTGGGTCTACCTGACGGCGCTGCTGATTTCGTTTTTCGCGATGATCCCGTTCATCATCTACGGCGAGAAGCGACGCAAAATGAAACGAGTTTTACTCGGCGCCGTCCTGACGCTGATGCTCACTGAGCTATTCTTCTGGAAGTTCGGCGACGGCCTGCGGGCCCTGGTGATCGGCACGGTGGTGTTCTTCACCGCGTTCAACCTGCTGGAAGCGTCGCTGCCGTCGCTGATCAGCAAGGTTTCACCGGCCGGCGGCAAGGGCACGGCGATGGGGGTCTATTCCACCAGCCAGTTCCTCGGTTCGGCGTTGGGCGGGATTCTCGGCGGCTGGCTGTTCCAGCACGGCGGTTTGTCGGTTGTGTTCCTGGGATGTGCCGCGCTGGCTGCACTTTGGCTGGTCTTTGCTGTTACCATGCGCGAACCTCCGTATGTGACGAGCCTGCGCTTGCCGTTGTCGCCCGAAGCCATCCGCGAAGCAGGCCTGGCCGAGCGCCTCAAGGCCGTCGTTGGAGTAACCGATGCAGTGGTGGTCGCCGACGAAGCGGCCGTTTACATCAAACTGGACACCGAATTATTGGATCGTACGACGCTCGAGCGCCTGGTGAACAACCCGGCCCCGAGCACGTGCGAAGCCTAGGAGAACGTTATGGCCCGTGGGGTTAACAAAGTCATATTGGTCGGTACTTGCGGCCAGGATCCCGAAGTTCGCTACCTGCCGAACGGCAATGCCGTGACCAACCTGAGTCTGGCGACCAGCGAACAGTGGACCGACAAGCAGACCGGCCAGAAGGTCGAGAAGACCGAATGGCACCGCGTGTCGATGTTCGGCAAAGTGGCGGAGATCGCCGGCGAATACCTGCGCAAGGGTTCGCAGGTGTACATCGAAGGCAAGCTGCAGACCCGCGAATGGGAAAAGGACGGCATCAAGCGCTACACCACCGAGATCGTGGTGGACATGCAGGGCACCATGCAATTGCTGGGCGGTCGTCCACAGGGTGACCAGCAAGGCGGCAACAACTACCAGCAGTCGGCCCCGCGCCAACAGGCCCCTCGCCCGCAAGCGGCGCCACAGCCACAGCGTGAGCGTCCAGCCCCGCAACAGGCCGCGCCGCAACCGGCACCGGATTTCGACAGCTTCGACGACGATATCCCGTTCTAAGCCGCTGCCAGCCAGCAGTAGAAACAAAAAACCGCGCTTCGGTTTTCCGAAGCGCGGTTTTTTTTGGTTCTTCACGGATTTCCGGGATAGACACTCTTGATCTTCATGAAAAAGAACTCGCTATCCCGGTAACCGTACGCCATCCGTTTGATGACCTTGATTCGATTGTTTATGCCTTCCAACTGGCCTGTA
>NZ_JAUQOP010000046.1 GCF_030580855.1 Pseudomonas citrullilanati | reverse complement strand
AAGCGCTTTCGAACCTTATGGCCCAAGGCCCTCCCACAGTTGGATTTTCAGCGAACACAAGTTTTGTATTCACAAGACATCCACTGTGGGAGCGAGCTTGCTCGCGATGGCGATCTTCCAGTCGAAAGCGCTTTCGAACCTTATGGCCCAAGGCCCTCCCACAGTTGGATTTTCAGCGAACACAAGTTTTGTATTCACAAGACATCCACTGTGGGAGCGAGCTTGCTCGCGATGGCGATCTTCCAGTCGAAAACGCTTTCGAACCCTATGGCCCAAGGCCCACGCCCACATTGGGTTATCATGGCAACTTTCCCAACGACCGACTGATCGCCATGACTGCCGTAACCGACACCCTGCTGCACGCCCTCGAGACCTGCGACATGCTGATCATCGACGGGCTGCATGCATTCGATTTTTCCCTCGACGAGCAGGACCAGTTGCACGTCGAGTGCATGAACGGCCGCACCCTCGAGCATTGGCGCTTCACGCCGGCGCAGATGCAGGCGGCGACCTACGACAAGGCCCTGAAACACTGGACCATCACCAGCGATTCGGGCGACCACTTCCTGGAATGCGTGGAAGCGACCAGCGGCCACGACGATGAGGACGACGAACATGAAGATGCGTAGTCTCTGGCCGCTGTTGATGGCCGGCAGCGTGGGAGCCATGGGCGTCCAGGCCGCGACCGATGAACTTCATCCGCTGCTGGTGGGCTCCTACACCGCCGGCCAGAGCCAAGGCATCTATCGCCTGCGGTTCGACAGCCGCACCGGTCAGCTCGACGCCAAGCCCTTGCAGGTGATCAAGACCGACAACCCGTCCTGGTTGACCCTGTCACCGGACATGACCCGGCTGTTCGCGGTCAACGAAAACGGGCCGGGGCAGAAGGACCCGGTGGGCAAGGTCAGCAGCTACGCCATCGACCCCAAGACCCACGCGCTGACGCTGATCAACCAGGTGCAATCCCTGGGCAGCGAACCGACCCATTCCAGCCTCAGCGGCGATGGCCGGCATTTGCTGGTGAGCAACTATTCGGTGCTGGAAGACCCGGGCGGCACCCTGGCGGTGCTGCCGGTGGCGGCCGATGGCAAGCTGGCACCGGTGGTGCAGTTGAGCAGCCATCAGCCGAGCCGGGTCAACCCCGAGCGGCAGATGTCGGCCCACGTCCATTCGGCGGTGTCCTCGCCCGACGGCAAGTACGTGTTCGCCAACGACCTGGGGGCGGACAAGGTGTTCATCTACCACTACGACCCCAAGGCCAATCCCGAGCTGCCGTTGACGGCGGCGGACCCGGCCTTCGTGCAACTGCCGCCCGGCAGTGGCCCACGGCACCTGCTGTTCAGCGCCGATGGCAAGCACGCCTGGCTGACCATGGAAATGACCGCGCAAGTGGCGGTGTTCGATTACCAGGACGGGCGCCTCACCCAGCGGCAACTGGTGGACCTGGCGGCCGGCAAGCCCCAGGCGGGCAAGGCGGCGGCCGGGCTGCATGCGTCCAGGGACGGCAAGTTCCTCTACGTCAGCAATCGTGGCACCACCAACGAAGTGCTGGTGTTCGCCATCGATCCGGTCGCGGGAACGCTCAAGGAGCTGCAACGACGCTCCGTGGAGGGCGACCATCCCCGTGAGTTCAGCCTCGACCCGAGCGAGAAATTCCTGCTGGTCGCCAACCAGAAGAGCAACCAGATCGTAGTGATCGAGCGTGATGCCAAGACCGGCCTGCTGGGTAAAACCGTGCAGAAACTGGCGATGGATGCCCCGAGCGACCTCAAGTTCATCCTGCGGCAATAGACCGCAGGCCCCGTTTTTCGGGGCCTGCGCGGTTGTATCAACGAGACTGATATTCGCTAGTAGCGCAAAGCATTTCAAAGCGGGACGCCTCGGCGCGTAAGTTTGCTTCACGGCCCAACCGGGCAGACAAGCCAACTCAATCCGAGGACTACCGCCATGAACCTTAATCTCTTCTCCGTCATCGCCGCTTCCGCCATCTCCGCCACCGTCGCGCTGCCTGCCAGTGCCAGTGTCGAAATCGGCGAGAAAAGAAACCACACCCAGAGCTACACCCAGAAATACCTGCAACAGAGCGCCAACTTCTACGCCGCGCTGGATCACAAGACCCAACACTGAGCGACCCGCTACCACTGAAGCCTGCGATCTTTTCGTCTTGCCCAAAGAGAAAAGATCGCAGGCTTCGTCGTTTCCAGGGTTTGTCGGAAATCCTGCTGTAATATCACTTGGCCATGTGTTTAAATTTGACGCGGATTAATTGACTCCTTGGCCGATAAGGATCGACACCATGGCGATGCGTCTGGCAGTGATGATGCTGTTCCTCTATTCCACCCCGATCGTCTCCGCTGCCCAACCGGTTCCCGGCGAACTGGAAGTGGCGCGTGAGCGATTGTTGAGTTTGCTGAGCGACTGAGGGATTCGATGACAGGGCTGCATGGCGCTTGTGGCGAGGGGATTTATCCCCGTTGGGCAGCGTAGCGGCCCTCCTGGATACACCTGACGCTTCGAGTGCTCAGGTTCAGGGCCGCTTCGCGCCCCAGCGGGGATAAATCCCCTCGCCACAGGGGAATGCATGCAGTTACTTGGCCATGATCGCCACGAACAGCTCCGATTCCAGCCACCGCCGCAGCCAGTCCTGTAGCCGAGGGTAGGGCGCCTGGGCGAACCATTCGCGATCGACGTGGGCGAACTGGCGCACGAACGGCATCAGCGCCACGTCGGCCAGGCTTGGGTGCGTCGCGGCCAGGAAGGGCCGGGTGTCGAGCAATGCCTCCAGGCGGCGCAGGAACACTTCGCCTTCGCTGCGGTACGCCTGCGCTGGTCTTTCAGGGTGGCGTTCGGGGTACTTGTAGCGATTGAGGTGAAGCTTGAAGACCTGGTCGTTCTCCTCGATCAACGCCGCCGTCAGCGCCTGGCCTCCGGGATTGCCCGACAGCCGCCAGTCCCGGGGATCGTGCCGGGCCAGGGCCCAGGCCATGATCTCCAGGCTCTCGTCGATCACCCGGCCATCGACATGCAACACCGGCACCGTGCCCTTGCTGGACAGGGCGAGCATCTGCGGCGGCTTGGCCTTCAGGCTGACTTCGACGATCTCCAGTTCCACCGCGGCGTAGCGCAGGGCCATGCGCGCCCGCATCGCGTAGGGGCAGCGCCGGAAGGAATACAGCGTGGCGTGGCTCATTTCACCTCCACGGTGCTCAAGCCGTTGCCCTGGCGACGCACCTGGATCTGCACCGGGATCCGCTCGTGCATTTCCTGCACGTGGGAAATCACCGCGACCTTGCGGCCTTGGGCCTGCAAGCCGTCCAACGCGTCCATCGCCAGTTGCAGGGACTCGGGGTCGAGGCTGCCGAAGCCCTCGTCGATGAACAGCGATTCGATTTTCAGCGTACTCGACGCCATCGACGCCAGGCCCAGGGCGAGGGCCAGGGACACCAGGAAGGTCTCGCCGCCGGACAGCGAATGCACCGAGCGCAGTTCATCGCCCATTTCCGTGTCCATCACCAGCAATCCGAGCATGCTGCCGCCACGCTTGAGCCGATAGCGCCGCACCAGTTGCCGTAGCTGGGCGTTGGCGTGGTGCACCAGCAGGTCGAGGTTGTACGCCTGGGCCAGCTTGCGGAAGCGGTCGCCGGTGGCCGAGCCGATCAGCGCATCCAGGCGCGCCCAGCGCTGGTACTCGGCATAGGCCTGTTCGATCTGCTGCGCCAGGGCCTGGTTGGCGTTCTGGCGGCGCTGGTCCTCGGCCTGCTCGGCGCGCAGTTCGGCGCAGCGCTGCTCGCTGGTGGCGAATTGGCCTTGGACTTCGGCCAAGGCCTCGGCCAACTGCTCGGGCAGCAGGTTGCCGTTATGCTGGGCCTGATGATTGTGCAAGCGCTGTTCGCGTTCGGTGAGCAGCACGCGGGCCTGTTCGATGGCCTTTTCGCTGTTGAGCAAGCGTTGGCGCAATTGGCTGACACCTTGTTCGTCCAGTGCCAGCAAGGCCTCCAGCGCCGCGTTGTCCAACTCCGGATGGGAGGCGCGCCATTGGCCGATTCCGGCGACCAGCGCCTGGTGCTCGGTCTCCAGCGCTTGCGCCTGTTCCTGCCGGGCCTTGAGTTCGGCGGCCGATTGCACCAGGGCGTTGCGCAAATCCTGCAGTTGTTGACTGGCCGCGGCCTCGCCAGCGCGAGCCTGCTCCAGGGCCTGGTCAATTTGTTGCTGCCACTGTTCGGCGCTGGCGTGGTCGCCCAGCAGTTGCGCCAGCCTCTGTTGGCAAGCCTGCTGCTGCTCGACCAGGGCCTTGAACTGCTGTTGCGCCGACTCCCATTGCTGCACGCGCGTCTGCTGGCGGTCCTGTTCTTTCTCCAGGGTCTGCTGGCGCTTGAGCTGTTCATCGAGCTCGTCGCGCTGCTGGTCCAATTGTTCGAGGCGCTGGGCGATCTGCTGGTCGAGTTGCAGGAACGTCGCGGCGGGCTCGGTGCGCAAGGCGTGCAGGGTGTCAGCCGGCAACAGGGCGCTGAAGTGGCCGAGTTCGTCATCCAGGCGCTGGCGATCACGGGCCAGTTCCTGTTGCTGGTTGCTCAGTTGCTGGGAAGCCTGCTGGCTGGCCGTTTCGGCCTGGCGCAGTTGCTGCGCCAGGCGCGCGGCGTCCTGTTGCAGGGTGAGCAGGGCGCCTTGCCGTTGCTCGTCCTGCTGGATGAGTTGGTTCAACTGGCTGTCTTGCTGGGCCAGCCAGGCGTCGCGGCGGTCCGGATCCTGGGCCAGCAGTTGCGCCGACAGCGGATGGGCCTCCAGGCTGGGGGCCAGGCCTTGCTGTTGGCTGGCCAGCTGTTCCTGCTGCTGCTTGAGTTCCTTGAGTTGGGCGATGACGCCGCTGTACTGCGTGCGCAGTTCGATGACTTTTTCATTGAGGGTATCGACGGCCTTGCGGGCGTTAGCTTCCTCGTTTTCATCGTGACGCCCGAGGCTTTGCAGCAACGCCTCGGGTTGATGGTAGGGATGCTCGACGCTGCCGCACACCGGGCAGGGCTGGTCGTCCTGCAACTGCGCGCGCAGTTGTTCGACACTCTCGCTGCGGGCCAGGCGCTGGCGCTCCAGCAGTTCACGGGTCACGGTCAGGGCCTGCTCGGCCAGCGCCAGCTCGGCCTTCGCTTCGCTGCCTTCGCGCACCAGGCGGTCGCGGGCCTGCAACGCCAGTTGCTGGCGTTGTTCGAGATCGGCGCCGCGCTTGTCCAGGTCCCGCTGGCTGGCCCACAGCCGCGCCAGTTCCTCGAACGCCCGCAGTTGCTTGCGGTTGTCTTGCAACAAGTTGCCAAGCAGCTGGATCTGTTCGGCGACGGCTTCCGGTTCGGCGCCGGCTTCCTGGTAGAGCACGTCGAGCGACTGGCGCAGTGAGGCCAACGCCTGCGCGGCAGCCGTCGCCTGTTGCTCCAGCGCGGCGAGTTCGGCCTGGCCCTGGTTCAGGCGATTGCCGATCAGCATCAGTTGCTGGAGGCGATCGCGGTAGGCATTCCAGGCATCGCTGAGCGGCGCCAGGTGGACACTTCGCTCGAGCTCGCCGGCGATGCGTTGCAGGCGCTCGGCCACCTGCCGTTGCTGGCCGAGCAGCGTCTCGAGGGTGGCCTGGCCTTCGGTACAGGCCCGTTGCGCCTGTTCCTGGCGCTGTGCGCCTTGGCTGGCCTCGGTGGCGAGGCGGGCCAGGGTGCTTTGTTCTTCAAAGGCCTGGCGCAGCAACGGCGCCGTGTCGCTGCTTTGTTGCCGGGCGAGGACCAGGGCCTGTTGCGCATCGACGAGCCCTTTCTCCAGGACCGACTGCTGCCCTTGCAGGTCGATTTGCTGTTGGCTGAGTTGCCGGACCTGCGATGCCAGGGGGCCCAGTTGTCGACCCAGTTCCGCCTGGCGGATGAATTGATGGCGCTGCGGGGCCAGTTGTTCCAGGCGTGTGAGCTTCAGGCGTTCACCGGCCAAGGCGTTCCAGTCGGCCTCGGCCTGGCGCAGTTGCTCGGCGGCGTGGGCGTGCTCGTCCTGTAGCTGGCGCAGGTCCTTGAGCCAGGTGTGTTGTTGCTCCAGTTGCTTGAGTTGGGCTTGCTGGGCCTTGAGTTGCTGCTGGGCTTCGTTGAAGCGCTGGTCCAGTTCGGCCCGGGCCTCGGGTGCCAGGGGAGTGACGCCGGTGGCCTGGTCCTGCAGTTGCCGATGGGCTTCCTTGGCCAGCTTGGCCTTGTCGAAGGCCCGGCGTCCCAGGCGGGTGTACAAGGCGGTGTCGGTGAGTTTTTCCAGCAGCTCGCTGCGGTCGTTGTCATCGGCCTTGAGAAAGGCACTGAACTCGCTCTGGGCCAACAGCACGGCACGGGTGAACTGCTCGAAATTCAGGCCCAGGACGGCTTCGAGCCGGGCCTTGTATTCGCCTTTCTGGCTGGCCAGCAGTTGGTCGTTGTCCAGGTCCCGCAGGCTCTGGCGGCTGGCTTGAAGTTTGCCGCCGGCCTTTTCCCGGGCGCGATTGGCTTCCCAGCGGGCGCGATAGCGGCGCCCGTCGATGCCGCGAAAATCCACCTCGGCGTAGCCCTCGCCGGTGCCACGGCGCAGCAGGGTGCGCGGGTCGCCGGTGGCGATTTCGCCGTCGGCGTCCGGCACCTTGGCATCGCGTCCGGTGTTGTTCAGGCGCGGCACCGCACCGAACAGCGCCAGGCACAGGGCATCGAGCAAGGTGCTCTTGCCCGCGCCCGTGGGGCCGGTGATGGCGAACAGGCCAGCGCTGGCCAGCGGTTCGGCGGTGAAGTCGATTTCGAAAGGCCCGGCCAGGGACGCCAGGTTCTTCAGGCGGATCGCGAGGATCTTCATGGCTGCTCGTCCTCCAGCTGTACGTCTTGCAAGAGCAGGGCAAAATCCTTGAGGGTCTGTTCGTCCGCTTCGCTGCCATAGGTGTCCTGCCAGGCGCGGCTGAACAGTTCCTCGGGGCTCAGTTGATCCAGTTCGATCAGCGTGGCGTCCTCATCGGCGCGGCCACTGCCGCCGGTGCCGGCGTACTCGGCGGCGATCCGCACCAGGCGCACGGCTTTGCCTTGCAGCGCGGCTTCCACTTGGTGGCGCAGGTCCGGTTGCGGTTCGTCGAGGCGCACCCGCACTTCCAGCCAGGGTTGGCGCTGGACGTCGGCCAGCAAGTCGATGTCGGGCAGCCCCTTGAGCTGCACCAGGATGTCGGCCAGTGGCGCCGGGCCCAACCGTTGCAGGTTGACGGCCCGGGGGATCAGCCGGGGCTCGACCTTGACCAGGGCTTCGCCGTCCAGGGTGATGTCGAGAATCTGGTGCTGGTAGCCGATCTCCGAGAAGGACAACGGGATCGGCGAACCGCTGTAGCGGATGCGTTCTTCGCCGTTGACCTTCTGCGGCTTGTGCAGATGGCCGAGGGCGACGTAGCTGATGCTCGGGCCGAACAGGCTGGCGGGCAGGGCTTCGGCATTGCCGATGATCAGGCTGCGCTCGGAGTCCTCGGACACCGAGCCGCCGGCCATGTGCGCATGGCTGACGGCGATCAGCGCCTGGCCTTTCTTGCGCTTGGCGTTGGCGGCGGCGATCAGCCATTCATGGACCTGGCCGATGCCCCGCAGGTAATCGTCGCCCAGGTGCGCGCCGGTGACCTCGGCGGGCCGCAGGAACGGCAGGGCCAGGCACCACGCCTTGACCTTGCCCTTGGCGTCGGGCAGCGGCAGGAGCAGGCGCTCGACGTCCAGTTGGCCGTCATCCAGCCACAGCACGCGGCCCAGGGCATGGGTGCGCAGGCGCCGCATCAGGGGCGCGGGCAGCTCGATGCGCGAGCCGGAATCGTGGTTGCCGGCGATCATCACGATGGTCAGGTTGGCGTTCTGCTCGTGCGCACTGACGATGAAGTCGTACAGCCGCTCCTGGGCTTTGACCGGTGGGTTGACGGTGTCGAAGATGTCGCCGGCGACCAGCAGCACATCGGGTTTTTCGCTGGCCA
Source organism: Pseudomonas citrullilanati (assembly GCF_030580855.1). Lineage (GTDB taxonomy): Bacteria > Pseudomonadota > Gammaproteobacteria > Pseudomonadales > Pseudomonadaceae > Aquipseudomonas > Aquipseudomonas citrulli. Next base: position 32,333 of record NZ_JAUQOP010000046.1, on the reverse strand, counting down.
ACTGACGCAGTAGCCAGTCGAGGAAACAGGCGTGTTCGAAGTCGCGTTCCTGACCGTGCAGGTTTTGCCCCAGGTGCCAGTCGGAGGTGTGAAACAGACGCAAGGTGAACTCCAGGAAACAGGTGATGGCCGCGGGTGAGGAGAAGGGCGGCTAAAAGAAGGGGAGTTTACTGGGAAACGGAGAAGAGGACTTGCTCGACTTGTTGCATCTACATGCGGGTGTATCAACAACGCAATTGTGGCGAGGGGATTTATCCCCGATGGGCTGCGCAGCGGCCCCCGAAGCAGACCACTCGATCTTCACGCGGTACCGAGATGGCAGCAACCGGGGCTGCTTCGCAGCCCGACGGGGATAAATCCCCTCGCCACAGGGGCGCGACTTCGGGTGAGCCAGTCGCTACTTCGGATAAAGCGGTGGCAAGCCGCTGTCGCCCAGCGGGTCCTGGGCGCGTTGGGCGGTGGGGATGGTGCGGATGGCTCGCCACAGGTCTTCGCCTTGCCAGTGTTGGCCGGTTTCGCTGTAGAGGGCGCCGTTGAGGCCGTCCAGGGCGTCGGACAGCGGTACGAAGCGCGCGGCCATCTCGGCCAGGGTTTCCGGTTGCTGGCGGGCCCAGGCGTCGAGGGCCTGGCGGGTGGCGTGGGGGTCGTTGGCCAGGCACGTGCGCTTGAGGTCATCCAGCAATGTGCGCGGGCTGGGCCCGGCCTGGGCCGACCGCAGCACAGCCGGTTGCGAGCGGGCCCGCCACCAGAGGCCGAAACCGAGCACGGTCGTGCAGGCCAGGATGAAGGTGCCCAGTTGCCAATACCACAGTGTTTCGCTGTCGACGGTGGTCACCACCTGGGGTATCCCCGCCGGCGTATCCACCATCAGGCTCGGGTTGTTCGCCACTTGCAGGGTGCGCGCCGGGAGGCTGGTGCGATCCAGGTGGTCCTCCAGGGTGTTCCACCAGACCACTTCCACGGGCGGCAGGTCGATGGTGCCGCTGCGATTGGGCACCAGCGCCTCGCGGTCCTCGCGGCTGCCCACCAGCCCGCGTTCGCTGCTCCGGCTGCTGAGTACCGGTTGGTCGGGGTAGCGCCGCAGGCCGTTGATCTCGGTGGCCGGCAGTGGCGGCAATTGGGCGCTGGCCAGGCCTTCGGCTTCGAGGGTCAGGCTGCGGGTCAGGGAGTCACCGACCTGGCTGTGGGTCGGCTCCGGGCTCCAGCTTTCGCTCAAGGACAGGCTGCGTGCCGGCAACCAGGGCACGTCCGCCGGGTAGCTGGCGGGCTTGGGATTGACCGTCAACACCAGTTGCTCGGAACTGACGTGCATCAACTGGCCCGGTTTCGGGCCCGCTGGCGCGGCGTCCTGGGCCACCGGTTCGACCAGGGTGGCACTGAAGGTCTGGGCCGGAATCGTCAGTTCGCCGCTGCGCTGCGGGTAGATGCCGTAGCGCAGCTCGATGACGCCATGGCGCACCTCGTTGATGACTTTTTCGTAGGTGCGCGATTCGCCCAGTTGTTCGGTGCGCGCGTCGGGAATGTGCAGCGGGGTCAGGCTGCTGTCATCGTACAGCGACACCGAATGGTAGATGCGCAGGGTCAGGATCGCCTGGGCCTGCACATAGACCTGGCTCTGGTCGAGGCTCGCCTCGATGAACACCGGGGCGAGGGTGCCGGACGCGTTGCGGGTCTCGCTTTCGATCACTTGCAAGGTGATCGGCTGGCTGCTCACTTCGCCCAGTTGCAACGGCGGAATGATCACGGTGCCGCTTTCGCGGGGCAGGAGGGTCACGATCCAGCGGGTGGTGGCGCGGTTCTCGCCGTCGAGGGTGGTCAACTGGTTGACCTGGCGGGTGCCGCGCACCTCGAACAGCGCCTGGAGCGGGCCCAGGTCGGGCTTGCCGAACAGCGTGGCGTCGTTGGATTCCAGGGTCAGTTCCACCGTCTCGCCAGAATTCAGCCGACTGCGGTCCACGCTGGCAGTCAGCTGTGCGGCCTGGGAGCCGGAAGCCCAGAGCAGCAAGACGAGGAAGTAGGCGGTGAAGCGGGTCATGGGTTTCTTCCCTGGGCCTGATGGCTTTGCTGTTCGTACCAGAATTTACGCCTGAGCAGTTCGCCCGGATTGTCCGGGATCTGGCGCAGCCACTGTTCCAGTGCCTGGCGCTGTTCCTCTTCATTGCGCTGCCCGGCGGCGGGGCGCAACGGCGGGGTGGTGGTCTGCTCGTCGGGCAGTTCGCTGCCGGGCACGTCCTGGGCGCCGGAGGGCGGAGCCGGGTGGGCCTGGGGTTGCTCCTGGGGCGTTGCCGTTTCAGTCGAAGGCTGCCCCGGTTCCGCGGACTGGGCGGTGGACGTCGCGTCCGGCGCTTGCTCGGCAGGTCCCGGTTGCTCCTTCTCTTGTGCCGGTTTCGGCGCTTGCGCCGATGCGGCCTGCTCGTTCAACAGACTCTGTACCAGCGCCTTGTTGGTCTGGGCGGGGCGCAGGTCCGGTTGCAACTCCAGCGCCTGCTCGTAGGCGTCCAGCGCCGCTTCCAGTTCGCCGCTGCGGGCCAGGGCGTTGCCCCGATTGTAGTGGGCGCGGGCGTCGGTGCCTTCCGCGAAGCGCCGGGCGGCTTCGCTGTAGTTGCCGGCTTCGTAGAGGGCCACGCCTTGCCATTGGTGGTCCTCGAAATGAGCGGCGGCCTCGGCCGGGCGCTTTTGCTTGAGCAAGTGCTGGCCTTGTTGGTCGGGGCGCAACCACAGGTTCTCGAATTCGAAGGCCTGGCCGGTCTGCGGCAACGCCAGCAGCAGCGGCAGGCAGAATAACCAGCCGCGCCGGCCCGCGCAGGCCGCCAGCAGCAACAGCGGCAGCAGCAGCCAATAGCCTTGGTCGGCCCAGGTGTCCAGGCGCAACAATTGGCCGTCCTCGCGCAGGTGCCGAGGGCCGTCCAGCAGGCCCAGGCCGCGCAGGTCGCTGTCGTCCAGGCGCGCCGGACGATAACGACCGTCCAGCTCGTTGGCGAAGGATTTGAGCCCGGGGCTGTCCAGGCGTGGCACCAGGATCGCACCCTGGGCATCCTTGAGGTAGCTGCCATCCTCCTGGGCCACCGGCGCGCCTTCCCGGGTGCCGATGCCGAGCATCAGCCATTGCGTGGGCGAACGGTCCAGGACCTGGTGGATGCCCAGGCGCTCCTGCTCGTTCAGCGACGAGGCGATCAGCAGGATCCGGCCGTGGCCGAGCTCGGCCTGGTTCAGCAGGGCCATGGCCTTGATCACCGCCAGGTCGGCGCGATGACCGCCCTGGGGCATGATCGAGGGCTTGAGGGCTTCGAGCAGGTTGGCGCTGGTGGCCAGGTCATCGGACAGTGGCACCAGCGTGTGGGCGCTGCCGGCATAGACGATGATCGCGGTCTGGGCGTCGCTGCGGTTGTGCAGCAGGTCCAGCACCTTGCGCCGGGCCTGCTCCAGGCGCGTGGGCGGCACGTCGGTGGCGAGCATTTCCGGGGTCAGCTCCAGCACCACCACCAGCGGGTCGGCAGGCTTCTGGCTGGCCTGTTCGACCCGGGCCCAACTCGGCCCCAGCAACGCCAGCACTGCCAACAGCCAGCCCAGGCCGAGGGCAATCCACGGCAGCCGGCTGTCGCGGCCCTTGCCGCCGCTGAGCAGCACCGAATGGAACGCGGTCGGCAGGATCATCTGCCAGCGGCCCACCCGTCGCTGCCGGTGCCACAATTGCCAGAGCAGCCAGCCCAGCAACGGCAGCAGCAGAATGAACAGGGGACGCAGCCAGTGTGGCCAGAGCGCAGTCATCGACGCCTCCGCAGGCGCAAGCGCTTGAGGCGCTGGCGCCATTCGGCATGTGGGGTCGACTGAAACAGCGGCTGGCTGAACAGGCGCTGCAAGGGATTGTCCGGCCAGCGTTCGCGGGCCACCAGCAACATGCTCAACAGCAGCGCAACGGCCAGGGGCCAATGGTAGAGCGCCAGGGCCGGGCGGGCCTGGGTCGGTTGCTGGGTCACCGGTTCGAGCTGGTCAAGGGTCGCCTTGATCGCCAGCATCTGTTCGCCGTCCTGGGCGCGGAAGTACTGGCCGCCGGTGGCCTGGGCGATTTCGCGCAGCGTTGCTTCGTCGAGGTCCAGGCTCGGGTTGACCCCGAGGAACCCGGCCGTGCCACTTTGCTCCGGGTCGGCGCCGATACCGATCGGATAGATCTTCACCCCTTCGTCGGCGGCCAGCCGGGCGGCGGTCAGCGGGTCGATTTCACCGCCGTTATTGGCGCCGTCGGTGACCAGGATCAGCACGCGACTGTGGGCCGGGCGCTGGCGCAGGCGCTTGAGGGCCAGGCCAATGGCGTCGCCAATGGCGGTGTTCTTGCCGGCGATGCCGATGCGCGCTTCGTCGAGCCAGCGGCGTACGGTGCGGCGGTCGAAGGTCAGCGGCGCCTGCAGATAGGCCTGGCTGCCGAACAGGATCAGGCCGACCCGGTCGCCTTCGCGGCTTTCGAGGAAATCCCCGAGCATGTGCTGGACCAGGGCGAGGCGGCTGACTTCTTCGTCCTTCCACTGCATGTCGGGAAAGTCCATGGAGCCCGAGACGTCCACCGCCACCAGCAGGTCGCGCCCGCTGGCCGCGATGGGCAACGGTTCGCCGAGCCATTGCGGGCGGGCGGCGGCGATCAGCAACAACAGCCAGAGCAGGATGAAGGGCGCTTGCTGGCGCCAGCTCGGCAGGTTCGTTCTGGCACGTCGCCCGACGAGGCCTTCGAGCTCGCCCAAAAAACTGACCTTGAGCGCCGGCTCGCCGCTGTCGGCCGCCGGCAGCGCCAGACGCATCAGCCACGGCAGCGGCAACAGCGCGAAGATCCACGGCCAGGCGAACTCAAACATGTTTGCGAATCCAGATGTCGACTGCCTGGGTCAGCCCGGCAATGGCTTTGTCGTCCAGCTTGCACTCGGGTTTGTAGGCCCCTTCGACCAGGACCATCCAACGGGTCAGGCCGGCGGCCGGGCAGCGGTTATCCAGGAAGGCCAGCCACTGGCGCCCGTTCAGGGTATGGCTCTGGCTGTAGGGGTAGTGGTTGCGACACAGACGCTTGAGCAACCCGTTGAGTTGCTGCAGCCAGGCCCCGGCCGGCGCACCGTCGTAGGGCTTGGGCAGCAGCGCAAGTTCGGCCAGGGCGGCCAGGCGCACCGGGTCCAGGGGTTGCTCGGCGCGGGTGACGGCGCGTTGGGCCGGGAGGAAGCGGCGCAATTGCCACAGCCCAAGGCCCAGCAACGGCAGCAGTACCAGCAGCAGCCACCAGCCCGGCGCAGGCGGCCAGAAACCGATCGGCGGCGGTGCCATCAGCGGCTGCAACTGGTCCAGGCTGCTCATCGGCTGATCCCGGCGCGCTTGGGATTCAGGTATTCGCGCAACTGCTCGACCAGGTCGCCCTGGGTGCTCAAGGGCATCATCAGGATCCGCAGTTTCTGTGCGAGCAATTCCCAGCGCGCCTGGCGGGCCTCGGCCTGGGCGCGATAGGCCTGGCGCAGTTCGACATTCAGGGTGTCGAGCTCCAGTTGCGCACCACGCTGGGCGAAACGCAGCAAGCCGGCGGCGGGCAGGGCGTGGTCCAGCGGGTCCGAGAGTGGCAGCAGCAACAGGTCGCAATGGCGCGACAGCAGGCTCAGTTGCTGCTCGGCGCTGTCCGACAGCGCCCGTTCGTCGCAGATCACGATCGCCAGGCTGCCCGGCCGCAGCACCTCCCGGGCCCGACGCAAGGCAATGCCGAACGAATCGCGGTCCGGCTCGCCTTCGGGGTGCAGCGACTGGTTGACCCGCACCAGGCGGTTGAGCAATTGCAGCAGGCTTTGCTTGCTGCGCCGGGGCTTGACTTCGTAGTGGGTGTTATTGCCGAACACCAGCCCGCCCACACGGTCGTTGTGGCCCAGCGCGGCCCAGCCGATCAGGCTGGCGGCCTGGGCCGCGAGCACCGACTTGAACAGCAGGCCCGAACCGAAGAACAGGCGGTGGCTCTGCTCGATCATGATGAAGATCGGCCGCTCGCGTTCTTCGTGGAACAGCTTGGTGTGGGGTTCCTGGGTCCGGGCGGTGACGCGCCAGTCAATGGTGCGCACATCGTCGCCGGCCTGGTAGACCCGCACCTGGTCGAAATCCACTCCACGTCCGCGCAGCTTGGAATGGTGCAGGCCGATCAGCGGGCTGCGCTGTCCAGGCGTCGAGAACAGCTGCACTTCGCGCACGCGATGACGCATCTCGATCAGCTCCGAAAGGCTGACGCGGATGCCCGGTGCGGGCGCCAGTGGGTTAGTCATGACCCATGCTCAAGCGACAGCGACGACGTCGAGGATCCGCTGCACGACCCGGTCCTGGTCGATACCGGCGGCTTCGGCTTCGAACGACAGGATGATGCGATGGCGCAGCACGTCGAACAGCACGGCCTGGATATCCTCCGGGCTGACAAAGTCGCGTCCGGCCAGCCAGGCGTGGGCGCGGGCGCAGCGGTCCAGGGCAATGGAACCCCGTGGGCTGGCGCCATAGGCGATCCACTCGGCCATTTCCGGATCGAACTTGGCCGGGTTGCGGGTGGCCATGATCAATTGCACCAGGTATTCCTCCACGGCGTCGGCCATGTACAAGCCGAGGATTTCCTTGCGTGCCGAGAAAATCGCCTGCTGGCTGACCCGACGCTCGGGCTTGGCTTCGCCATTGAGCGCTTCTCCCCGGGCCTGCTGCAGGATCCGCCGTTCCACCGTGGCATCCGGGAAGCCGATCTTGACGTGCATCAGGAAACGGTCGAGCTGGGCCTCGGGCAGCGGGTAGGTGCCTTCCTGCTCGATGGGGTTCTGCGTGGCCATGACCAGGAACAGCGGCGACAGCTCATAGGTGCTGCGCCCGACGCTGACCTGCCGCTCGGCCATGGCTTCGAGCAAGGCCGATTGGACCTTGGCCGGGGCACGGTTGATTTCGTCGGCGAGCACCAGGTTGTGGAAGATCGGCCCCTGCTGGAAGACGAAACTGCCGGTTTCCGGGCGATAGATCTCCGTGCCGGTGATGTCGGCGGGCAGCAGGTCGGGGGTGAACTGGATGCGATGGAACTGCGCTTCGATGCCTTCGGCCAACTCCTTGATGGCCTTGGTCTTGGCCAGCCCGGGCGCGCCTTCCACCAGCATGTGGCCGTCGGCGAGCAGGGCGATGAGCAGGCGCTCGATGAGTTTTTCCTGGCCGAGAATCTGCGTTGAAAGAAAGGTTCGCAGCGCCAGCAGCGCTTCACGATGTTCCATCGGTGACTGTTCCTGGAAAGGGTGGCCCAGGCGTTCGGATAACGTCGGGGCTGGGGGCGTTACTTTAATGCATGGCGGGGGGTGGCGACTAACGGGATTTTGATCAGGTGTGCGGATTTGTGATCGGTTTGGATTCATGGTGGGAGTGGGCTTGTTCGCGGAGGCGTCGGTACATCCCGCATCATCGTCTCAGGCAGAGCGCTATCGCGAGCAAGCTCGGCTCCCACAGATATCCGCGGTGAGCCCCCGATGCCATGAACGCTGGAGATCAGTGTGGGAGCTAGCTTGCTCGCGATGGCGGTTTTGGATTTGAGTGAATATCCATTGCTGCGGTAACGGCGGCTTAGGGTTCCGCTCTTACAGCGGGTCACTTTTGGCAGACGCCCCAAAAGTAACCAAAAGGTCTTTGCCCCACCACCGGGCACCTCGCCTACGGCGCGGTGTTCCCGAACGCCGGCATTGCTCCGTGGGCCCGCCGCGAAGGGCCATCCATGGCCCAGCGCGGCTATCCCGGCATCCATGCCGGGATGCCCACTACGCAATGCCGGCGTTCGGCCCTTGTGGTTAACGGGGCTTTAAGATCAAAAGCCAAAGCCAAAGCCAAAGCCAAAGCCAGGGTGGGCACTTATTCATGTGCGCACATAGAACCATTGTGGGAGCGAGCCTGCTCGCGAAGGCGGTGGCACATTCAGCATTGATGCAAGCCTGTCCACCGCCATCGCGAGCAAGCTCAGCTCCCACGGGGGATTGGTGGTGGATGTAATCCTGTTCCTGCAAAACCACATTGAAAAACTGTCCCGTTCGGTACGCGCGGCCTCCATTAGGCGAGTTCTGTAGGCGTTTTACCTCGTGCTAGTGGGGCTATTCCTAATGCGCTGAAAGGCTCGCATTGAGACCTATCCGGCGGATCTTCAGGTGCTTAGATTGGTTGTTCGCACCGGCCAGGAGGCAAAGCCTGAAAAATGATCGATGTTAAGTGTTCGGAGCAGGGCAGGTATTCGCGAATAACCCCTCGAACGGCATGCGGGCAGCGCTTGAAGGTCACGCTAGGGGAATACGCCATCCCGTGTGCGGGGTTCGCTGAAGTGCTTCGGGTCAGCCCGCAATGCCTGACGAACTGGTTCGCTCGTGGGGTGCCTCGGGTACGACTGCCACAGTTGGCGCGCCTGTTGAGCGTGAGTGAACAGTGGTTGGCGACCGGCGAGGGGGAGCGGTCGATGATTCATCCACCCGGCAATCATTGCCATTGAAGCTGAAGGGGGCGTCATGGCTCATACACTTGAATTCAGAGGCATGGAGGATTTCGAGTCCAAGCAAGTAGTTCGATCATTCAATCCGTTGCTGGCAGAGATAATGCTTGTGTGGACAGGCGCTCCGTCCAAGGCTCCTGCAAGTGGACCTGTCGCCTTCGCGAGCAGGCTCGCTTCCGCAGGGGACGGCGCGATGGCGCTGGCATCGGGTTGTTCTTAGGTTTCAGAAGTCATAAACCGCCGGCTCGATCTTGCGAACGGTTTTTTGATCTCTTGGCTTTCCAGCGTTCGAGCAATAAGCCCGGTATATAAAAAAAGCAGCGGTGTAGCAATATGGCAGTCATATAGAAAATAACAAGCGTGGAGGCGGAGAATAATGAAAAGGTGAACCTGTATGCGCCATAAAAGGCGTATTTCCGGGTGTTCTTGGCAAGATCGGTCGAGCCCAGATAGAACATGGCGAGAAACAAGAGCATATAGAACGCGATCGCAGCCGGCATGAGTGCAAACTTCCAAGGCCTGTAATGAACGTATTGGGTAGGATCGATTTCCATTGTTAGGTAGCTTTTATAGAAGGCGAAGAGGGCAAATAAAGGCCCAAAACAAGCGAGGTAGTTTGCGGTTACCTTTGAGCTGAACGGGAATAACGACGACCAGAAGCCCACTTCCCCAAAAAGATGATCATCCACGAACGCGGCGATGGCCATGTGTGTAGGAGTGAGGGGATGTGGGGGAAGCAGGAAATTGATCAAAAAAATAGGGATCGCGGCCAGGACGAACAGAAAGTAGGGCGGATGAATTTCTTGCGGTTTGGTTTTCATAGACATCCTGTATTTAAGTGGCACGGATGTGAAGTTTGATGAGGCGAAAGATGGGGGCCGAGTTGGGGTGCGACTCCTCGGCTCCCCGGTAATTATAATTGCGGTTTATGGAGTGGTGAATTTGCCAAGAATTTCATTGTCGATGAAATCCACTTGATCGGCATCTAGAAGCGATGAGGCAGCAGCTATCAGTAACGCCACAACCACTATTCCAAGAACAGAGGTTGTAGCAGCTGGATCACTTTGGAAGTTATTGGCAACTTGATGAGTAATCTACACGGATTTTTTAAAAATGTATTTATTAGGGTCCGCTACAAAGCTCGGGCCACGTTTGTGTTCATCAATCTGTCCCTCGGAGAGGCGGCGGGCCTCTTCTTCAGCCACTTGTCTGGATTCAGCAAGGACTGCGTTGGCGTGCTCCGTGGCTTGTTTCGCTGCCTCCACTTGGCGTCGGTTTATTTCAGCGTTTAGCCTGGTTTGTCTATCTTGGAGGCTGGCAATTTGATCTTTTAGAATCAGCGAATTATAAGACGCCTTTAATTTGTCGAACCCTTCGTAGATCTGGATGTGATTAAGTTCTACTTCAAGTTCTGATTTTTTGCGGAGCAACAGTTCGGTCATATTATCTGAAGTTCGGGATAGCCACGTGTCAGGTGTCAGATTCTGCAAGGCTGGGCGAGTGGTATTCACCTGATCCAATTCCATTTGAAGGTAGAACTCCAAATTATTTTTTCGCTCTTTGAAGTCGCTATCAATTGCCTGAATAAACTCATACATCGGGTTTTCTGATGGATAGTTTTCGAGTGGGTTGCGCCGTTTTTGATTGGGTACGTCTATGCTCCAGGTGCCGTCACCGCGGATGATGAGGGCTGGCAGTTCAATTTGTCTCATGTGTTGACTCCTTTCTTATGGATAGGCCCGTTCCAACAGGCTTGTGTTGAGATTGCAAAGACAGCGGTCATGGGTGGTGGCTGTTATTCAAGGTGCTGCGAAGCGATCACTCGGCGTGTTTTAGCCGATGACTCATGAATAACAGCAGGAGGATGGTGGGGCCAGGGCGCAACTTCCGATGCTTGTGTAAGGCCGTTCCTAACAATCGGTAGGATGGGTATGTGGGAATAAACGTGCTTTCTCGAAGTCGCCGTTCTTCGGTTTCAATTCAATAACTTGAGGCGTTTAAACCTGGATTGGGGATTCGTTGCGCAAGCCCGCATCACCGAGTATCAAGGCTTTTCGTACAGAGCCTGATTCCCTTGGCCATGGGAGGGGCTTGGCTGGCCCGGCATTGCCAGCCAATGAAAAACTGCGGTGGTGCGAGCCTGCTCGCGATGGCGATATTCCAGCCGCTTCAGTTCCCCCGGTTGTCTGTCCACGCGCCCAGGTTCACCAGGTTCGCCGGTCTTTCCCCCGCCAAGGCTGCCAGCAGGTTGTCCACCGCGCAGCGGGCCATGGCTTCCCGGGTTTCGTGGGTGGCCGAGCCCATGTGCGGCGTTGCCACCACGTTATCCATTTGCAGCAGCGGGGAGTCGGCACTCAGGGGCTCGCGTTCGAACACGTCGAGCCCCGCAGCGCGGATCTGGCCGTTGCGCAGGGCGTCGAACAGTGCCGCTTCGTCCACCACTTTGCCCCGGGAAATGTTGATGAAAATGCTCTCGGGGCGCATCCGGGCAAACGCCTGCGCATCGATCAGGCCCTGGGTCTCGGCGGTCAGGGGTAAGGTCAGGCAAATGAAATCCGCCTGTTGCAACAACGTTTCGAGGTTGCAGTAGCGGGCCCCGAAGCGCTGCTCGACCGCCGGCTTGGGCGAGTGGCTGTGGTAGATCACCGGCATGCCAAAGCCGAAGTGCCCGCGCTGGGCCAAGGCTTCGCCGATACGCCCCATGCCGATGATGCCCAGGGTCTTGCCATGGACATCGCTGCCGAAATGCCTGGGTCCGATGCTCTGCTGCCAGCCGCCTGCGCGTACCAGGTTGGCCAGTTCCACCACCCGGCGGGCGGTGGCCAGGATCAGTGCGAAGCCGGTGTCGGCGGTGGTCTCGGTGAGCACGTCCGGGGTATTGGTCAGCAGGATCCGGCGTTCGGTCAGGTAGTCGATGTCATAGTTGTCGACACCCACCGAGACGCTGGCGATGGCGTGCAGGTTCGGCGCCAGGTCCAGGAGCGCCGCGTCCAGCTTGAGGCTGGCCCCCAGCAGGCCATGGGCGCTGGGCAGGGCATCGCGCAATTGCGCCAGGCCCTGGGCGTCGAGGCGCTCGATCAGGGTGACTTCGGCGTGCGCTTGCAGGCGGGCCATCAGTTGCGCTGACAGCGTCTTGTACAACACCACGTGCTTTTTCATGGAGGGGTCTCGATTCAGGAGTGGGCGGGCGCCGGCTGCGGCGCCACGGCGTTGGGAGTGGCACGGTCACTGGCGCCGGGCTTGAGGGCCAGGGTCAGTACCACCGACAGCAGCAGCGCGCCACTCATCAAAAGGAAGGACATGCCCGGGGAGCCGGTGGAGCCGTTGAGGTAGCCCACCAGGTACGAGCCGCCGAAGGAGCCCAGGGCGCCCATGCTGTTGATCAGCGCCATGGCCCCGCCGGCGACGTTGGCCGGCAGGATTTCCGGGACGATGGCAAAGAAGGGCCCGTAGGGCGCGTACATGCAGGCGCCGGCGATCACCAGCAGGCTGTAGGACCACCAGAAGTGTTCAGGGCCCAGCAGGTACGAGGCGTAGAACGCGATGGAGGCCACCAGCAACGGCGGCCAGACGAAGCGCTTGCGCTTCTGTGCCTTGTCCGAGCCCCAGGACACGGCGAGCATGGCGACGACGGCCGCCAGGTACGGCAACGACGACAGCCAGCCGGCCTCGACCATGCTCATTTGCAGGCCGGCCTTGAGGATCGACGGCAGCCACAGCACGAACCCGTAGACCCCGATGCTCCAGCAGAAAAACTGCAGTGCCAGGATGATGACCTTGGGCGAGCGGAAGGCCTCGGCATAGTTCTTCACCGCCTTGATCCCGACCTGTTCGGCCGCCAGTGCGCTTTCCAAGTCCTGCTTTTCCTGGGCGCTGAGCCACTTGGCCTGGGCCGGGCGATCATCGGCAAGGCGCCACCAGACAAAGGCCCAGAGCACCGCCGGCAAGCCTTCGATGATGAACATCCAGCGCCAGTCGAACTGTTGCACCAGGTATCCCGACACCACCGACATCCAGAGCATGGTCACCGGGTTGCCAAGGATCAGGAAAGTATTGGCGCGCGAGCGTTCGGCCCGGGTGAACCAGTGGCACAGGTACACCAGCATCGCCGGCATCACGGCGGCTTCGACCACGCCAAGCATGAAGCGGATCACGATCAGCCAGTAGGCGTTGGCGACTACGCCGGTCAACGTGGCCAGCGACCCCCAGAGGATCAGGCTGACGAAGATCAGCTTCTTCACGCTGTGTTTCTGCGCGTAGATCGCCCCGGGCACCTGGAAGAAAAAGTAGCCGAGGAAAAACAGCGCGCCGAGCAATGACGACAGTCCCGGGGTGATCATCAGGTCCTTGGCCATGCCCGAGGCTGCGGCGAAGCCATAGTTGGCCCGATCCAGGTACGCCAGGCTGTAGGTGATGAACACGATGGGCATGATGTACCACCAGCGGCGGGTGGCGAGGTTGAGCGTTTGCATGTCGTTGACTCCTGAGCTTGTTGTTTTTGTTGCAGCAGGTGCGTTGTGCGGTGGCGCTATCGCGAGCAAGCTCGCTCCCACATGGGATCGAGTTAACCCCTGTGGGAGCGAGCTTGCTCGCGATAGGCGGTTTCAAATTCAGCCAATAACTCAAGGCGCGTCGGCAATCCCTCCATGTCCCCGCGGCTCTGCACCGCGCGGCTGCCGATCCAGTTGGCGCGCTGCACGGCCTCGGTGATGGCGCGGCCTTCGAGCAATGCACTGATCAGGCCGACGGCGAAGCCATCGCCGGCGCCCACGGTGTCCACCACTTGGGCCACTGGCACGCCGGCGATAACGCCCTGGTCCAGATGCGTGCGGTAATACGCACCATCCGCGCCGAGCTTGATCACGACGATTTCAGCGCCTTGGCCCAGGTAGAAGGCGGCGATGTCGGCCGGGTCGTCGAAGCCGGTCAGCAACCGGCCTTCGCCCAGGCCGGGCAACACCCAGTGGGCAAGGGCGGCGAGGCGGTTGACCTCGGCGATCATCAACGACTCGCTGGACCACAGGCTCGGCCGCAGGTTGGGGTCGAAGGACAGGCTGCGGCCAGCCCCGCGCATGCGGATCATCAATTCCAGGGACATCTCGCGGGCCGTGGCCGACAGCGCCGGCACGATCCCGGTGGCATGCAAGTGCCGGGCGCCCAGCAGCGCTGGCGCGATGGCGTCGACCGACAGATGACTGGCCGCCGAGCCGCGGCGGAAATACTCCACTTGCGGGTCGCTGCCGTCGTCGGTCCGGGATTTGAACTGGAACCCGGTCGGGTGCATGGGATCGACGGCCACATGGCGACAGTCGAGTCCTTCCTGCTCCAGCGTGCGCACGACGAAACGCCCCAGGGAATCGGCGCCAACCCGGCTGAGCCAGGCGACATTGAAGCCCAGCCGCGCGAGGCCGATGGCAACGTTGCTGTCGGCCCCGGCGATACGCTTGCTGAAATGGTTGACGCTGGCCAGGTCACCGCCCTGGTCAGCCACCAGCATCGCCATGGTTTCGCCGAACGACAAGACATCGAATTCAGCCATGGGCAGGCTCCTGGCGCAGTTGCCCGAGGCGGGCCAGGGCGGTGACGTGTTCAGCGGTCAATTGCAGCAGGTCATCGCCTTGCAGCGGGTACTCGGCGGCGCGCATCACGCCGCTGGGCATCTGCTTGAACAGTTGCTCCCATACATGCAGGTCCGCTAGCACTGGCGGCACCGCAATCAGCTTGCCGTCCTCGCGCCGGGCCACCGCCTTGCAATGCACATACCGCACATGGCGCCCCAGCTCGCGGGCCGCCAGGGTCGCGGATTGGTCCTGCCATTGCCAGTTGCCGATGTCGAAGGTCATGCCGATGGGCAGTCCTCGTTGCTCGACGGCGGCGAAAAACCGCTGGAACGGTTCGATCTGCCCGCCCTGTAGCGTCTGGTCGTTTTCCACCAGCAACTGCACCGGGCTGGCGGCAAGAACCTCCGCCAGGGCGATCAGGTCATGGGCGTCGGTGAAGTGCCCGAGGGAGACCTTCAGCCAGTTCGAACCGAACGCCTCGGCTCGCCGCAATGCCTGCGAAAGGGCGGGATTGGGCTCGGTGCGGTCAACCAGCCAGAGTTCGAGGGGGGACGAAAAAATACTTTGCAGGCCTTGTGCATGGGCGTCGGCGGCCAGCTCGGCGGGCTGTTCGTGAGTGAGCAGTTCCTCGCGCCATTCGATGCGTGAGGCGCCAGCGGCGGCCAACAGGTCGATGAAACTGCCTTGGCCTTGCTGCCGCACCAGGTCGGCGCCGTAGCTGGAAAGGCTGATGGAGACGGGTGGGTTGTGCATTGATGTTATCCCTCTGAAACCGGTTTCAGTTCTGTTCAAAAAAAGGGTGTGCGCTTCAGGGCCTCATCGCGAGCAGGCTCGCTCCCACAGGGATCCCCAGCGCAACGCAGGTCCGGCGTGGGGAACCTGGTCGCGATAGCGCCGGCTCGATCACCGAGAAGCTCCAAGCGTCGACCCACGCTCGATCAGTTGCGCGGCAAAATCCACCGTCCGCACCGGCCCGTTGTCGCCGCGCAAGCGCTGCAACAGGCACTCGAAGGCCCGGGCACCGATCTCGGCGGTCGGTTGGGCCAGGGCGGTGATGCCGCTGCCCACTAACGGGTACCAGTCCAGGTCATCAAGGGCGATCAGGCCGACGTCGTCAAACAGGTGGCAGCCCGATTCACGCAACACCTGGGTCGTGGCCAGGGCGGCAATGCCGTTGGCGCAGAACAGCGCCTTGGGGCCAGGACCCGGCTGGGCCAGGAAGGCCTGGATCCGGGCCGTCAGTTGATTGTCGATTTCCACCACGGCGCCGGCCAGGGCAGGGCGCTGCTCGATGCCTGACTTGAAGCTGTCGACCCGCTCGATCCGGGAACTGGTGCCGTCGAACGGTTCGGTGACCATCAGCAGGTCGCGGTAGCCGCGCTGTTCGAGGTGGTCGAGGGCGATCTTCACCGCCGCCGGGTTGTCCAGGCCCACCAGGTCGCTTTCGAGGCGATCGACCTTGCGATCCACCAGCACCAGGGGCATTTCGCTGCGCAGGTCGAGCAATTCGTCACGGTGATGCCCCAGGGTGTTCACGATCAGCCCCTCGATGTTGTAGGCACGCAACAGGGCCAGGTGCTGGCGCTCCTGTTCGTCATCACGATCGGTGTTGCACACCACCAGGCTGTAGCCATGGCGACGGCAGGCGGTTTCCACGCCGTGCATCACGGCGATCGAATAGGGGTTGCGGATATCGGCCACCAGCATGCCGATCAGGCGGGTGCGCCCACGCTTGAGACCGCGGGCCATCTGGTTGGGGCGATAGCCCAGCTCGCTGATCGCCTGCTCGATGCGCCGGGCGATGGCTTCGGAGAGCAGGGCACGGTCCTCGCCGATAAATCGCGAGACGCTGGCCTTGGAAACCCCGGCGCGTTCGGCGACATCGAGCATGGTCACGCGGCTGCGTTGGGCAGCGGAGAAAGAATTCACGGATAGAAACCTGCCTATTGGATTTGTTAGCGGCTCTGAAACCGGTTTCAGGAGATATCAGAACCCAACTCCTCGTCAAGAGGTGGTCGTCCGGCGAGCGACCGACGGTTACTTCTCGGCCGCCCCTTGCGCTGGCGAAAGAGAACGCTGCGGTCTGGTCAGGTGTGTGTCTGGATGTCATTCAACAACAACTTGACTGCCGGTCTGTCCATCAGCTCTCGCCACGGGCCGTCGTCCACAATGGTACCGTGGCGCATGACGATTACCCGATCAAAGCGGTACAGATGATTGACGTCGTGGGTAACACATATCAACCCGCGTTCGTTGAACGTTTCGAACAACAGATCCCAAACAGGGGCAGTCAGTTTTGGTTCGATCGATGCGCTTGGCTCATCGAACAAGTTGAATTTTCCTGGTTTGTTGATCAAGCGAAGCAGTGACAGGCGCTTTGCTTCACCACCGGAGATATTGGTCGCGTTTTCGCTGATGTATCGTTGAACGGTTTCCTCAAGTTGCAGTTGCCGGATGGCTTGACACAGCAGCGGCGACGCTTTGCCCCCGAATAGAATCGATCGTTCAAAACAACCTTCCAGGAACCGTGGTTGTTGAGGACAGTACCTCAGAGCATTCAGGTGTGCTTGAGGTGTCAATCGCGAGACCGGTATCGAATCAATGCTCAATTGCTCTCGCGTCAGCGCATCCAATCCTGCCAGAACCTCCAGAAGTGTGGATTTGCCTGCCCCACTTGGACCAGTAATGGCCAATGATTGCCCCTGGCTAAACGTCAGTGATTGTCTGATAGACAGCCGAGGCTCTCCGTTTTCTGTCACTACGCATGGGGTGAGTTTCAATGTTGAAGAGTGCTGAAAAACAGGGTCCGTCTGCCGATCTCGATTATCGAAGTTTGGTAGCGAAAGCAAATGCTGAAACTGATGCTGGTCTGCAAGAAACTGATCGAGAACACGATAGCCCTCAGTCAACGTGGTGATATTCAGCAAATAACTTCCGGCGATAGAGAAAATGGCAACCAGCTGCCCGACGCTAATACTGGGTTGGCTCGATAGCTGATCCAGGACGCCCCAAAAGAGCAGCCCTCCGGTGGAAAGGCTTACAAACAGAATTTTGGCGGAGTTCAAGAGTCCGCCTGAGGACGCCGTGGCGACGGCTGCTATGGCATAACGTTTGAAAGCTTCGTTTAACGGTTGTATTGCCGTGGGCTCGGCATTTTCCAGTTTTATTGCTTTGCCAGCATTCAACGTGTTGTATAAGTGGGCGTTCAGCTCATCTTCTTGTTCGTTGACAGCATCGATATGCTTCCTACGCCATCTGATGATTTTATGGGTGATAACCAGATAGATGATGCCGAGTCCGGTCATGCTCAGAAAAATGTCACTGCCACCCATGTAAAAAAAAGCGCCGCCAACGACTATAAATTCGAGGCAAAGGGGAAGAGCGACGGTAACAAGGAACGTCAGCAGCTGTTCATGAGCAGTGATTCCCCGTTCAACTGATTTTATGAAGTGACCGATTCGCCATGAATTGAAGAAAGAAAACTCCTTGCCTATAAGTTTCGTGATCCAATCAATAGAAGCTGCCATGATAATGTGTTGGACCAGCCTGCACAGAATGTGGGTTTGCAGGGGGCTGATAATAGCGTGGATGCAACCTGCGACCACCAGACCTGCCGTCAGCAAAAGCAGTGTGCTGGATGCTACAAGCTTGTCCCCGTGCAGGGCGTCAATGATTATTCCGAGTAGTAGTGGCGGTGCGAGCACGATGAGTTTGAGCGCCAGAATTGTGGCAAGGGTTGAAGCTAGAAGTGCGGTATGTCTTTTATAGGAACTTTTGATTATTGTTTGTAGGGTATGCATGCGCTCGCTCCTGCCTGTTTTGGGTTCGATAATTTAACTGCGCAGTACGTGCTGGGGCACAACCAAGCGTCCGTTTCGAATTATATTGAAACGTTCAAGCCCTGGGATGTAAGTTTGAGTGACTATGCTATTGCAAGAAAAGCGCGTTACGGTTCGATAGAATATTTTTCTACCTTCATTTTCTAGCGATTTATGTAGGGTGTCTAACTGGGATGGGACAGTTTCGATGTGCTCGTGTAAAGGGCAATCAAGAACGGAAAGTATCGCACTTCTAACGGGTGCGAAGTCGATCAGATTCTTCAGTTGCCTGGATTCTGACAGGAGGTCAAGGGTTTTCCTGTCTAAAAATTCCTCAGTAGGGCCATACAAATCCTCGGACTGGAGTTGTTCGGTAACTGCCCGCTGGATGGCCGTATCGATGTTCAACGAACAACCTGAACCTATGGGGGATAGATGATGGGCTCCGGGCCCTGCCTTTGGAAACGCGACTGCAAAGTAGACGGATAATACGTCCTTGATGATAATGAT
Source organism: Pseudomonas citrullilanati (assembly GCF_030580855.1). GTDB lineage: Bacteria > Pseudomonadota > Gammaproteobacteria > Pseudomonadales > Pseudomonadaceae > Aquipseudomonas > Aquipseudomonas citrulli. The sequence continues at coordinate 13,953 of NZ_JAUQOP010000046.1, read as the reverse complement.
TCGCAAGCCGCTCACAGATGTCGGCGCGCCAGGGTAGTTCAGCAGCGCTCTTTCAATCAACGCGGTAGAAGGCGTATACAGCTTGATTGTCGGGCCAAGCCCGCAGACAGTCATGAAGAAGAGCGACAGGATGTGCCGCTCGATGACTTCCAGGGCACCGTGCAACAGTGCTTCGTTCTTCGTGCAGCCAAATGCGATACCTGAATTTGATGAGTAGCGAGATAGAAAGCTCAATGTAGAGCTGTCACCTTTATCGGTGTTTGTTGATGGGTTTGGACAAAGAAGAGTACGTGGAACAAATAAAATTTCTTTTTTGTCCAAAGATGTAAGCTTGAAACACTCAATTGGTTTTTCGCTAGGTGGCAGGCTGGTGAAGAAGCCATCCTCCGCAACTGCTTTTTGAGTAGAGATATTGTCTGAATGATCCCATGTGGTTTCTTCCTCAGGAGGCTGAAAGGTGCTGAAGTGTTCAATGCCTTCCGCCAGCGCACCGATAAGTGAATCCAGTCCTTTTCCGGCACCTGATTCAACAAGATTATCGTTATGGTCAAAAAGTTCGGCTGTTGCCACTAGTTTTGATGGCGTGGTGTAGCGTGTCACTGCGCTGAATCCCAGAGTGTGAAGAGTCGACATGATGTTGAATAGGGCTTCAGTCGATGGTAGTTCGCGCTCAGACATATAATGCTTCCTTTTTTTTGTAAATGCCGAAAGGAAATCCTTTCGGCATCTGTTGCGACGACTTAATTGATGCCTGACTTACTGGATCAGTGAGGCGAAAAAGTCGGCTTCGGTTACGAGGAGGCCTTTGGCGAAGCTAAGTGCTTGCGGCAGACCGTCGAAGGTATTTATTTCAGAGCGTTTGCTACCCATTTCAATATCTCCTTTGTCATTGATAAGTGTCGCGAAGCGATCACCTAACTTGCGTGTTTTTGCAAGTTCTTAATTAATAGCAGCAAGGACTTGGGTGGCTATGGCGCCGCTTCTGATGCTGGCGTAGGTCTGTTCTTGGTGCTGAGTAGGAGGGGAATGTAGGAATGCGTCTGGTTGTTGAAAAATTAGATTTTTCTTTGCTGCTTCATTGAGTTGATGTGTTTATTGTTTTCTGGGAGCGGATGGTGTGTGAATCATCTGGAAAAGTGTTGGATGTATTAAGTGCCCTGCAGCGACCTGAATTAGCAGGCGAGCACCACTGGGCGTCACCGAGGATGATCTTGTGCAGCCGACAGTTGCGCATATCACCAATGGCAAGTTCATGCAGAAGAACGAATAACAGCCGATGCACGGGCCCCGTGGTGAGGGAGTAACGTCTCGCTGACTGCGAAGCGCGCCCTAACCAGGCAGCTCAATGCGCCAGGAAGATTGAGTTCAGTACGTTAGGCTTTGTCTGAAATGTGTCTGCACTCGCCCATACTGCGTTGAAACGGGCTCGGAATGCTCATGTACTCCAGTACACTGCGCTTCCTCGCCCCGTTTCGCCTTGTCTGGCCTTCGCGCAGACACCTTCAGACAGAGCCTAGGGGCTGCTGTGCAGCCCAGCGGGGATAAATCCCCTCGCCACAAGGAAACGGTCGCCTTTGAAATCAGGACTGGCGGATGAAAGTCCCCACCCCACCCCTGAGAATGTTCTGCAACGTCAGCTCCACCTCGACCAGGTCCGCTGCATCGGTGTCATGGCGGATCTCCAGCACATCGTCCCCATTCAACGCATCGGCGTCCGCCGCGGCGATCTCGATCTTCAGCAGGGTGGGGCTGAGGGTCACCTTGACCCCGTCCAAGGTCGAGGGCTCGCCGTCCAGGGCAATCTCCAGTTCGTCCTCATCGGGGTAGCGGGTCATCAGGAACATGTCGCCCTGGGTGCTGTGGCAGCAGAGCATGGCCATGTTGTCTTCTTCGTCATCGCACGGGTTGGCGATCAGAAGGGCGGTGGTCATTTGCATGGTGATGGCTCCTGGCTCGATGAGCCCTGCGGGTGCGAAAAGGGGGAGTTTGCCAGCCTGGATGATTTTCTGCAGGGTTACTGCCAACAGGCGCACATACTGCATGGGGATTCACGCCTCGGGGTGCCGTTTGGCCCTCGGGCTGCTAGGGTTGTTCAGGGCGTCTGCGCCATACAGCTAGCCGATGACCGAATATGTCGCAGCGCTGCAAGCAGGCACCTGATCGCACTCGTTAAGCTGCGCAACGGATGTGCACGTGCAAAGGCCAGCCCCGGGGTGGGTTTTGCAGGTGTTCATTACATGGAAATTACATGGAAAAGGAATGTGACCTGCCGGTCCCGTCCAGCTTCACCCACCTGTCATCCTGTTTCCTCTGCCCGAGAATCAGGAACGGGATGGCCGACGGCCCCGAAAGGGGCTGCACGCGACGCTTCCATCAATAACAAGCCCAAGCGGAGTACCACAGATGGCGTTCTTCACCGCAGCCAGCAAAGCCGACTTCCAGCATCAACTGCAAGCGGCACTGGCGCAGCACATCAGTGAACAGGCACTGCCACAAGTGGCGCTGTTCGCTGAACAATTCTTCGGCATCATTTCCCTCGATGAACTCACCCAGCGCCGGTTGTCCGACCTCGCCGGCTGCACCCTGTCTGCCTGGCGCCTGCTTGAGCGCTTCGATCACGCCCAACCGCAGGTGCGTGTCTACAACCCCGACTATGAACGCCACGGCTGGCAGTCGACCCACACGGCGGTGGAAGTGCTGCACCACGACCTGCCGTTCCTGGTGGATTCGGTCCGCACCGAACTGAACCGTCGCGGCTACAGCATCCATACCCTGCAAACCACCGTCCTGAGCGTGCGTCGCGGCAGCAAGGGCGAGTTGCTGGAAATCCTGCCCAAGGGCACCCAGGGCGACGGCATCCTGCAAGAGTCGTTGATGTACCTGGAAATCGACCGTTGCGCCAACGCCGCCGAGCTCAGTGTCCTGACCAAGGAACTGGAGCAGGTGCTGGGCGAAGTGCGCGTGGCGGTGGCCGATTTCGAACCGATGAAGGCCAAGGTCCAGGAAATCCTGGCGGGCCTGGACGACAGCGCCTACGCCATCGATGCCGGTGAGAAGAGCGAGATCAAGAGCTTCCTGGAATGGCTGGTGGGTAACCACTTCACGTTCCTCGGCTACGAAGAGTTCGTGGTGCGTGACGAAGCCGACGGCGGCCATATCGAATACAACCCCGAGTCCTTCCTCGGCCTGACCAAGCTGCTGCGCGCCGGCCTCACCGCCGATGACCTGCGCATCGAGGACTACGCCGTCAACTACCTGCGCGAACCGACCCTGCTGTCGTTCGCCAAGGCTGCGCACCCGAGCCGCGTGCACCGTCCGGCGTACCCGGACTACGTGTCGATCCGCCAGATCGATGCCAACGGCAAGGTCATCAAGGAATGCCGCTTCATGGGCCTCTACACCTCCTCGGTGTACGGCGAAAGTGTCCGGGTCATCCCGTACATCCGGCGCAAGGTCGAGGAAATCGAACGTCGTTCGGGCTTCCAGGCCAAGGCGCACCTGGGCAAGGAACTGGCCCAGGTGGTCGAGGTGCTGCCCCGTGACGACCTGTTCCAGACCCCGGTCGACGAACTGTTCAACACCGTGATGTCCATCGTGCAGATCCAGGAGCGCAACAAGATCCGCGTGTTCCTGCGCAAGGACCCGTACGGTCGCTTCTGCTATTGCCTGGCCTACGTGCCACGTGACATCTACTCCACCGAAGTGCGCCAGAAGATCCAGCAGGTGCTGATGGATCGCCTGAAGGCCACGGATTGCGAGTTCTGGACGTTCTTCTCCGAATCCGTGCTGGCACGCGTGCAGTTGATCCTGCGGGTGGACCCGAAGAACCGCATCGACATCGACCCGCTGCTGTTGGAAAAAGAAGTCGTGCAGGCCTGCCGCAGCTGGAAGGACGACTACGCCAGCCTGGTGGTCGAGAGCTTCGGCGAAGCCCAGGGCACCAATGTGCTGGCCGACTTCCCCAAGGGCTTCCCGGCCGGTTACCGCGAGCGCTTCGCCGCGCACTCGGCGGTGGTCGACATGCAGCACCTGCTGAGCCTGAATGAAAAGAACCCGCTGGTGATGAGTTTCTACCAGCCGCTGGGCCAGGTGTCCGGCCAGCGTGAATTGCACTGCAAGCTGTATCACGCCGACACGCCGCTGGCGCTGTCCGATGTCCTGCCGATCCTGGAAAACCTCGGCCTGCGCGTGCTGGGTGAATTCCCGTACCGCCTGCGCCACACCAACGGCCGCGAGTTCTGGATCCATGATTTCGCGTTCACCGCCGCCGAAGGCCTGGACCTGGACATCCAGCAGCTCAACGACACCCTGCAGGATGCGTTCATCCACATCGTGAGCGGGGATGCCGAGAACGACGCGTTCAACCGCCTGGTGCTGACCGCCGGCCTGCCGTGGCGCGACGTGGCGCTGCTGCGTGCCTATGCCCGCTACCTGAAGCAGATCCGCCTGGGCTTCGACCTGGGCTACATCGCCAGCACCCTGAACAACCACACCGACATCGCCCGCGAACTGACCCGGTTGTTCAAGACCCGCTTCTACCTGGCGCGCAAGCTCAGCGGCGATGACCTGGAAGACAAGCAACTGCGCCTGGAGCAAGCGATCCTCACGGCCCTGGACGATGTCCAGGTGCTCAACGAAGACCGCATCCTGCGTCGCTACCTGGACCTGATCAAGGCTACCCTGCGGACCAACTTCTACCAGACCGATGCCCACGGCCAGAACAAGTCCTACTTCAGCTTCAAGTTCAACCCGCACCTGATCCCGGAACTGCCCAAGCCGGTGCCCAAGTTCGAGATCTTCGTCTACTCGCCGCGGGTCGAAGGCGTGCACCTGCGCTTCGGCAACGTTGCCCGTGGTGGCTTGCGCTGGTCCGACCGTGAAGAAGACTACCGCACCGAAGTGCTCGGCCTGGTGAAGGCCCAGCAAGTGAAGAACTCGGTGATCGTGCCGGTCGGCGCCAAGGGCGGCTTCCTGCCGCGACGCCTGCCGCTGGGCGGCAGCCGCGACGAGATCGCGGCCGAGGGTATCGCCTGCTACCGCATCTTCATCTCGGGCTTGTTGGACATCACCGACAACCTCAAGGATGGCGCGCTGGTACCGCCGGCCAACGTCGTGCGCCATGACGACGATGACCCGTACCTGGTGGTGGCGGCCGACAAGGGCACCGCGACCTTCTCCGACATCGCCAACGGCATCGCCATCGACTACGGCTTCTGGCTGGGCGACGCCTTCGCTTCCGGCGGCTCGGCCGGCTATGACCACAAGAAGATGGGCATCACCGCCAAGGGCGCGTGGGTAGGCGTGCAGCGCCACTTCCGCGAGCGCGGCATCAATGTCCAGGAAGACAGCATCACCGTGGTGGGCATCGGCGACATGGCCGGCGACGTCTTCGGCAACGGCTTGCTGATGTCCGACAAGCTGCAACTGGTGGCCGCGTTCAACCACCTGCACATCTTCATCGACCCGAACCCGGAACCGGCCAGCAGCTTCGCCGAGCGCAAGCGCCTGTTCGACCTGCCGCGTTCGGCCTGGACCGACTACGACACCAGTATCATGTCCGAAGGCGGCGGTATCTTCTCGCGCAGCGCGAAGAGCATCGCCATCTCGCCACAGATGAAAGAGCGCTTCGACATCCGCGCCGACAAGCTGACCCCGACCGAGCTGCTGAACGCCTTGCTCAAGGCCCCGGTGGACCTGTTGTGGAACGGCGGTATCGGCACCTACGTCAAGGCCAGCAGCGAAAGCCACGCCGATGTCGGCGACAAGGCCAACGATGCGCTGCGGGTGAACGGCAACGAACTGCGCTGCAAAGTGGTGGGCGAGGGCGGCAACCTGGGCATGACCCAACTGGGTCGCGTCGAGTTCGGCCTGCATGGCGGCGCCACCAACACCGACTTCATCGACAACGCTGGCGGCGTGGACTGCTCCGACCATGAAGTGAACATCAAGATCCTGCTCAACGAAGTGGTGCAGGCTGGCGACATGACCGACAAGCAACGCAACCAGTTGCTGGCGAGCATGACCGACGAAGTCGGCGGCCTGGTGTTGGGCAACAACTACAAGCAGACCCAGGCGCTGTCCCTGGCGGCACGCCGTGCATTCGTGCGGATCGCCGAATACAAGCGCCTGATGAACGACCTGGAAGCGCGCGGCAAGCTGGACCGTGCCATCGAGTTCCTGCCGACCGAAGAACAGCTGGCCGAACGTGTCGCGGCGGGCCATGGCCTGACCCGTGCCGAACTGTCGGTGCTGATCTCCTACAGCAAGATCGACCTCAAGGAAGCGTTGCTCAACTCCCTGGTACCGGACGACGACTACCTGACCCGCGACATGGAGACTGCGTTCCCGCCGACCCTGGTGAGCAAGTTCTCCGAGGCCATGCGTCGCCATCGCCTGAAGCGCGAAATCGTCAGCACCCAGATCGCCAACGACCTGGTCAACCACATGGGCATCACCTTCGTCCAACGGCTCAAGGAGTCCACGGGCATGAGCCCGGCGAACGTGGCGGGCGCCTATGTGATCGTGCGTGACATCTTCCATCTCCCGCACTGGTTCCGCCAGATCGAGGCCCTGGACCACCAGGTCTCCGCCGACGTGCAGCTGGAGCTGATGGACGAGCTGATGCGCCTGGGTCGCCGTGCGACTCGCTGGTTCCTGCGCAGCCGCCGCAACGAGCAGAACGCCGCCCGCGACGTCGCCCACTTCGGTCCGCACCTGGCCGCGCTGGGCCTCAAGCTCGACGAACTGCTGGAAGGCCCGACCCGCGAAGGTTGGCAGACCCGCTACCAGGCCTACGTGGCCGCCGGTGTGCCGGAGTTGCTGGCGCGCATGGTTGCAGGCACTACCCACCTGTACACCTTGCTGCCGATCATCGAGGCCTCCGACGTCACTGGCCAGAACGCCGCCGACGTGGCCAAGGCCTACTTCGCCGTGGGTAGCGCCCTGGACGTGACCTGGTACCTGCAACAGATCAGCGCCTTGCCGGTGGAGAACAACTGGCAGGCACTGGCCCGCGAAGCGTTCCGCGATGATGTCGACTGGCAACAACGGGCGATCACCATCTCGGTCCTGCAACAGGGCGACGGTACCCAGGACGTGGAAACCCGCCTGGCCCTGTGGCTGGAGCAGCACCAGGACATGGTCGAGCGCTGGCGCGCCATGCTGGTGGACATCCGTGCCGCCAGCGGCACCGACTACGCCATGTACGCTGTCGCCAACCGCGAACTGCTGGACCTGGCGTTGAGCGGCCAGACGGTGGTCACGGCCAACTGATCCGACGCTGAAAAATGAAAAACCCCGCATCGCGAGATGTGGGGTTTTTTTTGTCCGGAATTCACTGCGTGCCCTGTGGGAGCGGGCTTGCCCGCGATAGCGGTGGGTCAGCGACATTGGACTTGGCTGACCCACCGCTATCGCCAGCAGGCTCGCTCCCACAGGGGGCTGGGTTGCAGCCAGCCAGGGGCCAGGGGGCTCAGTTCTTCAGCGGAATCAACACCGCTTCATCCTTGCCCATGACCATGAACACCAGCAGTTTCGCCGGCTCTGTCGAGCTGGCGTTTTTCGACACCAGGTGCTCCGAACCTGCCGCTTCATACCAGAATTCCCCGGCCTTGTAGGTGGTAGCCGGCTCGCCCTTGACCTGGGAGGTGATCGCACCTTCGAGCACGTAGGCCATGGCCGTGCCCTCGTGTTTGTGGGCGATGGAAGACTGGCCCGGCGCATAATCCACGGTCAGCATCATGGCTTTTTTACCGGGCAGGTTCTTCAGCGGCTTTTCCTGCAACACATTGACCTTTTCCGACGGCGTCGCTTCGTGGGCGTAGGCTTGGGTGATGGGCAACAGGCTGAGGGCGGCTAGCAGGCAGAGGGTTTTCATGGTGGCTTGACCTTCATGGATTCGAGGGGAATTCGCGCTCTCGCGTCGATGGATTCACCCTAAGCCCCTTGCCGGGGCAAGCAAACATCCAATCTTGCGGAAGGCGGGGAGACCAATCGGCGCCGCCTGCAACGGGCCGTCAACCCCCGCCACCAGAGCGTTCAGGCAATCGGAAAACTGTTGAAGTCCACGCTGCGGGCCAGGCGGTTGTCGATCAGGCTGATGAAACCCTGCACCTCGGGACAGTTGAAGTGAGCCTGCATGGCCGCCTCCGATTGCCAGCGGCCGCTGACGCTCCAGCGGTCGCCGTCTTCCGGACAGCGGTCGACCAGGTAGGCGTCGCAGCCCGGCAGTGCGCGGAGGGTTTCGACGATCTGCTGCAACTGCCGGCCCAGTTCCTCCGAACGTCCGGCGGCGGCCTGGACTTCTACGGTATTGATCACATGGCGAGACATTGTTCAGGCTCCTGAATCAAGTCGGACGAAAGTGCTCCACGGTGGATGACACCCGTGCAGGATAAGCCTGCCCGGTCAAGGCTCAAACAGCCAATGGGCCGATAAATCCCCAGTCCAATCGCTCAGGCGACTTGCTGCAAGATGTCGCGCAAACGGTCCAGGGCGATGTCGATGTCGAGGATCTCGATGGCGCCAAAGCCAAAGATCAAGCCCGGTCGCACCGGCGTATCAGTGAAGAAACCCGCCAGGCTGTAGAGCCCGATTTCGGCTTTTCTCGCCAGTTCGATCACCAGTGCCAGGTCGATGGGTACCTTGCACAACACCGCCATGTGGAAGCCGGCAGTGGTCGGCACGGCGTCGAACCAGGGCGACAGATCCCCGGCCATGCGCGCCAGCAGGCGCTCGCGCCGACCGGCGTACAGCGTATGGCAGCGCCGGATGTGCTTGAGCAGGCAACCCTCGGCGATGAACTTGGCCAGCGCCCATTGGGGCAGGGTGGAAGTGTGCTGGTCGGTGAGGCGCTTGGCCAGGATCACCGCTTCGAGGATCGCCGGCGGCAGGATGGCGTAGCCGAGGCGAAGCTCGGGCAGCAGGGTCTTGGAGAATGTGCCGACGTACGCCACGATCCCGCGTTCGTCCATGCTCTGCAGCGAGTCGGCGGGGCGGCCTTCGTAGCGGAACTCGCTGTCGTAATCGTCTTCGATGATGATCGCCCCCAGCGCGTAGGCCCGGGCCAGCAAGGCTTCGCGGCGGGTCTGGCTCATGGGCATCCCCAGGGGAAACTGGTGGGACGGCGTCACGTAGATCAGCCGCGTGCCGTCGGGAATCAGGTCCACGCGCAGGCCTTGCTCGTCCACCGGCACCCCGGTCACGGTTGCGCCCTGGGAGGCGAACAGCAAGCGCGCCGGCGGATAGCCCGGATCTTCCATGGCCACCAGGCTGCCGGGCCGGGTCAGCACCCGGGAGATCAGGTCCAGGGCCTGTTGCGCGCCGTTGCACACCACCACGTCATCGTCCTGGCAATTGACCCCGCGGGAAAACGCGATGTGCCGGGCGATCGCGTTGCGCAGCGCCGGCAAACCCTCGGGCTGGCTGTAGAAGCCCTTGGCGCTGGCGATCTGGCGCAGCGCATGGGCGGTGCAGCGACGCCAGTCGTCCAGGGGAAACTGGCCCTTGCCGGTGGCGCCGCCGATGAAGTCATAGCGCAGCGCACCTTCCAGGGTCGGATGGCGCATCAGGTCCGGCATGTTGCGCCAGGCCTCGACGACGTCGGCGCCGGCCAGTTCGCGATGGCTTTGCTTGCGCACGATCCTGGCCGGGCGGGCATTGACGTAGGTGCCCTTGCCGATGATGCCGGTGAGGAAGTTTTCGTAGGTCAGCTGCGCGTAGGTGTCGGAGACGGTCTTGCGGGAAATCCCCAGTTGTTCGGCCAGCAGCCGGCTGGGTGGCAACTGCGTGCCGGCGGCCAGGCGACCGCCTTCGATGGCACTGCGCAGCTGTTGATACAGTTGGCCCGCCAGGTCCTTGCGGCCATTGATGACAACGTGAAGTTCCATACCCGCGGGCTCCTGGGCGAATGCTGGCGGCCAGCGTCAAAGGCGCAAGATTACCCGCATTGTGCCGCTGCTTTGAAGTTGCGTGGAGAAAATCCCGCCGATTGGCCTGCCGTGCGCTGGCCCCGGGTTTTTCGACGAATTGGACCTGTCGCGCAACGGTCCCAGGGCCTACCGTGAAGGCTTCGATCGCCACGGAGCCTGCCATGAGCCCGCGTCTGGATTACTACACTGCCTCCCCGGGGGCGATGAAAGCCATGATTGGCCTGGAAGCCATGACCAGTCGCCTGAGCATCGAGCCAGCATTGCTGCACCTGGTCAAGATCCGTGCCTCGCAACTCAACGGCTGCGCATTCTGCACCGACATGCATTCGGTGGAGGCGCGCCGCCAGGGCGAAACCGAGCGGCGCCTCTACGCCGTGGCGGTGTGGCGCGACAGCGGGTTCTTCACGCCCCGCGAACACGCCGCCCTGGCCTGGACCGAAGCGGTGACACTGTTGGTCCAGGGCCAGGTGCCGGACGACGTCTACGCCCTGGCCCGAACCTGTTTCAGCGAAGAAGAACTGGTGGACCTGACCCTGGCGATCAGCACCATCAACAGCTGGAACCGGTTGGCGGTGAGTTTTCGCCAGCGTCCGGGCGGTTGATTGCCTCGATCAAGCGCCGAATTGATCCTGCGCGCAGCGCTTTTGTGGCGAGGGGATTTATCCCCGCTGGGGCGCACAGCGGCCCTCAAACCTCACAGCTGGGTATTGCAGAGAGATTGAGTTTGTTTTGGGGCTGCTGCGCAGCCCAGCGGGGATAAATCCCCTCGCCACAACAGTGGCGTCGTCTATTTGGGCAACGGTGAGTTGCTCGCCGGCGTGGGTGGCCGTTGGGGCTTCACCGAGTTGCCGAACGCATTTCCCATGCGCACGCCGGTGGCCGCTGGCGTCGCCAGGCCCACGCTGTTCGGCGCGCGTTCGTTGATGGGCACCTCCAGCGCTTCCCGGGCCCGTTGCGCGGTCGCCGCGGCCTGCGGGTCATTGCCCATCTGTCGGCTCAGGCAGTTGTAGTCCGGGGTCTTGTAGCCGCCGACCGTCACCTCGATACACGCCGGGGCCTCTTCCGCCTGGGCCCAGGGCAGGGCCACCAGCAGGCCGAGGCCTGCCGTCATGCGCGTCCACTGTTTCATCACCGACCTCCTGGCCCGTCCCAAGGGGACGGTTCGTTGTCAGGGCAGTCTAGTGCGCTCCTGTGGATTTGTATCAGATGTCATACGACATTCATAAACACCCCTCAGGATGACGGTTTTCAACGGATACGTCAGTCGTGCAGCAGGGCAGAGCCGGGGGCGGGCGCAGACGTGGTTTGACCAGCACGCCCGTGGCGTGGCTGATGGTGTTGTGGTGCCTGCTGACCGGGCCGGCCCGCGCGGCGGGCCTGGTGGACCTGGACATCGCGCCCCAGGCATTGGCCACGGCGCTGGAGCAATTCAGCCGCGCGACGGGCATGGCGGTGCTGGTGGACCATCAATTGTCGAGCCAACGCCAGACGCTGGGGGTCCAGGGGCGGTTCACCCCCGCCGACGGGCTGAGGGTATTGCTCAGCGGCACCGGGCTGGCGGCGCATTACGCCCGGGCGGACGCCTTTACGTTGCAACCGGTGCGGGTCCGCGACGTGGCGCTGCCGGCCGGTGTGACGCCGGGCTTGAGCGACAGCAATTACGCGGCAGCGATCCAGGCAGTCATCCAGCACAACCTGTGTCGCTCGCCGTTGACCCGACCGGGCGGTTTCCGGGCGCTGTTGCAGATCTGGATCGGCCGTGACGGCGTGGTCCAGCACAGCCGCCTGGTCAGTTCCACGGGCGACCTGCTGCGGGACAAGGCGTTGGTCAACAGCTTGCAAAACCTCAGGATCGACCGCCCGGCGCCCAGTTCGTTGCGCCAACCGGTGACCCTGCTTTTGTTACCCGACTCATCAGGAAGAAGCATGGAATGCACAGCAGGGGAAGGGGTGTCCGGACGATGAAAGACATCGGCCGCAGCCCATTGGTGAAGCTGTTCCTCACCTCTTACGAGGATTTCAAGGTACGCCTGCGCCGGCGCCTGGGCTCCGAGGAACTGGCCAATGATGTACTGCACGAAACCTTCCTGCGGGTCGACCGCATGGTCGACACCCAGGACATCGCCCAACCCAACGCCTACTTGTACCGCATGGCCCTGAACATCGCCGCCGACCGCCGCCAGGCCGACGCCCGGCTGCTCACCGGCGATGAAGTCGAAGAGCTGCTGCAGGTCTCGGATGAAGCCCAGGACCCGGCCCGGGTGGTGGGCGGGCAGAAGGAGTTGCAGATCCTGCTCAAGGCATTGTACGAACTGCCGGCGCGGCGCCGCAGGATCTTCATCGCGGCGCGCCTGGAAGAAGCGCCGCACCTGGAAATCTCCCAGCGCTTCGGTATTTCCACGCGCATGGTGGAAAAGGAAGTCAAGGCGGCGCTGGGGCATTGCGCCCTGCGCCTGGAAAGAAAAGTCATTCAGCGGTTCGGTCCCGGCGCGGGAAAACCGTCTTGAGAGTAGAGACCCGACCTTTTCGCGAGTGTGTTTGCGCTTGAATATCTTCAGCATCGCTTCCCCTGACGCCTCGCTCCGGGCCCGATTGGCCGGCGAGGCCCGAGACTGGTTGATCCTGCTCACCTCGGGACGCGCCACCGTGGCCGACGCCCGGGCCCTGCGCCAATGGTGCGGGCAGAGCCCCGAACACGCGCGAGCGTTCGAAGAGGCCAAGGCGCTGTGGCACGACTTGCAGCCGGCGGTCGCGGCGTTGCAGGCACCGCGGCACTTCGGCCGGCGGGCGTTGCTCGGTGGGGCGATTGCGGCGTCGGCGGGTTTCCTGCTGATCCGGGCGACGGTGCCGGGTGGCTTTTCCGGGCTGGGTGCCGACTACGTGACCGATGTCGGCGAACAGCGCCGGGTGGAACTGGCCGACGGCGTCAGCCTGGAGCTGAACACCCAGACCCGCCTCAGCCGCCGGGTCTTGAACGACGGAGCGGCCGGCCTGGAGTTGCTCAGTGGCGAGATCGAAGTGCTGGGGCGCAGCGGGCAGGCTGTCAGCGTCCACGCCGGTGCCGGTTGGATCAGCGCCGCCAAGGCGCGCTTCAACGTTCGCTACACCGACCAGCGCGTCTGCGCCACCTGCCTGGAAGGCGTCGTCCAGATCGACGTGCGAGGCCAGCGCTTTCGCCTGGAACCGGGCATGCAACTGAGCTACGACACCGCCCAGGTCGGAATCCCCCGACAGGCCGACGTATCGGCCGCCATCGCCTGGCGCGACCAGGTGCTGGTGTTCAACGACGCGACCCTGGCCAGCGTCATCGATGAGATCAACCGCTACCGCCCGGGCATGTTGCTGCTGCTCAACCGCGAACTGGGCCTGCGCAAGGTCCAGGCCCGGTTTCGCCTCGATCAATTGGCGGGCGTGGCCCTGCTGATCCGCGATGCCTACGGAGCAAAATGCACCGAACTGCCGGGTGGGGTGGTAGTGCTTAGTTGAGTGGGTTGCTTGGCGCGCGCGACCACGCGGTACAGCTTTGCAACTGCGTGGCTGTCGGCACCGCCATCGCGAGCAAGCTCGCTCCCACACTGGATCTCGGTTGATCACAACCCTGCGGCCCATCACCAATCCCCTGTGGGAGCGGGCCTGCCCGCGAAGGCGTCGGCACAGGCGACATCCATGCCAGCTGACCCACCGCCATCGCGAGCAGGCTCGCTCCCACACTGGATCTCGGTTGTTCACAAACCTGCGGCCCACCACAAATCCCCTGTGGGAGCGGGCCTGCCCGCGAAGGCGGCGACGCAAGCGACATCGAGGCAAGCTGACCCACCGCTTTCGCGAGCAGGCTCGCTTGTGTCTTAAGACAGGATAAAGTCAAAGGTGAGAGGGGTGGACAGCAAGCTGACGGGTCGCGGTGCCCTAAGCACGTGTGGGAGCCAAGCTGCTGTCCACTCTTCCCGCTTTGGCTCAAAGCTCGAACAGTTGACTGAGTTTCCGCCCTCGAACAACAAGCATGAGCCAGGCCAAAGCGCCTCTC
>NZ_JAUQOP010000045.1 GCF_030580855.1 Pseudomonas citrullilanati | reverse complement strand
GGCCACTGGCGTCGTGGCGGGTGCCGCCGGCGTCGCCGGGGCGGGCGCTGGCTTGGGCACGGTGGCTGGCACGGGAGCCGGCACCTGGGTGCCAGGCGCAGCCGACTCGCCGCCCTGCCGGTCCTGGGCTTCCTGGGCAACCGCGGCATCGTTGGCGCGTTCTTCGGGGGTGCGATTGTCGCTGAACACCAGCAGCAGGTAGCGGCTGCGGTTCAGCGCAGCGGTCGGCACCGCGCGGACGATGGCGAACGGCTGGCCGGAATCATGGATGACTTCCTTGACGGTCGCCACCGGGTAGCCGGCCGGGAAGCGCTGGCCGAGACCGGAGCTGACCAGCAGGTCGCCCTCCTTGATGTCGGCGGTATCGGCCACGTGCCGCAGTTCCAGGCGCTCCGGGTTGCCGGTGCCGCTGGCAATCGCGCGCAGGCCGTTGCGGTTGACCTGCACCGGAATGCTGTGGGTGGTGTCGGTGAGCAACAGCACGCGGGCGGTGTAGGGCATCAACTCCACCACCTGGCCCATCAGGCCCCGGGCGTCGAGCACCGGCTGGCCAAGGAACACACCGTCGCGCTCGCCTTTGTTGATGAGGATACGGTGGGTGAAGGGATTGGGGTCCATGCCGATCAGCTCGGCCACTTCGACCTTTTCATTGACCAGCGCAGAGGAGTTGAGCAACTCGCGCAGCCGCACGTTCTGCTCGGTGAGGGCCGCCAGCTTCTGCATGCGTCCCTGCAGCAACAGGTTCTCGGTCTTGAGTTTTTCGTTTTCGGCCACCAGCTCCGTGCGGCTGCCAAACTGGCTGGCCACACCCTGCCACAAGCGCTGCGGCAGGTCGGTGATCCAATAGGATTCCATCAACACCAGCGACATCTGGCTGCGCACAGGCTTGAGCAGCGTGAAGCGGGCATCGACCACCATCAGCGCGACCGACAGCACGGCCAGCACCAGCAGGCGCACGCCCAATGAAGGGCCTTTGGCGAAAAGCGGTTTAATAGGCCGCTCCTCCCAGGCAAATGTTTTCTTTATTCATACGGCATCAGACCGGCCTGGATACGAATGACAGAAGATAAACGCCAACGGGCAGCACTGCAAAGTGCTGCCCGGGAGCGAACAACATGCACCACCCCACCCGGCTTATTCGCTGGAGAGCAGGTCCATGGTGTGCTTGTCCATCATTTCCAGGGCACGACCGCCGCCGCGGGCCACGCAGGTCAGCGGGTCTTCGGCAACGATCACCGGCAGGCCGGTTTCCTGGGCCAGCAGCTTGTCGAGGTCACGCAACAGCGCACCCCCACCGGTCAGCACCAGGCCGCGCTCGGCGATGTCCGACGCCAGTTCCGGCGGCGACTGTTCCAGGGCGCTTTTCACCGCCTGGACGATCGTGGCCAGGGACTCTTGCAGCGCCTCCAGGACTTCGTTGGAGTTCAGGGTGAAGGCACGTGGGACGCCTTCGGCCAGGTTGCGGCCGCGAACGTCGACTTCACGCACTTCGCCGCCCGGGTAGGCGGTGCCGATTTCCTGCTTGATGCGCTCGGCGGTGGACTCGCCGATCAGGCTGCCGTAGTTGCGACGCACGTAGGTGATGATCGCTTCGTCGAAACGGTCGCCGCCCACGCGTACGGACTCGGCGTAGACCACGCCATTGAGGGAGATCAGCGCGATTTCAGTGGTACCGCCACCGATGTCGACGACCATCGAGCCACGGGCTTCTTCCACCGGCAGGCCGGCACCGATGGCAGCGGCCATCGGCTCTTCGATCAGGAACACTTCGCGGGCACCGGCGCCAAGGGCCGATTCACGGATGGCGCGACGCTCCACCTGGGTGGACTTGCAAGGAACGCAGATCAGCACGCGAGGGCTGGGCTGCAGGAAACTGTTTTCGTGAACTTTGTTGATGAAGTACTGCAGCATCTTTTCGCAGACGCTGAAGTCGGCGATCACGCCGTCCTTCATCGGGCGAATGGCGGCGATGTTGCCCGGTGTACGGCCCAGCATGCGCTTGGCTTCCGTACCGACAGCCACGACACTTTTCTGGTTGCCGTGGGTGCGGATGGCCACGACCGAGGGTTCATTCAGGACGATACCGCGCTCGCGCACGTAAATAAGGGTGTTGGCAGTGCCCAGGTCAATGGAAAGATCGCTGGAAAACATGCCACGCAGTTTCTTGAACATGGGAAAGGGACCCTAGGCAACGCGTGGGTAAAAAAGTGCGGCAAACTCTAACAACGACAGGGATTTTGGGCAAGGCGCCAATATGTTAAATTGGCCGCTTTTCTGTGCACCAAACCCTACAATCGCGGCCGTAAGACCGTAGAACTGCGGTAGTGTTCCGACAATCTAACACACGGGCCGACCGCGCCCGTTCTGTTTTCCACTGGAGAATCCCATGGCGCTTGAACGCTCCGACGTGGAAAAAATCGCTCATCTGGCCTGCCTGGGCCTCAATGAAGCCGATCTTCCACACATCACTTCTGCCCTGAACAGCATCCTGGGCCTGGTCGACGAGATGCAGGCGGTCAATACCGATGGCATCGAACCGCTGGCCCACCCGCTGGAAGCCAGCCAGCGCCTGCGCGCCGACGTCGTGACCGAATCCGATCATCGCGAGGCCTACCAGTCCATCGCACCAGCGGTCGAAAACGGCCTGTACCTGGTTCCGAAAGTCATCGACTAAAGGGAAAGAGCCTCTCATGCATCACATGACCCTGGCCGAGATCGCCCGCGGACTCGCCGACAAGAAATTTTCCTCCGAAGAGCTGACCCAGGTCCTGCTGGCGCGCATTGCCCAGCTCGACCCGCAGCTCAACAGTTTCATCAGCGTCACCGAAGAACTGGCCCTGAGCCAGGCCAAGGCCGCCGACGCCCGGCGCGCCAAGGGCGAACACGGTGCATTGCTGGGCGCGCCGATCGCCCACAAGGACCTGTTCTGCACCCAGGGCATCCGCACCAGCTGCGGCTCGAAGATGCTCGACAACTTCAAGGCCCCGTACGACGCCACCGTGGTCGCCAAGCTGGCCGCCGCCGGCGCCGTGACCCTGGGCAAGACCAACATGGACGAATTCGCCATGGGTTCGGCCAACGAGTCCAGCTACTACGGCGCGGCGAAGAACCCGTGGAACCTGGAACACGTACCGGGTGGTTCGTCCGGCGGTTCCGCCGCCGCCGTGGCCGCGCGCCTGCTGCCGGCCGCCACCGCCACCGACACCGGCGGCTCGATTCGCCAACCCGCGGCGTTCACCAACCTCACGGGCCTGAAGCCGACCTACGGCCGGGTGTCGCGCTGGGGCATGATCGCCTACGCGTCGAGCCTCGACCAGGGCGGCCCGCTGGCCCGCACGGCCGAAGACTGCGCGATCCTGCTGCAAGGCATGGCCGGCTTCGACCCGAACGACTCCACCAGCATCGATGAACCGGTGCCGGACTACAGCGCCAGCCTCAACGGTTCCCTGCAAGGCCTGCGCATCGGCGTGCCGAAGGAATACTTCAGCGCCGGCCTCGACCCGCGCATCGCCGACCTGATCCAGAACAGCGTCAAGGAACTGGAAAAACTCGGCGCAGTGGTCAAGGAAATCAGCCTGCCGAACATGCAACACGCGATTCCGGCCTACTACGTGATCGCGCCGGCGGAAGCCTCCTCGAACCTGTCGCGTTTCGACGGCGTGCGCTTCGGCCATCGCTGCGAGAACCCGGAAAACCTGATGGACCTGTACAAGCGCTCCCGTGGCGAAGGCTTCGGGGTCGAGGTGCAGCGCCGGATCATGGTCGGTGCCTACGCCTTGTCCGCCGGTTATTACGACGCCTACTACCTCAAGGCGCAGAAAATCCGCCGGCTGGTGAAAAACGACTTCATGGCCGCCTTCAACGAGGTCGACATCATCCTCGGCCCGACCACGCCAAACCCGGCCTGGAAACTCGGCGCCAAGGACAGCGACCCGGTGGCCGCCTACCTGGAAGACGTCTACACCATCACCGCCAACCTTGCCGGCCTGCCAGGCCTGTCCATGCCGGCCGGCTTCGTCGATGGCCTGCCGGTGGGCGTGCAGTTGCTCGCGCCGTATTTCCAGGAAGGTCGCCTGTTGAACGTTGCCCACCAGTATCAGTTGAACACTGACTGGCACACCCGCACCCCCCAGGGGTTTTGAAACTGCTGCGCTCGGTAAGGCTGCGTTGAAAACTGACTCGAAATGCTCATTGACTAACGTCAACTCCGCTTTCTCTCCAGTTTTCGCCTTGCCTTACCTTCGCTCGCAACGTTTCAAAATTCCCTGATAAGACTTCTGAGGAGAAACACATGCAATGGGAAGTCGTGATCGGGCTGGAGATTCACACCCAGCTCACCACCCGGTCGAAAATTTTTTCCGGTAGCGCCACCACGTTCGGCTCCGAGCCCAATACCCAGGCCAGCCTGGTCGACCTGGGCATGCCCGGCGTGCTGCCGGTGCTCAACGCCGAAGCGGTGCGCATGGCGGTGATGTTCGGCCTGGCGATTGACGCCGAGATCGGCCAGCACAACGTGTTCGCCCGCAAGAACTACTTCTACCCGGACCTGCCCAAGGGCTACCAGATCAGCCAGATGGAACTGCCGATCGTCGGCAAGGGCCACCTGGACATCGCCCTGGAAGACGGCACGGTCAAGCGCGTCGGCATCACCCGGGCGCACCTGGAGGAAGACGCCGGCAAGAGCCTGCACGAAGAATTCAACGGCGCCACCGGCATCGACCTGAACCGGGCCGGCACGCCGCTGCTGGAAATCGTCTCCGAGCCGGACATGCGCAGCGCCAAGGAAGCGGTGGCCTACGTCAAGGCGATCCACGCGCTGGTGCGCTACCTGGGCATCTGCGACGGCAACATGGCCGAGGGTTCGCTGCGCTGCGACTGCAACGTGTCGATCCGGCCCAAGGGCCAGGCCGAGTTCGGCACCCGCTGCGAGATCAAGAACGTCAACTCGTTCCGCTTCATCGAGAAGGCGATCAACAGCGAGATCCAGCGCCAGATCGAACTGATCGAGGACGGCGGCAAGGTCATCCAGCAGACCCGCCTGTACGACCCGAACAAGGACGAGACCCGTCCGATGCGCAGCAAGGAAGAAGCCAACGACTACCGCTACTTCCCCGACCCGGACCTGCTGCCGGTGGTCATCGAGGACGCGTTCCTCAATGACGTCCGTGCCACCCTGCCGGAACTGCCGCCGCAGAAGCGCGAGCGTTTCCAGGCGCAGTTCGGGCTGTCGAGCTACGACGCCAACGTCCTGGCCACCAGCCGCGAACAGGCCGATTACTTCGAGAAGGTCGTGAGCATCGGCGGCGACGCCAAGCTGGCGGCCAACTGGGTGATGGTCGAGCTGGGCAGCCTGCTGAACAAGCAGGGCCTGGAGATCGACCAGTCGCCAGTGTCGGCCGAGCAACTGGGCGGCATGCTGTTGCGGATCAAGGACAACACCATTTCCGGCAAGATCGCCAAGATGGTGTTCGAAGCCATGGCCAATGGCGAGGGCAGCGCCGACGAGATCATCGACAAGCGCGGCCTGAAGCAGGTCACCGACACCGGGGCAATCAGCGCCGTGCTCGATGAAATGCTCGCGGCCAACGCCGAACAGGTCGAACAATACCGCGCGGCAGACGAAGCCAAGCGCGGCAAGATGTTCGGCTTCTTCGTCGGCCAGGCCATGAAAGCCTCCAAGGGCAAGGCCAACCCGCAACAGGTCAACGAACTGCTCAAAAGCAAGCTCGAGGGCTGATTACAATGGAGCCAGTCCTGAAGTCTGGCTCACCCCCCTGTGGGAGCGGGCCTGTGGGAGCAAAGCTTGCTCGCGATGAAGACACCTCGATCCATCAGTGGACGGCGTTATCGTTCGTCGCGAGCAAGCTTTGCTCCCGCAGGCTTTTCTCTCATTGGCCAGTTCCCCTATCTGTGGTTGGAACCCCCAACATGAAGCGTCTCCTCGGCGCCTGCGCCCTGCTGTCCCTGCTGGCCGGTTGCGCCAGCCAGAGCGGGACGGTCGATCCACACGGCTACGACCAGACCGGCGTCGCCTCTTATTACGGCAACAGGCACCACGGCAAGCGCACCGCCAGCGGCGAGCGTTTCGACCAGCACGGCCTGACCGCCGCCCATCGCCAGTTGCCGTTCGGCACACGGGTGAAAATCACCAACCTGGGCAACAATGACAGCGTCGTGGTCCGCATCAACGACCGCGGCCCGTATACTCGTGGGCGCTTGATCGATGTGTCCCGCGAAGCGGCCGAGCAACTGGGCATGTTGCGCACCGGCACCGCACGGGTGCGCGTGCAAGCCCTGGACGATTGATAGACGGAGCCCGGCCATTTCCCTACTCGCCGCTTTACCGCTGCTCAGCCTGATCGAATGGGCCGGCGGCCTGCTGTTGCTGGTTGCCGGTGCCGAGCTGCTGGTGCGCGCCGCCGTCGGCCTGGCGGCACGCTTGCAAGTGCGCCCCCTGATCATCGGGCTGACCGTCGTCGCCCTGGGCAGCAGTGCGCCGCAGATGGCCGTCAGCCTGCAAGCGACCCTGGCGCACAACGCCGACATCGCCGTGGGCAGCGTGATCGGCAGCAGCATCTTCAATATCCTCGTCACCCTCGGGCTGTCGGCGCTGATCATCCCGTTGCGGGTGTCGCGCCAACTGGTGCGCCTGGACATCCCGCTGATGATCGGCGCCAGCCTGCTGGTGTTCGTGCTGGCCTTGAACGAAGAACTCACCCGCCTGGACGGGATACTGCTGCTGGCGGCCCTGGCGGTGTACCTGGGCCTGCTGTTGCGCCAGTCACGGCACTCCACGCGGCCCCACGCCACGGGTGTCGACGCGGCGCAGGTGTCCTGGCCCAAGAGCCTGGCGATGATCGTGCTCGGCCTGGCGCTGCTGGTCTACGCCGGGCACCTGCTGCTGGGGGCGGCCGTGGCGGTGGCGACGGACCTGGGGTTGTCGGAACGCATCATCGGCCTGACCATCGTCGCCGTCGGCACCTCGCTGCCGGAACTCGCCACCTCGCTGATCGCCGCCCTGCGCGGCCAGCGCGACATCGCGGTGGGCAACGTGATCGGCAGCAACCTGTTCAACCTGCTGGGGGTGCTGGGGGTGACCGCCCTGGTCGCGCCGACGCCGCTGTCGGTCTCGCCGAACGCCCTGGACTTCGACCTGCCGGTGATGCTCGGCGTGGCGGTGCTGTGCCTGCCGGTGTTCTATTCCGGGTACCGGGTCACCCGCGCCGAGGGCTTGCTGCTCCTGGGCCTGTACCTGGCCTATGGGCTCCACGTGGTGTCGTTCACCACCGGCATGCCCCTGGCCGGCCGACTGGAGCGGCTGATGCTGTTCTATGTGTTACCCACCTTGCTCGCGTTCTTGTTGTTCACTTCCGTGCGCGCCTGGCGCCGCCAACACCACAAGAGGGATTTGCCATGACCGACACTCCAGAGACCGGCCTCGACATGCGTCGCCAGGTCATGGGCGACGCATTCGTCGACCGCGCCCTGGGCAACGCCACCGACTTCACCCGGCCGTTGCAGGATTTCGTCAACGAACACGCCTGGGGCAGCGTCTGGCGTCGCGAAGGCCTGCCGCTCAAGACCCGCAGCCTGATCACCCTCGCCGCCCTCACGGCCCTCAAGTGCCCGCAGGAATTGAAAGGCCACGTGCGCGGCGCGCTGAACAACGGCTGCACGGTGGAAGAGATTCGCGAGGCGCTGCTGCATTGCGCGGTGTATGCCGGCGTGCCGGCGGCGATCGATGCGTTTCGGGCGGCGCAGGAAGTGATCGACAGTTATCAGAAATCCGAGTGACCGTTAGATCGCTATCGCGAGCAAGCTCGCTCCCACAGGGGATCTTCGGTGTACACAAACCCCCTGTACACCTGCGACTACCTGTGGGAGCGAGCTTGCTCGCGATTGGGCCTAAAGAACACCACAACCTTTGAATCTAGTGTCCTGTCTCGGAAATACGTTCTCTTTTGGCGAGTGGCTTGGGTGCTCGGCCAAGGCGCCGCGACGAGTCATAGCAGGGCTATGGCGAGGAGTGGCAACGCCGGCCGGGCACACAAGACGCCGCCAAAAGTGAACAGCTTATTTCCGAGACAGGACACTAGATCCACCCACCCCACTGCAACACAAAGATCCCGACGTTGGTGGTGATCGCCGCCATCAAGGTGGTGATGACGATGATCGCCGCCGCCAGCTCATGGTTGCCTTCGGCGGCACGGGCCATGACGAAGCTGGCCGCCGCGGTGGGGCTGCCGAAGTACAGGAACAGGATCCCCAGCTCCGCCCCGCGAAACCCCCAGGCCCAGGCGCCCAGGGTGGTCAGCAGCGGCAGGCCGACCATCTTCACCAGGCTCGAACTCATGGCCATCTTGCCGCTCTTGCGCAACGCCGCCAGCGACAGCGTGCCGCCGATGCAGATCAACGCCAGGGGCAGGGTCATCTGCGCCAGGTATTTGCCCGAGGTCTCCAGCCAGTTCGGCAGGCCGATCTGCCAATAGGCGAACGGCGCGGCGACGATCACGCTGATGATCAGCGGGTTGCTGAACACGCTTTTGCAGATGCTCCACGGGTCCGACTTGATCACCGGGCTGTAGACCGCCAGCACGATGGTCGACAGGGTGTTGTAGAACAGGATCACCAGCGCCGCGAGGATCGCCCCCAGGGAAATCCCATAGTCGCCGTACATGCTCGCCGCCAGCGCCAGGCCGATCACCCCATTGTTGCCGCGAAACGCGCCCTGGGTGTAGATGCCGCGGTCCTGGCGCGGACACCGCCAGATCGCCCAGCCCCAGGCCATGGCGAAACTCACCAGGGTGGCGATGGAAAAGTAGATCAGCAGGTCAGGCTGCAACGCCGCGTGCAGGTCGGCATGGAGGATGCCAAGGAACAACAGCGCCGGCATGGTGACGTTGAACACCAGGGACGAGGCGATGTGGATGAAGTTGTCGTTGATCCAGTCGATGCGCTTGAGCAACACCCCCAGAAACAGCATGGCAAACACCGGCGCGGTGACGTTCAGGGTTTCGAGGAAAATTGCCAGCATGCCGGAGTACCTTGAAAGGATGTGTCGTTAGGTGGCTAATGATAAGCCACTCACGGCATTGGCGTCTGGTAGAGCCTCTTCGCGAGCAGGCTCGCTCCCACAGTGGATCTGCGCCGGACACAGAAACCGCATCCACCCCAAACCCCAGTGGTAGCGAGCCTGCTCGCGAAGACCTCGGCACATTCAACGTCCATGCCAGCTGAACCACCGCTTTCGCGGGCAAGCCCGCTCCCACATTGGATCTGCGCCGGTCACAGGAGCGCATCCCCCCCACATTCCCTGTGAGAGCGAGCCTGCTCGCGAAGACCTCGGCCCATCCAACATCCATGCAAGCTGGACCACCGCTTTCGCGGGCAAGCCCGCTCCCACATTGGATCTGCGCCGGACACAGAAACCGCCTCCCCCCCACATTCCCTGTGGGAGCGAGCTTGCTCGCGAAGCCATCGGCACATCCAACGTCCATGCCAGCTGGACCACCGCTTTCGCGGGCAAGCCCGCTCCCAAATTGGATCTGCGCCGGACACAGAAACCGCATCCACCCCACAACCCTGTGGGAGCGAGCTTGCTCGCGAAGACGTCGGCACATCCAACATCCATGCAAGCTGGACCAACGCTTTCGCGGGCAAGCCCGCTCCCACAGTGGATCTGCGCCGGACACAGAAACCGCGTCCACCCCACAACCCTGTGGGAGCGAGCTTGCTCGCGAAGACGTCGGCACATTCAACGTCCATGCCAGCTGGACCACCGCTTTCACGGACAAGCCCGCTCCCACCAGGGACATCTGGCGCTATGAACTCAGGTAATCGGCGCCGGGTTGAACAGGGTGATGTCGTTGAACAACTTGTGCCGCTCGGCCCAGGTCTGTTTCTTGCCGCTGGCCACGTCCAGGTAGTAGTGGAACAGTTCCCAACCCAGTTCCTCGATCGACGCACGGCCGGTGGCGATGCGGCCGGCGTCGATGTCGATCAGGTCCGGCCAGCGCTGGGCCAGCTCGGTACGGGTCGAAACCTTCACCACCGGCGCCATGGCCAGGCCGTAAGGGGTGCCACGGCCGGTGGTGAACACGTGCAGGTTCATCCCCGCCGCCAATTGCAGCGTACCGCAGACAAAATCGCTGGCCGGCGTGGCGCAGAAGATCAGGCCCTTGTGCTTGAACCGCTCGCCCGGGCCGAGCACGCCGTTGATCGCGCTGCTGCCGGACTTGACGATCGAGCCCAGGGACTTCTCGACGATGTTCGACAGCCCACCCTTCTTGTTGCCCGGCGTGGTATTGGCACTGCGGTCCGCCTCGCCCTTGGCCAGGTAGCGGTCGTACCAGTCCATTTCCCGCACCAGTTCCTGGGCGACTTCCCGGGTTTGCGCCCGGGACGTCAGCAGGTAGATCGCGTCGCGCACTTCGGTGACTTCGGAAAACATCACCGTCGCCCCGGCCCGCAGCAGCAGGTCCGAGGCATAGCCCAGGGCCGGGTTGGCGGTGATGCCGGAAAACGCATCGCTGCCGCCGCATTGCATGCCCAGGATCAGCTCCGACGCCGGCACCGTCTCCCGACGGCGCTGGTCGAGTTTCTTCAGGCGGGCCTCGGCCAGTTCCATGATCTGCTCGATCATTTCGGTGAAGCCATGGCTGGAGTCCTGCAAGCGATACAACCACGGCTCGCTGAGGTCCACCGAACTGTCGCCTTCATGCATGACCTGCCCGGCCTGCAGTTTCTCGCAGCCCAGGCTGATCACCAGCGCCTCGCCCCCCAGGTTCGGGTTGCGCGCCAGATTGCGCACGGTGCGGATCGGGATGTACGCATCGGTGGCGGTGATCGCCACGCCGCAGCCGTAGCTGTGGGTCAGCGCCACCACGTCATCGACGTTCGGGTACTTGGGCAGCAACTCCTCCTTGATGCGCTTGACCGCATGGTCCAGCACCCCGGTCACGCACTGCACCGTGGTGGTGATGCCCAGGATGTTGCGCGTGCCGACGGTGCCGTCGGCGTTGCGATAGCCCTCGAAGGTGTAGCCTTCCAGCGGCGCATCGGCCGCCGGCACGTCGGTGGACAACGGCAAGCTGTCCAGGGGCGGCGCGGTGGGCATGCGCAGTTGATCTTCCTTGACCCAGCTGCCGCGGGGAATCGGTTGCAGCGCATAGCCGATGACCTGGCCATAGCGAATGACCTCGTCCCCTTCAGGAATGTCCTGCAGGGTGACCTTGTGGCTCTGCGGCACGAAATCCACGGTGACCAGGCCATCCGGGAACTCGGTCCCGGCCGGTACGCCCTGGTCATTGACGACGATCACGACGTTGTCCCGCTCATGCAGGCGGATGTAACGCGGCGAATCGGCATGTTCAATCAGTTGCATCGGTGCCGCTCCTTCAGGATTTAGCTTCGGACAGACTGGAGACGCCGGCATCCTGGGCGGTGGGTTCCTTGAGCACGACACGCTTGATCGGCCCGACGATGACCAGGTAGCTGAACACCGCCACCAGGGCATTGCAACCGACGAATACCAGCGCCCACTTGAACGAACCGGTGGCACTGATGATGTAGCCGATGACGATCGGCGTCGTGATCGAGGCCAGGTTGCCGAAGGTGTTGAACAGGCCACCGCTCAAGCCGGCGATCTGTTTCGGCGAGGTGTCGGACACCACGGCCCAGCCCAGTGCGCCCACGCCTTTGCCAAAGAACGCCAGGGCCATGAAGCCCACCACCATCCATTCGATTTCAACGTAGTTGCACGCCACGATGCTGCTGGACACCAGCAGGCCGCCGATGATCGGTGCCTTGCGGGCGAAGGTCAGCGAGCGGCCCTTGCGCAGCAGGTAGTCGGAAATCACCCCGCCGAGCACGCCGCCGATGAAGCCGCAGATGGCCGGCAAGGACGCGATGAAACCGGCCTTGAGGATGGTCATGCCACGCTCCTGCACCAGGTACACCGGGAACCAGGTCAGGAAGAAGTAGGTGATGCCGTTGATGCAGTATTGGCCCAGGTACACGCCGAGCATCATGCGGTTGGTCAGCAGTTGGCGGATGTAGTCCCATTTCGGACCGTCGGCTTTCTTTTCCTTGCCCTTGTCCTGGTCCATGTCGACCATCGCGCCGTTGGCGGCGATGTGGTTGAACTCGGCTTCGTTGATCATCGGGTGCTGGCGCGGGCTGTAGATCACTTTCAGCCAGATCAGCGAGAACACGATGCCGATCACGCCCATCACGATGAACACGTGCTGCCAGCCGAAGCGGTAGACGATCCAGCCCATCAGCGGCGCGAACAGCACCGTGGCGAAGTACTGCGCCGAGTTGAAGATCGCCGAGGCGGTGCCGCGCTCCGCGGTGGGGAACCACGCGGCGACGATGCGGGCGTTGCCCGGGAAGGACGGCGCTTCGGCCAGCCCGACCAGAAAGCGCAGCATGAACAGCGCAACCACGGCCGTGGACATGCCGAATTCACCGACATAGCCTTGCAGCACGGTAAACAACGACCAGGTGAAAATGCTCAGGGCGTAGATTTTTTTCGAACCGAACCGGTCGAGCAGCCAGCCGCCGGGGATCTGCCCGGCCACGTAGGCCCAGCCGAATGCGGAGAAGATATAACCGAGGGTCACGGCATCGATGCCGAGGTCTTTTTGCAGGCTCGAACCTGCGATGGCGATGGTGGCACGGTCGGCGTAGTTGATCGTTGTCACCAGAAACAGCATGAGCAGGATCAAATAGCGGACGTGTGTCGGCTTGGTCGCTTGCATGTAGAAGTACTCCCACTATTTATTTTTATGCGGGTCAGCAGATTGTGCGGCCGGGGGAATGACCCACCCGGCCGGTGTTGCGGTTACGAGCCGATGTAGGAGGTTTTCACCACGGTGTAGAACTCTTGCGCGTAGCGACCTTGCTCACGCGAACCATAGGACGAACCTTTGCGCCCGCCGAACGGCACGTGGTAATCCACGCCGGCGGTCGGCAGGTTGACCATGACCATGCCCGCCTGGGAATGGCGCTTGAAGTGATTGGCGTATTTCAAGGAGGTGGTGGCGATACCGGCCGACAGGCCGAACTCGGTGTCGTTGGCCATCGCCAGCGCCGCCTCGTAGTCCGCCACGCGCACGACGTTGGCCACCGGGCCGAAGATCTCTTCGCGACTGATGCGCATCGACGCTTCGCTGTCGGCGAACAGGGTCGGCGCCAGGAAATAGCCTTCGGTGTCGCAGGTCACCAGGCCGCCACCGCTGACCAGCCGCGCACCTTCGCTCTGGCCGATGTCGATGTACTTCAAGTCCTGGTTGAGCTGGGCTTCGGAAACCACCGGGCCGATGTCAGTGCCCGCCTTCAACGCATGGCCGACCTTGATCGACTGCATGCGCTCGGCCATGGCGTCGACGAACTTGTCGTGGATGCCGGCCGTGACGATCAGGCGGCTGGACGCGGTGCAACGTTGGCCGGTGGAGTAGAACGCGCTCTGCACCGCCAGCTCGACCGCCTGCTTGAGGTCGGCGTCGTCGAGGATGATCTGCGGGTTCTTGCCGCCCATTTCCAACTGCACCTTGGCCTGGCGCGACACGCAATTGACCGCGATCTGCCGGCCCACGCCCACGGAACCGGTGAAGCTGATGCCGTCGACTTTCGGGCTGTTGACCAGCACTTCACCGACGACGCGGCCGCTGCCCATCACCAGGTTGAACGCACCGGCCGGGAAACCGGCGCGGGAAATGATTTCCGCCAGGGCCCAGGCGCAGCCCGGCACCAGCTCGGCGGGCTTGATCACCACGCAGTTGCCGTAGGCCAGGGCCGGGGCGATTTTCCAGGCCGGGATGGCGATGGGGAAGTTCCACGGCGTGATCAGGCCGACCACCCCCAGGGCTTCACGGGTCACTTCGACGTTGACGCCCGGGCGCACCGACGGCAGGTAATCGCCCGACAGGCGCAGGCATTCACCGGCGAAGAATTTGAAAATGTTGCCGGCGCGGGTCACTTCGCCGATGGCTTCGGGCAGGGTCTTGCCCTCTTCCCGGGCCAGCAATTGGCCGAGTTCTTCGCGGCGAGCGAGGATCTCGCTGCCGACTTTGTCCAGCGCATCGTGCCGCGCCTGGATGCCCGAGGTCGACCAGGCCGGGAAGGCGGCACGGGCGGCGTCGATGGCGGCATTGACTTGTGCTGCGTCAGCCTTGGCGTATTCACCGATGACATCGGACACGTCAGACGGGTTGATGTTGGCGCAATAATCCGCACCGGCCACCCACTCACCGTTGATGTAGTTATCGAAACGCTTTGCATCTGCCACTGAGCTACTCCTACAAGAAGTCTTTACAAAATGCCCTACGCAAAAAGCCGCTGATTGCTCAGCGGCCTTGCCAGGTCGGTTACTGCTTGCCTTGCTTGTCGATCAGCGCGGCCAGTGCTTCGTATTCTTCTGGCAGCAAATCGGTCAGCGGGGTGCGCACAGGGCCGGCGTCATAGCCGACGATCTTGGCGCCCGCCTTGACGATGCTCACCGCGTAACCGGCCTTGCGGTTGCGGATGTCCAGGTACGGCAGGAAGAAGTCGTCGATGATCTTGCCAACGGTGGCGTGATCGTCGCGGGCAATGGCGTGGTAGAAATCCATCGCGGTCTTCGGGATGAAGTTGAACACGGCCGAGGAGTAGACCGGCACGCCCAGGGCCTTGTAGGCCGCGGCGTAGACTTCGGCGGTCGGCAAGCCGCCCAGGTAGCTGAAGCGATCGCCGAGACGACGACGGATCGACACCATCAGCTCGATATCGCCCAGGCCGTCCTTGTAGCCGATCAGGTTCGGGCAACGCTCGGCCAGTTGTTCCAGCTGGTTGGCGTTCAGGCGGCAGACGTTGCGGTTGTACACCACCACGCCGATCTTCACCGATTTGCACACGGCTTCGACGTGGGCGGCAACGCCGTCCTGGCTGGCTTCGGTCAGGTAGTGCGGCAGCAGCAACAGGCCCTTGGCCCCCAGGCGCTCGGCCTCTCGGGCGTATTCGATGGCCTGGCGGGTGGCACCGCCGACACCGGCCAGGATGGGCACGCTGGTGGCGCAGGTGTCGACGGCGGTCTTGATGACTTGCGAATACTCGCTGGCGGCCAGGGAGAAGAATTCACCGGTACCGCCGGCTGCGAACAAGGCAGAGGCGCCGTACGGGGCCAGCCACTCGAGGCGCTTGATGTAGCTGTCGCGATTGAAATCGCCTTGGGCAGTGAAATCGGTGACCGGGAACGACAGCAGGCCAGACGAGAGGATGGACTTCAGTTCTTGTGGATTCATTATTCGAACACCCTGGGACGCAATGTAGGTATGAGAGAGTTAAGCTTCGGCCAGAAGTTGTAGGTCATCGTACAACTTAAAACATGAACGTCAACTGTATTTCGTCTTTTGTCGGGTGCCCGGCCTCGGGGATTTGCCGGCAAGCCCTGTCAATCGGGGCATTGAGGCGAACGCAAAACCGATAAAACCTGCCGGTCGAGCACCCCGGACCGCTCATCGCCACTGTCAACTCTGCCAGTAGCCACCGTTGTCGGAAGGGAGGCATAACCCATGAATGAC
This sequence comes from Pseudomonas citrullilanati, assembly GCF_030580855.1. GTDB lineage: Bacteria > Pseudomonadota > Gammaproteobacteria > Pseudomonadales > Pseudomonadaceae > Aquipseudomonas > Aquipseudomonas citrulli. The sequence goes on along the minus strand of NZ_JAUQOP010000045.1, from coordinate 25,271 downwards.
CGTGCCCTACCGGTCGCAGTCCCTTTCTCAATCTTTCAGGTGAGTCGCCCTACGCGACGATCAGGGCCGCCTCACAGGGAGTGACACCATGACGACGTATGCAAAGCCCACCCTCAAGGATTTTTCAGCCAATCCAACCTCCGGGGAGGTCACCATCAGCTTGTCGAAGACCAAGACGTTGACCGTAAAGATTCCGAATGCGGATTTCGAACCGAACTCATCGGCGCAACTGACGCTGGGCGTCGGCTCGACCCCTTCCGCTCGGGTAGGCACGTTCGCCCCGCTGACCGAGTTCGAGGAGGCGACGCCACGCAAGGATGTGACATTGACGCTCACCAGCGCCGACCTGAAAGCGTTCAGCGGTAAAGTGGTCGAGCTTCGTTACGAGGTCAGCTACGAGAGTTGGGATCCGGATTTATCCGAGCCGCAAATGTTGCGGATCGTGGCGTAGGGCCTTCAGGCAGGCACCCGGATACCAAGCCAGGTACCCTTTATTGTGGCGAGGGGATTTATCCCCGCTGGGGCGCGAAGCGTCCCCCAAATGGCCGCCTCTGATATCGCGATTGGGTCGACTGATTTGGGGCTGCTGCGCAACCCAGCGGGGATAAATCCCCTCGCCACAGGGACCGCGCCCAAGGTCAAGCAGAACAGTGATTGACCGATACTAGCCCTGGGCTTGCGCCTCTTCATGGGCCTGGCGCAGCCGCTCGCGGCTGTTGGTCAGGTGCAGGCGCATGGCGGCACGGGCGGCGTCGGAGTCCTGGCGGGCGATGGCTTCGTAGATTTCCTCGTGCTCGCGGCTCAGCCGGTCCATGTAGTGCTGCTGGTCATCATGGGCCAGGCGCGCCGAATTCAGCCGGGTGCGCGGGATGATACTGGTGCCCAGGTGGGTCATGATGTCGGTGAAGTAGCGGTTGCCGGTGGACAGGGCGATTTCCAGGTGGAAGGCGAAGTCCGACGCCACCGCATCGCTGGCGTGGGCCGCGCTTTCGTTCAGCGCGTCGAGGGCGGCGCGCATCGCCGCCAGTTGCTCGGCGCTGCGCCGCTGCGCCGCGAGGCCGGCGGATTCCACTTCCAGGCTGATGCGCAGCTCCAGGATCGCCAGCACGTCACGCAGGGTGACCACGGTGGCCGGGTCGATACGAAACCCGCTCGGGCTCGGCGTGTCCAGCACAAAGGTGCCAATGCCATGCCGGGTTTCCACCTGGCCGGCCGCCTGCAACCGCGAAATCGCCTCGCGCACCACGGTGCGACTGACGCCATGGGCTTCCATGATCGCCGACTCGGTGGGCAATTTATCGCCACGCTTGAGCAGACCGTCGCGAATCTGCTCGGTCAGCACCGTCACCAGCTCCTGCGCCAGGCTGCGGCGCTTGCGGGGAAGGCGGGGTACGTCGATCGGGTTTTCCATGGCTCTGTGTCTCGGCAAGCGGCTGAATGCGCATCATGATAGCGCAACGTGGTTGTACGATCACCGTGCTCCCTGGCGGCCTTGTCAAGATTACCGCCATGCACCGTTGTGGCGAGGGGATTTATCCCCGCTGGGGCGCGAAGCGCCCCCTCTACCAAATAAAGCGCAAAGCATGGCGTCTGCAGGCGGATCAAGGGCTGCTGCGCAGCCCAGCGGGTATAAATCCCCTCGCCACAACAGGTCCGACGATTATCAGGCGGTGACGGTACGCTCCACCAGTTGGCCATTTTCGATCCGCACATGTCGCGGATGGAAACGTTTCAAACTGCTTCGATGGCCAACGCTGACAATGCTCAAGCCTGGCAACTGGTCGATCAACGCCTGGTACAGCGTCGCTTCGTCTTCTTCGTCCATCGCCGACGTCGCTTCATCCATGTACAGCCATTGCGGCGCATAAAGCAACGCGCGGGCGAAGGCCAGGCGTTGTTGTTCACCCGGGGACAGCATGCGCTGCCAGTGATTGCTTTCGTCCAGGCGCGGGATCAGGTGCAGCAGGCGGCAGGTCTCCAGCACCTGTGCATAACGTTCGTTGGGGTAGACGTCGCCGGCCTGGGGATAACTCAACACCTCGCGCAGGCTGCCGATGGGCAGGTAAGGCTTTTGCGGCAGGAACAGGTAGCGCGCCGAAGGCAGCAGGATGTTGCCATGCCCGGACGGCCACAAATGCCCCATCGCGCGAAACAGGGTGGATTTACCGCTGCCCGAACGGCCGCTGAGCATCACCCGCTCACCCGGTTCCACGGTCATGTCGGCGTTGTCGAGCAGATGCCGACCGTCGGCCAGGTCCAGCCCCAGGTGGCGCACCGTCAACACGCTGCCCTGGTGCTGCACCGCGATGGCCGGCACGCGCTCTTCGTTATCGCTCATGGCCTGGCGGAAACTCAGCAGACGATCGCACGTCGCGCGCCACGCGGCGAGGTCGGCGTAGGCGCTGATGAACCAGCTGAAGTTCTCCTGCACGTTGCCAAAGGCCGAGTTGATCTGCATGAGCTCACCGAGCTGGATCTTGCCGGCGAAGTAACGCGGCGCAGCGACGATGAACGGGAAGATGATCGCGATCTGGCCGTAGCCGGAGGTGAAGAAGGTCAAGCGCTTGGACACCCGCATGATGTCCCAGAAGTTATGCCAGACCAGCCCGAACCGCCCGCTCAGGCGGCGATTCTCGTTCGGCTCGCCGTTGTACAGCGCGATGCTCTCGGCGTTCTCACGCACCCGCACCATGGAAAAACGCAGGTCGGCCTCGAAGCGCTGCTGGTTGTTGTTCAGGCCGATCAGGCGACGGCCGATCAGGTGTGTCAGCCAACTGCCCACTGCCGCGTACACCAGGGCGCACCAGAACATGTAGCCGGGGATGGTGTAGCCGAACACTTCGATGCTGCCGGACACGCCCCACAGGATGATCGAGAACGACACCAGGCTGACCACGGTACGCAGCAACCCCAACCCCAGGCCCAGGGTGTTGGTGGTGAAGCTGTTGAGGTCTTCGGAAATCCGTTGGTCGGGGTTGTCGGTATAGCCGCCCTGCTCCAGCCGGTAGTAATTCTTGTGATCGAGCCAGCGGGCGAAGTGCTGCTCGGTGAGCCAGGCCCGCCAGCGAATGGTGAGCATCTGCGTGAGGTACAAGCGGTACACCGCACCGAGGATCGCCACCGCCGCGATGCCGCAGAAGTACAGGATCAACTGCCAGAACGCCGCGCTGTTCTTCTCTTGCAGGGCGTTGTAGAAATCCTTGTACCAACTGTTGATCCACACCGAGATCGCCACGCTGAACAACGACAGCGCGATCACGGCGATCAACAACGTCCAGGCCTTGCCCTTCTCCTCACTGCGCCAGTACGGCGTGGTCATTTGCCAGACACGGCGAAAAAACTGCCCGCGCACCGCGTCATTGACCGCGGAATATTCAGCGTTCTGATTCATGGTTAAGGCTCAATAGGGAAAAGAACTCGGGCCGATCATAAAACAACGGCCCGATGTGTCGCGAGGGTGGACAGCATTCGTTCAGCGCAGGTTCAGCGACGCACGGGACGCTTCTGCAATTTGCGCTGCAAGGTCCGCCGGTGCATGCCCAGGGCGCGGGCGGTGGCGGAGATGTTGCCTTCATGCTCGGTCAGCACCCGCTGGATGTGCTCCCATTGCAGGCGATCCACCGACATGGGGTTTTCCGGCACCAGGGTGTCGAGGTCGGCATGTTCGGACAACAGCGCCGCCAGCACGTCGTCGGCGTCCGCCGGTTTGCACAGGTAGTTGCAAGCACCGCGCTTGATGGCCTCGACCGCGGTGGCGATGCTCGAATAGCCGGTGAGGATCACCACGCGCATCTCCGGGTCCAGCTCCAGCAACTTGGGCAGCAGCACCAGGCCCGAATCGCCGTCCATCTTCAGGTCCAGCGCGGCGTAGTCCGGCAAGTCGGCCTGGGCGATGGCCAGGCCTTCTTCGGCGGACCCCGCCGTGCTCACGCGAAAGCCACGGCGGGACATGGCTCGGGCCATGACGCGGGTGAACGTGGCGTCGTCATCCACCAGCAACAGGTGCGGCAGTTCTTCGCCGTCGACTTGGATCTCGTCACTCATGTTTCGTCTCCTCGGTCGGCATGGGGCAGGCGCAGCTCGGTCAGCGTGCCGCCGCTCTCATGGGGGTAGAGTTTCACCGAGCCGCCGGCGCGTGTCACGCTGGCCTTGCTCAAAAACAGGCCCAGGCCCAGGCCTTTGCCCTTGGTGGTATAGAACGGTTTGCCAATCTGCTCGGCGATGGCCAGCGGCACGCCCGCGCCGTGGTCGCGAATGCTGATGGTCAGATCGAAGGCATTCCAGTCCAGCGTCACTTCCATGCCCTCGGGGCAGGCATCGGCGGCATTGTTCAACAGGTTCAACAATGCCTGGGTCAGGTCTGGCGGTGGCGCCATGCGCGGCACCGGCCCCTGGCCCAGGCGCTGGAAGCGATAGCTGGCCTCCGGACGCATCAGGTGCCAGCGGTTCAAGGCCTCGTCGAGCCAGTCGGTGACGTCCTGCATGTCGATGGCCAACCGACGATTGGCCTCGGCGGCCCGCACCAGGTACTGCAGGGTTTCCTTGCAGAGCTTGACCTGATCCTGCAAGACGCCGAGGTCGTCCTGCAACGCAGGATCGGGGTGATCCTGCTGCATTTCCTTGAGCAACACGCTCATGGTCGCCAGCGGTGTGCCCAATTCATGGGCGGCACCGGCGGCCTGGGTGGCCACGGCCAGCAATTGCTCGTCCCGCAGGCCCTCCTCACGGCGAATCGCCCGCAGCTCTTCCTGGCGCCGCAACTCCTCGGCCATGCGCGCGGCAAAGAACGTGATGACCGCCGCAGCCAGGGCGAAACTCAGCCACATGCCGTAGATCTGCAGGTTTTCCCGGGCGATGGGAAAGGTTTCCAGGGGATAGAAACGCACCAGCAACAAGGTGTACAACGCCAGGGCAATGCCGGAAAGAATCAGCGAGAAACGCCACGGCAAGGTCACCGCGGCGATGGTCAACGGCACCAGGTAATAAGACACGAACGGGTTGGTGGAACCGCCGGAGAAATACAGCAACGCACTGTGGATAAACAGGTCGCCGGCCAGCTGCACGGCGTACTCCAGCTCGGTCACCGGCCACGAGGCGCGCAAGCGAATCGCCGTCAGCGCGCAGAGCACCGAGGAACAGACCAAAGTAATCGCCAACTGCAGCCAGGGCAGCGGCAGCAGGTCGAACCAATAGGCGAGCCCCACCGAGCCGGCCTGGGCGGCGAGGACCAGAATGCGGATGAAGGTCAGGCGCCAGAGGTTCTGGCGAGAGGCGGAAGTCAGTTGCAAAGGGGCGAGCATGAGCTCTCCTGATGAGCGCTCCAGGCGAATCGCACGGAGTATAACCAACGCGCGGGTTGCACAGACAACTGTGCGGCAAAGCGCCACAGCCCTCAGCCTCGCTGCATGCCCTTGTGGCGAGGGGATTTATCCCCGCTGGACTGCGCAGCAGGCCCGACATTGTCATGCCCCTACTCAGCACAGTGCCTGAAAGATTGGGGCCGCTGCGCGCCCCAGCGGGGATAAATCCCCTCGCCACAAAAAAAACTCATCCGCCATCTGTATAGAAGTTGTAACTGTGAGAACCGGATCGCAGAAGCTAGAGTCTTATCGTTCACGCAGGGCCGGACCTTATCCCTGCGCATCATCCCAAGGAGCTTTCATGCACATCTCCAGTCGCCACGTCGCCCTGCTCGCCCTCAGCCTCGGCACCGCCGCCAGCCTGCCGGCCCTGGCCGCCGACGAGCTGCACTACAACCAGATTTCCCTGCGCGCCGAAGTCAACAAGGACGTGGCCCGCGACCTGATGATCGTCACCCTCTACACCGAGGAACAGAACACCGACCCGGCCAAACTCGCCGCCGCCGTCAGCACCACGCTGAACAAGGCCATCGGCCAGGCCAAGCAGGTCAATGGCATCACCCTGCGCCAGGGCAGCCGCAACAGCTACCCGATCTACGATAACAAAGGCGGGAAAATCACCGGCTGGCGCGAACGCGCCGAACTGCGCCTGGAAAGCGCCGACTTCGCGGCCCTGTCCAAGCTCACCGGCGAACTGCTGACCGACCTGAAAATGGGCGGCATGGACTTCGCCATTTCCACCGATACCCGCCAGAGCAGCGAGGACGCCCTGCTCAAGGACGCCGTCAACGCCTTCAAGGCCCGCGCCCAACTGACCACCGAAGCCCTGGGTGGCAAGGGTTACAAGATCGTCAACCTGAACCTCAACAGCAACGGTTATCCACAACCGTACCTGCGCGCACCGATGATGATGAAAGGCGCGTCCATGGATGCCGAGTCGGTAACGCCGGACGTCGAAGCGGGCACCAGCAAGGTGACCATGACGGCGGATGGGGCGATTGAAGTGCTGATGCAATAAACGCAGGGTTTGTGCCGCGACCATGGGCGCTCGGGCCCATGGTCTGCCGTGGCGCTACTTCAGCAGCGCCACGGCGGCTCGGGCGAGGTCGATGAACAGTCCGTCATCCGTCGCGTCGAAGTCACCGTCTTCGTCAGCGTCGCCTCTTACGTCAACCCTGTCGTAGTCGCCATTCTTCGATGAGGAAGACACGGAGGTTGCGAAATTGAGCTCCTTGCCCAGATAAAACTCAAGCAAGACCTCTGGGCTGCTATCACGATCGAGGTCTTCGATTGAGATACGAATTTCTTTAGCGGCCATCTTTACACCTCATCCATTGAATTGAGTCGGGTTGGCACCGCTACTGCGCAAAGCGCGCCTGTCATCACCCTATTACCCGATGGACGCCACCGCTACTGTCAGGGTTGACAGGTGTACGCTCATACAGCGGGACGCGCTGCTCGCCCCGTGGCGAGGAAGCTTGCCCCCGCCGACACACCCCTGCAAAGGCGCCTTCGCGAGCAGGCTCGCTCCCACAATGGCTTGGCGTACGGCAAAAGACACAGGTCGGCTATACCCAAACCCTACAGTCCCCCTCACATTTGGATATTTCCTACGCCGCCGCCCAACCGGCTAGTCTTCAGAAAATCTTCTTCAACCCTCCAAGGGCTTTCATGGACAGAACCACCTTCAAACCTCTGCTACTCACCCTCGCCCTGATCAGCAGCGCACCCATGGCCCAGGCCGCCACCACCCTGGTGTACTGCTCCGAAGCCAGCCCCGCCGGGTTCGACCCCAGCCAATACACCAGCGGCACCGACTTCGACGCTTCGGCCGAGACCGTCTTCAATCGCCTCACCCAGTTCAAGCGCGGTGGCACTGAAGTCGAGCCGGGGCTGGCGACCAGCTGGGATGTTTCCAGCGACGGCCTGGCCTACACCTTTCACCTGCGCAACGGGGTGAAATTTCATACCACCGACTTCTTCACCCCCACCCGCGATTTCAACGCCGACGACGTGCTGTTCACCTTCCAGCGCCTGCTCGACCCACAACATCCGTTCCGCCAGGCCTACCCCACCGAGTCGCCGTACTTCACCGACATGGGCCTGAACACCACGATCAAGAGCGTCGAGAAAGTCGACGAACACACCGTGCGCTTCAACCTCAACAACGTCGATGCCGCCTTCGTGCAGAACCTGGCGATGAGCTTCGCGTCCGTCCAGTCCGCCGAATACGCCGCGCAGTTGCTCAAGGAAGGCCGGGCCGGCGACCTCAACCAGAAGCCCGTCGGCACCGGCCCGTTCGTGTTCAAGCGCTACCAGAAGGATTCGCAGATCCGCTACGCCGGCAACACCGCGTATTGGAAACCCGAGGATGTGAAGCTCGACAATCTCATTTTCTCCATCACCCCGGACGCCGCCGTGCGCCTGCAGAAACTCAAGAAAAACGAATGCCAGGTCAGTGGTTATCCGCGCCCGGCCGACATCGAAGTGATGGAGCAGGACCCGAACCTGCAAGTGCTCAAGCAGCCCGGTTTCAACCTCGGGTTCCTGGCCTACAACGTGACCCACCCGCCCCTCGACCAGCTCAAGGTCCGCCAGGCCCTGGACATGGCCATCGACAAGCCGGCGATCATCAAGGCCGTGTACCAGAGCGCCGGCCAACTGGCGCAGAACGCCTTGCCGCCGGCGCAATGGTCGTTCGACCGCAGTATCCAGGATGCCCCCCACGACGTGACCAAGGCCAAGGCGCTACTCAAGGAGGCGGGGGTTGCGCCGGGTACTACCATCGATTTGTGGGCGATGACGGTGCAGCGCGCGTCCAATCCCAACGCACGGATGTCGGCACAGATGATCCAGCAGGACTGGGCCAAGATCGGGATCAAGGCGAACATCGTCAGCTACGAATGGGGCGAATACATCAAGCGTGCAAAAAATGGCGAACATGACGCAATGATCTACGGCTGGACCGGCGACAACGGCGACCCCGACAACTGGCTGGGGGTGCTGTACAGCTGCGCGGCAGTCAAGGGCAGCAACTACGCCAAGTGGTGCGACCCGGCGTATGACCGCTTGATTCAGCAGGCCAAAGTCTCGACAGACCGCCAGAAACGGATCGATTTGTACCAACAGGCGCAGAAAATCCTCAAGCAACAGGTGCCGATCACCCCCATCGCCAACTCCACGGTCTTCCAGCCGATAAACAGGAAAGTGGTGGACTTCAAACTCAGCCCATTCGGGCTTACACCCTTCTACGGCGTGGGTTTGACGAAGTAATACCCGCTCCAAACCGGTGCGCCAGAGCTCGTTGACGCACCGGCGAGGGGCGCGTTTGACGCCAAAAAAACGCCCGCAAACGATCAATTGCGTCAGAAGTTACACGAATGCGACATTAAGGTACGTTCGTGCCACTGTTTCGGACTTGCGACCGCTCTGGATCTTGCATTGGGTATGGGGCCTGCATAAGTATCCGCAGGACGACTCACGAGGTCGCCCTCAAATCCAAAAATGACAACAAATCATGAGGCCAACATGCTTAAACACGCGGTCATTCCGTTTTTAGTCGGCGCAAGCCTATTAGCCAGCGCACCCTTCGCCCAAGCCGCGACTAACCTGGTGTTCTGCTCCGAAGGGAGCCCAGCCGGTTTTGACCCTGGTCAGTACACCACCGGAACCGACTTCGACGCCTCTGCTGAAACCATGTTCAACCGCCTGACCCAGTTCGAGCGCGGCGGCACCGCCGTGATTCCTGGCCTGGCAACCAAGTGGGATATCTCCGAAGACGGCCTGAGCTACACCTTCCACCTGCGTGAAGGCGTCAAGTTCCACACCACCCCGTACTTCAAGCCGACCCGCGAATTCAACGCCGACGACGTGCTGTTCACCTTCAACCGGATGATCAACAAGGACGACCCGTTCCGTAAGGCGTACCCGACCGAATTCCCGTACTTCACCGACATGGGGATGGACACCAACATCACCCAGATCGACAAAGTCGACGACCACACCGTCAAGTTCACCCTCAAGGATGTCGACGCCGCGTTCATCCAGAACCTGGCCATGAGCTTCGCCTCGATCCAGTCCGCCGAGTACGCCGCCCAGCTGCTCAAGGAAGGCAAGGCCTCCGACATCAACCAGAAGCCTGTCGGCACTGGCCCGTTCGTGTTCAAGAGCTACCAGAAAGACTCCAACATCCGCTACACCGGCAACAAGGACTACTGGAAGCCAGAAGACGTGAAGATCGACAACCTGATCTTCGCCATCACCACCGACCCTTCGGTGCGTATCCAGAAGCTGAAGAAGAACGAGTGCCAGGTCACCCTCTTCCCGCGCCCCGCCGACCTCAAGGCCCTGAAGGACGACAAGGACCTGAAGATGCCGGACCAGGCCGGCTTCAACCTCGGCTACATCGCCTATAACGTGATGGACAAGATCAAGGGCAGCAACGAGCCGAACGTGCTCGCCGACCTGAAGGTCCGCCAGGCGCTGGACATGGCGGTCAACAAGCCGCAGATCATCGACTCGGTCTACCAGGGCGCCGGCCAGCTGGCGGTCAACGCCATGCCACCGACCCAGTGGTCCTACGACACCACCATCAAGGACGCCAAGTACGACCCTGAGAAAGCCAAGGCGCTGCTCAAGGAAGCCGGCGTCAAGGAAGGCACCAACATCACCCTGTGGGCGATGCCGGTCCAGCGTCCGTACAACCCGAACGCCAAGCTGATGGCCGAGATGCTGCAGTCCGACTGGAAGAAGATCGGCCTGAACGTCAACATCGTCAGCTACGAATGGGGCGAGTACATCAAGCGCTCCAAGGGCGGCGAGAACCAGGCGATGATCATCGGCTGGAGCGGTGACAACGGTGACCCGGACAACTGGCTCAACGTGCTGTTCGGCTGCGACTCGCTGGCCGGCAACAACTTCTCCAAATGGTGTGACAAGAAGTTCGACGGTCTGGTGAAGGAAGCCAAGCGCACCACCGACCAGGCCAAGCGCACCGAACTGTACAAACAGGCACAACACGTCCTCAAGGATGCCGTGCCCATGACACCTATCGCTCACTCGACGGTGTATCAACCCATGCGCGCCAACGTGCAGGACTTCAAGATCAGCCCATTTGGCTTGAACTCCTTCTACGGCGTCAGCGTCAGCAAGTAAGGATTGGCAACGGCGGCGTCCCTGACGTCGCCGTTGCTTTATCTGCCGAGATCAAGACCCGGGAAATCGCCTACATCCAAAAGCACTGCGTACCACAGCAGGAGGTTTAGGACGTGTCGCCTTTTCCCACAAGTCTTTCAGGCATTACGCATTTACCGCTTGGCCCACGGCTCATACCGTCGGTGCCGGACGAAGTGCTGATCCTGCGGCATCGCTACGCAATGGAATGAGCTCAGTGTGCGCCGGAGACGTCCCCGGAAGGACACCGGCCCACTGATAAAACACCCCGAACGAAAGAGGGAGCGTCATGCGCCATACCTTGGTTTTTTCCGCATTGCTGGCAGCAGCGTCCGCAGCCCAGGCCGCCGACGGCAGCCTGGTGTTCTGTTCCGAAGGCAGCCCCGCCGGCTTCGACACCGCGCAGTACACCACCGCCACCGACAACGATGCCGCCGAACCGCTGTACAACCGCCTGGCCGAGTTTGAAAAAGGCGCGACCAACGTCGTACCAGGCCTGGCGACAAAGTGGGATATTTCCGAAGACGGCCTGAAGTACACCTTTCACCTGCGTGAAGGCGTGAAATTTCATACCACCGACTATTTCACACCGACCCGGGACTTCAACGCCGACGACGTGCTGTTCACCTTCAACCGCATGCTCGATCCGCAGCACCCGTTCCGCCAGGCCTACCCCACCGAGTTCCCGTACTTCAACGGCATGAGCCTGAACAAGAACATCGCCAAGGTCGAGAAGACCGGGCCGTTGACCGTGGTCATGACCCTCAACAGCGTGGACGCCGCGTTCATCCAGAACATCGCCATGAGTTTCGCCGCGATCCTGTCGGCCGAATACGCCGACCAGTTGCTGAAAAGCGGCAAGCCGAGCGACATCAACCAGAAACCGATCGGCACCGGGCCGTTCGAGTTCAAGAGCTACCAGAAAGATTCCAACATCCGCTACGTCGCCAACACCCAGTACTGGGCGCCGGAACGGGTCAAGCTGAAGAACCTGATCTTCTCCATCAACACCGATGCGTCGGTGCGGGTGCAGAAGCTCAAGGCCAACGAATGCCAGGTCACCCTGCATCCGCGTCCCGCCGACGTGCCGGCCCTGAAGAACGACCCCAAGCTGCAACTGATCGAAAAACCCGGCTTCAACCTCGGCTACATCGCCTACAACACCCGCCACAAGCCGTTCGACCAGGTCGAAGTGCGGCGGGCGCTGGACATGGCGGTGAACAAGCAAGGCATTCTCAACGCCGTGTACCAGGGCGCGGGGCAACTGGCGGTCAACGGCATGCCGCCGACCCAATGGTCCTACGACGACACGATCAAGGACGCCGCCTACGACCCGGAAAAAGCCAAGGAGCTGCTCAAGGCCGCCGGCGTCAAGGAAGGCACCGAGATCACCCTCTGGGCCATGCCCGTGCAACGCCCGTACAACCCCAACGCCAAGCTGATGGCCGAAATGCTCCAGGCCGACTGGGCGAAGATCGGCCTGAAAGTGAAGATCGTCAGCTACGAATGGGGCGAGTACATCAAGCGCACCAAGAACGGCGAGCACGACGTCAGCCTGATCGGCTGGACCGGCGACAATGGCGACCCGGACAACTGGCTGGGCACGCTGTACAGCTGCGACGCCATTGGCGGCAACAACTACTCCATGTGGTGTGACCAGGATTACGACAAGTTGATCAAGCAGGCCAAGGTCGTCACCGACCGCGACCAGCGCACCGTGCTCTACAAACAGGCCCAGCAGTTGCTCAAGCAGCAAGTGCCGATCACCCCGGTTGCCCACTCGACGGTCAACCAGCCGCTGAGCGCCAAAGTCGAGGGGCTCAAGGTCAGCCCCTTCGGTCGCAACGTGTTCTCGGGCGTCAGCCTGAACCCATAACCGATTAGCCATGCCGCGAGGGCCCCCAGGGGCCTTCACGCAGGCGTCTTGCCTGAATTCCTTGAATGGACCTCATGCAAACGTTTGCGAAGCATGAATGAGCTGTAAACCAAAGCCGTATCACCAAAAAAGACCGGCATAAATAAAGAAACAAAAAGGAGCTTCACCCATGAAATTGAGCAGCACCGCGTTACTGGCCCTGGCCATCAGCAGCGTAACCGCGACGGCCTATGCCGAATCGCAAAGCCAGGCGGTCACCCCGGTGACCCTCAAGACCACCAGTGAACAAAGCGAAGCCAAGGGTTTTATCGATGGGCAATCGGTGACCGGCTCGACCCGGAACTGGTACGCCAACGAGCAATTCAAGCGGGGGGCGAAACTCACCTACCGCAAGAACGGCGAAGCCCGTGAGACCGACCGCCGTATCAACTGGCTGCAAGGCACCATCATCAAGTACAACTCGGGCTTCACCGAAGGCACCGTCGGCTTCAGCACCGAGCTGGCCGCCTACAACGCCATCGCCCTGGACCAGGATCGCAAGGACCTGGCCTCCAACAACGGCGGCGCACCGACCACCCGTCCAGGCGCCGGCAACAACCGTACCCTGACCCGTGAAGGCGGCGACGCTGTCGGCCAGTGGAGCAAACTGGGCCTGGCCAACGTCAAGGCTCGCGTGTCCAACACCACCCTGACCGCCGGCCGCCAGAACTTCAGCAGCCCGATGGTCGACGTCATCGGTAACCGTGCCCTGCCTTCCAGCTTCCAGGGTGTGAGCCTGCACAGCGAAGAGTTCGAAAACCTGGGCTTCGACATCGCCACCTTCGACCGCAACTCGCCCCGTACCGAAGAAAGCCTGCGCAAGTTCCGCTCCGAATACGGCGACAGCAGCGTTGAAACCGATCACGTCAACACCGCCGGTATCACCTACCAGCCCCTCGCCAGCCTGAAGACCAGCCTCTGGGCAACCCAGGCCGAGGACATGTGGAACCAGTACTACTTCGGTGCCACTCATGAACTGGGCGACAGCTCGGTGCTGAGCCTGACCACCGGCCTGAACTACTACAAAACCGTGGACTCGGGCAAAAGCAAACTGGGCGACATCGACAACGACACCTACTCCCTGTCGTTCGGCCTGACGCACCAGGCCCACAGCCTGACCTTCTCGTACCAGGAAGTGAACGGCAACGAGTACTTCGACTACCTGCACGAGACCAACGGCATCTACCTGGCCAACTCCCTGCTGTCGGACTTCAACGGCCCGAACGAGAAGTCCTTCCAGATCGCCTACGGCCTGAACATGGCTGAATACGGCGTGCCAGGCCTGAAGTTCAACATCTACCAGGCGCGCGGCTGGGGCATCGACGGTACGCACTACAACAGCACCGGCTACAGCGACGTGAAAGCGATGGACGGCGAGCACCACTACGAATACGGCATCGGTGCATCCTACGCCGTGCAGAGCGGCCCGCTGAAAGCCACCGCGATCCGGGCGACCTACACTGCACACCGGGCCAGCGAAAACCAGGCCGACGGCAGCCTCAACGAGTTCCGCCTGGTCACCACCATCCCGTTCAACATTCTCTAACGTTCCACGGACGGTCGACTCACGAGGTCGGCCGTCCGACCGTTGCCATTAACCGATTGCAGAGGATTGACGATGAACATGATTCCCCTACGTGCAGCCATCGCCGCTGCGCTGCTGAGCGTCGCCGTCGGCGCCACGGCCAAGCCCCTGGTGGTGTGTACAGAAGCCAGTCCGGAAGGCTTCGACATGGTCCAGTACACGACTGCAGTCACCGCCGACGCCGTGGCGGAAACCATTTTCAACCGCCTGGCCGACTTCAAGCCCGGCACCACGGAAGTGATTCCGGCGTTGGCCGAGTCCTGGGACATCAGTGAGGACGGCCTGACGTACACCTTCCACCTGCGCCAGGGCGTCAAGTTCCACACCACCGAATACTTCAAGCCGACCCGCGACATGAACGCCGACGACGTGGTCTGGAGCTTCCAGCGCCAGCTGGACCCGAATCACCCGTGGCACAAGCTGTCGAGCGTGGGCTTCCCCTACTTTGAAAGCATGGGCTTCAAAGAGCTGCTCAAAAGCGTCGAGAAAGTCGACGAGCACACGGTCAAGTTCACCCTGACCCGCCGCGAAGCGCCGTTCCTGGCCGACATCGCCATGGCCTTCTCCTCGATCTACCCGGCCGAATACGCCGACCAGCTGCTCAAGGCCGGCAAGGCCGGCGACCTCAACAGCAAACCGGTCGGCACCGGGCCGTTCGTCTTCCAGCGCTACAACAAGGACGCCCAGGTGCGCTTCAAGGCCAACCCGGACTACTTCCGTGGCAAGCCGCCAGCCGACGCTCTGGTGCTGGCCATCGCCACCGACAACAACGTGCGCATGCAGAAGCTCAAGACCAACGAGTGCCAGATCGCGCTGTACCCCAAGCCCGACGACATCCCGAACGTCAAGAAAGACCCGAACCTGAAGGTCGCCGAGCTGGACGCGATGACCGTGTCCTATGTCGCCATGAACACCAGCCACAAATACATGAGCGATGTGCGGGTGCGCCAGGCCATCGACCTGGCCTTCGACAAGGCAGCCTACGTCAACGCGCTGTTCGGCAAGGGCAACGCCACCGTGGCGGTCAACCCGTACCCGCCGACCCTGCTAGGCTTCAACCACGACCTGAAGAACCCGCCCCGGGACCTGGACAAGGCCCGCCAGTTGCTCAAGGACGCCGGCGTGCCGGAAGGCACCGTGTTCACCCTGTTCACCCGCAACGGTGGGGGCCCGACCAACCCCAACCCGATGCTCGGCGCGCAGATGATGCAAGCGGACCTGGCGAAGATCGGGATCAAAATCGACATCCGCGTGATGGAATGGGGCGAGATGCTCAAGCGCGCGAAAAATGGCGAGCATGACCTGGTGTCCGCCGGTTGGGCGGGCGACAACGGCGACCCGGATAACTTCCTGACGCCTTTGCTCAGTTGCGAGGCGGCCAAGAACGGCGAAAACTATGCACGCTGGTGCAACGAGAAATTCCAGGCGCTGCTCGACCAGGCCCGCGCCTCGGTGAACCCTGAGGAGCGCATCAAGCTCTATGAACAGGCCCAGGTGATTTTCAACCAGGACCTGCCATGGATCAGCATGGCCCACACCCGCATGTTCACGGCAATGCGCAACAACGTAGAGGGCTACGTGATTAGCCCGCTCACCACCAACAACTTCGCCACCACCCAGGTGAAGTAGATAAGAAAACGCCCGGCGGCCCTTATCCAAGGCCTGCCGGGCACGCCTAACCGGCTGATGAGGTACACCTTAAGATGTTTAGTTTTATTGCCCGCCGACTGGGATTATTGATCCCCACGTTCTTCGGCATCACCTTGCTGACCTTCGCGTTGATTCGCATGATCCCCGGCGACCCCGTGGAAGTGATGATGGGCGAACGTCGGGTCGATCCCGAAATGCATGCTCAGGCAATGGAACGCCTTGGCCTCAACAAGCCGCTGTATGCCCAGTACCTGGACTACATCGGCAAGCTGGCCCACGGCGACCTCGGCGAATCGCTGCGTACCCGTGAAAGCGTATGGACCGAATTCAGCTCCCTGTTTCCCGCGACCCTGGAACTGTCCATGGCCGCGCTGTTGTTCGCCGGCATCCTGGGCCTTTTGGCCGGGGTGATCGCGGCACTCAAGCGAGGGTCGCTGTTCGACCACGGGGTGATGGGCGTCTCCCTCGCGGGCTATTCGATGCCGATCTTCTGGTGGGGCCTGATCCTGATCATGTTCTTCTCGGTGACCCTGGGCTGGACCCCGGTGTCGGGGCGGATCGACCTGCTCTACGACATCGAGCCGAAGACCGGCTTCATGCTGATCGACACCCTGCTCGCCGATGAGCCGGGCGCGTTCCTCGACGCCTTGCACCACCTGATCCTGCCGGCCATCGTGCTGGGCACCATCCCGCTGGCGGTGATCGCCCGCATGACCCGTTCCTCGATGCTCGAAGTATTGCGCGAGGACTACATCCGCACCGCCAAGGCCAAGGGCCTGTCGCCGTCGCGGGTGGTGTTCGTGCACGGCCTGCGCAACGCGCTGATCCCGGTGCTGACCGTGGTCGGCCTGCAAGTCGGCACCCTGTTGGCCGGTGCGGTCCTGACCGAAACGATCTTCTCCTGGCCGGGCATCGGCAAGTGGCTGATCGAAGCCATCGGCGCCCGGGACTACCCCGTGGTGCAGAACGGCATCCTGTTAATCGCCTGCCTGGTGATTCTGGTCAACTTCGTCGTGGACATCCTCTACGGCTTTGCCAACCCACGCATCCGTCACCAGCGCTGAGATCAAATCCATGAGTACTCCAACTCCTTCGGTAGCAGTCGATCAAAGCCTGCTGTACCCGTCCCCGTACAAAGAATTCTGGCAGGCGTTTTCCCGCAACAAGGGCGCCGTGGCCGGGCTGCTGTTCATGATCCTGATCGTGTTCTGCGCGATCTTCGCCCCGTGGGTCGCGCCCCATGACCCGAGCGAGCAATACCGCGACTTCCTGCTGACGCCGCCGGCCTGGCTCGAAGGCGGCCAGATGCAGTTCCTGCTCGGCACCGACGAGCTGGGCCGCGACCTGCTCTCGCGGCTGATCCAGGGCTCGCGCCTGTCGCTGCTGATCGGCTTGTCGTCGGTGGTGATGTCGCTGATCCCGGGCATCCTGCTGGGGCTGTTCGCCGGGTTCTTCCCGCGCATCCTCGGCCCGACCATCATGCGCCTGATGGACATCATGCTGGCCCTGCCCTCGCTGCTGCTGGCCGTGGCGATCGTCGCCATCCTCGGCCCAGGCCTGATCAACACCGTGATCGCCATCGCCATCGTCTCGCTGCCGTCCTACGTGCGCCTGACCCGCGCCGCCGTGATGGGCGAACTGAACCGCGACTACGTGACCGCTGCCCGCCTGGCCGGCGCCGGCCTGCCGCGCCTGATGTTCATCACCGTGCTGCCCAACTGCATGGCGCCGCTGATCGTGCAGGCGACCTTGAGCTTTTCCTCGGCGATCCTCGACGCCGCCGCCCTGGGCTTCCTCGGCCTGGGCGTGCAGCCGCCCACCCCGGAGTGGGGCACCATGCTGGCCTCGGCCCGTGACTACATCGAACGCGCCTGGTGGGTCGTGAGCCTGCCTGGCTTGACCATTTTGCTCAGCGTGCTGGCAATCAACCTGATGGGCGACGGGCTGCGCGATGCGCTGGACCCGAAACTCAAGAATGCCGCCTGAGGAGATTCCCATGTCACTGTTAGAAATCAAGAATCTCAACGTCCGCTTTGGCGACGCCACCGCCGTGCCGGTGGTCGACGGCCTGGACCTGAGCGTGGAAAAAGGCGAAGTCCTGGCCATCGTCGGCGAATCGGGCTCGGGTAAATCCGTGACCATGATGGCGCTGATGGGGCTGATCGAGCACCCCGGCATCGTCACCGCCGACGCGCTGAACTTCGACGGCAAGAACATGCTCACGCTGAGCAACCGCCAGCGTCGGCAGATCGTCGGCAAGGACCTGGCGATGGTCTTCCAGGACCCGATGACCGCGCTCAACCCCAGCTACACCGTGGGCTTCCAGATCGAGGAAGTGCTGCGCCTGCACCTGAAGATGTCCGGCAAGGCCGCCCGCAAGCGCGCCATCGAATTGCTGGAGAAAGTCGAAATCCCGGGTGCCGCCAGCCGCATGGACGCCTACCCGCATCAACTGTCCGGCGGCATGAGCCAGCGCGTGGCCATTGCCATGGCCATCGCCGGCGAGCCGAAGCTGTTGATCGCCGACGAACCGACCACCGCCCTGGACGTGACCATCCAGGCGCAGATCATGGACCTGCTGCTGGCGTTGCAGAAAGAGCAGAACATGGGCCTGGTGCTGATCACCCACGACCTCGCCGTGGTCGCCGAGACCGCCCAGCGCGTGTGCGTGATGTACGCCGGCCAGGCCGTGGAAGTGGGCCAGGTGCCGCAGTTGTTCGACATCCCCGCCCACCCCTACAGCGAAGCGCTGCTGGCGGCGATTCCGGAGCACAGCATGGGCGCCGAGCGCCTGGCCACGCTGCCGGGCATCGTTCCCGGTCGCTACGACCGTCCACAAGGCTGCCTGCTGTCGCCACGCTGCCCATATGTGCGGGACAACTGCCGTCAGCAACGTCCGGCCCTCGATCCGAAATCCAACAGCCTCGCCCGCTGCTTCTACCCGCTTAACCAGGAGGTGGCGTGATGGCCGTCGTACTTACCGCCCGTGACCTGACCCGTCATTACGAAGTGTCCCGTGGCATGTTCAAGGGCCATGCGACCGTGCGCGCCCTCAACGGTGTGTCGTTCGAGCTGGAGGCCGGCAAGACCCTGGCCGTGGTGGGCGAATCCGGTTGCGGCAAATCCACCCTCGCCCGGGCCCTGACGCTGATCGAGGAACCGTCCTCCGGCTCCCTGAAAATCGCCGGCCAGGAAGTGGCCGGCGCCAACAAGGCCGAACGCAAGCAATTGCGCAAAGACGTGCAAATGGTCTTCCAGAGCCCGTACGCGTCGCTCAACCCACGGCAGAAAGTCGGTGACCAATTGGCCGAGCCGCTGCTGATCAACACCAGCCTGTCGGCCACCGAACGCCGGGAAAAAGTCCAGGCGATGATGAAGCAGGTGGGCCTGCGCCCCGAGCATTACCAGCGCTACCCGCACATGTTCTCCGGCGGCCAGCGCCAGCGCATCGCCCTGGCCCGCGCCATGATGCTGCAACCCAAGGTGCTGGTGGCGGACGAACCGACCTCGGCGCTGGACGTCTCGATCCAGGCCCAGGTGCTGAACCTGTTCATGGACTTGCAACAGGAATTCAACACCGCCTACGTGTTCATTTCCCACAACCTGGCGGTGGTCCAGCACGTGGCCGATGACGTGATGGTGATGTACCTCGGGCGCCCAGTGGAAATGGGCCCCAACGAAAACATCTACAGCCGCCCGCTGCACCCCTACACCCAGGCGCTGCTGTCGGCCACCCCGACCATCCACCCGGACCCGAACAAACCGAAGATCAAGATCGTCGGCGAACTGCCCAACCCGCTCAACCCGCCACCGGGCTGCGCTTTCCACAAGCGCTGTCCGTACGCCACCGAACGCTGCAAGACCGAAGAACCGGCCCTGCGTCCGCTGGATAACCGCCTGGTGGCGTGTCACTACGCCGAGCAGTTCCTCGACGGCGCGGCGTAAGGCAAAAGGCAGGAAAGCACCCAGGCAGTAAAACTTGTGGCGAGGGAGCTTGCTCCCGCTGGGCCGCAAAGCGGACCCTCTATTGGGGCCTGCTGCGCAGTCCAGCGGGAGCAAGCTCCCTCGCCACATGGATAAGTAAGGCGCGAGAGCTTCTGCTACCCCACGCGCAACGGGAAGAGCTTGCGCATGTTCCGGCCCCAAGGTGAGGCGCCAGTGATTTGACCGTCGCCTTTAATCCAGACGACTTGCCCATCGACCCTGACTTCAAAATTGAACTGGATCGCCGTGTACCATCGCAGGGGATCGGGCGAAGTGAAATCCACTTCCTCCCGGGTAATGGTTCCTCCCTGCCAGTCCATCGTCCGTTCACCGGCGATTTCGAAATAGGCTCCGGCGCCCTCCGCTGAAGGAAACCGATAGATCTTTCGCTCGCGGTCGCGTTCAGGGATGTAAAAGGTCAGGAATCTATCGCCGCCATCAAGCGCCGTCCAACTGGCTTGGATCACGAAATCCTGACTGTCCGCATCAGCCGTCAACGTCAGCATCGTGGAATCGAATGCGACGTCCCCTACCCAACCCTGCAGATGCCCAGTTGCCTTTACAGACGAATCATTGGATTTCATGGTGTTCTCCTGCCTTGGATGATCAGCAGCGAAAGCCTGCTCCCTGGCTTATAAAAGCTGGCCAACAGGTCGTCTACTGTCAGATCTGACAGGTAGCCGGTATCGGGATAAAGGAAGGACAAACCGCGATATAAAAACGCCCTGTTACCAGGGCGTCGATTGTTCAAGCATGGGAACGACAGACACCATACGTCTCAGGTCTGGCTGTCGCCCTCGTCGCCTTCATCGCCGTCGTCGGTATCTGGCTGGTCGATGGTCGAATCGTCATCGTCCTGGTCGCCGGGCTCCTGCTGGTCGGTGGCCGCCAGCATCATCTCACCCTGCCCCACCTGCCCACGCCAGGCGTGTTGCTCATGCTGGTCGCACTCGGCCCAGGCAAACGTCGAGCCCAGGGACAGCATCACCAGCACCTTCAGCAAAAACAGCATGCGTAGCACCTTGTTCATAGCCTATTCCTTCTTTTCTGGATGAAAGCTGGGCCTGAGGACTTGGGAAAATCCAATACTGAACAGACCGGTTCACCAGATATGACGCCCCGCCAGGGCCATAAATGCCTTGGCGCCACAGACGGGTTTTGCATAAGGCCTATTTCGAACGGTTATGACGATTACCTTTGTGGGAGCGAGCTTGCTCGCGATGACGGCGGCACATCCAGCGTCCAGGCCAGCTGGACTACCGCTTTCGCGAGCAGGCTCGCTCCCACAAGGGGGTCTTGTGCCGGACATAATTTTTCATGCGCTGAAGATCCGGTATGGGAGCGAGCCTGCTGCGAAAGCCGTGGCGCACCAACACCCAAGCAGGC
Organism: Pseudomonas citrullilanati; assembly: GCF_030580855.1. Lineage (GTDB taxonomy): Bacteria > Pseudomonadota > Gammaproteobacteria > Pseudomonadales > Pseudomonadaceae > Aquipseudomonas > Aquipseudomonas citrulli. The sequence continues at coordinate 4,219 of NZ_JAUQOP010000045.1, read as the reverse complement.
TGACCTTTAACCGCCAGGATCGACCCTACAGATAAATACCCAGTGACATGAAACGCCAGTTCCCAGGCTACATCGCCTTGCGCCTTTGCCTACAACTAAGCCAGAATCCGCCCGCTTGTGCGCTTTGGGGCAGGACTTTATGGTTATCTCGCCGCTGAAAATCAGTGGTCGGGTTTAGCAGCCTGAATCCCTGGACGCACTGTGCTCCTCATTGTCGAGCAGGTCTGGATGCCTGCCTGTAATGGCGGTTGTGCGTGGGAGACCTTCGGGTCTGCCGGCTTCTAGGGGTCCGGTCTGCTAACCCGCGTACAGTCGCCACCCTCTTCGTTTAGCAGCGATGTCTGGCGGCTCCATTACCCCTAGGAGCGTCACCATGTTCAAAGCCACCCCCAATCCACCGGAATCAGACCCCACCTCGTCCTACTCAAGCCTCGATCCGGAAAAATTCCAGGAAGCCACCGAGCGAGCGCTCGATTACTACTTGAAGCCGGAACAGGCCAGAGCCAAGAAGGCTCCATCGGCAGGCCTGCTCTTCACCGTCGTGGAGGGGGTCGACAGCGAAAGCCTGCTCGCCAACCTCAGCGAAAACCTCGCCTCGGCCAATGCCATGATCAACGACCTGGCATTCGACCTCGAGGGTTCACGCCGGCATGTCGCGATGGGGATCCAGCAAGTGATCGAGCTGAGTGAACTGTTGGCGAATCGGGCGCTGGATATCGCCGATCCACGCTAGCAACCCGCCCGCCGCCTTCGCGAGCAAGCTCGCTCCCACAAATTCCCTGCGGGCCTGCTTGCGCTTGCCGACGTACTCGGCGTCGGCGAAGGACATCTACTTCATCATCGATAAGTTTGATGACGGGTGTCCGATTATCTTACAAACGTAGCAATTTTACGTTCGCGTAGCGTTTGCAGTTCGTTGAGTTCATTTTCGATTCTTATACCGTTTCTTATACCGTTTCTCATTTCGTCCAGCCTAAATTGTATAGCGTCCCGTAGAGAGAACGCCAATTTTTCCCTGGGAGTATAAATTCCCCGCCTAAACCGACCTTGACGCTTTTCAAACGCCTTTTGGGCGCTGGCAGCTTCAATCTCAGCTGTTCTTAATTTCGATTCAAGGTCCTGAACTATCGGATCGCCCCTCATCCTCCGTTCTACTTCGCTTTCTATTGCAGCATTGGCGTGTGAGCGTTGTCTATTGATTATTTCTGCGTTAAGTTTCTTGGCCCGGTCAAAGGCTTTTTCTAGCGTGTACTCTTTTCGGGAGAAGCGTTCTACACGCTTAAAGGTATCGTCGACAGACGACCTTGTGTAAATCTTGAATTGAGTCGTGGAGAACTTCACTCGGACATAGTCACCAAAGTTCTGCGTCGTCGGACTCTGCCGTCCGGCAAGATTAGCTATACCCTTGAAGAGCGACATCCAAGAATGCCCAGTCGGATCGGTTCTATTTACCGGGTCGCCCGCGCAATACGCATAGGCGTTCATTCCACCCTCTCCAAATGGACTCTGGTTGTCAGGGCTATTAAAACGCATCAGTACCGTGTTAAAAGCGCGGTAGCCATTACCTAACAAATAAAATCCGCTGCTTTTATCGTGACGCTCCCCATTAAAGCCCAGTACACGATGTGAAGCCTCGTCAATAGGACTGTAGCCAGACACGCTATATGCCGTTGCTTGCGGCACTGTCTGGCTTGCCCTTAGGCTGAGGAGAGTCGAGCGTTTGTCATCATGGGCAATCAAGGTCGTTTCCTGGCCGCCTCCATTTGCTGTCTGTTGGCCAAGAACAGCGCCTTGCGCTTCAAATACGCTGTGCACGGCATCGTCCGCCACTTCAGTCGCAATCCGGTCGCCGCGATGAAATATGCGGACGCTCGTACCGTCCGAATGCCTGACACCGGTATGCCGGTCAATCGGGTCATAGCTATAGAAAACCTGAAAGCTTTCTTTTTTTGAAGACATGACTGCGCATCCGTAGTCTGGGACTTACGTGATATATAACCCCATCTCCCGTCAACAGCCACTAGCAGAAGTACTAGATTTAGCAGGAAAGCTCGGGTTCGAATAATCGTTATAGCCAAACCAGCTAATGCCAGGATCCCCTGTGGGGCAAGCTTGCTCGCAATAGCGCTGAATATCGCCGATCCACGCTAGCAACGCCCGCCGCCTTCGCGAGCAGGCTCGCTCCCACAAGGGGTTGGTGCCGAACACACGTTTTCTGCCCGCTGAAGATCCAATGTGGGAGCGGGCTTGCTCGCGAAGAGGCCGATACATACAACATCCGGGCAAGCTGACCCACCGCTATCGCGAGCAAGCTCGCTCCCACAAATTCCTTGCGGGCCTGCTTGTGCTTACTGATGTACTCGGCGTCGGTGAAAGACATCCGCTTCATCATCGATAAGCTTAGTGACGGGTGTCCGGTCATCTTCCAAACGTAGAAATTCTCTCTTGGCGTTGCCTTAGCAAAACGTTGAGCTCATGTTTATTTCTTATATTTTCTCTTATATTTTCCAGCTCAAATTTTATAGCGTCCCGTCTAGAGAATGCCTCGTTTTCGCCGGGAGTATAATCATTGTCGTGATCAAACCTACCTCCACGTCTTTTAAACGCCGATCGGGCGCGGTCAACATCCCTCTCAGCCGCTTGTAATTGCGACTCAAGTCGCTGAACTCTCTCATCAGCCCCCACCCTCCGCTCTATTTCTGCGTTGGCGTATAACCTTCGTCTATCGGCCATTTGTTTTTCAAGAATAGCTTGTCTCCTAGCGATCACTTTTTCGTTAAATTCCTTGGCCAAGTCAAAGGCCTGTTCTTGCGTGTACCCGTTTTTTCGGGGGAAGCGGCCTACACGCTTAAAGGTATCGTCGACAGATGACCTTGCATAAATCTTGAACTGGGTCGTGGAAGACTTCACTCGGGCAAAATGACCAAAGTTCTGTGTCGTCGGACCCTGCCGTCCGGCAAGATTAGCTATGCCCTTGAAGAGCGACATCCAAGAATGCCCAGTCGGATCGGTTCTATTAACCGGGTCGCCCGCGCAATACGCATAGGCGTTCATTCCACCCTCTCCAAATGGGCTCTGGTTGTCAGGGCTATTAAAACGCATCAGTACCGTGTTAAAAGCGCGGTAGCCATTACCTAACAAATAAAATCCGCTGCTTTTATCGTGACGTTCCCCATTAAAGCCCAGTACACGATGTGAAGCCTCGTCAACAGGACTGTAGCCAGACACGCTATATGCCGTTGCTTGCGGCACTGTCTGGCTTGCCCTTAGGCTGAGGAGAGTCGAGCGCTTGTCATCATGGGCAATCAAGGTCGTCTCCTGGCCACCTCCATTTGCTGTCTGTTGGCCAAGAAGAGCGCCTTGCGCTTCAAATACGCTGTGCACGGCATCGTCCGCCACTTCAGTCGCAACCCGGTTGCCGCGATGAAATATGCGTACGCTCGTACCGTCCGAATGCCTGACACCGGTATGCCGGTCAATCGGGTCATAGCTATAAAAAATCTGAAAGCTTTCTTTTTTTGAAGACATGACTGCGCATCCGTAGTCTGGGAGTTACGTGATATATAAACCCATATCTCGTCAACAGCCACTAGCAGAAGTACTAGGTCTAGCAGGAAAGCTGGGGGTCGAATAAGCGTTATAGCCAAACCAACTAATGCCAGAATCCCTTGTGGAGCAAACTTGCTCGCAACGGCGGCGGCACATCCAGCATCTAGACAAATACGTCGCGATGGGTAACCAGCAAGTGATCGAGCTGAGTGAACTGTTGGCGAATCGGGCGCTGGATATTGCCGATCCACGCTAGCAACCCGCCCGCCGCCTTCGCGAGCAGGCTCGCTCCCACAAGGGGTTGGTGCCGAAACAAGTTCTCTGCCCGCTGAAGATCCAATGTGGGAGCGGGCTTGCTCGCGAAGAGGCCGACACATCCAACACCAGGCAAGCTGACCCACCGCTTTCGCGAGCAAGCCCGCTCCCACAGGGGACCTGTGCCAAACACAGGTTTTCTGCACGCTGAAGATCCAGCGTGGGAGCCAACTGTCTTTCACCCCCACCCGACCCGCGGTCGTCTTTTGGGTGCTATCGCGGCCTCAGATGGCCCCCTCCGGGGCCTCAAGCGGTTTGATCCCGCCACGGCGTGCCGTCGCGCACCATCGCGTTGAGCCGGACCAGCAATACCCGCATACACGCCACCAAGGCCACTTTTGCGCACTTGCCCTTG
>NZ_JAUQOP010000044.1 GCF_030580855.1 Pseudomonas citrullilanati | reverse complement strand
AAGACTAGAACTCCATACGACGAAAGCGTCTATCTACAAGCCTTGACCTGCCACGACTCGCCTTTGACGAGGGCATCGCAAGCAACAAAGGTATGTTGACGGAAGAGCTCAGGGCGTGAAGCAGCCCTAAAACCAGACAACTCGGTGGACCAGATAGATTGAGTTGACTGTTTGGGGGCTGCTACTCAGCCCAGCGGGGATAAATCCCCTCGCCACAAGGGCTAGTGTTCAGCCTTACAGTTCGATCTTCACCGCCTGCGAAGCCCGGGTCGCCTTGGCGCGGGCGGCTTCGATGGATTCGTCGCGGGCCAGGGCCACGCCCAGGCGGCGCTGGCCGTTGACTTCCGGCTTGCCGAACAGGCGCAGGGCGGTGTCCGGTTCGCTCAGCGCGGCGCCCAGGTTGGCGAAAGCGGTCTGGGTCGACTGGCCTTCCACCAGGATCACCGCCGACGCCGACGGGCCGAACTGGCGGATCAGCGGGATCGGCAGGCCGAGGATGGCCCGGGCGTGCAGGGCGAACTGCGACAGGTCCTGGGAAATCAGCGTCACCAGGCCCGTGTCGTGCGGCCGTGGCGACACTTCGCTGAACCACACCTGGTCACCCTTGATGAACAGCTCGACGCCGAACATCCCGCGGCCACCCAGGGCCTCGGTCACCGCCTTGGCAACGCGCTCGGATTCGGCCAGGGCCGCGGGGCTCATGGCTTGCGGCTGCCAGGATTCCTGGTAGTCGCCTTTCTCCTGGCGATGGCCGACCGGCGCGCAGAAGGTGGTGCCGCCGGCGTGGCGCACGGTCAGCAAGGTGATTTCGTAGTCGAAGTCGATGAAGCCTTCGATGATCACCCGGCCCTTGCCGGCGCGGCCGCCTTCCTGGGCGTAATCCCAGGCCTTCTGCACGTCATCGTTGCCGCGCAGCAGGCTCTGGCCCTTGCCCGAGGAACTCATCACCGGCTTGACCACGCAAGGGAAACCCAGGGTCTCGACGGCCTTGCGGTAGTCTTCCACGGTGTCGGCGAAGAAGTAGGGCGAGGTCGGCAGGCCCAGCTCCTCGGCAGCCAGGCGGCGGATGCCTTCGCGGTTCATGGTCAGTTGCGCGGCGCGGGCGGTGGGGATCACGGTGAAGCCTTCGGCTTCCAGTTCCACCAGGGTGGCGGTGGCGATGGCTTCGATTTCCGGCACGATGTAGTGCGGCTTCTCGGCTTCGATCACCGCCCGCAGGGCAGCGCCGTCGAGCATGTTGATCACGTGGCTGCGGTGGGCCACTTGCATGGCCGGCGCGTTGGCGTAGCGATCCACGGCAATCACCTCGACGCCCAGGCGCTGCAGCTCGATTACCACTTCCTTGCCCAGCTCACCGCTGCCACACAACAAAACGCGGGTCGCGGTGGGCGACAATGGAGTTCCGATACGGGTCATCTGAAAGTCCTCAAACAGGAGCGGATCATCGCGGGTTGCGCGCCGGGCGAGCTTCCCATGGGGAGAAAGCGCGGCATTTTACATGAACCGGGGCATTTGGCTTCAGCCGGCGACGGCCTGTTTGCGCAGGCGCCAGGCCATGATCAGCCAGACCGCCGTGACCCCGGCGAATTTCGAGAGCAGGGCGGTGGTCACCACGGCGGGCGTCAGGGCATCGATCAGGCCGAAGAAGATGAACGTGTCCAGGGGAATGCTCAGGGCCGAACTGATCCACAACCGGTCATGAAGCGGGCGTTTGGTGAGGGTGAATACCAGCCAGTCGATGCACTCGGACACCGCGAACGCCGTGGCGCTGGCCAGGGCGATGGTCGGGTCCGAAGTGACATAGGACAGCACCAGCGCCGCCAGCATCGCCACGAGGGCGCCGTGGCCGAAGCGGGTCTGCACCATGTCCCGCAGGATGAACACCAGCCCACCCCAGGCCGACCAGATGATGTCCAGGTGCGGCGCGGCGGAGAACGCGTAGTTGATCAGCACGACGCTGCTGATGTAGGCGAGCAGGTAAAGCATGGGGTGGGGTACCTGGTGGAGTTGGCGAATATTAAAGAACACCGCTTACCCTGTGGCGAGGGGATTTATCCCCGTTCGGCTGCGCAGCAGTCGCATTCCAAATATGTAAGGGGGCTGGGGGGAGTTTGGGGGGCTGCTGTGCAGCCCGACGGGGATGAATCCCCTCGCCACAGATAAATCCCCTCGCTACAAATCCCCTCGTCACGGATAGTCCGTCGCGACGGATAGGCCGTCGCCGCGGATAGTCCGTCGGCACAGGTTGTGTTGTATCGGTTTCGCTTCACTCTTCCTCGCCGGCATCCACCTTCCAATACCCCACCGCCTTGACGAAGTCCTGGTCCAACCCCTTCTCCTCCAGCAGCACCTTGCGAATCTGCCGCGCCACCTTGGCCTCGGTGGCGACCCACGCGTACAGCTTGCCACCGGGCACTTGCAGTTGCCTTACGGTGGTCAGCAGGCTGTCGTGGCGGCCTTCGCGCAGTACCCAGATCACGTGCACCTGCGCCGGGCTCTGGAGCACTTGCTGTTCGGCGCCGTTTTCCACCTCCACCACCACCAGGGCCCGGCGGTTCGGCGCCAGGCCTTCGAGGCGGCGGGCGATGGCGGGCAGGGCGGTTTCGTCGCCCACCAGCAGGTAGCTGTCGAAGATGTCCGGGACGATCATCGAGCCCCGCGGCCCGGCGATGTCGAGGTATTGCCCTGGCGCGGCCTGGGCCGCCCAGGTCGAGGCCGGGCCGTCGCCGTGAAGGACGAAATCGATGTCCAGCTCCAGGGTGTCCAGGTCATAGCGGCGCGGGGTGTAGTCACGCATCTCGGGCATCGGGCCCTTGTCCGCGCCGGGGCTGAAGTTTTCCAGGGCGGCTTGTTCCTCGGCGTTCTGCGGGAACAGCAATTTCACATGGTCGTCCGTGCCGAGGCTGACGAACCCCGCCAGTTCCGGCCCGCCGACGGTGATGCGGCGCATCCGCGGGGTCAGGTCCACCACCCGCAGCACTTGCAGGCGACGACGCTTGATCTCGTGATTGACGCGATGAATGGTGTTTGGATCGACTTCAGTCATTGCTTGACTCCGAAACAGGTGGACGGGCGGGGCCGTCGATGATGGCGTTGGCAGTCTCGTTGAGCAGGTCGCGTATGCGCAGGATTTCTTCCGGGTTCCAGCGTGCCTGGTGCATTTGCAGCGCGCGACGCAGGTTGACCACCGCCTCGTGGATTTCAGCCGGCCGCCCTTGCTCGCGCAGGACGCGCTTGCTGGCCTCGATGCGTACTCGCATGCTCTCCAGCGCTTCGGCCTGGTCTCGAAGGTATAGACGTCCGGCGTCGCTGGCGCTGTAACGTTTTTTTCCACCTTCGGCATCGCGGATGACCATCTTACCCATTTCCAGCTGGGTCAGGGTCGGGTAGATCACGCCCGGGCTGGGGGTGTAGGCCCCGTCGAACATCGCCTCGATCTGGCGGATCAGCTCGTAGCCATGGCAAGGCTTTTCGGCGATCAAGGCCAGCAACAGCAATTTCAGCTCGCCGGCGGCGAACACCCGTGGCCCGCGTCCGCCGCGTTCACGGCCGGGCGGGCGCGATTCGAAGCCATCGCGCTGACCTTGTTCGCGAGTGAAAGGGAAGTAAGGAACTGTCATCTGTCTGCTCTCTGTTCGCATAAATAGAACCGAGATATATCTTTGATGCTAGATATATCTTCGCCTATAGATATATCTTGTGTCGGCCGATATATCTTAGTTGCGTCCTACATCAAGTGAAATACGACCTTACCTGAATCCCCTAAGTTTGCGAGACGAATCAAAAATGGTTGTGGGGTTTTTCCCCAGTAACTCAAGGGATTGTGGGAAGTCTCTTACATTAAAAGTTACGATTTATTGAAAAGCGCGTCTTTTTCGCTCTTTCGTGTGCGCGCTTTACTACAAGCCCTGGCGAACTTTCCTGCTTATTTTTAATTAAAGAGCGACGATCATGCAGCGGCGTTGAGGGGGCACGCCAAGTTGTATTTGGCCTGCCACTTCAACCCTTCTCTCTTTATTGCTATGAACAGGTGTTAACCCATGCTGATGAAAATCCTTACCGCTGCGTCCCTGACCGCCGCTGCCCTGAGCTCCCCACTGGCAATGGCTGCCGATGATGCACGCTCGTCCATCCACATCACCGCGAACATCCCGACCCAACAGTTCCACGTGCAGCCACGTGACCCGAACTTCGGTAAGGATGAAATCATGTCCTACAACACCGTCAGCGGCACCCTGACTTCGCTGCGCCAGACCTTCGACGTGAAGAACACCGAAGGTTCGGTCAACGCCTACATCGAAGGTGGCCCGGCTTCGCTGTACAACGGTTCCGATGCCATCGCCCTGACGACTGCCTTCAACGGCGTCACCCTGACCGCAACCCCTCAGGAAGTGGTGGACGACGCAACGTCGACCCCGGGTACCCAGGCTGACATGACCATTGTCCCGGCCAAGCCCCTCGCTACCCAGAACGGCCTGTACACCGCCGACCTGACCGTGATCTTCGACGCCGTTCCACGCCCATAAGGCTATTGGATGCCCGTCGAGTCTCACCTCTCTCGAATGGGCATCCACGCGGGCCGACGGGTACTCCCCGACCGGTCGGCCCGCACTGGGAACGCCCTGACAGTTCGCTGAATATGAGAATCCGTTGATGTTTTCGATGACACCCATCGCGGGTGCGCTCGCGCTATTGCTGTGCGCCAGTGCATTGGCCGCGCCGACGGCCCCCGGTACCACACCGACCAGCCTGTTGTCCCAGGCCAAGGGCCTGCCGGCGGAGTTCGAGGCGCATTTCTTCGACGTGCCTCTCGCGGTTCGTATTGAGCTCAATCAACAATACCTGGGGGAAGGCATGGTGGTCTTGACCCGGGACGATCGTATTACCCTGTTGGAGTTGACCGATACCCACGACAGCACGATGAAAGCCATCGACCGCCAGCAGTGGGAACAACTGCTCAAGCAAGGACAGGCGCTGGGTGCCTGCGAAGCTCGCTGCCCCGCCGGGTTGCTGGCGGTGCACTACAGCCTGGAAAACTCATTGGTCTCGATCCTGACCAGGGACGTGGAGCGCGGCACTGAAACCAAGCGCTACCACGACCAGCCGGAAGGCGGCAGCCTCGGCCTGATCTTCAACAACCAACTGAACCTCAACGGTGGCCAGGAACAGGACACCGGCGGGCGCTATGGCCTCAACGCCAGTTCCAGCGTCGGCAACTGGAGCCAGTCGCTGGACCTCCAGCTGTCGCGCCTGGGCGGGCCGGACGACAAGCTCTATCACGCCGTCCATGAGCTCTACACCCAACGGGAACTGGAGGGCAATTTCTTTCGCCTGGGGTACTTCACGCCCAGCTCCGATGGCCTGAACCGGCAGATCCGTGCGTTCGGCGCCAACCCGGACACCGCCCTGGGGGTGATGTACGGCAGTTCCGACAGCCTGGCGATCGACAATCCCAAGCCCAGCGTCTATCCCATCTATGTCACCGCCAGCCGCCAGGCGTCGGTGGAGATCTATCGCAATGGCCTGTTGATCAATACCCAGGCGGTCGCCGCCGGCTTGCAGAGCCTGGACACCCGGCCCCTGCCCGGCGGCATCTACGAAGTGGAAGTACGCCTGATCGAAGACGGGCAGACCACCGCCACCAGCCAGGAACTGGTCTACAAGCCCAACAACTGGAACAGTACCGAGGAGCGCTGGCGCTACAACCTGTTCGCCGGGCGCGAGACCCGCTTGTGGAGCAACTGGGAAGACCAGCCCTCGGGATTCACCACGGCGGGGATCGGCGTCAACTACCTGCTGCATCCGCGGGTGATCCTGGGCGGATCCACCCGCCAGGTGCAGGACAAGCTGCAGGTCGGTACCTCGATCGACTGGACCCTGGCCAGCAACACCAGCCTGTACGCCAACGTCTACCACACCGAACAGTACGGCAACGGCATGGACTTGCAAGGCTTGTACAGCTACGGCCGTGGCAGCGTGGTCGCCAGCCACAACCGCAGTTGGCTGGACACCCGCAACACCTACGAGACCCTGCCCGACGGCACGCGCATTCGCCAACGCAACGTTTTCGTCGGCCATACCAGCAACTCGTCGCTGTCGGTCAACCATCGCTTGAGCAACAAGGCTTCCGTCAACGGACGCCTGTCCTACAGTGAGGGCAACATCCAGGGCGCCGGCCTGGACCTGGGCTGGAGCCAGCGCGCCACGCTGCGTGGCAGCGACGCCAACTGGCGGTTGTCGGTATTCGACCGGCCCGGCACCTCCAGCACCGGCGACCGGCGCAATCGCGGCCTCGACCTGAGCCTCAGCGTTGCCTTGGGCGGCCCGGGCGAATACTGGTCGGGCAGCCTCGGCACCCGCACCTCGCGGGACGGCGCCCGGGACAACAACGCCTCGCTGACCTATCGCCGCGACTTGCAAGACCACGTGCTGCAAAGCGTCTCCGCCACGGCGCTGGTCGACACGTATGGCGTGGGCCTGTCCGGCATCGGCAGTTTCATGACCGATTCGCTGTACGGCGACGGTTTCATCCAGCGTTCGTCCTATAACGACAACCTCACCGGCGGCCTGAACCTGAGCAGCACGGTGGCCGTGGGCGGCCAGAAAGCCGTGTTCACCGGCCTGCCCCAGGGGCGCGGCGCGGGAATGATCGTCGATGTCGACAGCGACCTGGACGATATCGTCCTGCGCGCCGATGACCTGACCGGCGGCAGCACCACCCTGCATCCCGGCCGCAACTTCGTACCGATCACCGCCTACCGCAACAGCATGGTGACCTTCGACTTCGAAGGCGTGCACCCACCGGCGGCGAACATCGAACCGGCTCGCGCCCGCTACCACTTGAACAAGGGCGGCGTGGAATACCGCAAGGTCAGCGTGATGAAAACCGTGACCGTACTCGGCCGCCTGCTGGACGGGGAGGGCGAACCACTGCGCGGCCACCACGTGATCAACCACGCCAGCCGCGGCATCAGCGAGGTGGACGGGTTCTTTTCCATGGAAATGAACGCCGCCTCCCCGACCCTGGAAGTGCGCTACGGCAACGAGCTGTTCTGCCGCTTCCGCCTCGACCCGCAGAACGCCGTCGACGAAGGCGATGTGCTGATGATCGGTGATTTGCGCTGCACGCCGGACACCCTGGCCGATGCGGCCCAGGTCGACGCGGTGAAACGGCGTTCGTGAGGCTCGTGTGCCGGGGAAAGGCTTCCCCGGCTCTTTCAATGCAGTGATTTCGCAGGCTGCCGGAGGTAAGGAATGAAGCAGGTATCAGGAGCGATGGGCGTTGTGGTTTCGGTGATGGCGTTGGCCTGTACGCCGCCGGCCAACGCTGTGAGCCAGGATGTCACCGCCATATTCAGGCCCGACCCGTCGAAGCCCGATGAGAATACTTTTCTCAATACCACGTACGTCACGGGGTATTGCCAACTGTTTCCGGCGGTCTGCAACAGGGAAAAAATCTTCAGCATTCAACTGCCCATCGTCTCCGAGTCTATCAGTCCGATCCAGGCGAATCATGGGAGTGCCCGGCAAGGTGCGATGTTCGACGTGCCTACTCAATGGCGTCTGGCGCAGGTAGTTCATGCCGGTACGGGTGAAACTGAAATCGTCCAGGTGCGCATTGCCGGTATCGGTACGCGCTACCAAATTCCTGGGGGCGTCGTGGACCTGGTCGGTGGCGGTGTGGGGGCCGAGGCTGCACATGGCATGTTATGGGGCGGTTCCAGCTTTCTTTATGCCCCCGCGCCCTGTCGAACCACCGGTTTGGCGAGCTATAGCAACCTGACCTTCAACTTTTTCTGGAAGACGCCGACCGAGGGTGTATGCGCCAAAAGGTCCAGCTACCTCATCCCCAGCATGTCTTATCGACACCTGGACTTCGCTTATGAGCTACGCACCCCTAACCCTTTGAGAATGTCGAGCGGCCTGTACACCGGTTCGTTGACCTATGGTGTCGGCCCAGGGCAGGACTTCGACTTGGGCGATGTCATGGTGCCGAATGAGTCGGTGATCACCCTCAACTTCAAGTTGACGGTCGAGCACACCCTCAAGGTCGAAGTACCCCCCGGCGGGAACCGCGTGGAGCTGGTGCCTCAGGAAGGCTGGCAGTCCTGGCTCAACAACGGGCGCAAACCGACGCGGTTGTTCCGTGACCAAAGGTTCCATATCTCGGCGTCTTCGCGCTTCAAGATGAGGCTCGAATGCCAATACGTCAGCGGCAATACCTGCGCCGTCAGCGAAACCGCCACCGGCCATGCCGTGCCGGTGGACATCGGCGTGACCCTGCCCGAGGGCCTGACGGATGCCGGCGGCCAGCCGATCAACCGTCGCCCGCTGCTGCTCGATGGCAGCGGCACCGAGCTGTTCCAACCAGGCTTCTACGTTGATCGCAGGTCGGGAACCCTGCACTTCGAAGTGGCGCGCGCCAGCGTCGAGCAAATGCTCGACAGCGGCGCCAAGGCCTACAGCGGCAGCGTCACGGTGATTTGGGATTCGGAAGTTTAGACAGGCTGGCTCGGCCTGTTCCGAGCCGATTTGATGTGAGAGAGAAATGAAACGTTTACCCATGTTGGCGCGCACCCTGGTTTCGTTGTTGGCCCTGGCTTGCGTGCCGGCGGCCAATGCCTTGAACCAGGAGATCAGCGCGCTGTTCAGGCCCGATGCCTCCAAGCCCCAGGAGAATACGTTTCTCAACACCACACCGGTCAGTGGCTATTGCGCGCAATACCCGGCGCAATGCGGCACAGCCAAGATGTTCAGCATTCGGATGCCCCTGACCGCCAATGCGACCGGCCCTATCCAGGCGGGCCATGGAGACGCCCGGCAGGGCGCGATGTTTAAAGTCCCCGCCAATTGGCGTACCGCGCAGGTGACTCATGCCACGACAGGCGAAACTGAAACCGTTGAAGTGCGCTGGTCCGGTATCGGTTCGCGATACCAGTTCCCTGGCAGTGTCGTCGACCTGGTCGGTGGCGGCATGGATGTCCTGGCCGCCCACAAGGCGTTATGGAACGGCTCCAGTTGGGTGAATGCCCCCTCGCCATGCCAATACAGTGGCGTTGGGGCTTATAGCAGTAACTGGTACATGTTTTTCTGGAAGACGCCGGTAGAAAGCGCCTGCGCCAAAAGAGCCAATTACCTGGTTCCAAGCATGAGTTACACCTACCTGGACTTTGCCTACGAACTGCGCACCCCCAACCCTTTGAAAATGTCGAGCGGCCGATATACAGGTTCTCTGACATACAGCGTGGGCCCGGGCCAGGACGTGGACCTGGGGGACCTCATGATCCCCAACGACTCGGCCATCACCCTCAACTTCAACCTCGACGTCGAACACACCCTCAAGGTTGAAGTCCCCCCCGGCGGCAACCGCGTCGAACTGGTGCCCCAGGAAGGCTGGCAGTCCTGGCTCAACAGCGGCCGCAAGCCGACGCGGTTGTTCCGCGACCAACGCTTCCATATCTCGGCGTCTTCGCGTTTCAAGATGGCGCTCGAATGCCAGTACAACAGCGGCAACACCTGCGCGATCGCCGAAACCGCCACCGGCCATGCCGTACCGGTGGATGTCAGCGTGAGCCTGCCGGACGGTCTGACCGACGCGTCCGGCCAACCGGTCAACCGCCGTCGACTGCTGCGCGACGGCAGCGGTACCGAGTTGTTCCAGCCAGGCGTGTACGTCAACCGCAGGCCGGGGACCCTGCATTTCGAAGTGGCCCGGGCCAATGTCGAGCAGATGCTCGACAGCGGCGCTACGGCCTACAGCGGCAGCGTCACGGTGATCTGGGATTCGGACCTTTGAGCGGCCGCCGCGCCACCATTCATGTTCAGCAAGTTGCGTTCAATGCACGAGGTAAAGAAACGATGAAGCGTCTATTGGCCGGGATTGGATTTTCTCTGCTTTGCGCCGTGGTCCAGGCCGGGCCGCAGATCGGCGTAGGGGTGGTCTACGACTACCTGGATGGCAATAAAAGCACCTACATGAAACGGATATTCAACGGTGGGACGTCGACGGCCTTCGTCAAGGTCAACATCCTGGAGATTATCTACAACGAAGACGGCACGTATCAGGAAGTACCGCTGAAGAACCAGGCCAGCGCCCAGGCCAAGGATGGCCTGATGGCCAGTCCCGCGCGGCTGATCGTACCGGCCAACGGGATGCAGGGCACGCGCCTGCTATTCATGGGCAATCGCGACAAGGAACGCTACTTCCGCGTGCGCTTCGTGCCGGTGGTGCCGGAAGCCGAAGACGAATTCGCCGTCAGCAAGGAAGAACGCGAGCAGTACAAGAAGGACCGCGTGGCGGCCGGGGTCAAGGTCCTGGCGGGCTACGGCACGGTGTTTTTCGTGCGGCCCAAGGACAGCCGTTTCGAAACGGTGATCGACGACAGCGCCAATCGCTACCAACTGCACAACAAGGGCAACACCGTCGTGATCATCGATGAGTTCAAGGATTGCGCGGCGAAGAAAGACAACGATTGTCGTCCCACCAGCAAGCACCACGTCATGGCCGGTCGCACGTTTTCCCTCGACAAGGAGCCGGGGCGTGAATACCGCTTCACGCTGATCGAAGGCAGCCAGTCCAAAAACGTCGAGATCAAGGGCTGACGGTTGCCGTCGCCCACTGACGCCACAGGTAATCAATATGTTCAAGACACCGGTACGCCTCCTGGCCTCGGCCGCCCTGCTCGTACCCTGGGTTTCGGCCTGGGGGGCCGTGGAGCGGGAGACCTTCGAACTCTACGTGACCATCCCGACCGCAGAGTTCTACGTGCTGCCCCTCGACCCGCAATTGGTCCAGCGCGAACAGCGCTTGCCGTTCAGCACCATCACCACGGAGTTGAGCCCGCTGCGGGCCACCTATGAGGTGAAAAACAGCACCGGCGGCATCGGTGCGCGCCTGGCCGAGGAGGCCTACCTGTCCAATGGCCGCGAGCGCATCGACCTGCGGGTGACCTTCAACAATGTCCCGTTGACCCTGGATTCGACCCAGGTGGTCTCGGCCATCGACGCCCGGCCCGGGCGACAGGTGCCGTTGGTCATCGCCGCCGTCCGCCCGGACGACGACTACAAGCCCGGCGACTACTACGGCACGGTGCACATGGTGTTCGACGCCATCGCGCCCTAGGGCGACGCAAGAACAGGGAGTAACAAGGCCGAAGGAGCGGGCATCTGCACAACGCTTTTGTGGCGAGGGGATTTATCCCCGCTGGGCTGCGCAGCGGCCCCTGATCGGGCGACTCGGTGTGCCAGGGACATTGAATCCGGGGCTTTTGGGGCCGCTGCGCAGCCCAACGGGGATAAATCCCCTCGCCACAGGTGTATCGGTGCACATGGTGTTCGACGCCATCGCGCCCTAGGGCGACGCGAGAACAGGAGTAACAAGGCCGAAGGAGCGGGCATCTGCACAACGCTTTTGTGGCGAGGGGATTTATCCCCGCTGGGCTGCGCAGCAGCCCCTGATCGGGCGACTCGGTGTGCCAGGGACATTGAATCCGGGGCTTTTAGGGCCGCTGCGCAGCCCAACGGGGATAAATCCCCTCGCCACTGGTGTATCAACTATAAAAAGGAGTCAAACATGCTTAGAAAGTTAGTGTCCGTTGCAGCCTTGGGTTTTGTTGCGCTGAGTTCTCCACAGGTATTGGCCGCCGATGATGCACGCACATCGATCCACATCAGCGCGAACATTCCGACCCAGCAGTTCCATGTGCAGCCGCGGGATCCGGAGTTCGGCAGGGACGAGTACATGTATTACGACCCGGTGAAAAATAATCTGAGTACCTTGCGTCAGACCTATGACGTGAAGAATACCGAGGGTTCGATCCATGCCTACCTGCCGGAGGATCAGCCCGACTTGAGCAACGGTGCGCAAGCGTTTCCCTTGCGTGTCAGGTTCAACAATGTGCGCCTGAGCGCGGTGCCCGTGGAAGTCGTGGACGATGCCTCGTCCACGCCAGGTACTCAGGCGGAACTGGTCATCAGCGCCGATGCCGTACCGACTAACCTGCAGGGAGGCTTGTACACTGCCAACTTCACCATCATTTTCGACGCGGTGCCTCGGGTCAGCCCCTGAGTTTTGACTTGACCCACAGGTCGCTGTCGCTCACTGCTGCGCCACCAAGGGCTTGCACTGGGTGTGGCTGCCTGGCTGCAAGTACGGCGAGAGAAACGGCGCCATGCCCTTGAGTACCTGCACCGGCAAGGCCGAGGTGAACTTGAAGTTCTGTGCCGAGGCCCCCGGGACGAAGGCGGTGAGGGTGCCGAAATGGCTGTCGCCGATGTAGAAGACGAAGGTGGCGGTGCGATTGATCGCCTTGGAACTGATCACCCGCCCACCGGCACCGACGGCTTCGATGCGGTTGTCGCCGGTGCCGGTCTTGCCGCCCATGGCCAGCGGCGTACCGTCGGCCAGCTTGAAACTGCCGGCCACCCGTTTCGCGGTGCCGGCATCCACCACCTGGGACAGCGCTCCGCGCAGGGCCCGGGCCACCTCCACCGGCATCACCCGCTTGCCGTTGTCCGGATCACTGACCAGCCGCGTTTCGTACGGTGTGCCCACGGCAAAATCCAGGCTGTCGACGCGCAGCGCCGGTTGGCGGATGCCATCGTTGAGGATGGTCCCCACCAGTTCGGCCAGCGCGGCAGGGCGGTCGCCGGAGCTGCCGATGGCGGTCGCCAGTGACGGCACCAGGTGGTCGAACGGATAGCCGACTTTCTGCCAGCGCTGGTGGATGTCCAGGAACGCTTCGATCTCCAGCATGGTACGAATGCGACTGTCCCGGGCGCTCTTGTGCCGGCTCTTGAACAACCAGCTGTAGACCTCCTGGCGCTCGAATTGGCTGGCCTTGACGATCTGGCTGAACTGGGCGTCGGGGTGGTTGAGCAGGTAGCCCATCAACCACAGGTCCAGCGGGTGGACCTTGGCGATGAAGCCTTGGTCCGGCAGGTCGTAGGCGCCGGGGCCGTAACTCTGGTAGAGCCGTTCCAGGCGTTCGTCGGTGAGCTTTTCGCTGCTCTTGACCGACTTGAGGTGCGAGCGCACGAACAGGTTGAAACTTTCCTGGCTGTCGCCGGGGAAGAAATAGCGGTGCACGGCGGCCAGGCGGATCGCCGTGGGGTGCATGCTGTCGAGGAAGGTTTCGAGGCGCTGGCCGGTGTCCTTCTTCTGGTACTTCTTCCAGAACCTGAGTAGGAACGAGGTGCCTTCGCGGTCGGCGAACTGGGCCAGGTATTCCTGGCGACGCGGGTCGCTGTCGTCCTTGAGCAGCTCGGCGCTGTTGCTGGGCCCGGCGTAGGTGGCGTAGCGCACCAGGTCGCGCATCAGGCGAATGAACGGCAAGTTGATGGACTCGCGCAGGGCATCGCGCAGGGTAGGGTTGCGGCCGTTGTCCTCGTTGCGAAAGTTGTGGAAGGTGTGCAGGCCCCCGCCGGTGAAGAACGCCTCGCCGGGGCTGGCGGAATAAGTGCGATCCAGGGCCGCTTCGAGCATCTTCGGCAGGCTGCGGTCGCTGTTCTGGATCAGGTAGTCGACGGCCCAGCGCGACAGGCGGTCCTGCTCGGCGACCTCGGTCTTCTTCAACTGCGCCGGGGTTTGTTGGGCATAGCGGTCATGCAGCTCGGCGATGATCTGCAAATAGGTGGTGAGCACCCGCAGCTTCGCCGTGGAGCCCAGCTCCAGCTTGCTGCCTTCGTTGATGTCGAAGGGCTGGTCGGTGCTGTCGGTTTGCACCCGCACCCGGGAGCCGTCGGGGGTGAGTTCCAGCAGCGTGAAGCTGTAGCGCACCTGGGTGGTGCTGGTGGGGGTCAGCAGGCGTTCGCCCATCAGGCCGATCTCGGCGGCGAAGGCCGGGTCGGCCAAGCGCTTGAGGTACTCAGTGGCTTGGGCCTGCAAGTCGCTTTGCAAGGTGCTGGTGGCGGACAGGTCGAGGCGATCGAGGTCGTACAGCGGACGGTTGAGCAGGTTGGCGAGACGGCTGCGGGCGGCGCTAATGCCCTTGTTGGTTTCGTTGGGCTGGATCGTCGGTTCCTGCACCCAGTCGCGGTAGCTGACCTTGCTGGCCAAGGCGGCAGCGGACAAGGCCGCGTCGATCACGCCGTTCTGCGCCAGCAGGCGAATGTGGCTGTCGGTCAGGCGCGCCAGTTCATCGTGGCCTTTGGTCAGGTAATGGGAAGGGCGGCGCTGGGCGATCATCAGCGACAGCATTTCCCGCAGCGCCAGGCCTTTTTCCGCTATCGCCTGGGGATCGGTGGCGTTGCTGAACAGGCGTTCATTGGCCTTGTTGAAATCGACGCCGTACCAGACGCGCAAGCCTTCGGCCATGCCGTGGACCTCGCCATGGCCAGGCACGGCAGAAAGCGGCACGCTGTTGAGGTAGTCACGGATCACCCGCTGCCGCGCTTCGAGGGTCTGCGGGCCCCCCTGGTAGGCGCGCACGCTGGCGGAAATCATCTGGCGGATTTTCTCCGCGCCCGACACGGTGAGGCCTTCGGGGGAGTGGCGGTATTTCTCCAGTTGCGTCGCCAGGGTACTGCCCCCGGCGGATTGCCCCGGCAGGCTCAACAGCTTGGCCACCTGCGACCACGCCGCCATGGCGAAGCGCGGCCAGTCCACCGCCGGGTTGGCCAAGGGCTGCTGCGGGTCGAGCAGGAAGCGGTTCTCGATGAACAACAGGCTCTGCACCACCACCGGCGGAATCGCCTCGAAGCTGCCGTACAACTGCTGCGGGTACTTGAACTGATAGACCGGCGCGGCGCGGCAATCGGTGATGGTCAACCCGGCCTGGATCTTTTCCGTGTAGGGCACGAACAGGCCTTTTTCGACATAGTTCATCAAGGCCGGCGAAAAACGTGCCTGGGCCTGGATCACGTAGTCGCGCTTGAGCAGGCGCGGCAGGAACTCCCCCAGCGAGCTGTAGCCCAGGCGCCGATCGAATGGGCCGGCACCCGGGTAGACGATGGCATCGCTGGGCCCGGGTTGGACCGAATAAGCGAGGGACGCGGCGTACTGGCTGATTTCCCGGGCCTGGAACCGCGACGTGCGCATCTCCTTGGCCACCGCCAGGCCGGCCACCACCACGATGATCAGCAACAACAACCAGAACGCCCGCCAGCCATGCCGCACACGAGGTTTTTTCCGGGGTGAAGGCGCTTCTTCCATACGTTCAGTCGGGACCACAGGTTTGTTCGAATCGGTTTGCCACAAAGCGCCCATAGTCGACTGATCCAATTAAGCAGATTGATCGGACTTGCTTGAAGCTTAGACGGTGGTTGGCGTGGGGGGAGGGGAAATTACGGGTAGGCCACGACGCCTGCGATGAAGTGTGGCGAGGGGATGGCTTCAAAGCCATGTGGCATCCCAAAGCGGGTAATCGCCGATGCGTTCCACCAGCCCGGCGCGAAGAGGGTTGGCAATGATGTAGCGAGCAAACGGCAAGAGGTCTTCATTATCGCGGATGGCTCGGTCGTGGAAGCCACTTTGCCAGAGTGGGCCAAACGCTCCGGTCTTACGGTTTATGTTCTGCGCGCACCGAGCTTTGGCGGCACCGATGACTCGGCCCAGTGGGGCGTCGTTGAGTTGCAGCAACCAATGGAAATGATCCGGCATTACCACCCAAGCCAAGGAGTTCACCTGGTTCGAATCATGGGCGTGCTTGAATTCGGCGACCAAGAGTCGTCCAACTGTCCAGTCAGCGAAAATTGGACGACGTCGATGGATAACTGCGGTCACCAGATAGGCTCGTCCCTGCTCCGAATAGCGGCCGAGACGTAAGCGATGAGAGTTGGGACAGTGATGCATTTTATGCTTCCAATGAAGGGCTTCAATGGAGCGTAGTCACGCGGCGCTTGCCCCGATGCTGCAAAGGTCGAGCGAAATTTCCGGGGCCTGTGTAGTCCGGTGGCGAGGGGATTTATCCCCGTCGGGCTGCACAGCAGCCCCCCTCAGAACATCCCCACACTCCAGCCTTGCGCAGACCTGGATTACGACTGCTGCGCAGCCGAACGGGGATAAATCCCCTCGCCACGGGTTTCGTGGTGTTCGGGCGTCTCGGTCAAAGCCCATGACCGTCGTAGAGCCCATCGATTCACACCCCAACCTCCTGAACTCCCCATTCCCTGTGGCGAGGGGATTTATCCCCGTCGGGCTGCACAGCAGCCCCCCTCAGAGCATCCCCACACTCCAGCCTTGCGCAGACCTGGATTACGACTGCTGCGCAGCCGAACGGGGATAAATCCCCTCGCCACGGTTTCGTGGTGTTTGGGCGTCTCGGGTCAAAACCCATGACCGTCGTGGGGGCCCATCGATCCACACCCAACCCTCCTGAACTCCCCATTCCCTGTGGCGAGGGGATTTATCCCCGTCGGGCTGCACAGCAGCCCCCCTAGAGCATCCCCACACTCCAGCCTTGCGCAGACCTGGATTACGACTGCTGCGCAGCCGAACGGGGATAAATCCCCTCGCCACGGTTTCGTGGTGTTTGGGCGTCTCGGGTCAAAGCCCATGACCGTCGTGGGGCCCATCGATCCACACTCCAACCTCCTGAACTCCCCATTCCCTGTGGCGAGGGGATTCATCCCCGTCGGGCTGCACAGCAGCCCCCCTCAGAACATCCGCACACTCCAGACTCGCTTACGACTGCTGCGCAGCCGAACGGGGATAAATCCCCTCGCCACAGGTTTCGTGGTGTTTGGGCGTCTCGGGTCAAAGCCCATGACCGTCGTGGGGCCCATCGATCCACACCCCAACCTCCTGAGCTCCCCATTCCCTGTGGCGAGGGGATTCATCCCCGTCGGGCTGCACAGCAGCCCCCTAGAGCATCCCCACACTCCAGCCTTGCGCAGACTTGGATTACGACTGCTGCGCAGCCGGACGGGGATAAATCCCCTCGCCACGGGTTTCGTGGTGTTTGGGCGTCTCGGGTCAAAGCCCAGGACCGTCGTGGAGCCCATCGATCCACACCCAACCTCCTGAACTCCCCATTCCCTGTGGCGAGGGGATTCATCCCCGTCGGGCTGCACAGCAGCCCCCCTAGAGCATCCCCACACTTCAGCCTTGCGCAGACCTGGATTACGACTGCTGCGCAGCCGAACGGGGATAAATCCCCTCGCCACGGGTTTCGTGGTGTGTGGGCGTCTCGGGTCAAAGCCCAGAACCGTCGTGGGGCCCATCGATCCACACCCCAACCTCCTGAACTCCCCATTCCCTGTGGCGAGGGGATTCATCCCCGTCGGGGCTGCGCAGCAGCCCCCCTAGAGCATCCCCACCACTCCAACCTTGCGCAAACCTGGATTACGACTGCTGCGCAGCCGGACAGGGATAAATCCCCTCGCCACAGGGCAAGTGTGCCCACAAGGGTTGTGCCAGAGCCCTGGAACGGTCAACGTCCACCATGACGCAGTCCCTGCGTCGTGCAATACTCCGCCACGCTTCCCCCGCTGAAATTCCTGAAATCCCAGTCAATGCGTCTCCAAAAGAGGGGCCTTTGTTGCGGCTTTCCCCTGAATTCATCGGGTTTTACAGTGAATCTCTCTATCCCTGGCTTTTTATACTGCATGGCCCGCTGATCCTGAGGTTGTGGTTCCACAGGACGGCCTGCCCATAAGGCAGGCCCGGTTTCGGCAAGGCGACAGGCTTATCGGCCTGCGCCCTGGAGACTCGGTGGTCAATCCAATAACAAGACGAGGTTGTATCCCTATGCCAGTCGGCAATCCTCTGCCCCATGGCGAGACCGCTTCGGGTGGTCCGCTCAAACGTGAACTCGGCGAGCGGCATATCCGCCTGATGGCGCTTGGCGCCTGTATCGGTGTCGGGTTGTTTCTCGGTTCGGCCAAGGCCATTGAAATGGCCGGCCCGGCGATCATGCTGTCGTACATCATCGGTGGCCTGGCGATCCTGGTGATCATGCGCGCCCTCGGTGAGATGGCCGTGCATAACCCGGTGGCCGGTTCGTTCAGCCGCTACGCCCAGGACTACCTCGGCCCGCTGGCGGGTTTTCTCACCGGCTGGAACTACTGGTTCCTGTGGCTGGTGACCTGCGTGGCGGAGATCACCGCCGTGGCGGTGTACATGGGCATCTGGTTCCCCGACGTGCCCCGCTGGATCTGGGCCCTGGCCGCGCTGGTCAGCATGGGTTCGATCAACTTGATCGCGGTCAAGGCTTTCGGTGAGTTCGAGTTCTGGTTCGCCCTGATCAAGATCGTCACCATCATCGCCATGGTCATCGGCGGCGTCGGCATCATCGCCTTCGGTTTCGGCAACGACGGCGTGGCCCTGGGCATTTCCAACCTCTGGACCCACGGCGGGTTCATGCCCAACGGCATGCAGGGCGTGTTGATGTCCCTGCAAATGGTCATGTTCGCCTACCTGGGCGTGGAAATGATCGGCCTGACCGCCGGTGAGGCGAAGAACCCGCAGAAGACCATCCCCAACGCCATCGGCTCGGTGTTCTGGCGGATCCTGTTGTTCTACGTCGGCGCCTTGTTCGTGATCCTGTCGATCTATCCGTGGAACGAGATCGGCACCCAGGGCAGCCCCTTCGTGATGACCTTCGAGCGCCTGGGCATCAAGACCGCCGCCGGCATCATCAACTTCGTGGTGATCACCGCCGCGCTGTCGTCCTGCAACGGTGGCATCTTCAGCACCGGGCGCATGCTCTACAGCCTCGCGCAGAACGGCCAGGCCCCGGCCGGCTTCGCCAAGACCTCGACCAACGGCGTACCCCGCCGCGCACTGCTGCTGTCCATCGCCGCGCTGTTGCTGGGCGTGCTGCTCAACTACCTGGTGCCGGAAAAAGTCTTCGTCTGGGTGACCTCCATCGCCACCTTCG
This sequence comes from Pseudomonas citrullilanati, assembly GCF_030580855.1. Lineage (GTDB taxonomy): Bacteria > Pseudomonadota > Gammaproteobacteria > Pseudomonadales > Pseudomonadaceae > Aquipseudomonas > Aquipseudomonas citrulli. The sequence continues at coordinate 22,197 of NZ_JAUQOP010000044.1, read as the reverse complement.
GCGCGATCTGGACCTGGGTGATGATCCTGCTGGCCCAGCTCAGGTTCCGCAAAGGCCTGAACGCGTCGGAGCGTGCCGCCTTGAAGTACCGCATGTGGCTGTACCCGGTCAGTTCGTACCTGGCGCTGGCGTTCCTGGTGTTGGTGGTGGGGTTGATGGCGTACTTCCCGGATACGCGCGTGGCGCTGTACGTAGGCCCGGCGTTCTTGGTGTTGCTGACGGTGTTGTTCTTTACCTTCAAGTTGCAGCCGACCGCTGATGGACAGGAGGCGGTGCGTTCAGCGCCATAAGTAACGGCGATGTTCAATAAAGCCCCGGTCTGATGATCGGGGCTTTCTTTTGGGGGTAGGGCTGACCGTCCGTCGAAATCAGTGCTTGACCTGTAAGTTCTGACAGTAGATCGGCTCGGTGCCATGGCATAGCTTTAAAAGCCCGCCACTCGGAATAGCAAGGCACCACGATGAAGGATTTGAATGGCGTAATGGGCGCCTTTAGTTATGTTATCGGCTGGATCGGCGATGCCCGGAACGCTCCTGGATGGACGACCCTGGCTTCATATTCATTGCTGAGTAGGGCGAACGGGTACGGCTTTTTCCGATTTAAATGGCTTCGTGGCCATCATCGTATATGAGCACCTCTCGACAAGCCTTGCAGCCCACCGTTGAAAGCCGTGAGTCTTTGATTCCCTTCGTTGTCGATCTGGACGGAACGCTCCTCAAATCCGATGTGCTTTTTGAATGCGTGATGGCTTTCGTGCGCAGCCAACCATGGAGATGCTTCAGCCTTCTGGGTTGGCTCGCTCGAGGCAAGGCCTACCTGAAGAAACAACTGGCTCAGTCAACGTATATCGATGTCAGCCTGCTGCCTTACAACCCCGATGTGTTGGCCATGATTGAGGAACAGCGCGGCCTGGGGCGCAAGATCGTGCTGGCCACAGCCAGTTATCACTCATTGGCGCGACGCATCGGCGAGCATTTGCAAATGTTCGACGACATACTCGCGACTCGGCTGGAGTGCAATCTATCAGGTCATCACAAGCGTGATTTGTTGATCGAATTGTTCGGCGAGCGAGGATTCGATTACGTCGGCAACTCACTGGATGATCTGAAAATCTGGCGTTCCGCCAGATATGCCTATGTTGTCAATGCCTCAGCTTCTGTTCTGCTCGGGATCAAAAGTCTGGACAACATTGTGCAACCGACCCGTTGCGGTGTGACGGAGTTCGGCGCTTGGCTCAGGGCGCTGCGCATTCATCAATGGATAAAGAATGCGCTGATTTTCGTGCCGTTGCTGGCTGCGCATCAGATCGCTAATCCACTGTTGCTATGGCATGGCCTGCTGGCATTTCTATGCTTCGGGTTATGTGCCTCCGGCGTCTATGTACTTAACGACTTGCTGGATCTGGAAGACGATCGCGGGCATCCAACCAAAGGCAACAGGCCCTTTGCCAGCGGACAGCTTTCAATCAAATCCGGCCTGATGGTTTGTCCTCTGCTGTTGATCGTATCCCTGGGGGGCGCCTGGTGGTGGCTACCTCCGCAATTTGTCGTGGTGTTGGCGTTCTACTATGTTTTGACCTTGGCCTATTCGCTTAAGTTAAAACGGGTCATGACGCTGGATGTGGTCACGTTGGCGTTGCTCTACACGCTGCGGATCATTGCTGGTGGCGCGGTATTCCAATTGGAACTGACGGCTTGGATGCTCGCGTTTTCCATGTTTATTTTCCTGAGCCTCGCACTGGTCAAACGCTACACCGAATTGCTTGTTGTCTCACGCAGCAGCCGTACCGAGAAAACCAGCGGTCGGGATTACTACCCTGCCGATATGGCCATGCTGTCATCGTTGGGCGCGGCCTCGGGTTATCTCGCGGTGATGGTGCTGGCGCTGTACATCCGTGACAGCGCGACTGTCGTGCTATATGACCATCCCCAGATCATCTGGCTGGCCTGCCCCTTGTTGCTGTTCTGGATCACCCGGGTCTGGCTCCTCACTCATCGTGGATTGATGAGAGACGATCCGGTGGTGTTTGCGCTCAAGGATCCCTTGAGCCTGGTTGTCGGGGCACTGTTTTTCTTGGTTTTCTGGAGTGCCACATGAGCAACTTCCGTGACGCCGGAACTTGCTTCATCAAAATGTCGGCGTGGTGGTAACGATGAGCATTCCCCTGACCTCATGGGGAAACTATCCCGCTGAGCTGCAGGCGGCCCATCCTTGTGCCTGGCGCAATGATCTCGATGATCAAATGCTGCGCGTGACCGATGAACATGGCTCGACATTACCGTTTGGCAATGGTCGCAGCTATGGTGACAGTTGCCTGGCTGAAAGCGACCACGTGTTGCACCTGCGTCCCTTGAATCGTTTCATCGAGGTCAATTGGCAAACGGGAGAAATTTGTGCCGAGGCTGGCGTAACGCTGGGGGAGGTGCTCGAGCTGTCGGTTCCTCGCGGATGGTTCCTGCAAGTCACTCCTGGAACCCGTCATGTGACACTGGGCGGGGCGGTAGCCAATGATGTCCATGGCAAGAATCACCACTGCCGTGGCACGTTTGCCCATTCGGTTCTGCGCTTTGGCCTACATCGGTCAGGGCAATCTCCAATGGTGTGTTCGCCGACGGAAAATCCCCAATGGTTTGCCGCCACCCTCGGCGGATTGGGCCTGACGGGTGTTATCAGTTGGGTCAGCATTCGCCTGCGCAGGATTCAATCCAGCCGGATCGATACGAACCGGGTGCGATTTGGTCGATTGAGCGAGTTCTTTGCCCTATCGACGGAACTCGATGCTTCTCATGAATACAGTGTGGCCTGGATCGATTGTCTGGCTGTGGGGGCTTCATTGGGGCGCGGTGTCATTACCGTTGGTGATCACAGCGAACACGGACTGCTCGAAACCCCGCTCGGCCGCGTCATGAATATACCTGTCCGGCCCCCGGTATCCCTGGTCAGCCGATTCATGGTGGGCAACTTCAACCGCTGTTATTGGCATCTGCAACCGGCGGGCCGCAAAAAACAGACGGTGGCCTACAGTCCGTTCTTTTATCCGTTGGACAGCATCGAACATTGGAACCGAATCTACGGCCGCAAGGGATTCCAACAGTTTCAGTGCGTAATACCGCAATCGGTAGCCGAGGATGCGCTGGCGCAGTTGCTCAACGTCATTGCCCGCAGCGCAATGGGCTCTTTTCTGGCGGTGCTCAAGCGTTGTGGCGATATCGCTTCTCCGGGTTTGCTGTCCTTTCCGATGCCTGGAACGTCGCTGGCGTTGGATTTTCCTCAGAACCGCGCCTTGAGTGACACATTGTTGCCGCGGCTGGACGCCATCGTTCATGAGGCCGGTGGTCGGTTATACCCAGCCAAGGATGCGCACATGAGCGCCAGGGATTTTCAGTGCGCCTACCCCGCCTGGGAGCAATTGGAGGCGATGCGTGACCCGGTGCTGATGTCTCATTTCTGGCAGCGAGTCACGCGATGAAAAAAATACTGATCGTCGGCGCTACTTCAATCATTGCCAATGCTTGCGCCCGCCTCTGGGCAAGTGATAGGAGCGAATTTTTCCTTGTCGCCAGAGGTGAGCAAAAACTGCAACAAACCTGTGCGGATCTGCGCGCACGGGGCGCCCGTGTTGCAGTGCCCTACATCATGGACGCCAGCGACACCGCCCTGTACCCAGACATGTTGAAGCAATGCCTGGAAACGCTGCACACCGTGGATATTTGCCTGATGGCCTATGGAACGTTGCCGGATCAATCCGCGTGCGAGCAGGATGTCGAGCTGACAATGGCCGAGTTCGCCAATAACGGCAGCACGGTTATCGCATTATTGACGTTGGTGGCAAACCAGATGGCTGCTCAGCGCAGCGGCACCCTGGCCGTCATCTCCTCGGTCGCGGGTGATCGAGGACGTCCCTCCAACTATGTGTACGGCTCGGCCAAGGCGGCGGTTTCCAGTTTTTGCGAAGGCTTGCGCGCGCGGTTGTTCAAGTTGGGCGTGCATGTGGTCACCATCAAGCCCGGCTTTGTCGACACGCCGATGACCCAAGGGTTGGCACTGCCGGCATTTCTGGTTGCGCAACCGGAGGCCGTCGCCCGGCGAATAGTCGCGGGCATCGAACGCAAGGTGGCGGTGCTTTATGTGCCCAGGTTCTGGTCCTGGATCATGTTTCTCATCCGTGCACTGCCCCAACCTCTGTTCAAGCGATTGAACCTATGAACCAGGCCCTGCTGTTGTCCGGTTGGCGCTATCGGCTGCTGATCGGCTCGGTGGTCTGTTCGACCTTGGCTTATCTGGGGGCCTCCCTGTGGAGCGGCTGGTCGGCTGTGGGGGATGCGATCAGTCGGGTGGGGTGGTTCGGTGTCATGCAGGTGGTCGGGTTGGTCCTGCTGGGTTACGGCTTGCGCTTCTTGCGCTGGCAGGTGTACCTGCACGCATTGCAGCATCGGCTGCCCTGGTGGCCGAGCCTGAAAATGTATCTGGCGGGATTTGCCCTGACCACTACGCCGGGCAAGGCCGGCGAAGCGCTACGCGGTGTGCTGCTCAAGCGTTGGGGGGTTCCTTACGCTGACAGTTTCGCCGCTTTGTTCAGTGAACGGCTTTCGGATCTGGTCGCCATGGTGATGCTGGCCTTGATTGGATTGAGTGGGCATCGCGAGTGGCTGGCACCTATTGTCATCTGCTTGTTGGTGCTGATCGGCAGTGTGGTGTTGATGGTTCATGAGCCATTCGTTGTCGCCATTGCGCAGCGCATCGACGCGCGGCAAGGATGGTTTTTCCGGGTGCTTCGCAGTGCTGTCGATGTGTTGCGTCAAGCTCGACGCTGCCATGCGCCGTATCGCTTGCTCGGTGCGTCGGCCTTGGGCATCGCCGCGTGGAGTCTCGAAGCGTTGGCGTTCTACTGGATCGTGCAGGTCATGGGACTTGATGTCGCGCTGGCATCCGCGGCGTTCATCTACGCCGTTTCAATGCTGGCCGGCGCCGTGAGCTTCATGCCGGGTGGGCTGGGCAGCGCGGAAGCGGTGATGGTGGCGTTTCTGGTTTCCAGCGGTGCGGCGCTGGGGAGCGCAGTTGCCGCGACGGTTTTGCTGCGTTTGGTGACGTTGTGGTTTGCAGTGGGGTTGGGAACGGTCACGCTGACTTCTATCCGGCAAAGGGAAGAACTCAATGAGCATTGATCCAGGCCGGGGACGTACTACCATTTTTTTATCGTTGATGGCAGCGATGCTCTTGGGTGCTTACTTGAGATTGCGAAATATAGCCGAGGATTCGTTGTGGCTCGATGAACTGTTCAGTGTGGCGGTGAGTCAGCCGGAAAACAGCTTTTTTAACGTCTTTGAACAGACGATGAATGATGTGCATCCACCTTTTTTCCAATGGGTGTTGTGGGTTTTTTATAAGGTTTTCGGTTTTGGGGAGATGATCGGAAGGTACCTTTCTGCCGCGTTCGGAATTATGCTGATCCCGGTGATGTACCTATTCGGGCGACAAATGTTCGATGTTCGTGTCGGTCTGTATGCAGCCTGGCTTGCGGCGATTAATTTTTACCTGATTACCTATTCTCAGGAGACACGCTCTTATGAATTGCTCGTCTTGTTGACAGTCGTTTCGTTTGTGACGTTCATCCGGGCGATGCAAACGCTGGAGGGTGTTCATGTTCTTGTTTATTCTGTGATGGCGGCAATGCTCGTCAGCACTCACTATTTTGGGTTTTTGGTTGTTTTCGCTCAAGCGCTACTGGTGTTGATTGGTATGCTTGAGTTGCCTTCGGGAAAAAGACGACTGTATCGCTTCGGTCTTGCCGGTTTCTTTATATTGCTTTGCGTGGTGCCGCAAGCTTCATATATGCGCGAAAGTGTGGGGCGAGGGGATTTTTGGGTTCCAGCACCCAATGATCGTTTTTTTGTCGATCTATTTATTTTGTATTTTGGAAGTTTACCTCTGTCCGCTTTGGTGGCGGTGTTGTTGATGGTGGCATTTGCCAGATGTTCAGGGGTGGTAAAAGATTTTCGTTGCTGTATTTTTTTGGTCTGGACTGTTGTCTGTATTGCTGTTCCTTACGTGTATTCTTTGTATGTTCGGCCTGTCCTGACTATGCGGAATTTGATCATTGTTCTTCCCGCCATACTGGTGTTTCTCGCATTTGCCTTGGGTCTTTTAAAGGAACGGTGGGTGCGAACAGGGTTGGGTGCCTTGATCTTATGTTTTTCGATGACGCCGATATTTACCAGCTTTAAACCTGTGCATACTTTCGAGAACCAATTGAAGCCGGTCAGTCAGATGCGTGATGTGGTCGTGGGGCTGATACAAAAACCCGTGCGGTGGCCGATGTACGCCAAGCAATACGTGGAGTTTGGTATGTATTTTAAGCTGTTGGGCTCGACATCGAATGTCAGGGAATATACTCAATTAATGCATGACTTGTTGTCGGGTGAACTGCCGGAGCATTTTTATTATCTCGCCACCCAAGGTATCGCTTTGCCAGATGAGAAGTTCATGAAGCGATATGGTGCTGTGCTGGTCGGAATGAAAAAAACTGGGAACACGGTGGTCCTCGAATACCGATCCCTCAACTCGTCCAGCCCTTCATCGTCGTCAACGGTGTTGGCACCGAATACCTGCTCAGCGAAACCCTGGCTCCGTCAAATGCCATGGTCAGCCAGCTGGCCTTCGAACTGGAGGCTCGGTTTTCTGCTTTACCAACTGATGGCGCTCCCCGAGCGGGCGACATGAAAGGCTTTCGCCCCTGTCCGGGCAAACCTTCAAACTGGCTTGTTGACCGCTTGGCCTTGATAGCCCTGGTGTTTCTTGCGCTGGTCGTACGTTTTCACGGAATCACTGTACCCGCTATCTGGTATGACGAGGCTTTCAGTGTGCTGCTTGCCCAGTATGATCTGGGACAGATCTGTTCCATTACGGCGCGAGATCTACATCCTCCTTTTTATTACGTCGTACTCCATTACTGGATAATTTTATTTGGCGACAGCGCCTTGGCCGTGAGGTCGCTCAGTGTGATGGCGGACGTTGGCGCGGTCTTGCTGGGTATAAAGCTGATGAGCCTGGTCGCCACGCGAAGAGCAACTTGGATAGCTGCGTTGCTACTGGCGCTGTTACCGATTTCGGTCCGCTACAGCCAGGAAGCGCGCATGTATACCCTGCTCGGATTCTGGCTGATGGGTGCAACCGTGGCATTAGTGTGCTGGGTTAAAGAACCGAGAAAGAAACGGTTCCCAGTCATTTATGTGCTGTTGATGAGCGCCGCCTTCTATACCCACTATTTCGCGTCGTTGGGTGTACTCGTTCATTGGTTTTATTGGTGGTGGGGACGTTCGGGGAACTATCAGGCCCTACTCCCTGCACGTCGCTGGATATTGGCCAACGGTGCGATCATGATGTTGTTCGTGCCGTGGCTCCCCCACTTTGTCGACCATGTGTCACAAGGACCGGTTTGGAAACCACCTGTTACAGCCCAAGGAGCGGTAAGTCTTGTTTGGCAGTTTGTTGTCATGAACGCATGGGGCGCACAATCTTTGTTGTTGCGTGCGATCCCGCTGGTGTTGGTGGTTGCATGCGCAGTGGCCTTGCTCCGGAAGGACAACGGTCCCTATCGCTTCAACGGTTTATTGATTGGTTATTTTTTTGTTCCAGCGGTCGTGCTGGCGAGTGCTGCGCTAATCGTTCCTGCCTTTGCGCCTCGCTATTTGATATTCGCGGCAGCCGGATTGCCTCTTATCGTCGCGGCTGCTCTTGATAGATTGCTGCTACGAATGGATGCGTTGGTGCTAGCCTTGGCGGTTGCATTAACGGCGGAAGTTCAGGGCCTGCAATCGGTCTATCAACAAACGGATGGCATCAATGGAACCGATGCACGTAATGACTACCGGGTTGACAGGCTGGTGGCTAAGATCAAGCAGGCGAGACGGCCAAATGAGGAAATCGTGCTTGAGTCATTGATCTGGTATTTGCCATTCATCTATTACAACGAGTCTCGCGATCGAATCAGGCTTTATGTGCGTACGCCCCTTGATGATTTCTGGAGTGGCGCTGACCGTGGCGGTTATGGCCTGATTCCTGAGAGCGATAAATGGATCTTTTTTCACGATATGCAAGAGCTTAAAAGGAAGGGAAGCGATGTCTGGTGGGTAATGCCCACCTCCGTCACTGATCTCAGGCCGCTTTTTGAAAAGGATTGGGAGCGTTCCATGACGCTCGCTGACGCAGAAATGGTTGCTTCCCGCTATACCCTCAAAGCGATAGCTGCCTCAACCGAGGCAGGCGATCAAACCACTCTTACGCCGCCGCTATTTCCTGCGCCTCAAAACTATCCGCCCGCGCCATCTGCCACATCCGCGAATAGAACTGGCCGTTGACCTCACCCGTCAGCAATTCCCCCGGCTTCAAGAACACATGCAGTTGCGAGAACAACTTGACCTCGGTGGCCGACATCCGCCGTACCAGGTGCTTGGGTTGCAGTTGCGAGGGATGGTCGAGGCCGGCGGCGGCGAGCATTTCGGCCAGGGCCTTGAGGGTGTTGCGGTGGAAGTTGTAGACCCGCTGGGCCTTGTCCGGCACGACCAGGGCGCGCTGGCGCAGGGCGTCCTGGGTGGCGACGCCGGTGGGGCATTTGTTGGTGTGGCAGCTTTGCGACTGGATGCAGCCGATGGCGAACATGAAGCCCCGGGCGGCGTTGGCCCAGTCGGCGCCGATGGCCAGCACGCTGGCGATGTCGAAGGCGCTGACGATCTTGCCGCTGGCGCCGAGTTTGATCTTGTCTCGCAGGTTCAGGCCCACCAGGGTGTTGTGCACGAACAGCAGGCCTTCGCGCAGCGGTACGCCGATGTGGTCGGTGAACTCCACTGGCGCCGCACCCGTGCCGCCTTCCTTGCCGTCCACCACGATGAAGTCGGGCAGGATGCCGGTTTCCAGCATGGCCTTGGCGATGCCCATGAACTCCCACGGGTGGCCCAGGCAGAACTTGAAGCCCACCGGTTTGCCGCCGGACAGTTCGCGCAGCCGCTGGACGAACTGCATCAACTCGATCGGCGTGGAGAACGCGCTGTGCCGTGACGGCGACACGCAGTCCTGGTCCATGAGGATGCCGCGGGTCTCGGCGATTTCCCGGGTGACCTTGTGCTTGGGCAGGATGCCGCCGTGGCCGGGCTTGGCGCCCTGGCTCATCTTGATTTCGATCATCCGCACCTGTGGGTCCTGTGCCTGGACGGCGAAGCGCTCCGGGTCGAAGCGGCCGTCGGAAGTGCGACAGCCGAAATAGCCGCTGCCCAGTTCCCAGGTCAGGTCGCCGCCGTGTTCGCGGTGGTAGGGGCTGATGCTGCCTTCGCCGGTGTCGTGGGCGAAGTTGCCGAGCTTGGCTCCCTGGTTCAGTGCCCGGATGGCGTTGGCGCTCAGGGAACCGAAGCTCATCGCCGAGATGTTGAACACCGATGCCGAATAGGGCTGGGTGCATTGCGGGCCGCCGACCGTCACGCGAAAACCGCTGGGGTCGCTCAGCGGCGCCGGGCGCATGGAGTGGCCGATGAATTCGAAGCCGGTCTGGTAGACGTCGATCAAGGTGCCGAACGGTTTGTCGGCGCTTTCGTTCTTGGCGCGCGAATACACCAGCGAGCGCTGGGCCCTCGAGAAGGGCAGGGCGTCGCTGTCGGATTCGAGCAGGTATTGGCGGATCTCCGGACGGATGCCTTCGACCAGGTAGCGGATATTGCCCAGGATCGGATAGTTGCGCCGCACCGCGTGGCGGCTTTGCAGCAGGTCGAACACCCCGAGCAGGCTCAACAGCCCCGTCAGCAGCGCGATCGGCCAGAGCCAGTCGTGGTGCAGGAAGGGCAGGCTGGCAAGGGTGAAGATCACGCAGCCGGCAAAGAAGGCGTAACGGCTCAGCAGGGACAGGCTCATGGGGGTTCCTTGGGGGTGAGCGTTGAATCAGGGCGCAGGCATTCTGCGGTGCCAGTTAAGCTGCGAGCAACCTGTGGCGAGGGGGCATCCCCGCTCGGGGGCGCAGCAGCCGCTTCCAGGGCCGCTGCGCGACCCAGCGGGGATAAATCCCCTCGCCACAAAAGCTTGTTCGGTGTCGTTGGGCGGTGCGGACCTTCACCCCGCCTGTTTCATTTGCCGCACTGGCAATTCCACGCGGAAGGTGGTGCCGACGCCCACTTCGCTGCGTACGGTGATCTCTCCGTTGTGTTTTTTCACGATGCCGTAGGACAACGACAGGCCGAGCCCGGTGCCTTGGCCGATGGGCTTGGTGGTGAAGAACGGGTCGAAGATTTTTTGCAGGGTCTGTGGCGCGATCCCCGAGCCATTGTCGGCGACTTCGATCCAGACGGTATCGCCGTCGACGCCGTTGCGCAGGGTGATGGTGCCGCGTTCCGGGCCGATGGCCTGGGCGGCGTTGACGATCAGGTTCATGATCACCTGGTTGATCTGCGACGGCAGGCACTCGACTTCCGGCAGCGGCGTGTACTCCTTGACCACGTCGGCCTTGTACTTGATTTCATTGGCGACGATGTTCAGCGTCGAATCCATGCCCTGCTGCAAATTCGCCATCTGCCATTCCTGGTTGGAGTCGACGCGGGAGAAATCCTTCAGGTCCTTGACGATCTGCCCGACGCGGCTGATGCCGTCCTTGGATTCCTTGATCAGCAGCGGGATGTCCTCCACCAGGAAGTCCAGCTCGACCTGCTCGCGCAATGTCCTCAGGTGCACCAATTGTTCCGGCGAGGCGATGGCGGCCTCGGCGTTGCCATAGGCCGAGAGCATTTCCTGGAGCTTGCTGAAATACCCGTCCAGGGCCCCCAGGTTGGAAGAAATGAAGCCGATGGGGTTGTTGATTTCATGGGCCACCCCGGCCGCCAACTGGCCCAGGGACGCGAGCTTTTCCGATTGCACCAGCTGGGTTTCGAGCAGCTTGCGCTCGTCGATTTCCATCTGCAGCAACTCGCTGGCCTGCTTGAACGCCTGGGTCCGCTGCTCCACCAGGTCTTCGAGCTTGCTCATTTTCAACTCGGCGCGGGCGGTCATCGCCCATTTGGTGGTCAGGGTGTTGGCCATCTGTTGGACTTCGATGTTGTCGAAGGGCTTCTTCAGGATCAGCAGCCGGTCGTGGCCGTTGAGGCGCTCCAGCAGTTCGTCCCAGGAGTAATCCGAATAGGCGGTGCAGACCACCACCTGCAACAGCGGGTCGCGCTTCCAGAGTTCTTCGATGGTCTTGGCGCCGTCCCAGCCCTCGGGCATGCGCATGTCGACGAAGGCCAGGGCGTAGGGGCGTTCCCGGGCCTGGGCATCGAGCAGTTTGTTCAAGCCTTCCTGGCCGCCGTAGGCCGAGTCGAGTTCGAAGACGGGGGCGACCGGTTTCGGTGCCTCGCCGAACAGGGCGCTTTCCATGTCCAGCAGGTCGGCGTTAGTGTCGTCCTCGGGGGTGAGGATCTTGCGGAAATCCTCATGGATGGCCGGCGTGTCGTCGATCAACAGGATACGGCGATTGCTCAGGGTGTTCATGGCTCACCCTCCGCGAGTTTCAACGGTACCTGCAATTGGAACGTGGCCCCTTTGCCTGGGCCATCGCTGTGGGCGGTCAGGCGGCCGTTCATTTCGATGGCCGCCAGTGCGCAACTGTGCAGGCCAAAGCCGTGGCCTTCCTTACGCGTGGTGAAGCCGTGGGCGAAGATGCGTGTCATGTTTTCCTCCGGGATGCCTTCGCCTTCATCCTTGACGCTGATTTGCAGGGTCTCGCCGTCCACCACCGCGGCCTTGAGCGTCATGTTTCGCGCATGGTTGGAAACCCCCGCCATGGCGTACTTGGCGTTGCTGATGAGATTGATCAGGATCAGCAGCAAGCGGTGCTTGTCGCCCATGATCCGCGGTACGTCGCCGTACTCCTTGATGACCGTGACGTGGTGGCGGGTCAGGGCGCCGGAGTTCATGCGCAGGGCGTCTTCGAGCAGTTCGCTGATCACCAGGGGTTCCAGCAGGCTGTTGGCCCCGGCGTAGGATTGCTGGGTCGAGACGATGTCCTTGATGTGGTCCACGCTCTTGCTCAACTGCGCCAGCTCGTCGGTCAGGCCCTGTTGCTCGGTCGCGATGGCCTCGACCAACTGGTTCAGATAGCCAGGCAGCAGCTTGCCTTTCTCGTCCTCGGTGAGGAAATGCCCGAGGTCGTGGGGGTGTTCGTTGATCAGCTGCATCGCCTTGCCCAACCCCAATGCCTTGCTGTTGCGCAGTTTGCGGCTGACCAGGTCGGCGGAGATGTTCACGCTGTTGAGGACGTTGCCAACGTTGTGCAACACGTTGGTGGCGATTTCCGCCATGCCGGCCTGGCGGGCGGTGTCCATCAGTTCGCTCTGGGTGTCCTTGAGCTGGCGGGTGCGTTCCTCCACCCGTTGCTCCAGTTCGTCGTTGGCGGTTTGCAGGGCGTTGTTGACCCGTTTGATCTCGGCGAAGCTGCGCACCAGCCGGATCGCCAGCCAGATCAGGATCAACACCAGGAACATCGCGAACACCATCAGGTAGATATGGTTGCGCTGATGGAGGGCGGCGGCGGTTTCCTGGTCCTTGTCCAGCAGGCTGGTGATGGTGTCCAGCCGGTCGGACACCGGCACGGCTTCGATGCCCTCCAGCAATTCGTTGACCTGGGGTTGTTCGCGCAGGACCAGCGCGATGTGCCGGCTCATGGTGGTCACGGCCTTCTGGAAGCCCTCGGGCAGGCGCTCCTTGTTGACGTCCAGGCGATTCAGGCCGAGCAGCACCTCGGCGGCGGTGTCCGGGGTGGTGAGCTGGGCGAACTCCATGCTGCTGAGCAGCAGGTCGTAGGTGTCGATGGCCACGTTTTGCAACTGCAATCTTTGCTCATCGCTCAGCCGGGCGAACTGGCCCTGGATATCGTCCTCGGCCATCGGCAGGAAAGCCAGGGAGTTGCGCAGGATCGCGTGGTGCGACTTGAATTTTTCCACCAGGCGGGTCTTTTCCTTCACCGCCTTGAGGTACTCGTCGCGCTGGGTTTCCCACAGCGTCGGGGCGTGGCGGCCCGAGGCCGACTCAATGGCATCCAGGCGCTGCCAGAGCCGCGTGATTTCGTGCAGCGGCGAGACCAGGGGGTCGTAGTTGTGGGTCAGGGCGATCCGGGTCTTGAGCACTTCGTTGTCCCAGATGGCGTCCTGCTGTTTCAACTGCCGCACCAGGTCCCGGGACTCGATGTACGAAGCGGCCTGTTGCGCACCCGACTGGATATACATGAACAACAGCACCGAAACGAGCAGCAGGCCGATGAAGGCCAGCCCCAGTCGACGGAGGGCTTTCATAGGGGCTTGCCCTCCCATTCGCCGGTCAGGGTCTTGAGGAACTCGACGATCAACTCGGTATCCTTGCCGGTGGGCTCACGGCCCAGCTGGTACTTGAACATCACTTCCACCGCCTGCTCCAGCGTCTGTGCCGAGCCCTTGTGGAAATACGGTGCGGTGATGGCGACGTTGCGCAGGCTGGGCACCTTGAACACCTGGCGGTCACCTTCATCGCCGGTGACGTTGAAGCGTCCTTCATCGGCCTGGGTGATGTTGCCTCGATCCGCGATGTAGTCACCCATGACGCCGAATTTCTGGAACATGTTGCCGCCGATGTTCACGCCCTGGTGGCAGGCGATGCAGCCATATTCCTTGAACCGCTCGTAGCCGAATTTTTCCCGGGGCGTGAGGATGTCGGTGTTGCCCAGCAGGTACTGGTCGAAGCGTGAGTTGGGGGGCAGCAGGGTGCGTTCGAAATCGGCCAGGGCCCCCTGGATATTCGGCTTGGTCACGCCGTCGGGGTAGGCCGCGGCGAAATCCCTGGCGTAGCCCGGGTCGTCGGCGATGCGCTTGACCACGGTTTCCCAGGTGCTGCCCATTTCCGTGGGGCTGGTCACCACGATGTGCACCTGTTCTTCCAGGGTGTCGGCGCGGCCGTCCCAGAACTGGTGGAAATTCAGGCTGGCGTTGAACACCGTGGGCGTGTTGACTTCCACCGGCTTGCCGTCGAAGCCCAGGGACAGCGCCTTGTCGTCGGCGCCGCCCTTGTCCAGGCGATGGCAACTGGCACAGGACAAGGCGTTGTTCACCGACAGCCGTGGGTCGTGGAACAGCCGCTGGCCCAGTTGGACCCGCTTGGGGTCCAGCGTGGGCACGGGGGGCAGTGGCTTGAGGGGTTCGTCCAGGGGTTCGGCGTGGGCGGCCACGCTGAGCCCCATGAACAGGCCGAGAGCCAACAAGAGTCCGGGTGACGCCATCGAAGACTTCCTTGAACGTGGGTTGATGGAGCAGGCTGTTTCAGGAAAACGGGTTAGGGCGCTGTTCCCATTCGGCCATCCATTGGACGAAGGCTTGCGGTTCCACGGGCTTGCTGAAGAAGTAACCCTGGGCTTCTTCGCACTGGTGGGCCCTGAGGAAATCCAGCTGCTCCAGGGTTTCCACGCCTTCGGCAATGATGTGCAGGTTCAGGCCCTTGCCCAGGCTGATGATGGTGCTCACCAGCTTGGCGTCATTGCTGTCGATGCTCAGGTCGCCCACGAACGACTGGTCGATCTTCAACACGTCCACTGGAAACTTCTGCAGGTAGCTCAGGCTCGAGTACCCGGTGCCGAAATCATCGATGGCCAGCCGGACGCCCAGTTGCTTGATGCTCCTGAGGGTCGCGACGGTGGTGTCGATGTTCTGCATCAGCACGCTTTCGGTGATCTCCAGTTCCAACTGTGTCGGGTCCAGGCCGGTTTCCTTGAGGGTGCGGGCGATGCCGTCGACGAAACCGCGTTGGCGAAAGTCGATGGCCGAGACGTTCACCGACAGGTACAGCGGCCGCATGCCCTGGTCTTGCCAGGTGCGCGCCTGCTGGCAGGCCTCCTGGAGCACCCATTGGCTCAGGGGCACGATCAGGCCGCTGTCCTCGGCCACCGGGATGAAGTCCGAGGGGTAGACGAGGCCATGGTCCGGGCGATTCCAGCGCACCAGCGCCTCGACGCCGACCACCTTGCCGCTCGTCAGATCGAGCTTGGGCTGGTAGTGCAGCACGAATTCCTTGCGTTGCAGGGCCAGCCGCAGGCCGGACTCGATGGTCTGCTGCTGGCGGGCCCGGCGATTCATGTCCTCGGTGAAGAACCGGTAGTCGTTGGGGCCGGCTTCCTTGACGTTGCGCATCGCCGTCTCGGCTTTCTTGATCAGCGCCACCGCGTCGAAACCGTCGGTCGGGTACACGCTCACGCCCAGGCTCGCGGTGACGGTCAAGTCATGGCCGTCGATCGGCTGGGGGGTGCTGACCGCCGCCAGCAGTTTTTCCGCCACACCCTTGGTCTGCTGCGAGTCGCTGATGTCCCCCAGCACGACCACGAATTCATCGGAGCCGTAGCGAAACACCGAGTCGGACTCGCGCACCACGGTGGACAGCGCCCGGGCCACGCGCTTGAGCATTTCATCGCCCACCGGATGCCCCAGGGCGTTGTTGACGCGCTTGAACCGGTCCAGGCCGAGGAACATCACCGCCAGTTGCCGGTCATGCCGGCGGCACTGGGCCATGGCCTGGGTCAGGCGGTCGCCGAGCAACATGCTGTTGGGCAGTTCGGTGAGCACGTCGTATTGCAGCAGGTGGGAGACCTTGAGCAACTCCTGGACCCGTTCCTCGATCGTGCGTTCCAGGCTGCGCATCTTGCGCGCCGCATCCTGGGCCAGTTGCCATTTCCAGGTCATGGCGCTGGCCATCTGGCGAATTTCCAGGGTGTCGAAGGGTTTCTTCAGGATCAACAACTGATCGTCGAACTCGATCCGCTCGGCCATGCTTTCCCAGGAATAATCCGAGAACGCCGTGCACAGGGCGATCTGCAGCCGCGGGTCGGCTTCCCACAGCCGCTCGATGGTCTGCAGGCCGTCCCAGCCCGGCGGCATGCGCATGTCGGCGAACACCAGGGCATAGGGCTGGCCTTCGGCCTGGGCGCGCTTGACCAGTTCCAGCGCTTCTTCGCCCTGGTACGCGGAATCGATCTGGAACTGCGGACGGGTGACCTGGGGCGTGCCGAACAGCAGGCTCTCGGTGTCGTCCAGCGAGTCATCACCGCTGCTGCCGGCGCTGAGGATCTTGCGGAAGTCCTGGTGGATGGCCGGTGTGTCGTCCACCACCAGGATTCGCCTGTTCGCCGGTACCGACAAAGGGTTCATGGGGTGCTCTCCGATAGCTGGCTCGGGGGGCGGGTCCAGTGGTCGGTCGCCGGGACGATGCTGCCGGCCTTGAGCAGCTCGGCGGCCTGGTGGCTGTCCACGACCGTGCTGAAGTAGTGCCCCTGGGCTTGCATCGTCCCACCGCTGGACATCAGCGTGGTGCGTTGCTCCTGGGTCTCGACGCCTTCGGCGATGATCCCGATGCCCACGTCCCGGGCGAAGTTGAGGATGGCCCGCAGGGTCGTGGCGTTGCCGGGGTCGGCATGGGCGCTGTCGAGGAACCGTTGGGCGAGCTTGAGGTGGTTGACCCGGTAGGTCTTGAGGTAGTCGAACGAGGAATACTCGGTGCCGAATTCATCGATCGCGATCTGCACGCCCAGTTCGCACAGGCGCGGCAGCACATCGTTGTGGGTCCACTTGGTCTGGGCCAGGGTGGCTTCGGTGACGTCGAAGCGCAGGTCCCAGGGGGCCAGTTCCCAGCGGGCGGTGGTGCGCAGCACGTCGTAGATCAGTTCCGGGCCGGTCTTGAGCTGGGTCAGGGACAGGTCGAGGGCGATCACCGGCGGCGCCATGTTCTGGTCGCGCCACTGGCGCATCTGCTGGCAGGCCTGGTCCAGCACCCAGTGGCCCAGGCCGATGATGATCCCGGTCTTTTCGGCGGCCGGCATGAACGCCGCCGGCTCCAGCCAGCCGCGTTCGGGGTGGTTCCAGCGGACCTGCACGCCCATGCCGAGGATCCGCCCGGTGCCGAGGTCGACTTCCGGCAGGTAATGCAGGTGCAGCTCGTTGTTTTCGATGGCCTGGCGCAGGTCATTGGCCAGGGCGACCCGGTCGGTGACCTCCTGGTTGATCTCCTCGTTATGGAAGTGGTACTGGTTGCGACCCTTTTCCTTGGAGCGGTACAGGGCCATGTCGGACTGCGCCATGAGGCTGTCGGCACTCTGGCTTTGCGGCGTGTACAGGGCGATGCCGATGCTCACCGAGATCCGCACGTCGTTACCGTCCAGGGCGTAGGGCACCACCAGGGCGTCGCGGATCTTCGCCGCCAGCGCGGCGCAGTGGGTGGCCTCGTGGACGTCCAGTTGCAGGATGGCGAACTCGTCGCCGCCCAGGCGCGCCACCACGTCGTTTTCCCGGGTGCAGGCCTTGATGCGGGCGGCGACTTCCTGCAGGAGCAGGTCGCCGATGGGGTGGCCCAGGGTGTCGTTGATCCGCTTGAAGTGGTCCAGGTCCAGGTAGAACATCGCGAACGCCGGCGCCCCCCGGCGCGCAGCGGCGAAGGCCTGGTGCAGCCGTTCGATCATGGTGGCGCGGTTGGCCAGCCCGGTCAGGCCGTCGGTGCGGGCGAGCAGGGCGATCTTCTCCTCGGCCAGCTTGCGTTCGGTGATGTCGAGGATGATGCCTTCCACCTCCAGCAACAGGCCTTGCTCGTTGCGCACCGGGATGTAGCGGTTCTCCACCCAGCGGTAGCCACCGTCGCCGGTGCGCATGCGAAATTCGATGGAGGCGCCAGCAGTGTCCCGGTCCAGGACGCGGACCATGGCGTCGCCGATCTTGGACTGGTCATCGGGATGGATGAGCATTTGCGCCCAGTCCGGCGAGCCGACCAGTTGCGCCGCGACATGGCCGAACTTGGTGATGTTGTGGGAGATGTACATCAACGGGAACGGTGGCTCGCCGCGCAGGCGATAGAGGATGGTCGGGCTGTTCTGCACGATGATGTTGGCGTCGGCCAGTTCCCGGGTGCGCGCCTCGACCGCCTGTTCGAGCATGTCCATCTTCAGCGCGGCGTCTTCGGTCATCTGCCATTTGACCGTCAGCGTGCTGGCCATCTGGCGGATCTCGATGGCGTCGAAGGGTTTCTTCAGGATCAGCAGGCGATCGCCCAGCTCCAGGCGCTCGGCGATGTCTTCCCAGGAATAATCCGAATAGGCGGTGCACAGCGCCACTTGCAGCTTGGGGTCGGCGCGCCACAACCGCTCGATGGTTTCCAGGCCGTCCCAGCCAGGCGGCATGCGCATGTCGATGAAGGCCATGGCATACGGCTGCCCCTGGGCCAGTGCGGCTTCGACCTTGTTCAGGGCTTCCATGCCCTGGAAAGCCGAGTCGAGCACGAAGCTCTGGCTGGCGATCGCCACCGGCGCGCCGAACAGGGCTTCTTCGGCACTGCTCAGGTTGTCGTCGGATGCGGCATGGGGGCTGAGGATCTTGCGAAAATCCTCGTGGATCGTCGGCGTGTCATCGACGATCAGGATCCGCCGGTTGGCTCTTTCCGACGGCAGGTTCATGGCCGTGCACCGTGGAGAGGCTGACGATAGAACCGTGGACCCATCTGATATCCCTTTCGCTGGCATGAGTATTCTGGCCTGTACATGGCCCTTCATGGGGTACAGCATAGTCGGCCGATCGGGATGCGTGCGGCCAGTGATGGCAAATCGTGCCTAAATGTTCGCAATCTACTAGCCTGTCTTTTGGGGGTACGGTAGAACGGTTGTCGTGAATCAGGAGGGGGTAGCAATGGAAGATCAATCGCCGGACGTTCCGGTAAAGAAGCCGACGGTGCTGTTGGTCGATGATGAAGAGTCGATACTCAACAGCCTGCGCCGGTTGTTGCGCAGCCAGCCCTACGAGATCCTGCTGGCCGACAGCGGTGCCAAGGCCTTGGAAATCCTCAAGGAGCGGCCGGTCGACCTGGTGATGACCGACGCGCGCATGCCCAACATGGATGGCGCCACGCTGTTGGCGCAGATCCGCCAGTTGTACCCGTCGACCTTGCGCATCCTGCTCACCGGCTACGCCGACGTGGACATGATGACCAAGGCCATCAACGAGGGCGGCTTGTACCGCTACCTCAGCAAGCCGTGGAACGACGAGGAAGTGGTGCAGGCCCTGCGCCAGGCCCTGGCCCACCAGCATTCCGAAAACGAGCGCCAGCGCCTCGAAGCGCTGACTCGCGAGCAGAACCAGCAACTCAAGACACTCAACGCCACCCTGGAAAAACGCGTGGCGTCGCGCACCTCCGAGTTGCAGCAGACCGCCGACATGCTCGACCTGGCCTACGACGAGCTCAAGCGCAGCTATGTGACCAGCACCGAAGTGTTTTCGCTGATCGCCAACCTGCGCCTGCCCAAGGCCAAGCAGACCAACCGGCAGATCATCGAGTTGATCAGGGTCTACAGCCGCCTGCATTTCCTCGACGAGTCCACCGATCGCGACCTGACCATGGCCGCGGCGCTCTACAACATCGGCAAGCTGAGCTGGACCGACAACATGATGGTCACGCCGGCCGACATGCTGCACCACACGGAACTGGAGCTGTACCGCGCCTACCCGAAGCAGAGCGAATCGCTGCTGATGACCCTGGACCCGATGAAGGACGCGGCGCGGATCATCCGCCATCACCAGGAGCGCTGGGACGGCAGCGGTTTCCCCGAACACCTCAAGGGCGAGGCGATTCCGTTCGGTTCGCGGCTGTTGAAACTGGCGGTGGACTTCATCGAACTGCAGCGCGGCTTGATCCTCGAACGGCAGATGAACAGCGACGAGGCCCTGGTCTACATCCGCAAGTACGCCGGCAAGCTGTATGACCCGGACATGATCGAGGACTTCATCAAGGCCTGCGGCGAATACCTGGACGACGTGACCTTGTCGGACCCTTCGGTGAAGGTCATGACCACCCGGGAGCTGGGCGCCGGGATGGTCCTGGCGCGCAACCTCAACGCCGACAACGGCATGCTGCTGCTCAACGCCGGCAAGGTCTTGAGCGGCCCGCTGGTGGAAAAGCTCATCGCCTTCGAAGCCATGGAAGGCGCCCGCTACAGCGTGTTCGTGAAGGTGCCCGAAGAAGATCCGTCGGCACCGAGGCCGATATTGGGCTGACAAAATCCTGGTAGACGACACAGTTCCCTGTGGGAGCGGGCTTGCTCGCGAAGGCGGTGAATCAGTCACAACCGATGTTGCTGGCCACACCGCCTTCGCGAGCAAGCCCGCTCCCACAGGAACCGTGCGTGTCCTGAAGCTGCTGCCATGCTTTGCTCCCGTTGCTACGCGCTGTAATCTCCCCGCCATTTTCCCCGCCAAGGCGTTATCACTCATGACCACCTCCCTCATCCGCATCGCCGCCGCCCTGTTGATCGGGCCTGACGGTCGAACCCTGCTGGTGCGCAAGCGCGGCACCCGGGCCTTCATGCAGCCGGGGGGCAAGATCGAGCCCCATGAGCAACCGGTCCAGGCCCTGGCCCGGGAGCTGCAGGAAGAACTGGGCCTGGTGATCGATCCCGCCCAGGCCCGTCACCTGGGCATGTTCAGCGCACCGGCCGCCAACGAACCGGGTTTTACCGTCCAGGCCGAGGTGTTCCTGCTGGGCATCGATGCCGCCGTTTCACCAGCGGCCGAAATCGAAGAAGTGCGCTGGATCGATCCGGCCGGCGAGGGCGACCTGCCGCTGGCGCCGTTGACAGGCGAGGTCATCCTGCCGTTTTATCGAGCCTCGCGAACCGTGGCTTGCTGATCCAGGACTGTTGAAAAGTCTTGAGACGAAGGTCAGGCAAGGCGAAAACAGCCGAGGAAACGGAGTTCACGGGTTGTAAATGAGCATTCCGAGGCTGTTTCAACGCAGCATCACCGAGTATCAAGGTTTCTCATACAGAGCCTAGGAACAACGCCCATGATCCCACTGCCAGACCTGCTGATTTTCGCCGCCGCCGCCCTGCTGATGGTGCTCACCCCCGGCCCGAACATGATCTACCTGATTTCCCGCTCGATCTGCCAGGGTCGCAAGGCCGGCGTCACGTCCTTGCTGGGCGTGGTGGCGGGTTTCTTCGTGCACATGTTCGCGGCGGCCGCAGGGCTGACGGCGGTGTTCCTGGCGGTGCCCATGGCCTATGAAGTCCTGAAGTGGGCCGGTGCGCTGTACCTGCTGTGGCTGGCCTGGCAGGCCGTGAAGCCGGGCGCCCGCTCACCGTTCGAGGCCCGGCAGTTGCCGGCGGACTCGACGCGCAGATTGATCACCATGGGTTTTCTCACCAGCGCCCTGAACCCGAAGATCGCGGTGTTCTACCTGTCGGTGTTCCCGCAGTTCATCAGCCCGGAGCATGGCTCGCTGTTCACCCAGAGCCTCATCCTCGGACTGACCCAGATCAGCGTCAGTTTCAGCGTCAACCTGCTGATCGCGCTGTTCGCTGCCGGGATAGCCGGCTGGTTCGCCCACAACCCGACCTGGCTGGCCGTGCAGCGTTATTTCATGGGCTTCGTGCTCGGCACGTTGGC
This sequence comes from Pseudomonas citrullilanati, assembly GCF_030580855.1. Classification (GTDB taxonomy): domain Bacteria; phylum Pseudomonadota; class Gammaproteobacteria; order Pseudomonadales; family Pseudomonadaceae; genus Aquipseudomonas; species Aquipseudomonas citrulli. The sequence goes on along the minus strand of NZ_JAUQOP010000044.1, from coordinate 760 downwards.
GCTGCGCCTGATGATCGAGCAACGGCGTGCGGCATGAGCATCAGGCGGCTGCGGGCCGGCGATGCCCCGGCGTATCGCGAACTGATGCTCCAGGCCTATGCGTTGCACCCGCAGGCGTTCACGTCCAGCGCCGGTGAGCGCGCGGCGCTGCCGATCAATTGGTGGGAATCACGGCTGACCAGTCGATTGGACGTGGTGCTGGGGGCGTTCAACGAGGGCCAACTGGCCGGGATCGTCGGCCTGGCCCTGGAGCCCCGGGCCAAGGCCCGGCACAAGGCGACCCTGTTCGGCATGTACGTCAGCGCCGCCCATTGCCGCCAGGGGCTGGGCCATCAACTGCTGCAAGCCGCCCTCGACGAAGCCCGCCGCCACCCCTTCCTGCGCCTGGTGCAACTGACCGTCACCGCCGGCAACGACCCGGCGATCAAGCTCTACCAGCGTTGCGGCTTCGTGCTGTATGGCCTGGAACCCATGGCGATCCAGGTAGACGACGAATACTTCGACAAGATCCACATGTGGCTCGAACTGTAGAACACCGCGGTCGATGCAAGCTGACACACCGCCATCGCGAGCAGGCTCGCTCCCACCGGGATCGGGGTTGTGAACATTAATCGATGTCGCCCAACGAATCCTTGTGGGAGCCAACTGTCTTTCACCCCCACCCGACCCGCGGTCGTCTTTTGGGTGCTATTGCGGGCTCAAATGGCCCCCTCCGGGGCCTCAAGCGGTTTGATCCCGCCACGGCGTGCCGTCGCGCACC
>NZ_JAUQOP010000043.1 GCF_030580855.1 Pseudomonas citrullilanati | reverse complement strand
CACCCCCCCCCCCCCCCGCCCCCCCCCGGCCCCCCCCGCCGCGGCCCCCCCCCCCCCCCCCCCCCCCCCCCCCCCCCCCCCCCCCCCCCCCCCCCCCCCCGCTCCCACAGAGATCTGTGCTGGTAGAATGCCCCGCCTATCCCAGCCTCCACAGTTCAAATCATGACCTCGACCGCCACGCCCTCCACCCCAAACGTCACCATCATCGGCGGCGGCCCTGCCGGCCTGATGGCGGCCGAGGTGTTGAGCCAGGCCGGCGTGCAGGTCGACCTGTACGACGGCATGCCCTCCGTCGGCAGGAAGTTCCTGCTGGCCGGTGTCGGCGGCATGAACATCACCCATTCGGAAGCCTTCCCGGCGTTCCTGTCCAGCTATGGCGAACGCGCGCCGAACCTTGCGCCGTTGCTGCGGGCGTTCGGTGCGGATGAGTTGTGCACATGGATCCACGGGCTCGGCATCGACACCTTCGTCGGCAGTTCCGGCCGGGTCTTCCCCACCGACATGAAGGCCGCCCCGTTGCTACGGGCCTGGCTCAAGCGCCTGCGCGACGCAGGGGTGGCGATCCACACGCGCCATCGCTGGCTCGGCTGGAACCCCGATGGCAGCTTGCGAATAGCCTCCCCTGAAGGTGAAAAAAACCTGCGTCCCCGGGCCACCTTGCTGGCGCTGGGTGGCGGCAGTTGGTCGCGCCTGGGCTCCGACGGCGCCTGGATGCTGCCCCTGGAACAACGCGGCGTGACCCTGGCACCGTTGCAACCGAGCAACTGCGGCTTCGACGTACACGCCTGGAGCGAGCTGCTGGCCGGCAAATTCGCCGGTGCCCCGCTGAAGAATGTCGCGCTGGGCCTGGATGGCGATGTACCGCGCCTCGGCGAATGCGTGATCACCGCCACCGGCCTCGAAGGCAGCCTGGTCTATGCGCTGTCGGCGCCGATTCGCGAGGCCATCAACCAACGCGGCAGCGCCACGCTGGCGCTGGACCTGCTGCCCGGCCGGCCGATGGACAAGGTCCTCCAGGCCCTGGGCAAACCCCGGGGGTCGCGCACGATGGCCAAGCACCTGCACAGCCAGCTGGGACTCGATGGCGTCAAGGCTGCGCTGCTGCGCGAACTCACCCCCGCCGACGCCTTCGCCGATCCGGTGCGACTGGCCCGGGCGATCAAGGCCTTGCCCATCACCCTGGTCAAGCCCCGGCCACTGGATGAAGCCATCAGCAGCGCAGGCGGCGTGGCGTTCGAAGCGCTGGACGAGCGCTTGATGCTCAAGTGCCTGCCCGGCGTGTTCTGCGCCGGCGAGATGCTCGACTGGGAAGCACCGACCGGTGGCTACCTGCTGACGGCGTGCTTTGCCAGCGGTCGGGCGGCGGGATGGGGGATGCTGGAGTTTTTGCGAAACAGTGGGGAGTTATAAGCTACAAGCTGCAAGCTAAAGACCACATATCAACTTGCCGCTTGCAGCTTCGAGCTTACAACTGCCTTCAAGGCTTACGCTTGCGCGGCCCGGTATTGAACACCGGCACCTTGCGCACCGGCTTGACCGAAGGCTCCACCGGCGCCGTGTCGCCGCTGTCCACCCACTTGCCCAGGTTGCGCTTGCCGCCACCGCCAGGGGTTTTCGGTTTCTTCGGCTTTTTCGGCTTCTTGATGACCTGGCCGCTGGCATCGGTTTCCGGCACCCGGTGTTCCGGCTCGAAATCATGCTCCGTTTGCCGGGGCAAGGTCTGACGGGTCAGGGTCTCGATGGCTGACAGCAAATTCACTTCGTCGGCACAGACCAGGGAAATGGCTTGCCCGGTCGAGCCCGCCCGACCGGTACGGCCGATGCGGTGGATGTAGTCCTCGGCGACGATCGGCAGGTCGAAATTCACCACCAGCGGCAAATCCTCGATATCCAGCCCACGGGCGGCGACGTCGGTGGCGACCAGGATCTGCACCTCACCGGCCTTGAAGCGGTCCAGCGCGCGCTGGCGCGTGGCCTGGGGCTTGTCGCCGTGGATGCCGTCGGCGTTGACGCCCAAGCCCTGGAGTTTTTCCACCAGCGCATCGACGCCGTTGCGGGTCTTGGCAAACACCAGCACCTGCTTCCACTTGTCCTTGCGCATCAGGTGCACGAACAGTTCCGGCTTGCGCTTCTTGTCCACCGTCACCACCCACTGCTTGACGGTATTGGCGGCCACGTTGCGCGGGCTCACTTCGATGCTCAGCGGGTCGTTGAGCATCTGCCCGGCCAGCAAGCGGATCGCGTCGGAAAAGGTCGCCGAGAACAGCAACGTCTGGCGCTTCTTCGGCAGCGCCCGGTAGATATTCGCCAGTTCCTCGGAGAAACCCAGGTCGAGCATGCGGTCGGCTTCGTCCAGCACCAGGGTCTGCAACTGGTTGAACTTCAGCGCGTTCTGGCGGAACAGGTCGAGCAGGCGGCCCGGCGTGGCGACCAGCAGGTCGACCCCTTTGCGCAGCTTCATCATCTGCGGGTTGATGCTGACGCCGCCGTACACCGCGTAGGTGCTCAACGGCAGGTTCTGCGCGTACTCACGCACGCTCTCATGAACCTGCTCGGCCAGCTCGCGGGTCGGCACCAGGATCAGCGCCCGCACCGAGTTGGCGGCCACTTTCGGCCCTTCGGTGGTCAGCAACTGCAACAGCGGCACGGCGAAACCGGCGGTCTTGCCGGTACCGGTCTGGGCGGCGGCCATCAAGTCACGACCGGCCAGCACCGTCGGCATGGCCTGGGCCTGCACCGGGGTCGGGGTCTGGTAGCCGAGCGTGTCGAGGGCGCGCAGCAAGGGTTCGATCAGGCCAAGGGAGGCGAAAGTCATGGAAATACCGTAGGAAAAGTCAGCGCATGGTGTGCAATGCGCGGCAGTTTACCTCAATTCAGGATTCGACCGGCGCAGGCTTGGGCTTGCGCCACTGCGGCAGCCCGATCAACACCACCGCGCTGATGATCACCAGCATCGCCAGGGCCTCCTCGATGCCGATGCTCTCGCCGGCGAACACGATGCCCAGCAACACCGCCACCGCCGGGTTGACGTAGGCATAGCTGGTGGCCGCCGCCGGACGCACGTGCTTGAGCAGATACATGTAGGCGTTGAAGGCGATGATCGAGCCGAAGCAGGTCAGGTAGGCCAGGGCGAACCAGCCCTCGAGCGGCGGGATGCGCTCCAGGTGTTCACCGCTGGCGAAGCTGCCGATCAACAGCACCACGCCGCCCGCCAGCATTTCCACGGCACTGGCCATCGCCCCCGCCGGCAACGGCACGTGCTTGCTCAGCACCGAACCGAAGGCCCAGGACGCTGCCGCGAACAACAGCAAGGTCGCCCCGAGCGGGCTCGATTGCAGGTTGGAACCCAGGTTGAGCATGGCGATGCCGATCAACCCCAGCACGATCCCGGCCCATTCCAGGCGCGTGTTGCGTGCGCCCCAGAAGTAGCCGCAGAGCAAGGTGAACAACGGCACCGTGGCCACGGCCAGGGCCGCCACGCCGGACGCCACGCCGGTGTGTTCAGCCACACTGACCGCGCCATTGCCGAAGCTGAGCAACAACACGCCGATGAGCGCCCCGGCCTTCCATTGGGCCCAGGTCGGCGCCGGCGCCCCGCGCCAGCGCAGGAAGCCGTACATCAACGACCCGGCCAGCACGAAGCGAATGCCCGCCAGCAGCAACGGCGGCCAATGCTCGACACCGAGGCGAATCACCAGGTAGGTCGACCCCCAGATGACGTACAAGGCGAAGAAGGCAGCGATCAACGGCAGAGAGAAACGGCGTAGGCCCGGCATGGTCAGCTCGAAGTCAGGACAAGGAGAGCCGCTATTCTAGAAAGGCGACAGCCGGAAAATAAGTTACAAAACCTGTTTATCGCACCCATACACTTTTCAAAACACGGAGATCGGCGCTATAAACCGTGCTTTCGAAAGTCACGTCACTTGGAAGCCCACCCGTGGATAAATACGACCGCATGCTGCTCGGCGCCCTGCTGGAAAACGGCCGCGCGTCCTACGCCGACCTGGCCCGCAAAGTGAACCTGTCGGCCCCCGCCGTGGCCGAGCGCGTCAGCAAGCTGGAAGCCAGCGGGGTGATTACCGGCTACCAGGCCAAGGTCGACATGGCCAAGATCGGCCTGCCGGTGCAATGCGTGATTGAACTGCGGATGAACCAGCACGGCAACCAGAAGGCCTACGACGACCTGTGCAAGATCCCTCAGTTGACCGAGTGCCACCGGGTAACGGGCGACCCCTGCGTGATCATGCAGGCGGCGGTGGGCTCGATGCCGGAACTGGAAGCGCTGATCAACCGCATCGCCAAGTTCGGCTTCAGCAAGACCTCGATCGTGCTGTCCAGCGCCATTGAAAAGCGCGTGCCGTTGGGGCAGCTGGAAGGCAATGGGAAATAATCGACCCAACACAAATCAGTTTTGTTTTGTAGTGTGCTCAGAATCCGCGATAGCGCTTGAGATGCTCATTGATCTTCGCCGCCGGCACTTTCTGCAAGCGGCACAGGAAATCATGGGACAACGCCTGCAACCCATGCTTCTGCCGCAGCTCCGAGGCCAGGTGCGCGGTGAGGTTGGCGGCCATTTCGGCATCGGCCAGGGCCCGGTGGGCCTGGCCGGTATGGGGCAGGCCGGCGAAGCTGTTGAGCGTGCCGAGCTTGTGGTTCGGTGCGGCCGGCATCAGGCGCCGGGCCAGCAGCAATGAGCAGGCGAAATTCTGCAGGCGGGTCCGCTTGATGCGCCCCAGCTCGAAGTCCCAGAACTTCTGGTCGAAGGCGGCGTTGTGGGCCAGCAGCGGCGTGATGCCGACAAACTCATTGACCTCGTTCATCACCTTCTCGGCCGGCGGTGCGCTGCGCAGCATGGCGTTGCTGATGCCGGTCAACTGCTCGATGAAGGCCGGCACGCGTACGCCGGCATTCATCAGGCTCTGGTAACGGTCGACAATCCGGCCCTGTTCGAGGATCACCACGGCGATTTCGGTGGCCCGGCAACTGCTGCTCGGAGTGATGCCGGTGGTTTCAAAGTCGATGACTGCGATGCGTTCCAAACCTGCTGAACTCCGTAAAAATCAATTCTTGAGCAGCAACGCGCCTTCGATGGGCACGTAGCGGCTGGCGGCGCGGATCAACGAATTGGCGGTCAGCCCCGGCACCCCGTAGGCCACCGCCTGCACGCCATGCTTGCTGATGATGCGTTCGAGCAGCATGTCGAAATCGCCATCACCGGAGGCCAGCACCACTTCGTCGACATGGTCGGCGGCGTCCATGATGTCCAGGGTGATGCCCACGTCCCAGTCGCCCTTGGCCGAGCCGTCGCTGCGCTGGATGTAGGGCTTGAGCTTCACGGTGAACCCCAGGTTGCGCAGGATCTGCTGGAACTGCTGCTGCTTGCTGTCGCCACGGTCGATCGCATAGGCATAGGCCTCGACAATCTGCCCCTGCTTGCTGACATCGGCCCACAGCGCAGCGTAGTTGAAGTGGCAACCGTAGGCCTGGCGCACGGTGTAATAGAGGTTCTGGACATCGGCGAACACTGCAATTTTCTTCACCGCATTTCCTCTTGGCTGCACCAGCGCAGGCCATCTGGCCCGAAAGGTCGCCAGTATGCCAGCCCAGGGGAATGTTCCGCGAATAATCGGCCCGAGGCGCCAGGGCGCCCCGGACGAATGGCAGGTCAGACGAAGGAGTCGTCGTCCCCGAAGAAAGAGCCGTCGTCGCTGTAGTCGGCGTCGCTGAAACCAGCCGAATCGTTACCGTAGCCATCGCTGTCGGCCACGCGCTGGTCATCGCCCCAGCCGTTGTCGCCGGTGTCATTGACCGGTTGGGCGGGCTCTTCCTTGATCACCTCGACGATTTCCTGGGGCTGCTGGCCGCTGTGGAATAAGCTGCTGATGCCCTGGGCCAGCATCACCCCACCGGCGACGCCCGCCGCGGTTTTCAAGGCACCACCCAGGAAGCTGCCCGCCGCCGGGGCCTGCTGTGGCGGTGCGCCATAATTGCCCGGTGGCGTGCCGAAGCCCTGCTGGGCCGGGGCATTGAAAGACGACCGGGGTGGCTCGCGCCAGCCGCCCGTGCTGGAGGGTGCAGGATTTGCCGGGCGTGGATCGCGGTTGCTGCCACCGAAAATGCTCGACAGGAAACCTCCACCGCCGGCCGGCGTCGAGGCCTGGCTGCGCGCCTGTTGCAGCTCGGCCTGCAATTGCTCGACTTGCTGGGTCAACTGCCTGTTCTGCTCGTCGAGACGCTTGATCGCGGCCTCCTGCACCAGGATCGCCTGGGCCATGAAATAGCCCGCGGCGGGCTGGCTCGCCAGGTGTTCCTTGATCCGCGCCTCGGCCTGGGCGTCGCGCGGGGCTGAATCCTTTTCGGCCTGTTGCAGCCGTGAAAACAGTCCATCGATCAGGGTTTGTTCTTCGCTGTTCATGGCGACCTCATCAGATTGCCGGATAGAAAACCATGCCGGTCACAAGACCGATACGACTCAGTAATGGGGCTTGCCTGGAAGGATTCAACGGTCTTTACCAGATGTTTACGTTTGCTCGTGCGGGCACTCGATCGGTTAAAGTGTCGGACCGCTTTTTGAACTGCGATACCGACCCATGAATCCGTTTGACGTGTTGCGCGACTCTTTGTATTTCTTCAAGCGCCATCTGGGCCGGATCGCCCAGCTGTGCCTGCCCTTGGTCATACTCGAGGCGCTGCTGCAGCAAGGCGTGGACAGCGCCGTCGGCCCGGAAGGCTTTCCCGGCTACAGCGTGATCGTCGGGCTGCTGGTGTATCCGCTCTACACCGCCGCGCTGATCCTGTTTCTCGACGCCCGCAGTCGCGGCGAGGCGCCACGTCCCCGCGACCTGCTCGCCACGGCGCTGACCCTGTGGCCGCGCTTTGCGCTGTTGACCGCCCTCAACACGCTGCTGATCCTGGTGGGCATTTCCTTGTATTTCCTCCCCGGCCTGTGGCTGATGGTGACCCTGGCCTTCAGTGAATACCTGCTGGTGCTGCGGGGGCTGACGCCGCTGGCCGCCATGAAGGAAAGCCTGGCCATGAGCCGCGGCAATTTCTGGCGGATCCTGTTGTGCATCCTCTGCGTGATGGCGCCGTTGTGGTTGCTCAAGGGCGCCAGTGTCTCGGCCTATCCGGCGCCCCAGAACCCGGTGATCAGCCTGCTGATCGACAGCGTCCACAGCTTCCTGCAACTGTTCACCAGCGTGGTGCTGTTCCGCATCTTCATGCTCATCGAAGCAAGGCCCGACGCGCGCTGACCCCCGCTTGCCGGTACCGGGCTTGGGCTTGAGAACCGCTCTCGGTTATGCTCGGGATCACTTTTGCGTTCGCCCATAAGCTGAGCCATGACCCGTCTACTGCGCTACACCCTGCTGGGCCTGCTGTTGGTCCTCGGCCTGGCCGCCCTGGCCATCTACGGCTTGACCTGGCGCCCACAACCCCGGGAAACCCTGCCGGTCAGTTGCACCGCCAACGCGGCCCCGCTGATGCCCGGCCAGGCCTTGAAGGTGATGACCTGGAACGTGCAGTTCCTGGCCGGCAAGCGCTACGTGTTCTGGCACGACCTGGCCCAGGGTGACGACGAAAGCCCGACCCTGGAAGACATGGCCTTCAGCCTCGACGAAGTGGCGCGAGTCATCCGCGACGAGCAACCGGACATCGTCCTGCTCCAGGAACTGGACAACGGCGCCAAGGCCAGTGACTACCAGGATCAGTTCAAGCTGTTGCAGGAACGGCTGGCCGATCTCTATCCCTGTGGCACCAGCGCCTTCGACTGGAAGGCCGACTTCATCCCCAATCCCCACGTCTTCGGCAGCGTCGGCCGCCAGCTGGCGACGCTGAGCCGCTACCGCATCGACCACGCCGAACGGGTGCAGCTGCCGGTGGCCGACGCCAACGTCATCACTCGCCAGTTCCAACCCAGGAATGCCCTGCTGGTGAGCTACCTGGCGCTGAAGGACGGCGGCCGCCTGGCGGTGCTCAACACCCACCTGGAGCGGGCCACCGAGCCGGACGAAACGTTGCCCAGGCAAGTGGCCGCCGTTGCCAAGGCCTTGGATAAATTCGAATCCTCCGGCACGCCGTGGCTGATCGGCGGCGACTTCAACCTGCTGCCCCTCGGCCAGTACCGTCGCCTGCCGCCCGAGCAGCGCACGCCCTATTCCGCCGACAGCGCCTTGCACCTGCTGTGGGACAAATACCCGATGATTCCCACCAACAACGAAGCCAGCGGCATCGACCGCGAGCACTGGTTGACCCACTACCCGAACGACCCAGGCCTCAACGGCCCCGACCGCACCGTCGACTACCTGTTCTACAGCCCGCGGATCAAACGGGTCGAAGCCCAGGTAAGGCAGGACGACACCTTGCGTATCTCGGATCATTTGCCGGTGATTGCGCGATTTTTGTTGCCGGCAGCGCCTTAGCCCCCTGTGGGAGCCGAGCTTGCTCGCGATTGCGGCGGATCAGCAGCACTGTTATTGACTGACACACCGCTATCGCGAGCAAGCTCAGCTCCCACAGGGTTTGTATTTCATATCTTGGATTTCCTCCGTTCACTTACGCGGCTTGACCCGCGCCGTCGCCTCCGCCACCAGCGGATCGTCCGGCCAGTAATGCTTGGGATACCGTCCCTTGAGGTCCTTCTTCACCTCGGCGTAGGTGCTGCGCCAGAAGTTCGCCAGGTCCTGGGTGACCTGCACCGGCCGCCGCGCGGGGGACAGCAGGTGCAGCTTGACCACCTGCCGCCCCCCAGCGATGCGCGGGGTGTCGGCCAGGCCGAAGAGTTCCTGCAAGCGCACTGCCAGGATCGGCGGATGCTCGCTGTAGTCCAGGCGGATCGACGACCCCGAGGGCACGCTCAAATGGTGCGGCGCCAGTTCATCCAAGCGTTGTGGCAGGGGCCAGGGCAACAGGTTATGAACGAAGCTCGACACGTCCAGGCTGGCGAAATGGCTGAGGCGCGAAACGCGGCCCAGATACGGCATCAACCAATGCTCGAGACTGCCCAGCAATGCGCCATCGCTGACGTCCGGCCACTCACTCTCGCCCTTGGCGTCCAGGTCCAGGCGACGCAGCAGCGCCACCCGCGCCTGCCATTGGCGCAGCTCCGGGGTCCAGGGCAACAGTTCCAGGCCCTTGCGCCGCACCAGGTTCACCAACGCCTGGCTACGGGCAGACTCGTCCAGGCCGGTCAGCGGCTCGCGGCTGAGGACCAGCTCGCCCACCTTGCGCTGGCGCTCGGCGCGCAGCACGCCTTCGCGTTCGTCCCAGTCCAGTTGATCCACCGTGCGCACCTGCTCGGCCAGCACCGAGTCGAACAGCGCTGGGTCGAAATCCGTCGCCAGGTAGATGCGTTCTTCGCGCTGGCCCTGGCGACTGCCCAGGTCGGCGACCACCAGCCACGCTTGTTTCATCAGGCTGTCGGCCTCGGCGAACAGTGCCGCACGGCCGTTGGCCAAGCGGTATTCAGCGCCACCGGGCCGGCGCTGCTGGGCGACGCGGTCCGGGTAGGCCAGCGCCAGCAAGGCGCCGAGCCAGCGGGGATGATCGGGATCGGCCACGGCTTCTTCGGCCTTGCCCCGCAGGTAACCGCGATATTGCCGGGCCAACTGCCGCGCCCGCTGCACCCCACCCTGGGCGCCACGCGCCGCGCGTTCTTCGCCGGACAGCAAGGCCAGGCGACTGTGCAGGTCCGCGCCGGCACCACGCAGGATATCGCGCTCGCCCAACAGTGCGGCGACGTTGCAGGCCATGTCCGCCAGCCCTAGCGCCTGGCCGCGCAGCAACAGATGCGCGATCCGAGGGTGAGCGGGCAGCTCCGCCATGGCCTGGCCGTGGCGAGTCAGCTGTTCACCGTCCAGCGCGCCCAGGCGTTGCAGCAGGTCCTGGGCCTGGGCGTAAGCGGCGGCGGGCGGAACGTCGAGCCAGATCAACTGCTGCGGCGTCACACCCCAGCGTCCCAATTGCAGGGCCAACCCGGCCAGGTCCGCCGACAGAATCTCCGCGCTGCCATAAGCGGCCAACTGTTCGTGCTGGTCTTCGGACCACAGCCGATAGCACACCCCCGGCTCCAGGCGCCCGGCCCGGCCGGCCCGCTGGGTGGCGCTGGCGCGGGAAATGCGCTGGGTGTCGAGACGGGTCATGCCGCTGCCCGGGTCGAAGCATGGGACACGGGCCAGGCCGGCATCGACCACCACCCGCACGCCATTGATGGTCAGGCTGGTCTCGGCGATGTTGGTCGCCAGCACCACCTTGCGCTGGCCCGCTGGCGCGGGGTCGATGGCGGCGCGCTGGGCCGCGAGGTCGAGTTCACCGTGCAAGGGGCAGAGCAACACGTTGCCAGCCTCGCCCAAGGTGTCGGCCAGTTGCTGATGGACGCGGCGGATCTCCGCCTGGCCGGGCAGGAACACCAGCACGCTGCCGGTTTCATCGCGCAACGCTTCCAGCACCGTCTGCACCAGCCGCGGCTCGATGTATTCGCCGGGCTGGAACGGCCGGCCCCAACGCACCGTGACCGGGAACATGCGCCCTTCGCTGCGCAGGATCGGCGCATCGCCCAGCAGCCCGGCCAGGCGCTCGCCTTCGAGGGTGGCGGACATCAGCAGGATCTTCAGCGGCTGGTCTTCGCGAAACAGCTCACGGCCATTGAGGCTCAGGGCCAGTGCCAGGTCGGCGTCGAGGCTACGCTCGTGGAACTCGTCGAAAATCAGCAGGCCCACGCCTTCCAGTGCCGGGTCATCCTGCAGGCGTCGGGTGAGGATGCCCTCGGTGACCACTTCGATGCGTGTCCTGGGCCCCACCTTGCTGTCCAGGCGGATGCGGTAGCCAACCGTTTCGCCGACCTTTTCCCGCAGCTCGCTGGCCAGCCGCTCGGCCGCGGCCCGGGCGGCCAGGCGCCTTGGTTCGAGCATAAGGATGGTCTGCCCGGCCAGCCAGGCCTCATCCAGCAAGGCCAAGGGAACGCGGGTGGTTTTACCGGCGCCGGGCGGCGCTTCGAGCACGGCTTCGTGGCGTGACGCCAAGGCTTGGCGCAGGGCGGGTAAAACTTCATCGATCGGCAGAGAAATCATGCTGGCTCCAAAACAGAGGGCCGAGTATAACGGCGAACTGTTTCGCGTGGTCTGGACTCCAACCAGCAACATCTTTATCTGTTCAGGAGAGTGTGATGCGTATTCCCTTTCGCGTGATCGGCGGCGTCCTGGTCGCCACCCTGCTGACCCAGCTCAGCGCCTGCGGCTCGATCTTCTACCCGGACCGCCGTGGCCAGATCGACGGCAAGATCGACCCGGCGATCGCCGCACTCGATGCCGTCGGCCTGCTGTTCTACATCATCCCCGGGCTGATCGCGTTCGCGGTGGACTTCGCCACCGGCGCCATTTACTTCGAGCCGGGCAAGACGGCCCAGGTCGCGCCGGAAAAACTCAAGCCGGCCATCAATGCCGACGGCAGCGTCGATAACCACAAGCTCCAAGCCATCCTCGAAAGCGAACTGGGCCGCAGCTTCCCACTGGACGACCCACGCCTGATCCAGCACAAGGGCAGCGCGCAGCAACTGGCCGCGCTCGGTCTCAAGCCCGCCGCATGAGGGCCGGTACCCAAGGAACGACGGCCTCATGACCACGGCGACTGAACACGCACGCCTGCTGCGCCTGGCCACCCGCGCCTCGGTGGCCGTGGCGTCGATCCTGATTGTCGCCAAGGCGCTGGCCTGGTGGCTGAGCGGGTCGGTGAGCATGCTCGCCGGCCTGACCGACTCGGCCCTGGACGGCGTCACCTCGCTGCTCAATCTGCTGGCGGTGCATTACGCCCTGCGCCCGGCCGACGACGATCATCGCTACGGACATGGCAAGGCCGAATCCCTGGCCGGCATGGCCCAGGCGCTGTTCATCGGCAGCAGCGCCGTATTGATCGCCTTGCAGGCCATCGAGCGCCTGAAGCAACCGGTCCCGGTGGACGCGCCCTGGCTGAGCGTTGGCGTGATCGTGTTTTCCCTGGCACTGACCGTGGCTCTGCTGGCGCTGCAACATCGGGTCATCCGCGCCACCGGCTCCAACGCCGTGCGGGCCGACTCGCTGCACTATCGCTCCGACCTGCTGCTCAACGGCAGCATCCTGATCGCGCTGGTGCTGGCCGGGTTCGGCTGGTATCAACTCGACGCCTGGTTCGGCCTGGGGATTGCCGCCTACATCTTGTGGAGCGCGATCCAGATCGGCCGGGAAAGCTTCGCGGTACTGATGGATGAAGAGCTGCCGCCGGACGTCAGCCAGCACATGCTGGAACTGGCCTGCGCCGTACCCGGCGTGCTGGGGGCCCATGACCTGCGCACGCGGATCTCCGGCAACCACTGGTTCGTGCAACTGCACCTGGAACTGCCGGGGGAACTGACCCTGTCCGTGGCCCACGGCATCAGCGACCAGGCCGCCGACGCCATCCACCGCGCCTATCCGAAGGCGGAAGTGCTGGTGCATGCCGATCCGTCGGAAGTGGTCAAAGGCTCCCACGCCTGACCTGCCGAGCACCGTCCCTGTGGCGAGGGGATTTATCCCCGCTGGGCTGCGAAGCAGCCCTGATACCTTACGACTCGATGTACCAGACGGATTGGGTCGGCTGCTTTGGGACTGCTTCGCAGTCCAACGGGGATAAATCCCCTCGCCACAAAAGCGATCTGCGCACGATCTTTACCGAACTTCAATACGTCACCTGATACCCACGACTGCTCAAGCAACTGCCCTGGGCCTGGCGATAGGTCTGCACCACTTCCGGTGCCGGCGGGTAGGTGTAGCTGCGCGGATCGAACCCGCTCTGCTGCACCGCCCAGCGATAGCAGTCGTAGCCATCCTGGTTGACCTGTTCGGGTGGCTGGCCGTTGGCCGGATAGGCCACTACATCGAAACCGTTGCCTTGGGGTTGCGGCTGCGGGTTGGCCACCGGCGCGTCGACCACGACGTAGTCCTGGCTGTTGGCTTCGTAGACGTAATAGGCGCCGGCGGCGAGGAAGAACAGCGAACTGCCGATCCACACTTCCCTGGCGTAATCGGGCAGGTAGCGGGTGCGGATGCCCCTTGGCGGCTGCACCACGACATAACGCGGGCCTTGCGGGCGATACCAGTAGCCGCCCGAATAGAAGTAGTCCTGGCCACGGTAGGGCACGCGGTAATTGCGATCCGGGAAGCGGTCGATGACATAGCCTGGGCGGTACTGCGGCCCGGGGCCCCAGCCGTTGCCATGACCGCCCGGGCGACCGGGCCAGTGCGGGTCGGGACGGTTGTCATGATCGGGACGCGGGCCGCCATTCGGATAACCGTCGTTGCGACGTGGAATGTCGCGGTAATACCCCGGTTGCGGTTCGCGGGTCTGGGTCACGCTGTCGGGCCGGCCCTGGATCGGCAGGTTGTTGCCGGGCTGCGGTTGCGGACGGCCCTGGCCGTTGGGGTCCTGGGGCCCGCGATCATAGTGCTGGCCGCCCGGGTACGGCGGCTGCGGCCGGACCTCGAACTGACGACTGTTGTCGCCGCGTATGATCTCGTTGCTCTGCGGCCGCGGCTGGCCCGGATACCCCTGGCCCTCGCCACCTCGCCCGTTCTGGCCGCGACCGCCGTCCGGGCCACCACGGTTTTGCTGGTCATCGGCCATCCCCTGCGCACTGACACTTGCCCACAACAGACCAACACCTGCCAAACGCCAGATGCGCGACTTCATGTTATTCCTCACAACGGTTCGGGGCCTGATGATAAGACTGGGAAACCCCCAGGCCGGTTCTGCGACAGGTTATCAGCCACGGGGTTTATTTCGCAGGCATAAAAAAGGGAGGCCCGTCGGCCTCCCCTTGAGAATCTAGTCCGTGCTCGACGCTTTTGACGTCGGCTCACCTCACGCCGTCTTCTGGACAGTGTGCAGCTCGGGGGCCTGCCAGTACCGGTGGGTACTGCGGCCGCAGCCGGCCTGATTGGGCGGGCTGCACTGGACTGTTTGTCCGAGCAGTGATCTTGGTGATAAGGATAGGCTTGGGGCGCCGACAGATGATTGCGAATATTGCTCAAATAAACATGGCTTGCGCAATTTTTACCCTTGGATAGATAATCTTCCGCAATTATCCAGACAAAGGCCTGACCGATGAGCAAACTCGACCGTTACGACCTGAGTATTCTGGCGGAATTGCAGCGCGATGCGCGCATCTCCAATCAGGAACTGGCCGAACGCATCGGCCTGTCACCCTCGCCCTGCTCGCGCCGGGTCAAGCAGTTGGAAGACGACGGCTACATCACCCGCCAGGTCGCCCTGCTCGACCGCAAGATGCTCGGCCTGAGCCTCACGGCCTACGTGCTGATCGGCATGGACCGCCACACCCCCGAGCGTTTCGAAAACTTCGAGGCGGCGATCCGCAACCTGCCCCAGGTGCTGGAGTGCAGCCTGGTGACCGGCATGGACGCGGACTACCAGCTCAAGGTGGTGGTGCCGGACATGGACCACTACCAGAAACTGCTGCTGGGGCACCTGACCCGGATCGACGGCGTCACCAGCGTGCGTTCGAGCTTCGTGCTGAACCAGGTGCTCAACAGCACGGAACTGCCGTTGACCCATCTGCGCAGTTGAAACCGCCATCGCGAGCAGGCTCGCTCCTATAAAACCGCAGTGAAGGCCAACGCCGCAATCTCCTGTGGGAGCGAGCCTGCTCGTGAAGGCGGTGGATCAGCTGGCGCTGATGCTGGCAGTGCCGACGCCTTCGCGGGCAAGCCCGCTCCCACATTGGATTGCGCCCAACCGATGAATAGCTGCGACACACCGCCGCAGGTCAATCCCTCGCCCGCGCCCCATGCCGTATACTCGCCGCGCCTTTTCAACCCCGCTCACGCCGGAGTGTCTCGATGGATCCTGCCGTTTTCGAAGAATGGATGATGACCGGGCTGGTCAGCATCCTGATCATTTTCATGGGCTTCATCGTCTGGGACCTGGCGAAGAAATCCAAGGCCGGGCGTTTCGGCTCGTTCATCCTGTTCTTCGTGCTCGGGCTCGGCGTGGCGGCCTTCGTCATCAAGAGCGTGGTCATCGGCCTGATCGAAACCGGCGCGCTATAACCGCGCCAGCACTTCCTTCCACTGGCCCTGATCGAGCCCTTCGAGCGTCCAGTCGCCGATCCTGACCCGCACCAGGCGCAACGTCGGCAAGCCTACCGCCGCCGTCATCCGGCGCACCTGGCGATTGCGCCCTTCGCGAATCACCAGTTCCAGCCAACGCGTCGGCACACTCAGGCGAAAGCGCACCGGCGGGTTGCGCGGCCACAATTGAGGCTCGTCCAGCAGGCGCGCCTCGGCGGGCAACGTCATGCCGTCGTTCAACACCACCCCATCGCGCAAACGCTGCAATTGCTCGGCGCTCGGCTCGCCCTCCACCTGTACCCAATAGGTCTTGGCCAGCTTGTGCCGGGGGTCGGCGATGCGCGCCTGCAGTTGCCCATCGTTGGTCAGCAACAGCAAGCCTTCGCTGTCGCGATCCAGCCGCCCGGCCGGATAGATGCCCGGCACGTCGATAAAATCCTTGAGCGTCGCCCGCCCTTCACCGTCGCTGAACTGCGTCAGCACATCGAAGGGTTTGTTGAACAGGATCAGCTTCGGCTCGGCCGGTGGCGCCTTGGCGACACGGCGCGGGGCACTGGCGGAATGCTTCGCGCCCGGGCGGCGGGAAACGGGGCGTGGCGGACGGGGCATGGCGAATACAACATCTAGCGGTCAGGGCCACCCATGCTAGTGGCCCGACCGGCAAATGACCACCGTCGAATCAGCGGAACGGCGGCTCGTCGAAGCTGCGCAACTTGCGCGAATGCAGCGAATTGAGTTCCGTGCGCAGCAGGTCCAGCGCCGCGATCCCGATCTTCAAGTGCTGGTTGACCGCCCGCTCATAGAACGCGTTGGCCGAGCCCGGCAGCTTGATCTCGCTGTGCAACGGCTTGTCCGAGACACAGAGCAAGGTGCCATAGGGCACCCGCAGGCGATACCCCTGGGCGGCGATGGTGCCGCTTTCCATGTCCACCGCCACGGCGCGGGACAGGTTGATCAAGGGCCGTTCCTGGGCCCAGCGCAGCTCCCAGTTGCGGTCGTCGTAAGTCAGCACGGTGCCGGTGCGCAGGCGCTTCTTCAGCTCGTCGCCCTTTTCCCCGGTGATGTTCGCCGCGGCCTGCTGGAGCGCCAGCTGCACCTCCGCCAGGGCCGGGATCGGGATGTTCGGCGGCACCACCCGGTCGAGGATGCCATCGCGGCGCATGTAGGCGTGGGCCAGCACGTAGTCGCCGATGGTCTGGGACTGCCGCAAGCCGCCACAGTGGCCGATCATCAGCCAGCAATGAGGGCGCAGCACCGCGAGGTGGTCGGTGATGTTCTTGGCGTTGGACGGACCGACGCCGATGTTCACCAGCGTGACGCCGTGGCCATCGCTGGCCTGCAAGTGATAGGCGGGCATCTGGTAGCGGTGCCAGACCACGCCGGCGGCGATGGCCGACGCTTCGCTGTGGTCCATGTGCTTGTCGATGATCACGTTGCCCGGCAGCACCATGCGCACGAAACGCGGGTCGCTGCGCAGTTGCTCAAGGCCATGGACGATGAACTGGTCGACATAGCGGTGATAGTTGGTCAGCAGGATCCAAGGCTGCACATGGCGCCAATCGCTGCCGGTGTAGTGCACCAGCCGGCGCAGGGAAAAATCCACCCGGGCGGCGTCGAACAGCGCCAGGGGCAACGGGTCGGTGTTTTCCCAATCGTACAGGCCATCGGCGATGCCATCGGTGGCGGCCGACAGGTCGGTGCTGGGGAACACCCGCGCCAGCACCGCGGCGGTCACGCCGGACCCGGCCAGCTCGTCGCCATGCTCCACCACATAGGGATAGGGGATGTTCTGCTCGCTGACGCCCACTTCGACGGTGACGGTGAAGTCGTGCATCAGCGGAACCAGTTGCTCCAGCAGGTATTTACGGAACGCGGCAGGGTGGGTGACGGTGACGCTGTAGGTGCCCGGCAACTGGACCTTGGCGTAGGCGCGGGTGGTTTGCGGCACTTCACCGTGGCAGTGATAGGTCAGGCGCAGGGCGGGGTAGCGAAACAGCGCACGTTGCTCGGCATCCGGCTCGATGCGGTCCTTGAGGTAGCGCATCAGCGCCTGGTTCAGCGCAGTGGTTGCACGCTCGTGCAGGGCCGCCAGGCGATCCACGGCTTGCTCGGCGGTTTGAACGACAATAAACGCTTCGGTCACGATCAGCTTCCTGTGTTCTGACTTGCAGGCCTTCATCTTGCCTGCATCGCCGCCCGACGGGAACAGTGGCGTAATGGACTCGATCGATTCCCTGTGGGAGCGGGCTTGCTCGCGAAAGCGGGGTATCAGTCACAGATGCCGGATGTGCCAACGCCTTCGCGGGCAAGCCCGCTCCCACAAGGATTCGGTGCAGCTAGCAACCCTGCGGAGTGGAGCGCGTCACGATCGCCTCGACCTCCAAGCCCCGGGGCAAGGCACCGTACACCCGGCCGGCCGAACCCAGGCGGCTGGCGATGAAGGCATCGCTGACCTCGCTGTTGCCCGCTTCGAGCAACAGCTTGGCTTGCAGCCCGACGGCGATGTCCTCGGTCAGCTGCCGGGCGCGGTACTGGATGTCGCCGGTGTCCTTGAACGCCGCCTGCAACCGGGCGATATGGTCCGCCAGGCGCCGGTCGCCGTGGCCGTCGCCCAGCTCGTTGAACAGCACTTGCAGCACCCCCGGCTCCTTGGACAAGGCCCGCAGTACGTCGAGGCACTGCACGTTGCCGGAACCTTCCCACGTCGAATTGACCGGCGCCTCCCGGTACAGGCGCGGCAAGATGCTGTCCTCCACGTAGCCGGCGCCGCCCATGCATTCGGCGGCCTCGTTGATCATCGCCGGGGCCCGCTTGCAGATCCAGTACTTGCCCACCGCCGTCACCAGCCGGGCGAACCGGGCCTCATGCTCGTCACTCAGGTGATCCAGCGCCCGGCCCATGCGCATGCTCAAGGCCAGCGCGGCCTCGCTTTCCAGCGCCAGGTCGGCCAGTACGTTCTGCATCAGCGGTTGTTCGCTCAACGGCTTGCCGCCGACCTTGCGGTGCGCGCAATGGTGGCTGGCCTGGGTCAGCGCCTGGCGCATCAGCGCGCTGGAGCCGACCATGCAATCGAAGCGGGTCATGGCGACCATCTCGATGATCGTCGGCACACCGCGCCCTTCTTCGCCGATCATCCAGGCCAGCGCCCCACGGAATTCGACTTCGCTGGAGGCGTTGGAGCAATTGCCCAGCTTGTTCTTCAACCGCTGGATGTAGAACTGGTTGCGAGTGTCGTCCGGGCGATGCCGCGGCAGCAGGAAGCAGGTCAGGCCCTTGTCGGTCTGGGCCAGGGTCAGGAACGCGTCGCACATCGGTGCCGAACAGAACCACTTGTGGCCCACCAGTTCATAGGCCTGGCCAGGTCCGCTGGCGCCGACCGGGTAAGCCTTGGTGGTGTTGGCCCGCACATCGGTGCCGCCCTGCTTCTCGGTCATCGCCATGCCCAGGGTGACTCCGGCCTTGTGGGCCATGCCGACGTTGCGCGGGTCGTACTCGGTGGCAAGCACCTTCGGCAGCCAACGCTCGGCCAGGTCGGGCTGCAAGCGCAGCGCCGGGACGCTGGCGAACGTCATGGTCAGCGGACAGCCGGTGCCGGCCTCGGCCTGGCTGTGCAGATAGGTCATCGCCGCCCGCGCCACGTGGGCGCCCGGTTGCGGATGGGCCCAGGGCAAACTGGGCAGCCCATGCTCGACGGCGGTGCGCATCAATTGGTGATAGGCGGGATGGAATTCCACCAGGTCGATGCGGTGACCGTAGCGGTCATGGCTGGCGAAGACCGGCTTGTTCTGGTTGGCCAGGAACCCCGCTTCCATCAGCGGCCCGCCGGCCAGCGCGCCATAGGCATCGATGCGCGCCTGCGCCCAACCGGCGCCGAAACGCTGGGCCCACTGCTGCAATGGCAAGTCGATGCGATACAGGTTGACGCCATCCAGGGACGGCGGCTGGTTGGTCACGTCGTGGGTTTCGGCGAACTGGTGCAGGTTCATGACGGGGCTCCTCGGTCAGCCAGCAGACGCTCAGTTAAGCACCGCCTCCCGGCCGAACAAAGTGTCATAAACGCCTAAATGTCGGCGCTTTCACCCTGCTTGGGACACAGCACCCGGCGCTGGAGAACGGCCTGCAACGCCTCGAATTTCACCGGTTTGGCCAGGTAATCGACCAGGGCGCCCGACGCGCAGCGCTCATGTGCCAGGTTCGGGCTGGCCACCAGCACCGGCAGTTCCTCGCAACCGGGCAGCGAGCGAATCTGGCAGCAGACCGACACGCCATCGAAGGGCGGCGATTGGCAGTCGAGCAACACGGCGTCGAAACTTTCACCCTGCAACACCTCCAGCGCCGCGCGACCGCTGTCGGCCGTGCGCACCCGATAGCCGAGCTTGAGCAACATGCCGCGCATCACCAGTTGATCGATGCTGTCGTCATCCGCCAGCAGCACGGTGCAGTCCTGGGGCAGGCGTGCATCCTGGCGCGCGAACGACAGCGACGCCGGGCCAGGCATGGGCAAGGCGATGTCAAACTCGACGTCCAACTGGAAACGACTGCCGCGACCCGGCTCCGAGGTGTGGGTCAGGCGCCCGCCGAGCAACTCCACCAGTTGCCGGCAGATCGCCAGGCCTACGCCGAGGCCGCCGTACTCGCGGGTCATGGAGCCGTCCAGTTGGAAGAACCGCTGGTACAGCGTCGCTTCCCCCAGGTCGGTAAAGCCGATACCGGTGTCGATCACCGCGAACGACAACACCTGCCGTTCGAGCTCCGTCGTCCGGCCACTGACCCGCAGCGCCAGCCCGCCTACCCGGGTGAACTTGATGGCGTTGTCCAGCAGGCATTCCAGGCACTGGACCAGCTTGCAACGGTCGCCCAGCAGCCGGTCCGCCAGGCTTGGCGCCACATCGACCTTGAAGTCCAGGCCCTTGGCCGCCGCATTGGCGCCGAATTGCACTTGCAGCGCGTCGATCACCTCGCGCAGGCTGAAGGGCGTCGAACTGGCCTTGAGCTTGCCGGCCTGCAACTCGGTGAGGGTGAGGATGCCGTTGACCATGCGCATCATGTCCCGCGCCGAACCGGCGGCGGTCTGCTGGTACTGGGTCAATTCCTCGTCCATCTCGACGGTTTCCATCAATTCCAGCGAACCGATCACGCCATTCATCGGCGTGCGCAGCTCATGGGTCAGGGTCGCGAGGAATTCATCCTTGAGCTTGTTGCCCTGGGCCAGTTGCTGGTTGAGGACCTCCAGCTTCTGCCCGGCGTCGAGCAGGATCTGGGCCTGCTGCTCGCGCATGGCGTTGATGCGGTCCGCCAGGGCCAGGGACAGCAGCGCCACTTCGATGGCCGAGCCGATCTGGCTGGCGTACATGGTCAGGAACACGTTGGGCAGGTAGCCGAGCACCATCAGCGTATTGACCACGCCCCCCAGCAGGAACGCCGACCAGGCGATGATGAAATACCGCGCCACCCGCAGGCCACGCCACCAGGCAAACAGCCCGGCGGTAAAGATCACCACGGTGAACACCAAGGCCAGCGCCGTCGCCAGGCGCAGCGCCAAGGCATAGCTGGCCATCAACGACAGGCCGATCACCACGGCGCTGTAGGCGACCAGGGCCAACAGCAAGCGATCGAGCCAGCGGCTGTGTTGGGCGGTCTGCAGGAAGCTGCGGGCGAACTGGCTGCCAAACAGGCCCGCGCAGCCAATGAAGAACGGCGTCGCGGCGTTGGTCCACCAGGGGTTGTCCGGCCAGAAATACTCCACGGCCGCGCCGTTGACCGACAATTGGTAGAGGCCGAACGAGGCGATGTAGACGATGTAATAGAGGTAGCTGGTGTCGCGCACGCTCAGGTAGATGAACAGGTTGTAGACCAGCATCCCCAGCAGCACGCCATAAATGATTCCCAGCACGTACAAGCGCACCGGCTGCTGCTCCAGGTAGGCGGTGCTCGACCACAGCGTCAGCGGTGCCTGGATCGAGCCTTCGCTTTGCAGGCGCAAGTAGACGGTGCGCTGTTGTCCAGGCTTGAAATCGATGCTGAACAGGTAGTTGTTCTGGCGGATCTCGCGGCTCGCGAAGGGCAATGCATCGCCGGTCCGGCGCACCCGTTGGTAGGTCCCGGCGGCATCGGGCAGGTACAGGTCGAGGTGGTCCAGCGGTGGGTACGCCAACTCCAGCAGCCAGGTGCGCTGGGCGTCCGGGTTCGCGGGGCGGTACTGCAGATCGACTTTCAACCAGAATGCCGAGCGCGAATAGCCGGCATTCAGCGTGGCCTTGTCATGGGACTTGAAGCCACCGGCCGCGGCCTGGGCGAGGACGTCATCGAGGCTGGCATTGCCGCTCGCGTCCTCGAACACTTGCAGGGCCTGGCCCAACGGCAGGCTTTGGGTGAACTCATCGAATTCAAGGGCACTTGCCAAGGGGGACAAGCACAGTAGCAACATCAACAAATAGCGCATTTAAGCCCCAGCATGGCTTGTCCGGTTGAGTCAGGAAGCCCCCCATTCCCTGAGTAGACGTAAAACCGGCATTACCTGTTATGAGTTGGATCCATGCCTAGCATAGCCGTTGATGGCCAATATGCACCATTGAAATTTTTCCCACAGAAGGCTCTAGAACGGGCGTTTCAGGGGAAAGCATTGAGATAGAGCTGTTGCTTCGGTCAGATTAGCGGACAACCCTCGGGGCCGCGTCACAGGTACGCGCCGACCGAAAGGTTTGGTGGTAAGCTCGCGCACCATGAATATCTACAGCTCTCGTCCCGTTGTCCTCTGTCTCTCCGGCCACGACCCCAGTGGTGGCGCCGGCTTGCAGGCAGATATCGAAGCCCTGCTCGCCCAGGGCTGTCACGCCGCTCCGGCGGTTACCGCGCTGACCGTACAAGACACGGTCAACGTCAGCGATTTCCGCGTGCTCGACCGGGAGTGGGTGTTGGCGCAAGCCAACGCCGTGCTCAACGATTCTCCGGTGGCGGCGGTCAAGCTGGGCATGCTCGGCTCGCTGGACATGGTCGACACCGTGGTCGAACTGCTCCAGGCGCATCCGCACCTGCCAATGGTCTGCGACCCGGTGCTGCGCGCCGGCGGTGGCGGTCGCCTGGGCAAGGACGAGGTCGGCTACGCCATGCGCGAACGCCTGCTGCCCCTGGCAATCATCGCCACGCCCAACCTGCCCGAGGCACGCATCCTCGCCGAACTGCCCGAGGGCAGCGCCGATGAGTGCGCCGAAAAACTGCTGCCTTTCGTCAAGCACCTGTTGATCACCGGCGGCCATGGCGATGAACATGAAGTCCATAATCGCCTGTACAGCCGCGATGGCCGCCGCGACACCTTCACCTGCCAGCGCCTGCCCGGCAGTTACCACGGTTCCGGCTGCACCCTCGCCAGCGCCCTGGCCGGCCGCCTGGCCCAGGGCGAACAACTGGCCAGCGCCGTGAAGAGCGCACTGGATTACACCTGGCGCACCTTGCGCGATGCCGAACGACTGGGCCAAGGCCAGTTCGTACCGCGTCGCCTGCCGCTGGATTTCTGCTCATAGTTCCGGAGGCCTGTGCAATGAAATTACGTGGCCTTTACGCCATCACCGACAGCCAGTTGCTGGCCGGCAAGTTCCTCGCGTATGTCGAAGCGGCGCTGGAAGGTGGCGTCACCCTGCTGCAATACCGCGACAAGAGCAGCGACGAGGCCCGGCGCCTGCGCGAAGCCGAGGCGCTGCGCAACCTGTGCGAGCGCTACAACACCCAGCTGATCATCAACGATGACGCCGAACTGGCCGCGCGCCTGGGCGTCGGCGTGCACCTGGGGCAGACCGACGGCCCGCTGGCCCCCGTGCGCGCACTGCTGGGCAGCAAGGCGATCATCGGTTCCACCTGCCATGCCAGCCTGGCGCTGGCCGAACAGGCCGCCGCCGAAGGCGCCAGCTACGTGGCGTTCGGGCGCTTCTTCAACTCCAGCACCAAGCCCGGCGCCCCTGGCGCACCGCTTGAGCTGCTCGAACAGGCCCATGCCCGGCTGCACGTCCCGGTCTGCGCCATTGGTGGCATCACCCTGGACAACGCCGCCCCGCTGGTGGCCCACGGTGTCGACCTGTTGGCCGTGGTCCATGGCCTGTTCGGCGCCGACAGCAGTGCAGAAGTGACGCGCCGCGCCCGCGCCTTCAACGCCCTGCTGCAGATCCAATAATCCATTTTTCGATTTCGAGAGCCCAACCATGTCCCGTTCCGAAACCCTGTTTGCCAGCGCCCAGAAACACATTCCCGGCGGCGTGAACTCCCCCGTCCGGGCGTTCAAGAGCGTCGGCGGCACGCCGTTGTTCTTCAAGCACGCCGAAGGCGCGTACGTGACCGACGAAGACGACAAGCGCTATGTCGACTACGTCGGTTCGTGGGGGCCGATGATCCTCGGCCACAGCCACCCGGAGGTGCTCGACGCGGTGCGCCAGCAGCTGGTCCACGGCCTGTCCTACGGTGCGCCGACCGCGATGGAAACCGAAATGGCCGACCTGGTCTGCTCCATCGTGCCGTCGATGGAAATGGTGCGCATGGTCAGTTCCGGCACCGAGGCCACCATGAGCGCGATCCGCCTGGCGCGGGGTTTCACCGGCCGCGACAGCATCATCAAGTTCGAAGGCTGCTACCACGGTCATTCCGACAGCCTGCTGGTGAAGGCCGGTTCCGGCGCCCTGACCCAAGGCGTCCCGAGCTCGGCCGGCGTGCCGGCGGCATTCGCCAAGCACACCCTGACCCTGCCCTTCAACGACCTCGAAGAAGTCGAGAAGATGCTCGCCGAGGTCGGCCAGGAAGTGGCCTGCATCATCGTCGAGCCGGTGGCCGGCAACATGAACTGCGTACCACCGGCGCCAGGCTTTCTCGAAGGCCTGCGCCGCCTGTGCGACCAGCATGGCGTGGTGCTGATCTTCGACGAAGTGATGACCGGTTTCCGCGTCGCCCTCGGCGGTGCCCAGGCCCACTACGGCGTGACGCCGGACCTGAGCACTTTCGGCAAGATCATCGGCGGCGGCATGCCAGTGGGCTGCTTCGGCGGCAAGCGCGCCATCATGGAATGCATCGCCCCGCTGGGCCCGGTCTACCAGGCCGGCACGCTGTCGGGCAACCCGCTGGCCATGGCCGCCGGCCTGACCACCCTGCGCCTGATCAGCCGGCCAGGCTTCCATGCCGAACTGACCGACTACACCACCCGCCTGCTCGACGGCTTGCAGGTGCGCGCCGACGCGGCCGGCATCCCGTTCGTCACCACCCAGGCCGGCGGCATGTTCGGCCTGTATTTCAGTGGCGCCGATGACATCGTCACGTTCGAAGACGTCATGGCCAGCGACGCCGACCGCTTCAAGCGTTTCTTCCACCTGATGCTCGAAGGCGGCGTGTACCTGGCGCCAAGCGCGTTCGAAGCCGGCTTCACCTCCATCGCCCATGGCGAGGCGGAGTTGAAGATCACCCTCGATGCGGCCGAGCGGGCGTTCGCGGCCTTGAAATAAGCCTGTGGATAACTGACGCTGGCTGACGCCGGCGTCAGTGATCGCCGACAACCTCCTAGCCTTTTCCTACGGATTTCGCCGCGAAGTCGCCGTTGGCATTCCCTCGCAGCAGAAAAACGAGTAAAGACTTTGTAAGGATGGCCCCGCTTATTTCATAATGCGCGCTTATTGGATCCCCCGGAGGGTCCGCGCGCCCCTCAGAGGTAAGTCGATTCCCATGAACCGCACCGGCCGCACCCTTGCCTTGGGCTGCCTGTTGCTCCTTCAGCCCCTGCTGGCGAATGCCCAGGCAGGCGGCAACTCGTTGTTGATCCCGGCGCTGGGCCGTTGCACGCTCAACACCCAGCCACAAGATCTCGCACCGGCACTCGACGCCTGTCAAAAAGCGGCGGATGCAGGCGATGCACAAGCACAATACGAGTTGGGCGAGTTCTACTACGAAGGCAAGGCTGCGCCGCGCGACCTCAAGCAAGCCCTCGACTATTTCGAAAAAGCCTCGCTGCAAGGCCATGCCCAGGCGCAATTCAAGCTCGGTGGCATGTTCTTCCATGGCGAAGGCGTACCTGCCAACAATGTCCAGGCCTACATCGTGCTGAAGATGGCCGCGGTCAACGGTGCCGAAGATGCCCTGGACACCGCCGACGAAGTCGCCGAACAAATGCCCCGTGACGAACTTGAAGTCGCGACCCAGGTGCTCGGGCAGATCTTCCGCAAATACCTGATGGAACTGCAGAACGCCGACGGCCGCACGCCGTTCTCGCCGCTGCCCTGAAGCCACCGCAGGTCCCTGTGGCGAGGGGATTTATCCCCGTTGGGCTGCGAAGCGGCCCCAAAGCAGTCAACCTAATCAATCTCTGATACCGAGGTGCCAGGTTTCAGGGCCGCTTCGCGCCCCAGCGGGGATGAATCCCCTCGCCACAGGAACTGTGCTCGGCTTTATTCCTCAAGTGACAGTCAGTTACTTCTCAGGCATCGGCATCGGAAACGGCATCACGTTGCCGACCGTGCCGCGGGCTTCGCTGATTTTCGGGGTGCCCAGGCGTTCGACCTCGTCGATACGCACGATCGAGTGCATGGGTACGAAACTGCGGACCACGCCCTCGAACTGGGCCTTGAGCTTTTCCTCGCTCGGATCGACGACCACTTGCGTGCGCTCGCCAAAGACGAATTCCTCCACCTCCAGGAAGCCCCACAGATCGCTCTGGTAGATCTGCTTGGCGTACATTTCGAACACCTGGCCCTGGTTGAGGAAAATCACCTTGTAGATTGGAGCTTCACGTTTGGTCATGGCTGGCGAGAGACATCGGCGGGTAAAAATGAGGGCGCAAACTATAGCATAGCCAC
Source organism: Pseudomonas citrullilanati (assembly GCF_030580855.1). Lineage (GTDB taxonomy): Bacteria > Pseudomonadota > Gammaproteobacteria > Pseudomonadales > Pseudomonadaceae > Aquipseudomonas > Aquipseudomonas citrulli. The sequence goes on along the minus strand of NZ_JAUQOP010000043.1, from coordinate 15,581 downwards.
TGCTCGGGCAACGGTAGGAAGCCAGTGACTTGTTCCCTATAATGCGCGGTTCTTTGAATCACGTGATGATCCGTCCATGGCCAAGAAGCTTTACATCGAAACCCACGGTTGCCAGATGAACGAGTACGACAGCTCGCGCATGGTCGATCTGCTGGGCGATCACCAGGCCCTGGAAGTCACCGCCCGCGCCGAGGACGCGGACGTGATCCTGCTCAACACCTGCTCGATCCGTGAGCGCGCCCAGGACCGGGTGTATTCCCAGCTCGGCCGCTGGCGCGAACTGAAGCTGGCCAACCCGGACATGGTCATTGCCGTGGGCGGTTGCGTGGCCAGCCAGGAAGGCGCCGCCATTCGCGATCGCGCGCCATACGTGGACGTGGTCTTCGGCCCGCAGACCCTGCACCGCCTGCCCGAGATGATCGACGCCGCGCGCGTGACCAAGCTGCCGCAGGTGGACGTTTCGTTCCCGGAAATCGAAAAGTTCGACCACCTGCCCGAACCCCGCATCGACGGCCCGAGCGCCTACGTCTCGGTGATGGAAGGTTGCAGCAAGTACTGCACGTTCTGCGTGGTGCCCTACACCCGCGGCGAAGAAGTCAGCCGGCCGTTCGACGACGTGATCGCCGAGATCATCCACCTGGCGGAAAACGGCGTGCGCGAAGTGACCCTGCTGGGCCAGAACGTCAACGGCTATCGCGGCCTGACCCATGACGGCCGCCTGGCGGACCTCGCCGAGCTGATCCGCGTCGTGGCCGCCGTGGACGGCATCGACCGCATCCGCTACACCACCTCGCACCCGCTGGAATTCTCCGACAGCCTGATCCAGGCCCATGCCGAGGTCCCGGAGCTGGTCAAGCACCTGCACCTGCCGGTCCAATCGGGCTCCGACCGGATTCTCGCCGCCATGAAGCGCAACCACACGGCCCTGGAATACAAGTCCAAGCTGCGCAAGTTGCGCGCCGCCGTGCCGGGCATCTGCATCAGTTCGGACTTCATCGTCGGCTTCCCCGGCGAAACCGAGAAGGATTTCCAGCAGACCATGAAGCTGATCGAGGATGTCGGCTTCGACTTCTCCTACTCCTTCGTCTACAGCCAGCGCCCCGGCACCCCGGCGGCCGACCTGGCGGACGACACCCCCGAGGAGCTGAAAAAGGAACGGCTCAACGCCTTGCAGCACCGCTTGAATCAACAAGGCTTCGAGATCAGCCGACAAATGGTCGGCTCCATCCAGCGGATCCTGGTGACCGATTATTCGAAGAAAGACCCCGGCGAATTGCAGGGACGCACGGAAAACAACCGCATCGTCAACTTCCGCTGCGACACCCCGGCCCTGATCGGCCAGTTCGCCGACGTGCACATCGACGCCGCGCAACCGCACTCCCTGCGGGGTTCGCTGGTCCAGTAACCTGCTCAAAAGCACCATTGCCTGTGAAAGCAAGACCTGTGGGAGCAAGGCTTGCCCGCGATGGAAGCACCGCAATCTTACTGAAGGACCGCGGCGCCTTGATCGCGGGCAAGCCTTGCTCCCACAGGGGGTGTGCCAACCCTGTCATCAGATTCGCCTGTTTAAGAGCTTTCGCACCCAGCCTACTGGCGCTATCCTTGGTTTCATCTCAATTGCCCCTGGGCGGCTAAAAACGACCTTGAACGCACCCATCGAACCTCATCGCTTCATCCTCGAGCCCTTTGAGGCTCGCCGCTTCGCCAATCTGTGCGGGCAATTCGACGAGCACCTGCGCTTGATCGAACAGCGCCTGGCCATCGAGATCCGCAACCGCGGAAACCAATTCGAGCTGATCGGCGAACCCAAGCACACCACCTCCGCGGAAAACCTGCTGCGCCGCCTCTACCGGGAAACCAAGGGGAGCGAGTTGTCGCCGGACACCGTGCACCTGTTCCTCCAGGAATCGGCGGTCGAGGAGCTGGACAACCCTGCGCCTTCGGAACCGGCGGTCGCCCTGCGCACGAAAAAGGGCATGATTCGCCCGCGCGGCCTGAACCAGCAGCGCTACGTGAAGGAAATCCTGGGCAACGACATCAATTTCGGCATCGGCCCGGCCGGCACCGGCAAGACCTACCTGGCCGTGGCCTGCGCCGTCGACGCGCTGGAGCGCGAACAGGTGCGCCGCATCCTGCTGGTGCGCCCGGCGGTCGAAGCCGGGGAAAAGCTCGGTTTCCTGCCTGGCGACCTGACCCAGAAGATCGACCCGTACCTGCGCCCGCTCTATGACGCGCTGTATGAAATGCTCGGCTTCGAATACGTCGCCAAGCTGATCGAACGCCAGGTCATCGAGGTCGCGCCGCTGGCCTACATGCGCGGTCGCACCCTGAACAACAGCTTCATCATCCTCGACGAGAGCCAGAACACCACGGTCGAGCAGATGAAGATGTTCCTGACCCGGATCGGCTTCGGTTCCACGGCCGTCATCACCGGCGACATCACCCAGGTCGACCTGCCCCGGGGCACCAAGTCCGGCTTGAACCACGTGATCCAGGTGCTCAAGGATGTGCCGGGCATCAGCTTCACGCACTTCCTGCCCAAGGACGTGGTGCGTCATCCGCTGGTGCAGCGCATCGTCGAAGCCTACGAGCGTTTCGAGAGCCGCGCCGAGGAAGACACGGCCGAAGGCAAGGGCAATCGCCACAATGCTTGAACTTGACCTGCAACTGGCCAGCGACTCGCCGGCCCCCAGCGAAGCCCGGTTCCGCCAATGGTGCGAACTGGCCTTACGCCAGCGCAGCGCCGATTCGGAGCTGACGATCCGCCTGGTGGACGAGCCCGAAGGCCGCGAACTGAACCACACCTGGCGCCACAAAGACTACGCCACCAACGTGTTGTCGTTCCCCGCCGACGTGCCCGACGAGTTGCTCGACATCCCGCTGCTGGGCGACCTGGTGATCTGCGTCCCCGTGGTGGAGCGCGAAGCGCTCGAACAAGGCAAATCGTCCGAGGCCCACTGGGCCCATCTGGTGATTCACGGCTGCTTGCATCTGCTGGGTTACGACCATATGGAAGATGACGAAGCCGAGGAAATGGAAGCACTGGAACGAACGTTGCTTGCAGAGTTGGGTCATCCCGACCCCTACGCCGGCGACGAACACTGATACATCAACCTGTAACGACAAAGGATTCAGAGTAATCGCTATGAGCGAAGATCGATCGAGCAACGGGCAGAAGTCATGGCTGGGCAAGCTCACCCAGGCTTTTGCCCATGAGCCGAAAAACCGCCAGGAGCTGCTGGAGCTGCTGCGCGACGCACACCAGAACAAACTGTTGGACAGCGAAGCGCTGGCCATCGTCGAAGGCGCCATCCAGGTCGCTGACCTGCAAGTCCGGGACATCATGGTCCCGCGCTCGCAGATGGTCAGCATCAAGGCGACCCAGACACCCCGCGAGTTCCTGCCCGCCGTGGTCGACTCCGCTCACTCGCGCTACCCGGTCGTCGGTGAAAGCCATGACGACGTCATGGGTGTGCTGCTGGCCAAGGACCTGCTGCCGCTGATCCTCCAGGAGAACGGCGACAGCTTCAACATCAAGGACCTGCTGCGTCCGGCCACCTTCGTGCCTGAGTCCAAGCGCCTGAACGTGCTGCTGCGTGAATTCCGCGCCAACCACAACCACATGGCCATCGTCATCGACGAATACGGCGGCGTGGCCGGGCTGGTCACCATCGAGGACGTGCTCGAGCAGATCGTCGGCGACATCGAGGACGAGCACGACGTCGAGGAAGACAGCTACATCAAGCCCCTGCCCAGCGGCGACTTCCTGATCAAGGCGCTGACGCCGATCGAGAACTTCAACGAATTCTTCGACAGCCAATTCTCCGACGATGAGTTCGACACCGTTGGCGGTTTGGTGATGAGCGCGTTCGGGCACCTGCCCAAGCGCAACGAAACCACGGAGATCGGCGCCTGGCGCTTTCGCATCCTGAACGCCGACAGCCGCCGGATTCACCTGCTGCGCCTGACGCCCATTGCCCGATAACCCCTGCGAGCCCCGCTAAGGACACACATGCGCTGGATAAACCGCCCCGGCTGGCCCGGTAACCTGCTGGCCGTGGCGGCCGGCGCGATCACCACCCTGGCCCTGGCACCCTTCGACATCTGGCCGCTGGCATTGCTGGCGGTCGGCTTGTTCTACGCCGGCTTGCGCGAGCTGTCGCCACGCCAGGCCCTGGGCCGGGGCTGGTGCTTCGGCTTTGGCCTGTTCGGCGCCGGCACCAGCTGGATCTACGTCAGCATCCACAACTTCGGCGGCGCCTCGGTGCTGCTGGCCGGTTTCCTGATGCTGCTGTTCATCGCCGCCATTGCCTGGTTCTTCGCCCTGCCCGCCTGGCTGTGGGCACGCTGGCTAAGGCGCAACGAAGCCCCGCTGGCCGATGCCCTGGCGTTCGCGGCGCTGTGGTTGGGCCAGGAAGCCTTTCGCGGCTGGTTCCTCACGGGTTTCCCCTGGCTCTATTCCGGCTACAGCCAGCTCGACGGTCCCTTGGCCGGTCTCGCGCCACTGGGCGGGATGTGGCTGATTTCCTTCACCCTGGCCCTGACCGCCGCGCTGCTGTACAACGCGCGCCGCCTGGTGGGCACCGGCCGCAAGGGCTTCATCGCGGCCGGCGCGGTGTTGCTGGTCGGCCCCTGGGTGGCCGGCATGGCGCTCAAGGGCCACGCCTGGACCAGCCCTTCGGGTGACCCGCTGAGCGTCGCGGCGATCCAGGGCAACATCGAACAAAGCATGAAATGGGACCCGGAGCAGCTCAACGCGCAGTTGGCGCTGTACCGCGACATGAGCTTCACCTCCAAGCGCGTCGACCTGCTGATCTGGCCGGAAACCGCCGTGCCGGTGCTAAAGGAATCGGCCCAGGGCTACCTCGACATGATGGGCAGCTTCGCCGCCGAGCGGCATTCGGCGCTGATCACCGGGGTGCCGATCCGCCAACTGGTGCGTCATGAAAAGCGTTACTTCAACGGCATCACCGTCACCGGCGAAGGCGACGGCACCTACCTCAAGCAGAAACTCGTGCCGTTCGGCGAATACGTGCCCCTGCAGGATCTCCTGCGCGGCCTGATCGCGTTCTTCGACCTGCCCATGTCGGACTTCGCCCGGGGCCCGGCCGACCAACCATTGCTGCAGGCCAAGGGTTACCAGATCGCGCCGTTCATCTGCTATGAAGTGGTCTACCCGGAGTTCGCCGCCGGCCTTTCGGCGCGCAGCGACCTGCTGCTGACCATCAGCAACGACACCTGGTTCGGCACGTCGATCGGCCCGTTGCAGCACCTGCAGATGGCGCAGATGCGCGCCCTCGAAGCCGGACGCTGGATGATCCGCGCCACCAACAACGGCGTCACTGGCCTGATCAACCCTTTCGGCCAGATCACCGCGCAGATCCCGCAGTTCGAGCGCGGCATCCTGTATGGCGAAGTGGTGCCGATGCACGACCTGACGCCTTACCTGCAATGGCGCTCGTGGCCGCTGATCATCCTGTGCGTGTTGCTGCTGGGCTGGGCGTTGATGGCGGGGCGGATGGCCAAGACCGTTTGATACCACGGGCGGGTGAACGACCTTGAGGTCAACGAGCTTCTTGTGGGAGCAAGGCTTGCCCGCGATGCAGGCGCCCTGACTTCCAAGGCAGGACCGCGTTGACCTCATCGCGGGCAAGCCTTGCTCCCACAACTCATCCACATCCTCGATGCTCAGCGGTAGAACAACCAATACCCCACCAGCCCCACCGCCTCGTTCATCAATTGCCCCGACTGCCAGATCGACTTGAACTCCGGCATCCAGCCGCCCAGGGGCCGGGCGTTGTCCGTTCCCAGGAAACCCACCGGCGCCGGCACCACTTCAAACCCCGACCGCTCGAAACTCATGACCGCCCGCGGCATATGCCAGGACTGCGTCACCACCACGACCCGGCGGACGCCTTCCGGCAGGAGGATCTCGGCGCTCATCCGGGCGTTTTCCCAGGTGGTGCGGCTGCGCCCCTCCTGCCAGCGTACGGTGACCCCGAAATCATCCAGCATCGAATCGGCCATCAGCTTGGCCTCGCTGGGCGGAGTGCCGTAGTGCAAGCCACCGGAGGTCAGCACCGGCAACCCCGACGCCTTGGCTAGCCGGGCGGCATAACGCTGGCGCTCGAGCCCGACGCCGGTGGGCTGGTCGGCCCCCCAGGCCAGGTCGCCGCGCTCGCGGCCGGAACCGAGCACCACGATGGCGTCGGCGCGCTGGGCCAGGCTCGCCCATTCGCCGGGCGCCAGCGGCGGTTCCTGCTCCAGGGCCTTGGCGCTCCATTGCACCACCACCGGCAGGCTCAGCAACCAGAAACCGCCCAGCCCGATGATGAAGCACAGGCGAGCCAGGCGTGGCCGGGAATTGCGTAGCCACCAGGCGAGCGCCAGCAGCACCAGCAGGATGCCCGGCGGCATGAGCAGTTGTTTGATGAAATAGCGAAACGGCATCGGGCATCTCCATAGATGCCCGAAGCCTAAGTGGGTTGACGCAAAGCGACAACAGATTCGAAAGGACCTTGAATCAAAAGAGCGACCTGGGTGGGTCCGGTTCTAGGTTCAACTACATTGACCGGCGCCTGGCGGCTTCCTTGTCCGGCGTCCGGTCCTTGAGCCATACCACCTTGGCCGAACGGGGCGCATCGTGACGCTGGGGTACCTGGGCTCCGCTCAGGCGGGCCGGATGCCCGACCTGTTCGAGGTAAGCCTTGACCAGTTCGAACTCTGCGGGGCTCAGGCCGCGCAGTTCCAGCTCTGCCGGGCGCTCGTCGCGCAAACGACCGGCGGTTCTTGCAGCGTCCAGGGCCACCCCGAGACGATCGATCAGTTTTTCGTACAACTCAGGTGTCGTTACTTTTCGCTGTGATTCAACCATCCCTCACCTCATTGAAGATAAGACTCACTCCCCATTGAGAAGCTTAGCTTCGCTTGGCAAACCGGCAGGCCGCCGCGACCAACGGCCCTGAACGCCCGGACCTGGCGGTGGTCGGCAATGCCCGGCATGCAATCAGGGTTTCCCTCGGCAGAGCACGGTCATGTATGCTACGGCGCTTCCTGTAACTCCACTTCCAGCTTGGCTGGGCATCGAAAACGCCGCATCCGGCGTCGTCTGCGTCCAGCATGGCAATGAAGAGGATTGGGCCACCCCATTCAGTACAAAAGTAGCCATGCACGAACACTACCAGCCCCGTGAGATCGAAGCCGCCGCCCAGTCGTTCTGGGACGCGCAAAAGTCCTTTGAAGTCAGTGAACAGCCAGGCAAGGAGACCTACTACTGCCTGTCGATGTTCCCTTACCCCAGCGGCAAGCTACACATGGGGCACGTGCGCAACTACACCATCGGCGACGTGATTTCCCGCTACCAGCGCATGCAAGGCAAGAACGTCCTGCAACCCATGGGTTGGGACGCCTTCGGCATGCCGGCGGAAAACGCCGCGATGAAGAACAACGTGGCGCCCGCCAAGTGGACCTACGAGAACATCGCCTACATGAAGTCCCAGCTGCGCAGCCTGGGCCTGGCGGTGGATTGGTCCCGCGAAGTCACCACCTGCAAGCCCGACTACTACCGCTGGGAACAATGGCTGTTCACCCGCCTGTTCGAAAAAGGCGTGATCTATCGCAAGAACGGCACCGTGAACTGGGACCCGGTGGACCAGACCGTGCTGGCCAACGAACAGGTGATCGACGGTCGCGGCTGGCGCTCGGGGGCGCTGATCGAGAAGCGCGAGATCCCGATGTACTACTTCAAGATCACCGCCTACGCGGATGAGCTCCTGGAGAGTCTCGACGAGCTGACCGGCTGGCCCGAGCAGGTCAAGACCATGCAGCGCAACTGGATCGGCAAGTCCCGGGGCATGGAAGTCCAGTTCCCCTACGACGTCGCCTCGATCGGCGAAGCCGGCACGCTGAAGGTCTTCACCACCCGTCCGGACACCCTGATGGGCGCCACCTACGTGGCCGTGGCCGCCGAGCACCCGCTGGCGACCCTGGCTGCCCGCAACAACCCGGACCTGCAGGCGTTCATCGCCGAATGCAAGGGCGGCAGCGTTGCCGAAGCCGACGTCGCCACCCAAGAGAAGAAAGGCCTGCCGACCTCGCTGTTCGTCGAGCACCCGCTGACCGGCGAGAAACTCCCGGTGTGGGTCGCCAACTACGTGCTGATGCACTACGGCGACGGGGCCGTCATGGCCGTGCCGGCCCACGACGAGCGCGATTTCGAGTTCGCCCACAAGTACAACCTGCCGGTCAAGCCCGTGGTGCGCACCAGCGCCGGTGACCAGACCCCGGCGCCTTGGCAGGACGCCTACGGCGAACACGGCGAGCTGATCAACTCCGGCGAATTCAGCGGCCTGGACTTCGCAGGGGCGTTCGACGCCATCGAAGTGGCCCTGATCAAGAAGAACCTCGGCGCCTCGCGCACCCAGTTCCGCCTGCGCGACTGGGGCATCAGCCGCCAGCGCTACTGGGGCTGCCCGATCCCGATCGTGCATTGCGCGACCTGCGGCGACGTACCGGTGCCGGAAGACCAGTTGCCCGTGGTCCTGCCGGAAGACGTCGTACCCGACGGCGCCGGCTCGCCCCTGGCCCGCATGCCCGAGTTCTACGAGTGCAACTGCCCGAAATGCGGCGCCCCGGCCAAGCGTGAAACCGACACCATGGACACCTTCGTCGAGTCCTCGTGGTACTACGCCCGCTACGCCTCGCCGCACTACACCGGCGGCCTGGTGGAAAAATCCGCCGCCGACCACTGGCTGCCGGTGGACCAGTACATCGGCGGTATCGAGCACGCCATTCTCCACCTGCTCTACGCGCGCTTCTTCCACAAGCTGATGCGTGACGAAGGCCTGGTGAGCTCCAACGAGCCCTTCAAGAACCTGCTGACCCAGGGCATGGTGGTCGCCGAGACGTATTATCGTCGCGAAGCCAACGGGGCCTACACCTGGTTCAACCCGGCCGACGTCGAGCTCGAACGCGACAGCAAGGCCAAGGTCATCAGCGCCAAGCTGATCGCGGATGGCCTGCCGGTGGAAATCGGCGGCACCGAGAAGATGGCCAAGTCGAAGAACAACGGCGTCGACCCACAGTCGATGATCGACCAGTTCGGCGCCGACACCTGCCGCCTGTTCATGATGTTCGCCTCGCCACCGGAAATGAGCGCGGAATGGTCCGACTCCGGCGTCGAAGGCTCGCACCGCTTCCTCAAGCGCGTCTGGCGCCTGGCCCAGGCCCACGTGACCCAGGGCCTGCCGGGCAAGCTGGACGTCAGCGGCCTGAACGACGAACAGAAAGCCGTGCGCCGCTCGATCCACCTGGCCATCAAGCAGGCCAGCCATGACGTCGGCCAGAACCATAAATTCAACACCGCCATTGCCCAGGTGATGACGCTGATGAATGTCCTGGAAAAAGCCGCGCAAGGCACCGAGCAGGATCGCGCCTTGATCCACGAAGGCCTGGAAGCCGTGACGCTGCTGCTGGCGCCGATCACACCGCACATCAGCCACGAGCTGTGGAATCGACTGGGTCACGCCGACCCGGTGATCGACGCTCGCTGGCCGGTGGTGGACGAAACCGCGCTGGTGCAGGACAGCCTGACCCTGGTCATCCAGGTCAACGGCAAGCTGCGCGGCCAGATCGACATGCCGGCCACCGCGACGCGCGAGGAAGTCGAAGCCGCCGCACGGGCCAACGAGAACGTGCTGCGCTTCGTCGATGGCCTGACGATTCGCAAAGTGATCGTCGTGCCCGGCAAACTGGTCAACATCGTCGCAAGCTAATTGGATCGGGCGCCTGGCCGCGGGCCGGGCGCCGAATATGACCTGCGGGGCCGCCTTGTCGGCCCATGGGGTTTCAAGGGGAGCAACAAGATGATCAAACGTAATCTGCTGGTCGTGGGCCTGGCGGTCCTGTTGAGCGCCTGCGGCTTCCAGCTGCGCGGCACCGGCACCACCGAGCTGGCTATCAAGGAGCTGGACCTCAGCGCGCGGGACGCCTACGGCGAAACCGTGAAGGCGCTGCGCCAGACACTGGAGAACAGCGGCGTAAGGATCGCCAGTGGCGCGCCTTACAAGCTTGTGCTGACCAACGAGCAGCAAAGCCAGCGCAGCCTGAGCTATGCCGGCGCCGGGCGTTCGGCCGAGTACGAGCTGACCAACGTGCTGAGCTACGAAATCCGTGGCCAGAACGACCTGTCGCTGCTGAACGACAAGCTGCAAGTGCAGAAGGTCTACCTGCACGATGGCAACAACATCACCGGTTCCGACCAGGAATCCATCGAAGTGCGTAGCGAAATGCGTCGCGAGATGGTTCAGCGCATGATGCTGCGCCTGCAACAACTGAGCCCTGCCCAGTTGGAGCAATTGCAACAGACCGCCAACGCCCGCGCCAAGGCCGAAGCCGACGCGCTGGAAGCGGCACGCAAGGCCGAGGCGGAGACTCCGCAACAGTCGCCGCTGGAAGTCCCGGCTGAATAAGCCGTGCGGGGCGCTCCGGCGCCCCGCTCACCTGCGCCCATGAGCTGCGTTCCATGAAACTGGCCCCCGCCCAACTCGGCAAGCACCTGCAAGGTGCCCTTGCGCCGGTCTACATCATCAGCGGCGATGACCCGCTGCTGTGCCAGGAAGCCGCCGACGCCATTCGCAGCGCCGCTCGCCAGCAAGGGTTCGACGAACGCCAGGTATTCGCCGCCGACGCCAATTTCGATTGGGGCACGCTGCTGCTGGCCGGGGCGAGCATGTCCCTGTTCGCCGAAAAACGCCTGCTCGAACTGCGTCTGCCGTCCGGCAAGCCGGGGGACAAGGGCGCCGCCGCGCTGATCGAGTATTGCTCGCGGCCTGCCGAAGACACGGTCCTGCTCATCAGCCTGCCGAAACTCGATGGCATTGCGCAGAAGACCAAATGGGGCAAGGCCCTGGTGGAAGGCCAGCAGACCCAGTTCGTGCAAATCTGGCCAGTGGACGTCAGCCAGCTGCCGAGCTGGATCCGCCAACGGCTGTCCCAGGCCGGCCTGTCAGCCAGCCAGGACGCCGTGGAACTGATCGCCGCTCGGGTCGAAGGCAACCTGCTGGCCGCGGCCCAGGAAATCGAAAAGCTCAAGCTGATGGCCGAAGGCGGGCAGATCACCGTGGAAACGGTGCAGGCCGCCGTGGCCGACAGCGCCCGTTTCGATGTCTTCGGACTGACCGATGCGATCCTCAACGGCGAGGCCGCCCACGCCCTGCGCATGCTGGAAGGCCTGCGCGGCGAAGGCGTCGAGCCACCGGTGATCCTCTGGGCCCTGTCCCGGGAATTGCGCCTGCTGGCCAACCTGTCGTTGCAGTACAGCCAGGGCGTACCGCTGGACAAGGCCTTCAGCCAGGCCCGCCCGCCTGTGTGGGACAAGCGCAAGCCGCTGATGAGCAAGGCCCTGCAACGCTATTCGGCGCCGCGCTGGGCGCAACTGCTGCTCGAAGCCCAGCGCATCGACGCGCAGATCAAGGGCCAGGCGGCCGGCTCGCCCTGGATGAGCCTCAGTCGGTTGTCGTTGCTGATGGCCGGCCAGCGGTTGGCCTTGCCTGCCGAATAAACCTTCCTTGAAAGCTCACCGCAGTACCTGTGGCGAGGGGATTTATCCCCGCTGGGCTGCGAAGCGGCCCTGAACCAGGCGCCTTGGTGTACCGGGCGAATCGCATCCGCCTCTCTTGGGGCCGCTTCGCAGCCCAACGGGGATTTATCCCCTCGCCACAATTGCGCACTCATTAGCTGATGTTTTTTGTACCGATGCGGGGACTGGACAAGCCCTCGACGCTGTCCCATGATTTGCCCCGCTAAAACCACCCCATGAGAGATCCAGACATGAGCAAAAAGCCATCCAGGCATGGCCCCAACAAGGCCAAGTCCATCGTCGCCCAACCCCTGTTCCGCAGCCGCCAGGAACGACCCGCCAAGGGCAAGGGCAGCTACCGCCGCGAAGCCTTCCAGTCTGACAACTGGGAGGCTTCTTGCTTTCTGGCGGCTTGAAACACCTGGACAAGCCCTACAGCCCTTTCGCATGTTAAGGTCAGCACCTGATCTTGTATTTCTGGACCCGTGCATGCCCTTCTGTCTTTCCCGTCGTTTGCCCCTGCGCCAGCTGATCGTCGCCACAAGCATCGCCCTGCTTGTCGCCTGCGCTGAAAAACCTACCGCCGCCGACGCCCAACCGCTCCAGACCGTGCCTGCCGTGACCGCGCCGGCCGTGGTGCCGCCTGTGGTGCCGAGCGGCGAGAACCTGGACATCGTGCCCACCCAGACCTTCGCCGAATGGCAGGCCGGGTTTCGCAAGGACGCCCTGGCCGCCGGGATCCGTGCCGACCTGTTCGACCGGGCGTTTATCGGTGTCAGCCCGGACATGAGCGTGATCAAGGCCGATCGCAGCCAGCCGGAATTCACCCGCCCGGTGTGGGAGTACCTCGATGGCGCGCTGTCGCCGTTGCGGGTCAGCAAAGGCAAGGCGTTGATCCAGCAGAACGCCCAGGTCCTGCAAAGCATCGAGCAGCGCTACGGCGTCGATCGCGAGGCGCTGGTGGCGGTGTGGGGCATGGAAAGCAACTTCGGCCAGTTCCAGGGCAGCAAGTCCGTGATCAATTCCCTGGCCACCCTGGCCTATGAGGGGCGACGTCCGGGCTTCGCCCACGCGCAGCTGATCGCCGCCCTGCAAATCCTGCAACAGGGTGATATCGCACCGGAAAAAATGCTTGGCTCCTGGGCCGGCGCCATGGGCCAGACCCAGTTCATCCCCACCACCTACAACACCCATGCAGTGGACTTCGATGGAGACGGCCGCCGGGACATCTGGGGCAGCTCCACCGACGCCCTGGCCTCGACCGCCCATTACCTGCAGAGCTCCGGCTGGCAACGGGGCCAACCGTGGGGGTTCGAGGTCTCGCTCAGCGAAGGCTTCGACTACACACTGGCCGATGGCACGATCCGCAAGCCCGTCTCCGAGTGGGAGCGGCTGGGCGTTTCAGAATATGGCGGCCTGCCGATCGCTCCCGATGACAAGCAACTGTCGGCGTCCCTGCTCCTGCCGGCTGGGCACCGCGGCCCGGCGTTCCTGATATTCGATAACTTCCGCGCCATCCTCAAGTACAACAACTCATCGTCCTACGCGCTGGCGGTCGGGTTGTTGTCGAAGCGCTTCACCGGTGGGGGATTGGTCTTCGGCCAATGGCCAAAGGAAGACCTGCCCCTGAGCCGCAGCGAACGCATCGAATTGCAGACCCTGCTCAGCACCCACAACTACGACGCGGGCAACCCCGACGGCATCATCGGCGCCAACACTCGCAAGGCGATCCGCAGCGCCCAGCAATCGTTCGGCTGGCCGGCGGACGGCTATCCGACGCATCAGTTGCTCGACGCGTTGCGTAGCCACTGAATCAGATTGTGGCGGCTATCGCCTTCGCGAGCAGGCTCGCTCCCACAGGGTGATCATGTTTATCAACCTGTGGGAGCGAGCTTGCTCGCGATGACGGCCTGTCAGGCGACGAAAAACTAGCGACCGACCACCACATCCTGCTCCAGCACCAACCGCTTCTCCCCCGCATCCAGCGTCACCAACGCGCCCATCGGCAAGGTCAGGTTCGGATCGCAATGCCCGCTGCGCCAGCCGGACAACACCGGGATGCGCAGAGGCTCGAACGTCTGCTTGAGCAACCGGTTCAACGCCTCGACATCCACCCCTGCCACATCGCCCACCAACACGCCACGCAGCTTCTGCAACGTGCCGGCCAGCCGCAGCTGGGTCAGCAGCCGGTCGATGCGATACAGCGGCTCGTTGACGTCTTCAATGAACAGGATCACGCCGTCTGCATCGATCTGGTAAGGCGTGCCCATGGTCGCGGCAATGATCGACAGATTGCCCCCCAGCAGACGGCCGTGGGCGATGCCCGGCTCAACGGTGGTCAAGGGATAGGCCGCGGGATGGCTCAGCCCACTGCCGGCCTTCAACTGCCCGCGCAGCAGGCTGAACAATGAAGCGACCGTCGGGGGCGCTTTGTCGCCCAGCAGGTCGGCGTTGAGCAATGGTCCGTGAAAGGTCACGAAGCCTGCGTAGCGGCTGATGGCCAGGTGCAGGGCGGTGATGTCGCTGTAGCCGACAAAGGGCTTGGGATTGCGGCGTAGGAGGTCGAAATCGAGGCGATCCAGCAGGCGCGGCGTGCCGTAGCCGCCGCGCAGGCAGATGATCGCCTTGACTTGCGGGTCGGCGAAGGCGGCGTGCAGGTCGGTCAGCCTTACCTCGTCGCTGCCGGCGAGGTAGCCGTCCTTTTCGTGGACGCCGGGGAATATTCGCAGCTCATGGCCCTGGGCGCGCATCCATTGGATGGCCTTTTCCGTGTCCAGCGGGGCGGGGCCGGCGGGGGCGATCACGGCGATCAGGCCTTCGGGGGGGAGGGCTGGGACGGGGTGATGGGGGGTTAGGGCTTGAGCCATGGGTTTCCCGAGTTGTCGCTTGCTTGTGTGTGTATTCGTTTTTTTGTGTAACGGCCACTTATGGTTCCGCCCTTACGGCGGGTTACTTTTGGCAGACGCCCCAAAAGTAACCAAAAGGTCTGTGCCCCACCACTCGGCACCTCGCCTATGGCTCGGTGTGCCCGAACGCCGGCATTGCTCCGTGGGCCCGCCGCGAAGGGCCATCCATGGCCCAGCGCGGCTATCCCGGCATCCATGCCGGGATACCCACTGCACAATACCGGCGTTCGGCCAGCGTGGTTTAACGGGGCGTTCAGATCAAGATCAAGATCAAGATCAAGATCAAAAGCAAGATCAAAAGCGGAGCAAGAGCAAGAGCAAGAGCAAGAGCAAGAGCAAGAGCAAGAGCGGGGTACATGACACATCTATTTAGCTGGACCGCCGCTATCGCGAGCAAGCTCGCTCCCACACTGGATTTTCGGCAACCACAAAATGCATAAACACCAAAAAACCCTGTGGGAGCGAGCTTGCTCGCGATGAGGCCAGCAAGCCCAACAAGCATGTCACTGAAACACCGCGATCGCGAGCAGGCTCGTTCCCACATTTTGATCTCAGGCAGTCACAAACTCATACACACCGCCCCCCCACTGTGGGAACGAGCCTGCTCGCGAAAGCGATATACCAGGCAATACATTCGGCGGCTGACACTCCGCCATCGCGAGCAAGCTCGCTCCCACAGGAGAAACGCGATCACCCCAAACCAGGCCAGCTCTCAGACCGCCTTGCTTGGCTTTTGCTTTTGCTTTTGCTTTTGCTTTTGCTTTGGCTTTTGCTTTGGCTTTTGCTTTGGCTTTTGATCTTAGACGCCCCATCAACCACGATGGCTGAACGAAGGTATTGCGCAGTGGGTAACCCGGCATGGATGCCGGGTTAGCCGCGCTGGGCCATGGAGGGCCCTTCGCGGCGGCCCACGGAGCGATGCCTTCGTTCAGGCATGCCGAGCGTAGGCGAGGCACCGAGTGGTGGGGCATGTACGGGACAACCACATGGGTTACAAAAAAGTGCATTCACATAGGTGACACTTTGATTGAAACATAGCCGTTTTTAGCGTCCCTGGCGTTGACGTGGCCTAGGATCACCGGACCAAAGATCACATT
>NZ_JAUQOP010000042.1 GCF_030580855.1 Pseudomonas citrullilanati | reverse complement strand
GGCCTCGGCCTTGGCGGCTGGCGCAGCGGCTTGGGCCGGCGCTGGCGCGGCAGGGGCAGCAGCACCGGCCACCTTCAGCTTCAGGATCAGGTCGCCGGTACCCACTTCGTCATCCAGCTTGATCTCGACGCTTTCCACCACACCGGCGGCGGGCGACGGGATTTCCATGCTGGCCTTGTCGGACTCCAGGGTGATCAGCGACTGGTCGGCTTCGACGGTGTCGCCGGCCTTGACCAGGACTTCGATGATCTTGGCCTTGCCCGAGGAGCCGATGTCCGGGACATGGATGTCCTGGACGGAAGCGGCGGCCGGCGCGGCGGCTGGCGCTGGGGCGGCTTCGGCGGCCGGTGCGGCAGCAGGCTTTTCAGCCGCCGCCGGGGCTGCGGCAGGCGCGGCTGCTTCAGGCGCCTCGGCGGCGCCCTCGACTTCCAGCTCCAGCAGTTCGTCGCCTTCCTTCAGGCGATCGCCCAGCTTCACCTTCAGGCTCTTGATGACGCCGGCCTTCGGCGCGGGCACTTCCATGCTGGCCTTGTCCGACTCGAGCGTCAGGATGCTCTGGTCGGCTTCGATACGGTCGCCGACCTTCACAAACAGTTCGATTACTTCACCTTCACCGCTGCCGATGTCAGGTACGCGAATGAGTTCGCTCACGAAAATTCTCCTCAGCAGTCCAGTGGGTTGCGTTTTTCCGGATCGATGCCGAACTTGGCGATGGCCTCGGCCACCACTTTAGGTTCGATATCGCCGCGGTCAGCCAGGGCTTCCAGGGCTGCCAACACCACGAACTTACGATCGACTTCGAAGAAGTGACGCAGCTTCTTGCGGCTGTCGCTACGGCCGAAACCGTCGGTGCCCAGCACCTTGAATTCCTTGGAAGGAACCCACTGGCGGATCTGCTCGGCGAACAGCTTCATGTAGTCGGTAGAGGCGATGACCGGACCCTTACGGCCGTTCAGGCACTCCTCGACATAGCTCAACTTGGGCTTCTGGCCTGGGTGCAGGCGATTGCTGCGCTCAACGGCCAGGCCGTCGCGACGCAGTTCGTTGAAGCTGGTGACGCTCCAGACATCGGCGCCGATGTTGAACTCTTCACGCAGGATCTTCGCCGCTTCACGCACTTCGCGCAGGATGGTGCCGGAGCCCATCAGCTGGACGTGGTGCGCCGCTTCGCGGGTGTCTTCCTCGAGCAGGTACATGCCCTTGACGATGCCTTGCTCGACACCGACCGGCATGGCTGGCTGCTGGTAGGACTCGTTCATCACGGTGATGTAGTAGAAGACGTCCTGTTGCTCTTCGGTCATCTTCTTCATGCCGTCCTGGATGATCACCGCCAGCTCGTAGCCGTAGGTCGGATCGTAGGTGCGGCAGTTCGGGATGGTGCCGGCCAGCATGTGGCTATGGCCGTCTTCGTGCTGCAGGCCTTCGCCGTTGAGCGTGGTCCGGCCGGCGGTGCCGCCGATCAGGAAGCCACGGGTACGGCTGTCGCCGGCCGCCCAGGCCAGGTCGCCGATGCGCTGGAAGCCGAACATCGAGTAGAAGATGTAGAACGGCAGCATGGGCTGGTTGTGGCTGGAGTACGACGTGCCGGCGGCAATGAAGGAACTCATGGCGCCCGCTTCGTTGATGCCTTCCTCGAGGATCTGGCCCTTCTTGTCCTCGCGGTAGAACATCACCTGGTCTTTATCGACTGGCTCGTAGAGCTGGCCGACGGACGAGTAGATGCCCAGTTGGCGGAACATGCCTTCCATACCGAAGGTACGGGCTTCGTCCGGGATGATCGGCACGATGCGCGAGCCGATTTCCTTGTCCTTGACCAGTTGCGCGAGGATCCGCACGAAGGCCATGGTGGTGGAGATTTCACGGTCGCCCGAGCCGTCCAGGATCGCCTTGAGGGTGTCCAGTGGCGGGGTCGGGACGCTGAAGCTCTTGGCCCGGCGCTGTGGTACGAAACCGCCCAGTGCGGCGCGGCGCTCGGCCAGGTAACGGGCTTCGGCGCTGCCTTCTTCGGGCTTGAAGAACGGCAGGTTTTCCAGCTCGCTGTCCTTGACCGGGATGTCGAAGCGGTCGCGGAACAGCTTCAGGCTGTCGACGTCGACCTTCTTGGTGTTGTGCGCGGTGTTCTTCGCTTCGCCGGCGCCAGTGCCATAACCCTTGATGGTCTTGGCCAGGATGACGGTCGGTTGCTCTTTGTGGTTGACCGCCTGGTGGTACGCCGCATAGACCTTGTACGGGTCGTGGCCGCCACGGTTGAGTTTCCAGATCTCGTCGTCGGACAGATCGGCGACCATGGCCTTGAGCTCAGGCGTGTTGAAGAAGTGCTCGCGGACGAACGCGCCGTCCTTGGCCTTGTAGTTCTGGTACTCGCCGTCGATGACTTCGTCCATGCGGCGTTGCAGGATGCCGTCGACGTCCTTGGCCAGCAGCGGGTCCCAGAAGCGGCCCCAGATGACTTTGTTGACGTTCCACTGGGCACCACGGAACACGCCTTCGAGTTCCTGGATGATCTTGCCGTTGCCGCGAACCGGGCCGTCGAGGCGCTGCAGGTTGCAGTTGATGACGAAGATCAGGTTGTCCAGCTTCTCGCGGCCGGCCAGGGAGATCGCGCCCAGGGATTCCGGCTCGTCGCACTCGCCGTCGCCCATGAAGCACCAGACTTTCTGCTTGCCCGGCTCGATGAAGCCACGGGCTTCCAGGTACTTCATGAAGCGCGCCTGGTAGATCGCCTGGATCGGGCCCAGGCCCATGGAAACGGTCGGGAACTGCCAGAAATCAGGCATCAGCCAAGGGTGTGGGTACGAGGACAGGCCGTTGCCGTCCACTTCCTGGCGGAAGTTGTTCATCTGGTCTTCGGTGATACGGCCTTCCATGAACGCACGGGCGTAGACGCCTGGCGATGCGTGACCCTGGAAGTAGATCAGGTCGCCGCCGTGTTCGTCGGTCGGGGCCTGGAAGAAGTAGTTGAAGCCGATGTCATACAGCGTCGCGCTGGAGGCGAAGCTGGAGATGTGACCGCCCAGGTCAGAATCTTTCAGGTTGGTGCGCATGACCATGGCCAACGCGTTCCAGCGTACCAGCGAGCGAATGCGGCGTTCCATGAACAGGTCGCCAGGCATGCGTGCTTCGTGGGTCACGGGGATCGTGTTGCGGTACGGCGTGGTGATGGCGTAGGGCAGTTGCGAACCACTGCGGGTCGCGAGTTCGCCCATGCGGGTCATCAGGTAATGAGCACGGTCTTCGCCTTCTTTGTCGAGAACCGATTCCAGGGCGTCCAGCCATTCCTGGGTTTCGACGGGATCGAGGTCTTGCATGGCTTGCTCCAGGGCGGAAAGGCTACCAGAATCGGTTGCCTGAGTTTGCGACTGGCCTTGTGGGCAGACGATATAAATTCTTGGATTGCCGAAGGTAGATTCGACGGCGTGTAGTTTTACTACAAATCGTTGGCCGTTTCAGCTTTTCGAATGTATAGACGAGTAGTAAAACTACACATGAGCGGCTTGTGGCCTCTCGTTTCGTTGTGAGAATAATCGTTACTGTTGGTCATTTGCCAACTCGAACAGGTAAAAACTTGATGTCGGCTGCCAATAAAATCAGATTTTCAGCTATTTATCATCTTTGTTCGACAGTCGATCAGGTAGTGGTTTTCGAAAAAACACTACATCCAGCCTTCCCCGCGCCGACCAAGGATAGACCATGAGCCTGCCCTCGCTTGCCGAAGTACCGGTCATTCTCCAGTCATTGGTCAGCCGGGCCGAGGAGTCGTTCCGTGCAGCGGTCGCTTCGCTCGACGACGACCATGGCCTGTCGGGCTGGACCGCGGAACAGTGGGATGCCTTCAGGCGCGTCGCCGCCGCCAGTGACTTTGTCATCGAGCAGAGTGTGCGTGACCCGGCCATGCTGTTGGCGCTGGTGCGCAGCGGCGAGCTGGACCGCAGCTTCGCGCCCGGCGAGATGCGCGCGCAGATCGGCGCCGCGGTGCAGGCCGCCGAGACCGAAGACGAACTGGGCCGCGTCCTGCGTCGCCAGCGTACGCGCCAGCAGGTGCGGATCATCTGGCGCGACCTGACCCGCCAGGCCGACCTGGTCCAGACCTGTCGCGACCTTTCGGACATGGCCGATACCTGCATCGAC
Organism: Pseudomonas citrullilanati; assembly: GCF_030580855.1. Lineage (GTDB taxonomy): Bacteria > Pseudomonadota > Gammaproteobacteria > Pseudomonadales > Pseudomonadaceae > Aquipseudomonas > Aquipseudomonas citrulli. The sequence goes on along the minus strand of NZ_JAUQOP010000042.1, from coordinate 37,927 downwards.
CAGGCCTACCACTGGTTGTACCAGCGCCTCGCCCAGCAGTTCGGCACCCCCACCGGGCGCCGCAGTGGCGAGCCACAGCAGATGGTCATCCTCGGCATGGGCAAGTTGGGCGCGGTGGAGCTGAACCTGTCATCGGACATCGACCTGATCTTCGCCTACCCCGAGGGTGGCGAGACCGTCGGCGTCAAGCGGCCGCTGGATAACCAGGAGTTCTTCATCCGGGTCGGCCAGCGCTTGATCAAGGCCCTGGACCCGATCACCGTCGACGGTTTCGTGTTCCGTGTCGACATGCGCCTGCGCCCCTACGGCTCGGCCGGTGCGCTGGTGCTCAGCTTCAATGCCCTGGAGCAGTATTACCAGGACCAGGGGCGCGACTGGGAACGCTACGCGATGATCAAGGCGCGGGTGGTCGCGGGTGACCAGGTGGCTGGCGCGCAACTGCTCGACATGCTGCGGCCGTTCGTTTATCGCCGTTACCTGGATTTTTCCGCCATCGAAGCGCTGCGCACCATGAAGCAGCTGATCCAGCAGGAGGTGCGGCGCAAGGGCATGGCCGACAACATCAAGCTCGGGTCGGGCGGCATTCGCGAAGTGGAGTTCATCGCCCAGGCGTTCCAGTTGATCCACGGCGGTCGCGACCTGAGCCTGCAACAACGCCCGTTGCTGAACGTGCTGGGCACCCTCGAAGGCCAGGGCTATCTGCCGGCCAAGGTGGTCGATGAGCTGCGCCAGGGGTATGAATTCCTGCGCTATACCGAGCACGCCATCCAGGCCATCGGTGATCGCCAGACCCAGATGCTGCCGGACAGCCCCCAGGACCAGGCGCGCATTGCCTTCATGCTGGGGTTCACGGACTGGGCGGCGTTCCATGAACAGTTGATGTACTGGCGCGAACGGGTGGCCTGGCACTTCGGCCAGGTGATCGCCGACCCCGACGAAGAAGAGGGCAGCGAGAGCGAAGTGGTGGTGGGCGGCGAATGGTTGCCGTTGTGGGAGGACAGCCAGGATGAAGAGGCGGCTTGCCGCCAGTTGGAGGCGGGTGGTTTCAGCGATGCGGCCAAGGCCCTCAAGGCCCTGGCGGTGCTGCGCGGCAGCCCGCAGTTGCGCGCGATGCAGCGCCTCGGTCGTGAGCGCCTGGACGCCTTCATTCCGCGCCTGCTGGCCCAGGCGGTGGAACATGCCAACCCGGACCTGGTGCTGGAACGCGTGCTGCCGCTGGTGGAAGCGGTGGCGCGCCGCTCGGCTTACCTGGTGCTGTTGACGGAAAACCCCGGCGCCCTGCGGCGCTTGCTGACACTGTGCGCGGCGAGCCCCTGGATCGCCGAGCAGATCACCCGTTTCCCGCTGTTGCTCGATGAGTTGCTCAATGAAGGACGCTTGTTCAAGCCGCCACTGGCGCCGGAGCTGGCCGCCGAGTTGCGCGAGCGCCTGACGCGGATCCCCGAGGATGACCTGGAGCAACAGATGGAGGCCCTGCGGCACTTCAAGCTGGCGCACCGCCTGCGGGTGGCGGCGTCGGAAATCGCCGGCAGCCTGCCGCTGATGAAGGTCAGCGACTACCTGACCTGGCTGGCCGAGGCGATCCTCGAGCAAGTGCTGGCGCTGGCCTGGCGCCAGACGACCGCCAAGCACGGCGTGCCATTGCGCACCGACGGCAGCTTGTGCGATCCGGGCTTCATCATTGTCGGTTATGGGAAAGTCGGCGGGCTGGAATTGGGGCATGGTTCCGACCTGGACCTGGTGTTCATCCACGACGGCGACCCCCAGGCCGAAACCGATGGGCCGAAGCCGATCGATGGCGCCCAGTTCTTCACCCGGCTCGGCCAGCGGATCATTCACTTACTGACGGCCCAGACCAACTCCGGGCAGCTCTATGAAGTGGACATGCGCCTGCGACCTTCCGGCGCATCGGGGTTGCTGGTCAGCTCCCTCGGGGCGTTCGCCCGTTACCAGGAGAATGAAGCCTGGACCTGGGAGCACCAGGCCCTGGTCCGGGCCCGGGTGCTGGTGGGCAGCCAGGACGTGGGCCTTGCATTCGAAAACGTCCGGGCCAAGGTGCTGGGGCGCAAGCGTGACCTGTCGATGCTGCGCCAGGAGGTCAGCGAGATGCGCGCCAAGATGCGCGATAACCTCGGCAGCAAGGCCACCGCTGCCGGGACCGCGGCAAATGCCTTCGAGGCCACGGCGCCCTTCGACCTCAAGCAGGACGCCGGAGGTATCGTCGATATTGAATTTATGGTGCAATACGCGGCCCTGGCGTGGTCCGAGGAACACCCGTCGCTGCTGCGCTACACCGATAACATCCGCATCCTGGAAGGGTTGCAGGAGGTCGGGTTGATGTCGGCCGAAGACGCGACCCTGTTGCGCGAGGCCTATAAGGCCTACCGCTCCGCCGCCCACCGCCAGGCCTTGCAGAAAGAGGCCGGGGTGATCGCTGGCGACCAGTTCGTGGATGAACGCCGGCAGGTGCTGAGGATCTGGCGGGAACTGGGGTTGAGCTGAAGATTTGAAGGTGGCAGCGGGTTTGCTCGCGAAGGTGGAATACCAGGCGACCGGGATGCTGGATGTGCCGGCCCCTTCGCGGGCAAGCCCGCTCCCACAGTAGTTTGGCGGTGGGTTGAGGCTGTCGGACTACAGGGCAACGCAGTGTTTTTGAAGGCAACAGGCAGCGACCTAAGCCACAGTGATTCTCGAGGCGGGGAGGCGTAGGCCTCCCCGTAGCGTTTTTGGAAACCACATGAATATTCTGATCGTTGGGCCCAGTTGGGTCGGTGACATGGTGATGGCGCAGACACTGTTCCAGTGCCTGAAGCAGCGCCACCCGCAGTGCGAAATCGACGTCCTGGCCCCCGAGTGGAGCCGGCCGATCCTGGAACGCATGCCGCAGGTGCGCAAGGCCTTGAGCTTCCCGCTCGGCCACGGCGCGCTGGAACTGGCGACCCGTCGGCGCATCGGCAAATCCCTGGCCGGCCAGTATGACCAGGCGATCCTGCTGCCCAACTCGCTGAAATCGGCGCTGGTGCCGTTCTTTGCCGGTATCCCCAAGCGCACCGGCTGGCGCGGCGAATTGCGCTACGGCTTGCTCAATGACGTGCGCACGCTGGACAAGGCGCGTTATCCGCTGATGATCGAGCGCTTCATGGCCCTGGCCTACGAGCGCGGTGCCGAGCTGCCCACGCCGTACCCGCGCCCCAGCCTGGCCATCGACCCGGTGAGCCGCGCGGCGGCGCTGGCCAAGTTCGGCCTGAGCCTGGACCGCCCGGTGCTGGCCCTGTGCCCGGGGGCCGAGTTCGGCGAGTCCAAGCGCTGGCCGGCCGAGCACTACGCCCAGGTTGCCGAGGCGAAGATTCGGGAGGGCTGGCAGGTCTGGCTGTTCGGCTCGAAAAAGGATCACCCGGTGGGCGAGGACATCCGTTCGCGGCTGATCCCGGGGCTGCGGGAAGAATCGGTGAACCTCAGCGGCGACACGTCTTTGGCCGAGGCCATCGATTTGCTGTCCTGCGCCGATTCGGTGGTCTCCAACGACTCCGGCCTGATGCACGTAGCCGCCGCCCTGAATCGCCCGTTGGTGGCGGTCTATGGCTCCACCTCGCCGGGGTTCACCCCGCCGCTGGCCGACCAGGTCGAAATCGTGCGCCTGGGCCTGGAATGCAGCCCGTGCTTTGACCGCACCTGCCGCTTCGGTCATTACAACTGCCTGCGCCAACTCATGCCGCCGACCGTGACCGAAGCCCTGGAGCGTTTGCAGGGCACACCCGTGGAGGTCGAGTAACTTGCGGGTATTGCTGATCAAGACCTCTTCGCTGGGGGATGTGGTCCATACGTTGCCGGCCCTGACCGATGCGGCGCGGGCGCTCCCCGGGATCAAGTTCGATTGGGTGGTGGAAGAAGGCTTCGCCGAGATCCCGACCTGGCACCCGGCCGTGGGCAAGGTCATCCCGGTGGCGATCCGTCGCTGGCGCAAGAACCTCTGGCAAACCATCAAGAGCGGCGAGTGGCGACGCTTCAAGCAGAACCTGCGGGCGCAAAAGTATGACCTGGTCATCGACGCCCAGGGCCTGTTGAAAAGTGCCTGGCTGACCCGTTACGTCAAGGCGCCGGTCGCCGGCCTGGACAAGGATTCGGCCCGCGAGTCCATCGCGTCGCGCTTCTACGACCGTCGCCTGGCGGTGGCCCGTGGTCAGCATGCGGTCGAGCGCGTGCGCCAGCTGTTCGCCCTGGCGCTGGGCTATGACTTGCCGCAAACCCAGGGCAGTTATGGCCTGGACATCGATCGATTGGTGGAGTTGCCACGCCCCTACCCCTACGTGGTGTTCCTGCACGGCACGACCTGGGAGTCCAAGCATTGGCCCGAACTCTACTGGCGCCAGCTCACCGAGCGCATGGGACAGTTCGGCGTGGTCGTCAAGCTGCCATGGGGCAATCCGGTCGAGAAGGCCCGGGCCGAACGCATCGCCAGCGGATTGCGCAACGCCTTGGTGCTGCCGAAGCTGAACCTCGGCGGCATGGGCAAGGTGCTCGCCGGGGCCCAGGCCTGCGTCGCCGTGGACACCGGCCTCGGGCATCTGGCCGCGGCGCTGGACGTGCCGACCATTTCGCTGCTCGGCCCGACCAATCCAGTGCTGACCGGCGCCTATGGCAAGGGCCAGGTGCACCTCGCCAGCGACTTCCCCTGTGCACCCTGCATGCAGAAACACTGCACTTACCCGCCGACCGCCGAAGACGCCCGGCGATTCGACCTGAAACGCGAGCAGCCCCTGTGCTTCACGCGTCTGAACCCCGAGCGTGTGGCCAGCCACCTGAGCACGTTATTGGCTGAGGAGCCGCGCTGATGCAATTGGCTTTTGTCCTTTACAAGTATTTCCCCTTCGGTGGCTTGCAGCGTGACTTCATGCGCATTGCCCTGGAATGCCAGCGGCGCGGCCACCAGATCCGCGTCTACACGCTGATCTGGGAGGGCGATATCCCGCCCGGCTTCGAAGTGCTGGTGGCGCCGGTCAAGGCGTTGTTCAACCATCGGCGCAACGAGAAACTCAGCGCCTGGATGGCGGCCGACCTGGCCAAGCGCCCGGTGGACCGCCTGATCGGCTTCAACAAGATGCCCGGCCTGGACGTGTACTACGCCGCCGATGGCTGCTTCGAAGACAAGGCGCAGAACCTGCGTAATTCGCTGTACCGGCGCTGGGGTCGCTACCGGCATTTCGCCGAGTACGAGCGGGCCGTGTTCGCCAAGGACGCCAAGACCGAAGTGCTGATGATCTCCGAGGTCCAGCAACCGTTGTTCATCAAGCATTACGACACGCCGCTGGAACGCTTCCACCTGCTGCCGCCGGGCATCGCCCAGGACCGCCGCCGGCCCGCCGATGCCGATGAGATTCGCGCCGGGTTCCGGGCCGAGTTCGAGCTGGCCGACGATGACCTGCTGCTGGTGCAGATCGGCTCCGGGTTCAAGACCAAGGGCGTGGATCGCAGCCTCAAGGCCTTGGCCGCGCTGCCCGCGGAGCTGAAAAAACGCACCCGGTTGTTTGTAATCGGCCAGGACGACCCCAAGGTATTCCAATTGCAGAGTGCCGCGCTGGGGCTCGGTGACAACGTGCGGTTCCTCAAGGGGCGCAGCGACATCCCGCGTTTCCTGCTGGGCGCCGACCTGTTGATCCACCCGGCCTACAACGAAAACACCGGCACCGTATTGCTCGAGGCGCTGGTGGCCGGGTTGCCGGTGCTGGTCAGTGCGGTGTGCGGGTACGCCCATTACATCGCCGAGGCCGACAGCGGCCTGGTGCTGGACGAGCCGTTCGAACAGGCGCAGCTCACCGAGTACCTGGCGCGTATGTTGAGCGACGCCGACGCCCGGGCGACGTGGAGTCGCAATGGCCTGGCCTTCGCCGAGACGGCCGACCTCTACAGCATGCCGCAGCACGCGGCCGATGTGATATTGGCGGAGCACGCACAATGAAACTGATGTTGGCCGAACCGTTCAAGCGCCTGTGGGCCGGGCGCGATGCGTTCGCCGAAGTCGAGGCGCTCCAGGGCGAGGTCTATCGTGAGCTCGAAGCCCGGCGCACCTTGCGCACGGAGGTGGACGGGCGTGGCTATTTCGTCAAGATCCACCGGGGCATCGGCTGGGGCGAGATCTTCAAGAACCTGGTCACCGCCAAGCTGCCGGTGCTCGGTGCCGGGCAGGAATGGACGGCGATCCAGCGCTTGCAGGCCGTGGGCGTGCCGACCATGACGGCCGTCGCCTACGGCGAGAAGGGCCGCAACCCGGCCGACCAGCATTCGTTCATCGTCACCGAAGAGTTGGCGCCGACGATCAGCCTTGAGGACTTCAGCATCGACTGGGTCAAGCAGCCGCCGCTGCCGGCCCTCAAGCGGGCGTTGATCGCCGAAGTGGCGCGCATGACCGGCATGATGCACCGCGCCGGGGTCAATCACCGCGACTGCTATATCTGCCACTTCCTGCTGCACACCGACAAGCCGGTGATCCCCACGGACTTCAAGCTCTCGGTGATCGACCTGCACCGGGCCCAGACCCGCGCGGCGATCACCCGTCGCTGGCGTGACAAGGACCTGGCCGCGCTGTATTTCTCGGCGCTGGACATCGGCTTGACCCGGCGCGACAAGCTGCGCTTTCTCAAGGGCTATTTCCAGCAGCCGTTGCGGGTGATCCTCAAGCGGGAGGCCGCTTTGTTGAGCTGGCTCGAAGGCAAGGCCAACAAGCTTTATGCCCGTAAGCAGCGTTACGGGGACGCGCTCTGATGTCCGGTTGGAAACTGGAACCGGCCTATGCCGAACTGGCGCAGGACTTCGGCAGCCTCGACGCGGTGTTTGCCCTGCAAGGGGAGCGGCTGACCCGCGACCCGTTGTCGGAAGTGATCCGGGTGCAGCGCCATGGCGTGAATTATTACGTCAAGCGCTACGTCGGGGCCGGCAAGGGGTTGCGTCGGTACCTGGGCAAGCCGCGGGTCAAATCCGAATGGCAGAACCTCAAGCGTTTCGCCAAGTGGGGGATTCCCACCGCCGAAATCGTGGGCTGGGGCCTGGAACGCAATGGCGCCACCTATGCCCGAGGCGCGATGATCACCCGTGAACTGCCCCATACCGAGGATCTCTCGGCCCTGGCCGAGCGGCACGACCCGCGGCTGGGCGACCGGGCCTGGGTCGATGGCGTGAGCCGGCAGTTGGCCGCCTACACGCGGACCATGCACGATCATCGTTTCACCCATAACGACCTGAAGTGGCGCAACCTGTTGATCGATGATCGCTCGCGACTGTTCCTGATCGACTGTCCGAACGGGGATTTCTGGCGCGGCTTCTGGCTCAAGTACCGTATCACCAAGGACCTGGCCTGCCTGGACAAGGTCGCCAAGTATCATCTGTCGGCGACGCAGCGGCTGCGCTTCTACCTGCAGTACCGCCAGCGCGACCGGCTCGACGCGTGCGACAAGAAGCGCATCCGTCATGTGGTGAGATTTTTCGAGGGGCGTGAATGACTGATTTCCTGGCCGCTGAAGACCGTGCGCTGTTGCAGCGTCACGGCCTGGACAGCTTCGAGGCGCTGTGGGCGCGACAACTGGACGCGGTGGATGAACCCAACACCTCGGGCGAGGGCTGGAGCAGCGTGTTCCGGCTGGACCTGGACGGCCAGGGGTACTACCTCAAGCGCCAGAGCAACTACCTGACGCGCACCCTCTCGCACCCCTTTGGCGAGCCGAGTTTCTCCCGGGAGTTTCGCAACATCAGCCGTTACCGCCAGATGGGGATTCCGGCCCTGCAAGCGGTGTTCTACGGTCAGCGCAAGGTCGACGGCGAAGTGCGGGCGATCCTGCTGACACGAGCCCTGGATGGTTGGGACGACCTGGACTCCCTCCTGCAACGCTGGTCGAGCCTCACGGCGGCGCAGCGCACCACCATCCTGACCGCCTGCGGCCAGTTGGCGCGGCGGCTGCACGGCATGCGCCAGGTGCACGGCTGCTTCTACCCCAAGCACATCTTCCTGCAAGCCACCGCCAGCGGTTATCAGGCACAACTCATCGACCTGGAAAAGACCCGGCCGCTGCTGTTCGGGCAACGCGATCGGGTCAAGGACCTCGAGCCGTTGCTGCGCCGTGCGTCGGTCTGGCAGGAAGGCGAGGTTCGCCAGTTGCTCTCCACTTACCTGGACCAGCCGCTGGACGCGGCGCTGGTGGACAGCTGGTTGGACCGCCTGACCGCCCGCCGCAGCCACAAGGAAACCCGTTGATGCAATTGTCCGAATTGAAGCAGGCCGGTCGCCGCCCCAGCCTGCCCTTGAGCCTGGAGTTGGCCGATGCCGCCGGCCCGGCGCAATTGCAACTGCTGTCGCTGTTGCGGGTGTTGCCAGGGCAGCGTTACGTCGGCGCGGGCATCTGGCGCGGCCGGCCGGTGTTGGCCAAGCTGCTGGTGGGTGGCAAGGCCGCCCGGCATTTCCAGCGAGAACTGCAGGGTGTGCGCCTGCTGGCCGAGCAAGGATTGACGACGCCGTTGTTGCTGGCCGATGGCCTGAAGGACGGTGAGGGTGGCTGGTTGTTGTTCGAGTTGCTCGAAGGCGCCGAAAGCCTGGGGGATGCCTGGAAACAGGTCGAGCCCTTGCCCGTGCTGGCCGACGAGCAGGCGGCGGTACTGGCCGAGGCCCTGGGGGCGATCGCGCAACTGCACGGCAAGGGGCTCTGGCAGGAAGACCTGCACCTGGACAACCTGCTGCGCCACGACGGCAAGCTTTACCTGATCGATGGCGCTGGCATTCGTGCCGAGACCCCGGGGCAGCCCCTGTCGCGGCAAAAAGTGCTGGAGAACCTGGGGGTGTTCTTCGCCCAGTTGCCCAAGTCCCTCGAACCGTTCACCGAAGAGCTGCTGGTGCACTACCTGCTGGGCAACGCCGAGCATGCGCTGCCCATGGAGGCCTTGCAAAAGCAGGTCGACAAGGTGCGGGCCTGGCGCCTGAAGGACTTCCTGGGCAAGGTCGGGCGCGAATGCAGCCTGTTCAGCGTGCAGCGGGGGGCATTCGGCCTGCGGGCGATCCGCCGGGATGAAGAAGCCGCCATGGCGCCGGTACTGGCACAGGCCGATGCCCTGCTGGACCAGGGCCACCTGTACAAGACCGGCGGCGCGGCGAGTGTCGGCAAGGTCGAGGTGGCCGGCCGGGCCCTGGTGATCAAGCGCTACAACATCAAGGGCTTCGCCCACTGGCTCAAGCGCTTCTGGCGCCCGAGCCGCGCCTGGCATTCCTGGCGCGAAGGCCATCGCCTGGCCTTCCTCGGCATCGCCACGCCCAAGCCCCTGGCGTTGCTGGAAAAACGTTTCCTGTGGTTGCGCCGTGGCGCTTACCTGGTGACCGAGTATCTGCCGGGGCCGGACATCATCGAGCGCTTCGCGCCGTACATCGACAACGGCGAAGCGCCCGAGCCCGAGCTGCTGGCGCTGGAGCAACTGTTCGCCGACCTGGTCCGCGAGCGCATCAGCCATGGTGACCTCAAGGGCCACAACCTGTTCTGGCAGCACGACCGCTGGGCGCTGATCGACCTCGACTCGATGTGCCAGCATCGTACCCAGGCCAGCTTCGCCCCGGCCCATGCCCGCGATCGCGCGCGCTTCATGCGCAACTGGCCGCAGGGCAGTGCGTTGTATCGGGTGATCGATGGGCGATTGCCCAAGGAAGCCTGAGCCCTTGTGGGAGCGAGCCTGCTCGCGAAAGCGCCGCATTCGCCGACGCCGATGGTGAATGCGAGGTCGGCTTCGCGAGCAGGCTCGCTCCACAGTAGCCGCTGGTGGAAAGGGCCTGCCATTCACCGCTAGAGGCTTACCGCCGCTTTTACGCTATAATCCCGCCCTTTAGCTGCTCCGTACCGTTGGTGCGCGGCACATCCATTTTCGTGGCGCTTGTCGCCCGTATGCAGAAAAGAGGCTAGACCCTGTGGCATTGACGATTCTTGGCCTGTCCGGCGCCCTTAGCCATGATCCTTCCGCAGCGCTGTACATTGACGGCAAGCTGATCGCGGCGGCCGAGGAAGAGCGCTTCGTACGCGATAAACATGCAAAGAACCGCATGCCCTACGAGTCGGCGAAGTTCTGCCTGGAGCAGGCCGGCATCAAGCCGTCCGATGTCGATGTGGTGGCGATCCCGTTCGCGCCCATCAGCCTGTTCGGCGAAGCGCGCTGGCACTACGCCAAGCGCTACTGGTATGCCCCGGACCGCGCCCTCGATGCGATCCTGATGGGCAACCGCCGCTACAAGCGCTATCGCCGCAAGATCGTCTGGTGCCTGGAGCAACTGGGCTTCGACCCGAAAAAGATCAAGATCGAGCCGGTGGAACACCACCTGGCCCACGCCTCCAGTGCCTACCACTGCTCGGGCTTCCAGGAAAAAACCGCGATCCTGGGCATCGACGGCAAGGGCGAATACGCCACGACGTTCTTCGGCTACGGCGAAAACGGCAAGATCCACAAGATCAAGGAGTTCTACGATCCGGACTCCCTCGGCGGCCTGTATGGCGCGATCACCGAGTTCCTCGGTTTTGAAATGCTCGACGGCGAGTTCAAGGTCATGGGCATGGCGCCGTATGGCGACGCCACCAAGTACGATTTCTCGCGCCTGGCGTCGTTCGAGAACGGCGAGCTGGTGATCAACACCGACTACGCCAACGTCATTGGCCTGCGCCGCTATAAAGAGAAGGGCAAGGGCTTCTACTTCTCGCCGAAACTGATCGAATGGCTCGGCCCGAAACGTGAAGGCGACATCGCCGACGAGCCGTACATCCACTACGCCGCCAGCATGCAGGCGCTGTTCGAGAAACTCGCGCTGCAAATGATCGACCACTACCTGGGCGACGTGCTCAAGGAAACCGGCAAGCTGGCGTTCGCCGGCGGCTGTGCCCTGAACGTCAAGCTCAACCAGAAGATCATCGCCCGCGACGACGTCAAGGAACTGTTCGTGCAACCGGCTTCCGGCGACGCCGGCACCGCGGTGGGCGCGGCGGCGTATGTGTCCCACGCCCGTGGCGTACCGGTGGAGAAGATGGAGCACGTCTACCTCGGCCCGGCCTACAGCAACGAAGACGTCATCGCCGCCTGCGCCCGTCACCCGAGCAAGCCGGCCTGGCGCAAGATCGACAACACCCCCGAGCGTATCGCCAAGATCATGGTCGACGGCAACCCGGTGGCCTGGTTCCAGGGGCGCATGGAGTTCGGTCCGCGTGCACTCGGTGGCCGTTCGATCATTGGTTGCCCGAGCGCCAGTGGCGTGGCCGATCGTATCAACGAGCAGATCAAGTTCCGCGAGCGCTGGAGGCCTTTCTGCCCGTCGATGCTGGACACCGTCGCGCCGCAGATGATCAAGGTCGACCACCCGGCACCGTTCATGACCTTCACTTTCGAAGTGGCCGAGGAATGGAAGACCCGCGTGCCGGAAGTCGTCCATGAAGACGGTACCTCCCGGGCCCAGGTGCTCAAGCGCGAATACAACCCGCGCTACTACGACATGATGAAGGCCCTGGAAGTACTGACCGGCAACGGCGTGTCCCTGAACACCTCGCTCAACCGTCGTGGCGAGCCGATGATCTGCTCGCCGACCGACGCGCTGAACATGTTCTATGGTTCCGACCTGCAGTATTTGATCATGGAAGACATCCTGGTGGTCAAAGACGGCGTGGATGCTTATGACACGCTCGGCTGAGCGACATGTGCTGCAGTTCTGCCACGGCTATGACGGGCCGTTCCTCGACTGTGCCCGTCAATACGCCAGCCTGTTCGCCGGCACTGGCTACCGCGTGACCACGGTGTTCCTGACAGGGGCGGCCGATGCAGAGGTCGCCGCCGGCTGTGCCTCGGACGAAGTGCTGTTCATGGAGTACAGTTCCAGCGCCATTCGCGGCCTGAAGCTGGGCGCCATCGGCGACCTGCGCAAGATTGCCGCCTCGCGCAATTTCAGTTTCTGCATTGCCCATCGCTTCAAGCCCATCTACATCGCGCTGCTGGGCACCCGCTTGCCGGTGATCGGCGTGCACCACGCCTTTGGCGATTACCAGCGGCGCACCCGCCGCCTGTTCGCCCATCTGTTTCGCAAGCGCCTGAGCCTGCTCGGGGTTTCCGATGCGGTGCGCGACGACATGCGTCGCTGCTTGCCGGCGTGGCCGGCGACCCGGGTCCAGACCCTCTACAACCGTATCGACCTTGAAGCCACCCAGGCCGGCCTGCTCCCTCGGGATGAGGCGCGGCAGACCCTGGGGCTGGACCAGGATGCCTGGATTGTCGGCAACGTCGGCCGCCTGCACCCGGACAAGGACCAGGCCACCTTGCTGCGCGGCTTTGCCGCCGCGCTGGCGTACCTGCCAGCCAACAGCCAACTGGCGATTCTCGGCAAGGGCCGCCTGGAGCAGGACCTGCGGGCCCTGGCGCTGGAGCTGGGCGTCGCCGACCGCGTGCTGCTGCTCGGCCAGGTGCCCGAGGCGCGGCGATACTTCCGGGCGTTCGATGTGTTCGCCCTGAGTTCCGACCATGAGCCGTTCGGCATGGTCCTGCTTGAGGCCATGGCCGCCGGCGTGCCGTTGCTGGCCACGGCTTGTGGCGGTGCCAAGGAAGTGGTCGAAGGCGTGGGCATCCTGTTCCCGCTAGGTGACGCCGAACACATGGCCCAGGGGCTGCAACACCTGGCGGCCATGGACGACCTGCAGCGTCGCCAATGTGCCGAGTTGATGTTCGACCGTTTGCGCGAACGCTTCTCGGACCGTGCCGTACGCGAGGCTTTCTGGCATTTGCCTCAAGTCATCGAACTGGCGCCGAGGGCCTGATGCTCAACCGATTCCAAGGCTGGCGCGAGCGCGGCTGGACGGCCGTAGATGCGTCGGTGTATGCCCAGGCCTGGCAGCGTTATGGCGGCAGCGTCGCCACCCATCCACAGGTGATCGAGCGCCTGGCCGGCCTGGCCGGGATTCCGGTGCGCTACCTCGCTTGCGAGCACGGCGGCGAGTTCAAGGCGGCCATTGCGACCTGGGGGCGAGACCTGGCGTTGTCCAAGGATGTGCTCAAGCGCACCGGCAAGAAAGGCTTGTTCGATTTGGGCAATGCCGAACTGATCCTGCCGGCGGCGCCTGATGCCCAGGCGCCCCTGCGGCATCGCGCGCGCTACCTGTCGGCGCTCAACGAAGGCCGTTTCAGTGGCTTGAAACCGCAGCAGGAGCAGTTGGCCATGGCGCGCACGCCGGAGGAACTGTCCAAGAAGTTTCGCTACAACCAGCGCCGTGAGTTGCGGCTGCTGGAGGAAGCGGGCGGGGAAGTGCGGCCGGTGGAGGCGTTTTCCAGCGCGGACCTGGCCTCGATCTATTGCGACCTGTTCCTGCGTCGCTGGGGCTTCCCGGCCACGGGCGCCGAGCGCATGGGCGAGGTGATCGAGTTGCTGCGCGAATGGCTGATCGGTTCGGTGATCCTGCTCAACAATGCGCCGATCGCCATTCAACTGGTGTACCGCGTCGAAGCCCCCGAGTGGATCAGTGTCGAGTACATCAACGGTGGCGTCGATCCGCAGACCCGTGAGTTCAGTCCCGGCAGCGTATTGAGCTTCCTCAACACCCAAAGCGCCTGGGAGCATGCCCGGGCCGCGGGCAAGCCGTTGCGTTTTTCCTTCGGTCGTGCGGACCGTGAGTACAAGGAACGCTGGTGCAACCCTGTGCCGGTCTTTACCGTATGAACCCATCGATGAGTCGCAAGCAGCAGTTGCTCAAGCGCCACCGCCGCCACAAGCGCGTGGGGTTGTTGATCGCCCTGGTGGTGCTGGTCCTGCTGGGCGTGCTGGTGGCCTGGTGGTTGCCACTGGTGCTGGCGGTGCTGGGCTGGATCGCCCATGAAGCCTGGTTCGCCGACCATCTGTTCTATTCGCCCAGGGACGACTACCAGTACAGTTTCCCGCCGTTCACCCAGCAACCGAAGGTGCACTTGAATGCCGGTCGGCTGCGCCTGGATGAAGGGGTGATCCTGGACGACGGTGCGACGCTGGTCCTCGCGTTGCAGGTCAAGAGTTCCTGGCTGGGACGCTTCATCGACCCGGTCGTCGAGCTGTCGGGCGGCGATAGCCCGGATCGACAAACCTTCGAGCGCGGCGTCAACGGGCTGCGTTACCTGAACCTCAGCGAACAGGGACCGGCGCTGTCCCGCGGCGAGCTGCACCTGCGCGGGCGCTTCTGCCGCTTGCTGGGCGAGCCGACCCTCTGGTCGTTCACGGCGCCGCCCTTGCAGCAGCGACGGGTCATGGTCATCGCCCCCCATGCCGATGATGCGGAGCTGGCCGCCTACGGGTTGTACAGCCGCGCGGACGAAGCCTGGATCGTGACACTCACCGCTGGCGAAATCGAAGCCGAGCATTATCAGAAAATGGGCCTGGACCGCGCCGAGGCCGCGCGGCTCAAGGGGCGCTTGCGAGCCTGGGACAGCATCGCCGTACCGCGCTGGGCCGGTGTGCCGCAAGACCGTTGCGTGCAGTTGGGTTACTTCTGCCTGCAACTGGCGGCCATGCAAGCCGCGCCCGGCCAACCCCAAGGCTCTCGTGAGGCTGACCTGAGCGACACGCGGCCGCTGCGCCAGCTCAACGCCTTTATCCTTCCCGGCGATGCCGATGGCGCGCCGACCTGGAACAATCTGCTGGCCGACCTGCGTGCGCTGCTGCTGATGGCGCGTCCCGACGTCATCGTGTTGCCGCATCCGACCCTGGACCCGCACCCCGATCATCTCTGCGCCCATCATGCCGTGCTGCAAGCCTTGGAAGGCCTGGAGTGGCAACCCGAGACATTGTTGGGCTACGCCAATCACCTGCACGACAATGATCGTTGGCCCATGGGCGATACCGGCACCGGCATTGCGTTGCCACCGTGCTTCGACCCGGGCGGGTCGATGCAGCCTGTCAGCTTGCCGTTGGCGCTGGCCGAACAGCGCGACAAGGCCATGGCGTTGGGCATGATGCATGACCTGCAGCCGCCAGCGCCATTCAAGCGCCGCCTGCGCCGCGGCATCCAGCGCCTGCTGGCGGGGCGCAAGGGCTCCGTGTATGGCGAGAATGAATTCTTTCGCAAGGCCGTGCGTCGCCATGAACTGTTCTGGCGGTTGTAAGGGCTCAAGTCGGGGTGCAGGTGCCCCCAGTCATCCATCAAGTCGTTCGCTGCCGCAAGGAAGACGATGAAAGTTCTATTTCTGGTGCAGAAAGAGCAGCGGGCCATCCTGGACCGACTCTACGAAGGCGTTGCCGCTCACTGCGAATGCGACCTGCGCTGGCTCGACAGCCAGGAGCAGCGCAACCTGCGCAAATATTTCCGCGATCACGTGGAGGTATCGCGGTATGACCGGATCGTGTTTTTCCTGCGCTTCAAGCAGGAGATCCGCCAGGTCGGCTTCATCCGTACCATCCCCAACCTGGTGATCCTCGAGCACGACGCCTACCAGAACTACATCCCCTGCAAATACACCGGCAAGTTCAGCGCGCATTACCGGCGACTGCCCTGGGTGCGGGTGATCAGCTCCGGCTTCGTGGTCACCGAACGCCTGCGTGGCGAAGGCTTCGACGCGGTGTTCGTGCCCAAGGGCTACGATCAGGCGTTGCTGCAGGACCGGGGGCGGGAGCGGGATATCGAGCTGGCCTTCGTCGGCAGTACCAACAGCGTGGCCTATAGCGGTCGCAAGGCGCTGCTCGACGAGTTGGGACGTGTCGAGCCGTTGGTGGTGACCCGGACCAAATCCGGCGAGGAGTACTGCGAGACCCTCAATCGCATCCGCTTTTTCGTCAGTGCCGATGTCGGCATGGGCGAGTTCATGATCAAGAACTTCGAGGCCATGGCCTGTGGTTGCGTGCTGCTGGCCTTTGACCAGGGAGCCGACGAGGCGCGCGCGCTGGGATTGCAAGACATGCACAACGTGGTGTTCTACCGGGACATCCCGCAACTCCAGGAAAAGCTCGCCCGCCTGCGCGCCGACCCGGAGTTGGCGCGCAGTGTGGCGCGCAACGGCCAGCAATTGGCGGTGGAGCAATTCAGTTTCTCCCGCATCGGCCAGAAAATCGTTGAAACAATGGCACCGCCCCTGCGGCCTCGTGCGCCTTTGAGCATGCTGGCAAGATGGCGCCTGCGACTGGGCATTTGACAGTGACGTTCCTGTCATGTGTTTCGGGGCTCCCTTCTTCCTGGCTTGTGTAGGATGAAGAATCGAAACCGCGCCGCCTTTGCCGACTTCGTCGGCGAAAAAGCCCCGCCACTTCGCTATGCTCAGCTGAACTTGACGGCGGTCGTGCTGGAAGGGGATGCTGTTTTACACACTGGATTCGGGGTTCACATGGAAGTGCCCGCGGAGCGTCAATGCAAGGCACATCGCCAGCGCCGCGAGCAAATCAAGCTGTCCCTGGTTCTCTTGCTCGGAGTCTGCATTGGCTGGCTTATCAATTACTGAACGCTGCAAAGCTCGAATACCGGTCCGTGAAAAAAGGTTTCCGGCTCGATGAGCATTATCAATGTCATGTGGGCGGGCGGCGCGCCGTTCGCTTCGGTACACAAGGTCCATCATCAGATCCTTTCGCGAATGGAGTCGCCGATGCCTGTCAAGACGTGGCTCTTGCAGGGCTCGGCAGCGGCTTGCCAGGTCGATGTAGGCCCGGCGCGTGAATGGAAGCTGACGTCTGCGCGACTCAAGGGGCGTCATATCTGGCGCCTGTTCAAACCCCTGATGCACAGCCGGTTCCGCCAGGCATTGCTCGACAGCGATGCCCGTGTGGTGCTGCTCGACGGTGTGGGCGTGGCCCGGGCGTTGTTGCCGGTTCTCAAGGACATGCCGCAGATTCGTGTGGTGGTGATCTTCCACGGTGCGACGCGCCTCAGCGTCAAGGCTCGTGAGCTGCTGCGCGGGTTCCCGGTTTCCCGCCTGACCTTGGCGGCGGTCTCTGAAACCCTGGCGACGTCGCTCCAGCAAACGTTGAACATCCCGGTGACTGCCCTGCGCAGCGCCTTCGACCCGATCGCCTTCCGCTCCGCGCTCCTGTCCCGTGAAGAAGCCCGTGCCCGACTGGGGTTGCCGGATGCCGGCGGACGGGTATTCGGTGCGGTGGGACGGTTGGTGAGCAAAAAAGGCTTCGCCAGCCTGCTGGAGGCGTTCGGCCGGGCGGCCGCCGATCATCCGGACTGGCGCCTGGTCATCGTGGGCGAAGGCCCCCGGCGCCATGCGCTGCAAGCGCGGATGGCCCAGCCGGACCTGGCTGGCAAGGTCTTGCTGACCGGGCACCTGGAGGATGTCGCCAGGCTCTACAAGGCCTTTGATTGGGTGCTGATCCCGTCCCTGGACGAGGGCCTCGGCCTGATTCTCCAGGAGGCGGTCCTGGCCGGCACTCCGGTCCTGGCCAGCGAACTGGCCGTTTTCCGCGAGCAACTGGGCGACACCGGCTGGTACGCGCCGATCAACGACGAAGGTGGTTGGAGCGAGGCCATCACCCGGGCCGCGCAGGTCCCGGTCGATACGGTCGCCAAGGCCCAATACCAGGCCCTGGCGCCGGAGGAGGCCTGGCTGAGTTTCAGCCAGACCGCCCGGCAACTGATCTCAGGCGGCCAATAAGGCGCTCTCCAACGCTTGCATGGGAAAGCTCCCGTTCAGGTTTTCACGGGCAATATAGCGTGCGAAATGCTGCAAGTTGCGCCGTGCCAGGTAGCGTGGCAACGGCGAGCGCAGGAAGCGCATGTCGGCGACGTCGATCAATCCCAACTGGTTTTCCGGTGTAACGACAATGTTGCCCAGGTGCAGCGAGCGGAAGTAGATGCCGCTGGCGTGCAGGCTGCGGATCAACTCGATCAGCGCCGGCAGGGCCTGGTGCCAGTTGAAGTTTTCCTGGTTCGACAGTTGCCGCAGGGTTTTGCCCGGCAAGGGGCGGTACAGCACGGCCGTCATGCCGGGCTTGTCCAGGGTGTAGGCGGCCAGCACCTGGAGTGTCGGCACGCCGAGTTTCTGCAGGCGGACGGCGTTATCGATGAATCGCGTTGAATACGGCCGTAGAAGAGCCGAAGAAAAAAGCCGCTTGCGGCGGAACAATTTGAGAATATTCCCATCCTGCAGCAGATAGACTTTCGGGCCGTAGCTGTCGGCCTCCAGAATGCTGGCGCCTTCAATCAATTGATTCAAAGCGGCTTGGGGAAGCCGTGAGGATTGCATCGTAGGGAAACCTTGTTGATAGAACCGGTGCCGTGGCGGGCCATGATGCCCAAAAGTTCACGTTTTAACCATGCCGGCTTGGCCGGCAGACCGTTTAGGAGCGATAGATGCAAACAACACGTTGGGCACAGGGATGGATGGCCCTTGGCTTGTTATGGTTCTTGCTGGCGATAGCCTTGGCACCGACCAACAAAGTCTATCAGCAAGGGTTGGTCGCATTCGTCTGGTTGCCGGCGATCGCCTTCGCTTGGCCGGCCCGTCATCGGTTGGTGGAGTTGTGGCGCGCACAGCGCCTGATTTGCACCGCGTTGCTGGCGCTGATGGCGTGGGCGCTGATCAGCCTGTCCTGGGCCGAAGCGGCAGAACCGGTCCGGGAAATCAAGCGGCTACTCTATATCCTGGTGTTCCTGCTGTTCTTCCCGATCCTTGCCGACGGCCGGCCCGAGCGTGTGATGCGTCTCATGCAGTGGGGAGGCTTGGGGCTCGCGCTGACGGCCTTGATGGCCATCGTCCAGTTCTACGGGATCAAACACAATCCATGGCAGGAGCGCCTGGAAGGGTTGGGGGAGTTGTCCCACCCGATCCTGGGGGGCTACGTGATCGGCTTGGCGGCAGTCTGGATGCTCCATTGGATGCCACGGCGTATCGGGCTGCAGGTGGTATGGGCGGTGGCCCTGGCGCTGCTCGGGGTGTTCGTGGTGATGAGCCAGAGCCGGGGCGCGGCGCTGGCGTTGCTGCTCAGTGTGCTGGCCATGCCGATCTACTGCCGAGACCAGCGCACCCGGGTGATCGCCGCGACGACCCTGGTGCTGGCGATGTTCACCTTCTGGCTGCTCGAACCCCTGGTGATGGCGCGCGGCGCTTCCTATCGACCCGAGATCCTGGTGTCGAGCCTGCACATGATCGCCGAACACCCATGGAGCGGAATCGGGGCAGGTGGGGATTATCGGGTGCTCAGCAATGGCATGACCTTCGATCACGCCCATAACCTGTTCAGCCACATCGCTATCCTGCTCGGCCTGCCCGGGTTGCTGCTGTGGTGCATCGTCTGGTTCGCCGTGCTGCGCGAAGCCTGGCGGGCCCGGGACAGCCTGCTGGGCCGGGGTGTACTCGGCATGTGGGTATTTTCGTTCCTGGCGATGCAATTCGATGCCTCAAGCCTCACCGGAACCCCGCGCGCCGAATGGTTCATCAGCTGGCTGCCGATCGGCCTGGCGGGCGTTTTGACCTGGGCGCGGGCCAATTCCGGCGGCTGTGATAAAATTCCGCGTTCTTCCTAACCAGTGAGCTCGACGATGAGTGACGCACCGCCCAAAGCGGAACAGGATTCCAGCCTGAAGATCTATTTTCGGTTGCTGGGATACGTCAAACCCTACGCGGGCATTTTCCTGCTGAGTATCGTGGGTTTCGTGATATTTGCTTCCACCCAGCCCATGCTGGCCGGGATCCTCAAGTATTTTGTCGACGGCTTGAGCAACCCCGATGCGGTGCTCTTTCCCAACGTGCCCTACCTCAGGGACTTGAAGCTGCTGATGGCGGTACCGCTGCTGATCATCCTGATCGCGGCCTGGCAGGGCCTGGGGTCGTTCCTGGGCAACTACTACCTGGCCAGGGTCTCCCTGGGGCTGGTACATGACCTGCGGGTCGAGTTGTTCAACAAGCTGCTGGTCTTGCCCAACCGCTATTTCGACACCCATAACTCCGGTCACCTGATCTCCCGCATCACGTTCAACGTGACGATGGTCACCGGTGCCGCCACCGATGCCATCAAGGTGGTGATTCGCGAAGGCCTCACCGTGGTGTTTCTCTTCGCCTACCTCGTCTGGATGAACTGGAAGCTGACGCTGGTGATGCTGGCGATCCTGCCGCTGATCGCGGTCATGGTCAGCAGCACCAGCAAGAAATTTCGCAAGCAAAGCAAGAAGATCCAGGTGGCCATGGGCGACGTGACCCACGTCGCGTCCGAGACCATCCAGGGCTATCGCGTGGTGCGCAGCTTTGGTGGCGAGGCCTACGAGGAAGAGCGCTTTGCCCGCGCCAGCCAGGGCAATACCGATAAACAGTTGCGCATGACGCGCACCGGCGCGGTCTACACGCCGATGCTGCAACTGGTGATCTACACCGCCATGGCGGCCCTGATGTTCCTGGTGCTGTTCCTGCGTGGCGAAGCGACGGCGGGCGACCTGGTGGCCTACATCACCGCCGCCGGCTTGTTGCCCAAGCCGATTCGCCAGCTCTCGGAAGTCAGCTCCACCATCCAGAAGGGCGTGGCCGGCGCCGAGAGCATCTTCGAGCAACTGGACGTCGAGCCGGAAGTCGATTCCGGTACGGTCGAGCAGGAGCGCGTCAGCGGTCGCCTGGACGTGCGCAACCTGAGCTTCACCTACCCCGGTGCCGACCGTGAGGTGCTCAAGGACATCAGCTTCACCGCCGCTCCCGGGCAGATGATCGCGCTGGTGGGGCGTTCGGGCAGCGGCAAGTCGACCCTGGCGAGCCTGATCCCGCGCTTCTACCACCACGAGGTCGGCCAGATCCTGCTCGACGACGTGGAAATCGAAGACTATCGCCTGCGCAACCTGCGCCGTCATGTCGCCCAGGTGACCCAGCACGTCACGCTGTTCAATGACACGGTGGCCAACAACATCGCCTACGGTGACCTGGCCGGCGCGCCTCGGGCGGACATCGAAAAGGCCGCCGAGGACGCCTACGCCATGGACTTCATTGCCCAGTTGCCGAACGGCCTGGACACCGAAGTGGGCGAAAACGGCGTGCTGCTTTCCGGTGGCCAGCGCCAGCGCCTGGCGATTGCCCGGGCACTGCTGAAGAATGCCCCGCTGCTGATCCTCGACGAGGCCACCTCGGCGCTGGACACCGAGTCTGAACGGCACATCCAGGCCGCGCTGGACCAGGTCATGAAAGGCCGCACGACCCTGGTCATCGCGCATCGGCTGTCGACCATCGAGAAAGCCGACATGATCCTGGTGATGGACCAGGGCCGGATCGTCGAGCGGGGCACCCACGGTGAGCTGCTGGCCCAGAACGGCTACTACGCGCGCCTTCACGCCATGGGGCTGGACGCTCCGGTCCACAATATCGCCTGATCTCCCGGGCCTGCGTGCGACCATGATCATGGGATGCTCGGTTATGAAGCAAATGTCAAAGGAAGGGCAGTCGCCAGTGCAGGCACATCCTCATGCACTGGCGCTTACACCCCGGGATCGGGCTGCGATCAAGGCCCAGCGTCCACGCTGCATCTGGTTGACCGGGCTGTCGGGGGCCGGCAAGTCGACGCTGGCCAACGCCCTGGAAGTGCAACTCAACCAGCGAGGCCTGCACACGGCCCTGCTCGACGGCGACAACCTGCGCCAGGGGTTGTGCCGGGGGCTGGGCATGGATGCCGAATCGCGCAAGGAAAATATCCGGCGCATCAGCGAGGTGGCGCGGTTGATGGTCGATGCCGGCCTGATCGTCATCGTCGCGGCCATCTCGCCGTTTCGGGCTGACCGCGAGGCGGCCCGGCAATTGTTCCCGGACGGCACCTTCGTGGAGGTCTACGTCAGCACGCCGCTGGAAGTTTGTGCCGAGCGCGACCCCAAGGGCCTGTACCGCGAAGCGCGCGCCGGGCGAATCAAGCATTTCACCGGGCTCGACAGCCCCTACGAGGCACCGCTCGCGCCGGACTGCCAGATCGATACCAGCGAAGTGGCCCTGGCCGAGGCTTGTGAACGGCTGTCGGCATTGCTGCGGGGCTGATCGGGCGGGCCCGGGGGCATATCGCTTCTCCTGGTAGGGCAGAGGCCGGCTGGTGAAGGTGGTGGCACACAGCCATGAATCAGCCTTCACCACCCTGTGCTAATATCGCGCCCCTGTTCATTTTGTATGTGGGATCTCCATGAAGTTGTCCATGCCGCGATTCGATCAAGCCCCTGTATTGGTGGTCGGCGATGTCATGCTCGACCGCTACTGGCATGGCGGTACCTCACGGATTTCCCCCGAGGCACCGGTACCGGTGGTGAAGGTCGAGAACATCGAGGACCGTCCCGGTGGCGCCGCCAACGTGGCCCTGAACATCGCCGCCCTCGGCGCGCCGGCTTCCCTGGTGGGCGTGACCGGCGACGATGAGGCCGCCGACAGCCTGACCAACAGCCTCAAGGGCGCAGGTGTGCGGGCGATCTTCCAGCGCGTTGCGCACCAGCCGACCATCGTCAAGCTGCGGGTCATGAGCCGTCACCAGCAACTGCTGCGTATCGACTTCGAAGAACCGTTTTCCACCGATCCCCTGGCCCTTGGCGGGGAGGTCGAGAAGCTGCTCGAAGGGGTCAAGGTGCTGGTGTTGTCGGACTACGGCAAAGGTGCGTTGAAAAACCACCAGGTGCTGATCCAGGCCGCCCGTGCCCGTGGTATTCCGGTCCTGGCCGATCCCAAGGGCAAGGATTTCTCCATCTACCGTGGCGCCAGCCTGATCACGCCGAACCTCAGCGAGTTCGAAACCATCGTCGGCGGCTGCGTCGATGAGCACGAGCTGGTGAGCAAGGGCGCCCAGTTGATGCAGGACCTCGACCTCGGCGCCCTGCTGGTGACCCGTGGCGAGCACGGCATGACCCTGCTGCGCCCCGATCATCCGGCGTTGCACCTGCCCGCCCGGGCTCGCGAAGTGTTCGACGTGACGGGGGCCGGCGACACGGTCATCTCCACCCTGGCCGCCGCCATCGCCGCGGGCGAGGAACTGCCCCATGCGGTGGCCCTGGCGAACCTGGCGGCTGGCATCGTGGTTGGCAAGCTGGGTACGGCGGCCATCAGTGCCCCGGAGTTGCGGCGTGCCATCCAGCGTGAGGAAGGCTCCGAGCGCGGTGTGCTGGGCCTGGAACAACTGCTGCTGGCAGTCGACGACGCCCGCGCCCACAACGAAACCATCGTCTTTACCAATGGCTGCTTCGACATTCTCCACGCGGGCCATGTGACCTACCTGGAACAAGCCAGGGCCCAGGGCGACCGGCTGATCGTCGCGGTCAATGACGATGCCTCCGTGAGCCGTCTCAAGGGGCCGGGTCGGCCGATCAACAGCGTCGACCGGCGCATGGCGGTCCTGGCCGGCCTCGGCGCGGTGGACTGGGTGATCAGCTTCAGCGAAGGCACGCCGGAGAACCTGCTGCGCCAGGTCAAGCCGGATGTGCTGGTCAAGGGCGGTGACTACGGGATCGACCAGGTCGTGGGCGCGGACATCGTTGCGGCCTATGGCGGCACCGTGAAGGTGCTGGGGCTGGTGGAGAACAGCTCGACGACGGCGATCGTGGAGAAGATCCGCAACCACTGAACCTTGCCCAGCGACATCCGGCAAGGCGGAACCTGTGGGAGCGAGCCCGCTCGCGATGGCGTCGGATCAGCCAGCTTGTACCTGGCCGACACACCACTATCGCGAGCGGGCTCGCTCCCACAGGGCTTTAGGGTTAGCTAACGGGCCGCCTTGCGTGGCACGATCTTCTTCAGCAGTTGCCGGGCCTTGCCCTTGAGTCGGGTCAGCCCCGATTCCTTGCCCGGAGGCGCCAACCCTTGCTGGCGCAGCCAGTCCTTCCAGCGAATCCGCTCGTCACGCACCAGCCAGCCGTCTTGCTTGGCGAAACTTTCCGCCAGGTACAGCCCGCGCGTGCTCGCCGGGTACAACTGGTCTTTCTTCAAGGTGTACAGCTCCGGCAGCGGTTGCCCGTCCTGCAGCGGCATCAGGTAGAGGTCGGGTCGCTTGCGGTCCAGGCGCGCCACCAGTTGATCGCCCTCCAGGCGTTCGTCGACGTGGAACAGGCTCAGGGACTTGGCTTCCCTGGGCACGTCCAGGCGCAAGTCATAGATCAACTGCAGGGACGCCGTGGGCAGGTGCACGTAGGCCCGTGGCCGTTCGATCAATTGCAGGTTGCCATTGCGCACCGGCCTCGCCGAGCCCGACAGCGGCGTCAGGCGGAACGGCAGGGCCTCGCGGTAGTGCAGGGCGCTGGCGTAGGGGGCCGGCAGCCAGGTGTCGTTGAAGCGCCCGCCGAGCCAGCCCTCCGGGGTCTCCAGCAGGCATTCCTCGGCGATCTCACTGATGGCGGTGAGCAGCGGCAGGTTCAGTTCATGGGCCGGGACGTAGCCGGAAATCAACTTGAGCACCACATCGCCACGGTCTTGCCGGCGTTGGCGCACCAGCACCCAGTAATCGCGATTCTGCCAATGCAGGGTCAGGCGCACCGAGACGCCGAGGTTGGCCAGCTCCAGGGAAAAACGCTCGGCGTCGGCCACGGTCACAGGGCGGCGGCGCTGCAGGGTCTGGGCGAAATTCAGCGGCATGCCGACGCTCTGGTAAGCCAGGCCTTCGGGGGTCGCTTCGACGAAGAGAGGCAGGGTCTTGAAGTTGCTTGGGTTCTTGCGGATGAGCGTACGCGGCATGTCGACTCCTTCTTCATGCCGCGTCAAGCGGCGTCAGTTCTCACGCAGGACCCTGGCGACGGTCGCGACGTTGTGGGCGAGGTGCAGCGGATTGATGGTGCCGACAATAGCACTGGCGACCCCGGGACGTTCAAACAACAGTTCGAAACTGGCCCGCACCGGGTCCACCCCAGGGCCCAGGCAGGCGTGACCGCTGGCCAGGGCTTTCTTGACCAGGATCGCCTTGCCGTGGGCGGCGGCGTAGTCAATGACCGCCTTCTCGTGACGTTCGTTCAGATTGTAGGTGACCATGGCGCAATCGCCTTGCTCCAGCGCTTTCAAGCCGCCTTCGACGGTTTTGCCGGAAAAGCCGAAGCCGCCGATCTTGCCTTCGCGCTTGAGTGCCGAAAGGGTCGGGTAGACCTCGCTGTCGTCGAGGATCGCCAGGTCATTGCCGTCGGAGTGCACCAGCACCAGGTCGATGTAGTCGGTTTCCAGGCGCTTGAGGCTGCGTTCCACCGAGCGTCGGGTATGGGCGGCGCTGAAGTCGTGGCGCGATAGGCCGTCGCTGAATTCCTCGCCGACCTTGCTGACGATCACCCAATCCTGGCGCTGGCCGCGCAGCAGCGGGCCGAGGCGTTCTTCGCTGCGGCCGTAGGCCGGCGCGGTGTCGATCAGGTTGATGCCCAGGTCCCGCGCCAACTTGAGCAACATGCGCGCCTGCTCGTCGTCGGGGATCTGGAAACCGTTGGGGTATTTGACGCCCTGGTCGCGGCCCAGCTTGACCGTGCCCAGGCCCAGTGGCGAGACCTGTGGGCCGTTATGGCCCAGTGGCCGGTAGAGGTCGTGCAGGGTCGGTTGGCTCATGGCAGCAGTTGCTCCCAGGCTGGGACGCCCATGGGCGGTTTCGGCAGGTCCGGCAAGGGCGCCGGGTGACTCGGCTGGATGCCGTCGCGTTGCAGCGCGCCGATCACCCGGTCAGCGAAGTCCGGCGCCAGGGCCAGTTTGGTCGGCCAGCCCACCAGCAGGCGATCCTGCTCGGCGAGGAAGGCGTTGTCCGGACGGGTCAGGCCCGACTGCAACGGTTCGGCGCGATCGACCCGCAGGGTCGCCCAGCGTGCGGTGCCGAGATCGATCCAGGGCAGCAATTGGCCAAGCTCCTTCTGGGCGGCTGCGATTTGCGCCGCCGGCTCGCGGGCCACGCCGTCGCCTTCGGCGAGGTCGCCCCCCAGGTACCAGACCCATTGGCCGTCGGCGGCCGGGTGGGTGGTCACGGTGACGCGCGGCTTCGGTCCACCGCCCAGGCAGTGGGCGTAGAGCGGCTTGAGGCTTGGCCCCTTGACCAGGACCATGTGCAACGGCCGGCGCTGCATGGCCGGCTGGTCCAAGCCCAGGGTGCGGAGCAGGTCGGCAGTGCCGCCGCCAGCGCTGAGGACAATGCGCTGGGCGCGGATCTCGCGCTCGTCCACCTTCAGGCCCACCAGTTCGCCCCCTTCACGCAGCGGTTCGATGTGCTGCCCGGCCAGCAAGCCGTCGCCGGCCAGTTCTGCCAGGCGCGCGATCAGGCTGGGAACGTCCACCACCAGTTCGGCCAGGCGATAGACCTTGCCCTTGAAGCGCTTGTCTTGCAGGGCGGGCGGCAACTGCTCACCCTTGACCTGGTCGACCCGCCCGCGCACGGCCTTGCTGGCGAAGAAGCTGGTGAGGTTGCCGGCGAGGGTGCCGGGGGACCAGAGGTAATGGGCGTCCGATAGCATGCGCACGCCGGACAGGTCCAGCTCGCCTTCGCCCTTGAGGGCTTCGCGCCAGCGCCGTGGCATGTCGGCGATGGCTTCCGAGGCGCCGGTCAGGGCACCGTGCAGCGCGTACTTGGCGCCGCCGTGGATGATGCCCTGGGATTTGACGCTCTGCCCGCCGCCGAGGCTGGCGCTCTCCACCAGCACGGTCGAAAAGCCCTGCCGGCGCAGGCGCGCATTCAGCCAGAGGCCGGCGACTCCGGCGCCGACAATCAGAACGTCGGTGGAAATAACGGATGGCATGCAGCGACCTCGGGAGAAATGAAGCCGCAAGTTTCAAGCTTCAAGCTGCAAGATACAAGCGAGAGGATGTCGCCCCGGCCTGCCGCTTCAGTGCCCCGCGGTCTTGGAAAACAGCTGGATCACGACAACCCCCAGCACGATCAGCGCCATTCCCAGCATCGCCGGCACGTCCAGCTTCTGCCCGTAGAGGAACAGCGCCGCCACGCTGACCATGACGATGCCCATCCCGGCCCACACCGCATACGCCACGCCCACCGGGACCGTGCGCACCACCAGGGTCAACATCCAGAAGGCGATGCCGTAGCCGGCGATCACCAGGATCAAGGGCAGGGGCGTGCTCAGGCCTTTCACCGCTTTCATCGAAACGGTGGCGATCACTTCCGCGCAGATGGCGATTGCCAGGTAGTAGTAGGCGTTCATGGGCAGTCCTCGGTGAAGTTGCGTCGTTCGATGGCGCCATTCTAGAACCTGGGCAGATGCGGTAAAGTCATTACCTATCTGTATTCGAGATAGGTTGCGCCATGGCTGTGCAGTGGAATTTGGAGCAATTGCGCCTGTTCGTCGCGGTCGCCGAGCAGCGCTCGTTCTCCTCCGTGGCGCGGGACCAACGCAAGGCCCAGTCGGCCATCAGCAGCGCGATTGCCTGGCTGGAAACCGACCTGGGGGTGAGCCTGTTCGAGCGCAGCAGCGGTCGCCAACCGACGCTCACCGAGGCCGGCGAGGCGTTGCTGGAGGAGGCTCGGGAAGTCCTGCGCCAATGCGAGCGCCTCAACGGCCGGGCGCTGGCGCTGATGCGCGGCGAGGAAGCCTCCCTGCGCCTGGCCCAGGACGAGGCCATGCCTTATCAACCGGTCATCGACAGCCTGGCGGCGTTGGCCGAGCGATTCCCCACTCTTGAAGTGCAACTGGCCAGCGCCGCTCAGGGCGATGTGGCGCGCAAGCTGGTGGAGCGTCGCGCCGACCTCGGCTTGTTGTTCTACCACGACCAGATTCCCGAAGCCCTGGAGCGCCGCGTGCTGGGCAGTGTCGAGATGGTCACGGTGTGCGGCAGGGGGCATCCGCTGGCCAGCCACGATTACGTATCCTGCCGGGACATGGCCCGGCATCGGCAATTGCTGATGGCGACCCAGTCCAGCGTCTACCCCGGCAGTGAGCAAGCCAGCCCGCAAGTCTGGCGCGCCGACAGCTTCTACGTATTGGCCGAATGGCTGAGAAGCGGCCTGGGCTGGGCCTGGTTGCCACGGCACGTGGTGCAATACCCGGCTTACCTGGGTGACATGGTGGAACTCAACAGCGAATGGACCCCGCCGGCCCTGGTGGTGGAGCTGGTCTGGCGCCGCGACGAGCCCCTGGGGCCGGCCGCTCGCTGGCTGGCGGAACGTTTTGCCGTGCAGTTGCAGGCGATCGGTTGAAAAACCGATAAACTCCGCCGCCATGAACAGAACTCTCTATAGCGCATTGTTTTATCTGGGGCTGCCACTGGTGGCGATTCGGCTGTGGTTGCGGGCACGCAAGGCGCCGGCGTATGCCCGGCGCATCGGTGAACGATTTTCCCGGGGGTTGCCGGCCATGGCGCCGGGCGGTATCTGGGTGCATGCCGTCTCGGTGGGCGAGAGCATCGCCGCCGCACCGATGATCCGCGCCTTGCTGCACCGTTATCCACAGTTGCCGATCACGGTCACCTGCATGACCCCCACCGGGTCGGAGCGGATCCAGGCCTTGTTCGCCAACGAGCCGCGCATCCAGCATTGCTACCTGCCGTACGACTTGCCGTGCGCCGCCCGCCGTTTCCTCGACCGGGTGCGCCCGTGCCTGGCGGTGATCATGGAAACCGAGTTGTGGCCCAATCATATTCACCAGTGCGCCCGCCGGGGGATTCCGGTGGCCCTGGCGAACGCCCGATTGTCGGAGCGCTCGGCCCGAGGCTATGCGCGCTTCCCCGGGCTCACCCGGCCGATGCTCGCCGAGATGAGCCTGTTCGCCGTCCAGACCGAAGCCGAGGCCGAGCGTTTTCGTCAACTGGGCGCCCGGGCGGAGACCGTCGAGGTCACCGGCTCGATCAAGTTCGACCTGACGATCGACCCGCAGTTGCTGGAGAACGCCAACGCCCTGCGGCGCCAGTGGCAGGCCATGGAGCGTCCGGTGTGGATCGCCGCCAGCACCCACGAAGGGGAAGACGAGGTGGTACTCGACGCCCATCGGCGGTTGCTCGACAGTTACCCCGATGCGTTGCTGATCCTGGTGCCGCGCCATCCCGAGCGTTTCGACGCCGTGCACCAGCTCTGCGAAAGCCGGGGCTTCGCTACTGTCCGGCGCTCCAGCGCGCAACCGATCACCGGCCAGGCGTCGGTATTGCTCGGCGACACCATGGGCGAGTTGCTGTTTCTCTATGCGTTGGCCGACAGCGCGTTTGTCGGCGGCAGCCTGGTGGCCAATGGTGGACATAACCTGCTTGAGCCGGCGGCGCTGGCGAAACCGGTCCTCAGCGGCCCGCACCTGTTCAATTTCTTCGAAATCGCCGCCCAACTGCGCAGCGCCGGGGCGCTTCAGGAAGTCGAAGATGCCGAAAGCCTGGCCCTGGCGGTCCAGCGCCTGTTCGAACTGCCCCGGGATGCCCAGCGCATGGCCGAGGCAGGGCTTGCGGTGATGCGCAGCAATCAAGGCGCATTGCAGCGGTTGCTGGATGGGTTGGGGCGGTTGATTGACTGATCGCGAGCAGATCGCCTGCTATGAGCGGGCGCATGCTTTTGTGGCGAGGGGATTTATCCCCGCTGGGCTGCGCAGCAGCCCCAAAACCTGGTTGTACGGTGTGTCAGGCGGTTTGAATTGGGGGTGCTTCGCACCCCAGCGGGGATAAATCCCCTCGCCACAAGGGTTAGTCGTCGCCAGTGGGATCGGTGTGTTATTGCGTCGGCCGTGAACGCAACTGCTGCGCCGCCGCCTGCGCCAGGTCCGGCGGCAGGAAGTCCTTGTCCGGGTTGTAGTCGGGCTTGAGGTAGCGCGACAGGTCCTGCAGGTCGGCCGGGCTCAAGGTGCCGGCGGCCTGCTTGAGGCGCAGGTTGTCGAGGATGTAGTCGTAGCGGGCGTTGTTGTAGTTGCGCACCGAGGTGTACAGCTGGCGCTGGGCGTCCAGCACGTCGACGATGTTGCGCGTACCCACCTGGTAGCCGATCTCCGTGGCTTCCACCGCGCTCTGGTTGGAAATGATCGACTGGCGCCGCGCCTGGACCTGTTCCACGTCGGTGTTCACCGCGCGGTGCAGGTTGCGGGTGTTTTCCACCACCTGCCGCCGCAGGCCTTCGCGCTGCTGTTCGGTCTGGGTCAGTTGCGAGTAGGACTCGCGCACCTGGGAGCTGGTCAAGCCGCCGCTGTAGATCGGGATGTTCAACTGCAACGCCAGGGTGCGCTGCTCGACGTCACCCCCGTACGGTTGGCCAAACGCATTCGGGTTGCTGAAGCCCAAGGCATCGTTGTCGCCTTTTTCATACTTCGCCACGGCGTCCAGGGTCGGTGCGTGGCCGGCCTTGCGCTGGCGCAACGTGTCTTCGGCGGCGGTGACCGCATAGTTGCTGGCCAGCAGGTTGAGGTTCTGCTTGGCCGCGGTGTCGACCCAGGCCTTGGCGTCGTTCGGCGCCGGCGGCAGGATCGGCAGCGTGTGGACGATGCCCTGGATCGAGTTGTACTGGCGGTTGGTCAGGGTGATCAGCGCTTCGAAGGCGTCGTCGACCTGGCGCTGGGCGAGGATCCGGTTGGCCCGCGCGGTGTCGTAGCTGGCCTGGGACTGCAAGACATCGGTCTTGTCAGACAGGCCCACGTCGAAGCGTTCGTTGGACTGGTCCAGTTGGCGCTTGAAGGCGGCTTCCTCGGCCTTGGTCGAGGCCAGGTTGTCCTGGCTGCGCAGCACGTTGAAATAGCTCTCGGCGCTTTGCAGGATCATGTTCTGCTCGGTGGCCGACAATTGCAGCGACGCCTGTTCGTTCACCGATTTGGCGGCCTGGAACTGGAACCAGCGATCGGCACGGAACAGCGGCTGGGACAGGGTGGCCTGGTACGAGCGGGCGCTGCGGGTGGCGACGGCGGCCGGCTGGTCGATGTCGGTGCGCACGTTGGCCACTTCGGCACCACCGGACAGGTTGGGCAGCAGCCCGGCCCGCGCCTGGGGCACCACTTCTTTCTGCGCGCCATACTGGGCACGGGCGGCGGCCAGGTCGGCGTTGTTGTCCACCGCTTCCTGATACACGCTCACCAGATCGGTTTTGGTGGTCAAGGGCGCTTCGGCGGCCCAGGCCATTCCATTGGACGCACAAGACACGGCAAGGGCCAGTGAGAGTTTGCGCAGCATGAGGCGATCCCTATTTCACGGATGAGTAGCGCACAAGAGAGGCGCGGCGTAGCGAGTGTAGTTGCGCCCGCGCACGGCAACAATCCTGTATATGCGCCATTCATCACGGCTTTTGCCCAGGTGATGGCATTCCCGGGGAGTTGTGTCTAGACTGGCCGGGTTCTTGTCGGGGTGCCTTGCTATGAGGCTGAGATCGAATAATTTCGGATCCCGTTGAACCTGATCAGGTTAACGCCTGCGTAGGGAACAAGATTTCTCGTCACCCGGCGAGTCCTCTTGTGCTTCGTCCGGGATCCTGTTCGACCATCGAACAGCCTCGTGCAGCAAGCACAGCATCCGCACCCTGGTGCAGGATCGCGTCCATTCGCTACAGGTTCGCTCCGACAAAAATCCACTGCCTGGATGTGTGTCTGGAGAGCCCGTGATGACGACAAAATCAAAAAACGCGACCAACCTCAGTGAATCGGCCCAGGTCGATCAGCAATCGGTCCAGCCCTTTACCCGCTCGCAAAAAATCTACGTCCAGGGCAGCCGCCCGGATATCCGCGTGCCCATGCGCGAGATCAGCCTCGACGTGACCCCCACCGACTTCGGCGGCGAGATCAATGCGCCGGTGACGGTGTACGACACCTCGGGCCCCTACACCGACCCGAACGTGATCATCGACGTGCGCAAGGGCCTGGCCGACGTGCGCTCGCCGTGGATCGAGGCCCGTGGCGACACCGAGCGCCTGGCCGGCCTGAGTTCCAACTTCGGCCAGCAGCGCCTGGCCGATCCCGAGCTGACCCAACTGCGTTTCGCCCACGTCAACAACCCGCGCCGCGCCAAGCCGGGCGCCAACGTCAGCCAGATGCACTACGCGCGCAAAGGCATCATCACCGCCGAGATGGAATACGTCGCCATCCGCGAAAACATGAAGCTGGAAGTGGCCCGCGCCGCCGGCCTGCTGGAGCAGCAACACGCCGGCCACAGCTTCGGCGCCAGCGTACCGAAAGTCATCACCCCGGAATTCGTGCGTGACGAAATCGCCCGTGGCCGCGCGATCATCCCGGCCAACATCAACCACACCGAACTGGAACCGATGATCATCGGCCGCAACTTCCTGGTGAAGATCAACGGCAACATCGGCAACAGCGCGCTGGGTTCGTCCATCGAAGAAGAAGTGGCGAAGCTGACCTGGGGCATTCGCTGGGGCTCGGACACGGTGATGGACCTGTCCACCGGCAAGCACATCCATGAAACCCGCGAGTGGATCATCCGCAATTCGCCAGTGCCGATCGGCACCGTGCCGATCTACCAGGCCCTGGAAAAAGTCGGCGGCGTGGCCGAGGACCTGACCTGGGAGCTGTTCCGCGACACGTTGATCGAGCAGGCTGAGCAGGGCGTCGACTACTTCACCATCCATGCCGGCGTGCTGCTGCGCTATGTGCCGCTGACCGCCAAGCGCGTCACCGGCATCGTCAGCCGTGGCGGTTCGATCATGGCCAAGTGGTGCCTGGCGCACCACAAGGAAAACTTCCTCTACACCCACTTCGAAGACATCTGCGAAATCATGAAGGCCTACGACGTCAGCTTCTCGCTGGGCGACGGCCTGCGTCCGGGCTCGATTGCCGACGCCAACGACGAAGCGCAGTTCGGCGAGCTGGAAACCCTTGGCGAGCTGACCAAGATCGCCTGGAAGCACGACGTGCAATGCATGATCGAAGGCCCCGGCCACGTGCCCATGCAGTTGATCAAGGAAAACATGGACAAGCAGCTCGAGTGCTGCGACGAGGCGCCGTTCTACACCCTCGGCCCGCTGACCACCGACATCGCGCCGGGCTACGACCACATCACCTCCGGCATCGGTGCGGCGATGATCGGCTGGTTCGGTTGCGCCATGCTCTGCTACGTCACGCCGAAGGAACACCTGGGCTTGCCGAACAAGGATGACGTCAAGACCGGCATCATCACCTACAAGATCGCCGCCCATGCGGCCGACCTGGCCAAGGGGCACCCGGGCGCGCAGATCCGTGACAACGCCTTGAGCAAGGCGCGGTTCGAGTTCCGCTGGGAAGACCAGTTCAACCTCGGCCTCGACCCGGACACTGCCCGCTCGTACCACGACGAAACCCTGCCGAAGGACTCGGCCAAGGTCGCGCATTTCTGCTCGATGTGCGGGCCGAAGTTCTGCTCGATGAAAATCACCCAGGAGGTCCGTGAGTACGCGGCCAACCAGCGCATTGAAGCGGTGGACGTGGAGGTTGCCCAAGGGATGGCGGAGCAGGCCGAGCGGTTCAAGCAGGAAGGTAGTCAGCTTTACAAGAAAGTGTGAACTGGGCTGAGGGCGGCGGTGTGTTCACCGTCGCCATCGCGAGCAAGCTCGCTCCCACAGGGGATCTGTTGCGAACACAAAATCTGTGTGCGCCGGTGATCCATTGTGGGAGCGAGCTTGCTCGCGAAAGCGATTTGTCAGAACAACAAATATCCCTTCGAGATAACAACCCTTGAACACCCAACCCAGTACCTATTCCCCCGATATCGCCGTCCCCACTGACAAACGCGTCTTCGGCGCCCGCGATCTCTTCTCCCTGTGGTTCTCCCTCGGCATCGGCCTGATGGTCTTGCAGGTCGGGGCCTTGCTGGCGCCGGGCCTGGGCCTGAGCGGCGCGTTGCTGGCGATTTTCCTCGGCACGCTGGTGGGCGTCTTGCTGCTGGCGGCCGTCGGCGTGATCGGCAGCGACACCGGCCTGTCGGCCATGGCCGCCCTCAAGCTCAGCCTCGGCAGCCAGGGCGCGAGCGTGCCGGCGCTGTTGAACCTGTTGCAGTTGGTGGGCTGGGGCTCGTTCGAAATCATCGTCATGCGTGACGCGGCCAGCCTGCTGGGCGCCCGGGCCTTCAGCGAAGGCAGCCTGGGGGCGAATCCGTTGCTGTGGACCTTGTTCTTCGGCGCCCTGGCCACCTTGCTCGCCGTGAGCGGGCCGCTGACGTTCGTGCGCAAGGTCCTGCGCAAATGGGGCATCTGGTTGCTGCTGGCGGCGTGCAGTTGGCTGACCTGGAACCTGTTCGCCAAGGCCGACCTGGCGGCGCTGTGGGCCCAGGCCGGCGACGGCTCGATGCCGCTGGCCGTGGGGTTCGACATCGCGATCGCCATGCCGCTGTCGTGGCTGCCGCTGATCGCCGACTACTCACGCTTCGGCAAGCGGGCGCGGAACGTCTTCGGCGGCACCGCACTGGGCTTCTTCATCGGCAACTTCTGGCTGATGAGCCTGGGCGTTGCCTACACCCTGGCGTTCGCCCCGAGCGGTGAGGTCAATGCGCTGTTGCTGGCGCTGGCAGGCGCGGGACTGGGCATTCCATTGCTGCTGATCCTGCTGGACGAATCGGAAAACGCCTTCGCCGACATCCACTCGGCAGCGGTGTCCAGCGGTTTGCTGTCGGGGCTGAAGGTCGAGCACCTGGCCCTGGCGATTGGCGTCATCTGCACCTTGATCGCCTGCTTCGCGCCCTTGGCGCAGTACCAGAATTTCCTGTTGCTGATCGGCTCGGTGTTCGCGCCGTTGTTCGGCGTGGTGCTGGTGGACCACTTCATCCTGCGCAAGCGTGGCAGCCAAGTGGCGTCGGCCGCGTTGCGCTGGCCGGCCCTGTTGGCCTGGCTGGGCGGGGTGAGCACTTATCACTTGCTGGCCAACCTCTACCCCGACGTCGGCGCGACCCTGCCGGCGCTGGTCCTGGCAGGGTTGCTGCAACTGCTGCTGGGCCGGGCGTTCAGCTACGGCCCGGGAACAGCTCGGGCTTGAGGATGCCGTTGAGGCGCGGGTAAGCGATCTTCAGTTCGATGTGGCCCAGGGCGTAAGGCGCGATGGTGCTGGTTTCGTACTTGAGGATCACCCCGCCGTAGGTCAGGGCGATGTGCGGGGTCTTCTGGAAGGACCACTGCTTCAGGAAGTCCGGTTCCTGATCCAGCTTGGTGCTGATCAGCCAGCTGTTGTGGGCGACCTGGGCGGCTTTCCAGAAGGCTTCTTCCTGGCCCGGCAGCAACATGTCCGCCAGGGTCAGCGCCTTGTGCTGCTGGCGCGAGTAGTTGATGAAACCGCGCCCCGGCGTGCCGTGGGCACCGCCGGTGTCCAGGTAGCTCGACAGTTCGACGATCACCAAGCCGTCATGCTGCTCACGTACCTTGGCCTGCAAATAGCTGCTGGTGCGGGGCGCCGCGGTGCGCAGGAACTGTTCGCGGTAGGCGGCCAGCGTGGGCGCCACCGGGGCGTCCGGGGTGGTGCGCGTCATTTGCAGCAGGCGTTTTTCGATGAGCCCGTCCAGGGCCGGCTCGGCCGGGAAGTGCACGGTGTCGATGTTCACCAGGGGGCAATCGGCGCTGGCGCAGCCCGGCTGCAATTGCTCCGAGGCGTCGCGGGTGGTTTCCAGCGGGGTACGGTAGTTGGGTTGGAACAGGCTTTGGCAGGCACCCAGCGTCAGGGCGATGGCGGCCAGCGAGACAATTCTGAAAAGCGACATGGGCGTCCTTCGTGGAACAGGGAAAGGCGAAAAGTTACCCGCTTCGACTGTCAGCAAGGCAATCAGTTCGCCACTAAGCTCATTAGAGTGATTTTGCGCCTGGCCGTCCATCCCGATGACGGGAAAGGGGCTGCATCAAAGGGTACGGGCGCGTTAGGATGGCGCGAAGCCGAGGTTGGAACCTCGTATTGATTACCGCAAGCGAGGACTGACATGACCGATTTCGCCAACACCACGCCGGGCACCGTGGACATCGTCAAGCGCGAGAACTGCTTCCAGGGTTTCTACAAGCTCGATCGCGTCCGCTTGCGCCATGAGTTGTTCGCCGGCGGCATGAGCCGTGAAATCACCCGTGAACTGTTCGTGCGCCATGACGCGGTGTGCGTACTGCCTTACGACCCGCAGCGCGATGAAGTGGTGCTGATCGAACAGTTTCGCGTCGGCGCCATGGACAAGGCCGCCAATCCCTGGCTGGTGGAGCTGGTGGCCGGCCTGATCGACAAGGACGAGCAACCGGAAGAAGTTGCTCATCGCGAAGCGCAGGAGGAAGCTGGGCTGGTCTTCGCGGCGCTGTGGCCGATGACCCGGTATTTCCCCTCGCCGGGCGGCAGCGACGAGTTCGTGCATCTTTTCCTCGGGCGCTGCGACAGCTCGGGGGCTGGCGGCCTGCACGGCCTGGAGGAGGAAGCCGAAGACATCCGCGTAAAAGCCTGGGCGTTCGAGGATGCCCTGCAAGCGGTGCGCGACGGACGTATCTGCAACGCCGCCAGCATCATTGCCCTGCAATGGCTGGCCTTGAACCGCGATGAAGTGAGGGGGCTATGGTCCTGAGCAAACTGCGCGACCGCTATCGCGTCGACCTGGTAGGGCTGCAAGCCGCCTGCGAGGCCAACTATGCCCGCCTGATGCGCCTGTTGCCCGACATGCGCAACGACCCGGCACCCCGGCGCATCGCCGTGACCCATGGCGACCAGATGCTCGGCGTGCTGGCCCTCGAAGTGTTGCAGGCCTGCCCCTACACCACCACCTTGCAGGTGCGCCAGGAGCACAGCCTGCCGTGGCTGCCGGTGCCGCAACTGGAGGTCCAGGTCTATCACGACGCACGCATGGCCGAAGTCGTGAGCGCCGAGCATGCGCGACGCTTTCGCGGCATCTATCCTTACCCCAATGCCTCGATGCACCAGCCGGATGAAAAAGCCCAGTTGAACCTGTTCCTGGGTGAATGGCTGAGTCATTGCCTGGCGCTGGGTCACGAATTCGAAGTGGTTCGCTAGTGCGCTGTCTGTGAACCGGTTCCGGTTCGCGGGTTTCCCCTTTCGATCATCCCCAGCATAATTGCGGCTTCATCCAACGGCGTGAGCGCGCCGGGAGAGAGCGATTTGCCGAGCGTATCCACCCTGACCGCCACCGACCCGGTGTTGCTGGTCCAACTGTCCGACAGCCACCTGTTCGCCGAGGCCGACACCGCGTTGCTGGGCATGAACACCCGCGACAGCCTGCGGGCGGTCATCGACCTGGTGTTGGGCCAGCAACCGAAGATCGACCTGCTGTTGGCCACCGGGGATCTGTCCCAGGACGGCACGCTGCAATCCTACGAGGCATTCCGGCACATGAGTGCGCGGATCGACGCGCCGGCGCGCTGGCTGCCGGGCAATCATGACGAGCCGCAGGTGATGCTCCAGGCGGCGGTCCAGAGCACACTGCTCGATCCGGTGGTGGACATCGGCAACTGGCGCGTGACGATGCTCGACTCCGCCGTGCCGGGGTCGGTGCCGGGCTTTTTGGCCGAGGAGCAATTGATTCTGTTGGCCAATGCGCTGAGCGAGGCGCCGGAGCGGCACCACCTGGTGTGCCTGCATCATCATCCGGTGTCGATTGGCTGTGGGTGGATGGAGCCCATCGGGTTGCGCAATCCTGATGCGTTGTTTGCCGTGCTGGATCGGTTTCCCCAGGTGCGGGCTGTTCTGTGGGGGCATGTGCACCAGGAGGTCGATCAGGTGCGTGAGGGGGTTCGCTTGCTGGCTTCGCCTTCGACTTGCATCCAGTTCGAGCCGGGGAGTGAGGATTTTGCGGTGGGGGGGCAGGCGCCGGGGTATCGGTGGTTGCGGCTTTGGCCGGATGGACGGTTGGAGACGGGGGTTGAGCGGGTGGTGGGGTTTGCGTTTACTCCGGATTATGGTTCCAACGGGTATTGAGTGTTTGGTTTGAGAACCTGTGGGAGCGAGCCTGCTCGCGATGGCGGTTTTGGATTGAGTGCAGATCCATTGCTGCGGTAACGGCGGCTTAGGGTTCCGCTCTTACAGCGGGTTACTTTTGGCAGACGCCCCAAAAGTAACCAAAAGGTCTTTGCGGTATGACTCACCCACATGGGTTACAAATCAGTTCACGCACATAGGTAACAGTTTTTAACTGGCATGGTCGATTTCGCGAGGATCTGACCATGCCCTGGAGAGAGCTGAAACCTATGGACCTCAAA
>NZ_JAUQOP010000041.1 GCF_030580855.1 Pseudomonas citrullilanati | reverse complement strand
CAACCGTTTTTTGGTTTGTGGGTTTTGGTTTTTTTTTGTGGGAGGGGGATTGCGGGGTTCGAGGGGGCAATACCCAAGTTTTTTGGCGCCGGGCACACCGCTTTCGCGAGCAAGCCCGCTCCCACAGTGGATCTTGCTCAGTCTTCTCTACCGCGCAATTCCTCGATACTGATTTCACGCATGCGGAATTTCTGGACCTTGCCAGTTACCGTCATCGGAAATGCATCGACGAACTTGAAGTGACGTGGCGTCTTGAAGTGGGCGATGCGTGTCTTGCACCAGGCCTGCATGTCCTGCGCGGTGGCGCGGTGGCCGGGATGGCATTTGATCCAGGCGACGATTTCCTCGCCATAGCGTGAACACGGGATGCCGATCACCTGCACGTCCGCCACCGCCGGATGGGTGAAGAAAAACTCTTCCAGCTCACGCGGGTAAATATTCTCACCGCCGCGAATGATCATGTCCTTGTTCCGTCCGACGATGCACACGTAGCCCTGCGCATCCATGGTCGCCAGGTCGCCGGTGTGCATCCAGTGTTCCGGATCGATCGCTTCGGCAGTCCCCTCGGGGTTGTTCCAATAACCGAGCATCACGCTGTAGCCGCGCGTACACAGTTCGCCGGTAGTGCCGCGGGGCACAATGTTGCCGGCTTCGTCGACGATCTTGCTTTCCAGGTGCGGCTGGGTGCGGCCGACGGTGGTCACGCGCACTTCCAATTCATCGGCAGGACCGGTCTGCAAGGACACTGGGCTGGTTTCGGTCATGCCGTAGGCAATCTGCACCTCGCTCATGTGCATCTCGCCGATGACCCGCCGCATCACTTCGATCGGGCACGTGGCCCCGGCCATGATGCCGGTGCGCAGGCTGGACAGATCGAACTCGCCTCGCTGCGGCTGGTCCAGCAGGGCGATGAACATGGTCGGCACGCCATACAGCGCCGTGGCTTTTTCTTCGGCCACGGTGCTCAGGGTCAGCAAGGGATCGAACGCATCGCTGGGGTAGATCATGGTGCTGCCGTGGGTCATGCAGCCGAGGTTGCCCATGACCATGCCGAAGCAATGGTAGAGCGGCACCGGGATCACCAACCGATCGGCAGAGGTGAGGCCCAGGCTTTCGCCGACCATGTAGCCGTTGTTGAGAATGTTGTGATGGCTGAGGGTCGCGCCCTTGGGAAAGCCCGTGGTGCCGGAGGTGTACTGGATGTTCACCGGCTGGTCGAAATGCAGGCTCGCCTCGCGCTCGGCCAGCTGCCCGGCGGCCACCCCAGCGCCCAGGGCCGCCAGTTGCGACCAGGGCAGGAAACCCGAGGGCGGCCGCGGATCGAGGCTGATGACACCGCGCAAATCCGGCAGGCGCTCGCAATGCATCTGGCCGATCGACTGCTCTGCCAGCTCCGGTGCGAGCGCTTGCAGCATGGCGTGGTAGTCCGAAGTCTTGAACGACCCGGCGCACACCAGCCACTGGCAGCCGGATTGCTTGAGCACATACTCCAGCTCGGACACCCGGTAGGCCGGGTTGATGTTGACCAGGACCACACCGATCTTCGCGCTGGCGAACTGGCTGATGCACCACTGGGCACAGTTGGGCGCCCAGATGCCGAGACGGTCGCCGCTGTTCAGGCCCAGGGCCAGCAAGGCCCGGGCATGCAGGTCGACGGCTTCAGCCAACTGTTGCCAGGTGTAGCGCAACGCTTGATGGCGCACCACCAGCGCCTCGCCCTCGGGAAAGCGGGCCACGGTTTGGTCGAATGCCTGGCCGATGGTCTGCGCCAGCAAAGCCTTGGCTTGGGAACCGTGGGTGTAGCTGAGTTGCGAATGCAAACCGGGTTGATCCATGACGCGCCCTCTTGTCTTTATTAGTGGGTGTATCGGTGAATCCTCGCCACAAAAGCGCGTCCACTGTCGCTCAAGTTGACGTTAACGTAAAGGGCCGATTGACAGCCACTCTTTGCAGGCTTACGTTAACGTAAAGGTGAGAGCGACCCTTCCCTCTCCGCACCCGACAAAAAAGCCAAAGGTGTCCCATGAGCTACCCATCCCTGAACTTTGCCCTCGGCGAAACCATCGACATGCTGCGCGACCAGGTGCAAGCCTTCGTCGCCAAGGAGATCACCCACCGGGCGGCCCAGATCGATCGCGACAACCTGTTTCCCGCCGACCTGTGGCGCAAGTTCGGTGACATGGGGCTGCTGGGCATCACCGTGCCGGAAGAATATGG
Source organism: Pseudomonas citrullilanati (assembly GCF_030580855.1). GTDB lineage: Bacteria > Pseudomonadota > Gammaproteobacteria > Pseudomonadales > Pseudomonadaceae > Aquipseudomonas > Aquipseudomonas citrulli. Next base: position 41,124 of record NZ_JAUQOP010000041.1, on the reverse strand, counting down.
CGGCGCCGGCCTGGGCTACCTGGCCCACGTAGTGGCGATGGAGGAAATCAGTCGCGGTTCGGCTTCGGTGGCCCTCTCCTACGGCGCCCACTCCAACCTGTGCGTCAACCAGATCAACCGCAACGGCACCCACGAGCAGAAAGCCAAGTACCTGCCCCGGCTGATCAGCGGCGAACACGTCGGCGCCCTCGCCATGAGCGAACCCAACGCCGGCTCCGACGTGGTGTCGATGAAACTGCGGGCCGACAAGCGCGGCGACCATTACGTACTCAACGGCAGCAAGACCTGGATCACTAATGGCCCCGACGCCAACACCTACGTGATCTACGCCAAGACCGACCTGGAAAAGGGCCCTCACGGCATCACCGCGTTCATCGTCGAGCGCGACTGGAAAGGCTTCAGCCGCAGCAACAAGTTCGACAAGCTCGGCATGCGCGGCTCCAACACCTGCGAGCTGTTCTTCGATGACGTCCAGGTGCCGGAAGAAAACATCCTGGGCGTGCTCAACGGCGGTGTGAAAGTGCTGATGAGCGGGCTCGACTACGAGCGGGTGGTCCTGTCCGGCGGCCCGACCGGGATCATGCAGGCCTGCATGGACCTGATCGTGCCCTACATCCACGACCGCAAGCAGTTCGGCCAGAGCATCGGCGAGTTCCAGCTGATCCAGGGCAAGGTCGCCGACATGTACACCCAGCTCAATGCCAGCCGTGCCTACCTGTATGCGGTGGCCCAGGCTTGCGAGCGCGGTGAAACCACCCGCAAGGACGCCGCCGGGGTCATCCTCTACAGCGCCGAACGCGCCACGCAAATGGCCCTCGATGCGATCCAGATCCTCGGCGGCAACGGCTACATCAATGAATTTCCGGCCGGCCGCCTGCTGCGCGACGCCAAGCTGTACGAAATCGGCGCCGGCACCAGTGAGATTCGTCGGATGCTGATCGGTCGCGAACTGTTCAACGAAACCCGCTAACGGAGCTGATCATGGCCACGCTGCACACCCAGCTCAACCCCCGTTCGCCGGAGTTCGTCGCCAACCGCGCGGCGATGCTCGAACAGGTCGAGGCCCTTCGGACCCTGCTTGCCCACGTCCAGCAGGGCGGCGGCGCCAAGGCCCAGGAGCGCCACACCTCCCGGGGCAAGTTGCTGCCGCGCGAGCGCATCAACCGCCTGCTCGACCCCGGCTCGCCATTCCTGGAGATCAGCCCCCTCGCCGCTCACGCCGTGTACGGCGAAGACGTGCCCGCTGCCGGCGTGATTGCCGGCATCGGCCGCGTGGAAGGCGTCGAGTGCATGATCGTCGCCAACGATGCGACCGTCAAAGGCGGCTCCTACTACCCGCTGACGGTGAAAAAGCACCTGCGCGCCCAGGCCATCGCCCAGCAGAACCGCCTGCCGTGCATCTACCTGGTGGATTCCGGCGGCGCCAACCTGCCGCGCCAGGACGAGGTGTTCCCCGACCGCGAACACTTTGGCCGGATCTTCTTCAACCAGGCCAACATGAGCGCCCAGGGAATCCCGCAGCTCGCCGTGGTCATGGGCTCCTGCACCGCCGGGGGCGCCTACGTGCCAGCCATGGCGGACGAGGCGATCATGGTTCGCCAGCAAGCCACCATTTTCCTCGCCGGCCCGCCGCTGGTGAAGGCGGCCACCGGCGAGGTGGTCAGCGCCGAGGACCTGGGCGGTGCCGATGTGCATTGCAAGGTGTCCGGCGTGGCCGACCATTACGCCGACAACGACGAACACGCCCTGGCCCTGGCCCGCCGCAGCGTGGCCAACCTGAACTGGCGCAAACTCGGTGACCTGCAGCAACGCCAGCCGATCGCACCGCTGTATGCGGCGGATGAGCTGTACGGCGTGGTGTCGGCCGACCCCAAGCAGCCCTTCGATGTCCGGGAAGTGATCGCCCGCCTGGTGGACGGCTCGGTGTTCGATGAGTTCAAGGCGTTGTTCGGCACCACGCTGGTCTGCGGGTTCGCCCACTTGCACGGCTATCCCGTCGCCATCCTGGCGAACAATGGCATCCTCTTCGCCGAGGCCGCGCAGAAAGGCGCGCACTTCATCGAACTGGCCTGCCAGCGCGGCATTCCCCTGCTATTCCTGCAGAACATCACCGGCTTCATGGTCGGCCAGAAATACGAAGCCGGCGGCATCGCCAAGCATGGCGCGAAACTGGTCACGGCCGTGGCCTGCGCCCAGGTGCCGAAGTTCACCGTGATCATCGGTGGCAGCTTCGGCGCCGGCAACTACGGCATGTGCGGCCGCGCGTACGACCCGCGGTTCCTGTGGATGTGGCCGAATGCGCGGATTGGCGTGATGGGCGCCGAACAGGCGGCCGGCGTGCTGGTGCAGGTCAAGCGCGAACAGGCCGAGCGCAGCGGCCATCCGTTCAGCGCCGAGCAGGAAGCCGAGATCAAGCAACCGATCCTCGACCAATACGAAGAACAGGGCCATCCCTACTATTCCAGCGCACGGCTGTGGGATGACGGCGTCATCGACCCGGCCCAGACCCGCGATGTGCTGGGGCTGGCCTTGTCGGCTTCACTCAACGCGCCCATTGAATCGAGCCGCTTCGGCGTGTTCCGGATGTAGACGGGGAATGCCCATGGATAACTTCAACACCCTCGAATTGCTCGGCGACCCACGCGGCTTCGCCACCCTGTGGCTCAGCCGCGAGTCGAAGAACAACGCGTTCAACGCCGAAATGATCCGCGAACTGATCCTTGCCCTGGATCAGGTCGGCAGCGATCCGAGCCTGCGTTTCCTGCTGATCCGGGGGCGCGGCAAACACTTCAGCGCCGGTGCCGACCTGGCCTGGATGCAGCAATCGGCCGAGCTCGACTACCACACCAACCTCGACGACGCGCGGGAACTGGCGGAGCTGATGTACAACCTCGCCAAGCTGAAGATCCCCACCCTGGCCGTCGTGCAGGGCGCGGCATTTGGCGGTGCGCTGGGCCTGATCAGTGCCTGTGACATGGCCATTGGCGCCGATGAAGCGCAGTTCTGCCTGTCGGAAGTGCGCATCGGCCTGGCACCGGCGGTGATCAGCCCCTTCGTCGTCCAGGCCATTGGCGAGCGGGCCGCCCGGCGCTACGCCCTCACGGCAGAACGTTTCGGCGGGCAACGTGCGCGGGAGATCGGTTTGCTGTCGGAAAGTTACCCGGCCGAGACGCTGGATCAGCACCTCGAACAATGGATCGACAACCTGCTGCTCAACAGCCCGGCGGCCATGCGCGCCAGCAAGGACTTGCTGCGAGAGGTCGGCCACGGCGCCCTGACCCCGGCGCTGCGGCGCTATACCGAAAACGCCATCGCCCGCATCCGCGTCAGCCCGGAGGGCCAGGAAGGCCTGCGGGCGTTCCTGCAAAAGCGCGCACCCAACTGGCAAGCCGAGTCCAACCACAAGGAGCCGCGTCGATGAGCGCCCCCGCCCTCACCACCTTGTTGGTGGCCAACCGTGGCGAAATCGCCTGCCGCGTGATGCGTACCGCCAAGGCCATGGGCCTGACCACGGTCGCCGTGCACAGCGCCATCGACCGCGACGCCCGCCATAGCCGCGAAGCCGACATCCGCGTCGACCTGGGCGGCAGCAAGGCCGCCGACAGCTACCTGCAGATCGACAAGCTGATCGCCGCGGCCCAAGCCAGTGGCGCCCAGGCGATCCACCCCGGCTACGGCTTCCTGTCCGAAAACGCCGGGTTCGCCCGGGCGATCGAAAATGCCGGGTTGATCTTCCTCGGCCCACCCGCTTCGGCCATCGACGCCATGGGCAGCAAGTCCGCGGCCAAGGCCTTGATGGAAACGGCCGGCGTGCCGTTGGTCCCGGGTTACCACGGCGAAGCCCAGGACCTGGAGACCTTCCGCGACGCCGCCGAACGCATCGGCTACCCGGTGCTGCTCAAGGCAACGGCCGGCGGTGGCGGCAAGGGCATGAAGGTCGTCGAGGACGTCAGCCAACTGGCCGAAGCCCTGGCCTCGGCCCAGCGGGAGGCGCAGTCCTCGTTTGGCGACTCGCGGATGCTGGTGGAAAAGTACCTGCTCAAGCCGCGCCACGTGGAAATCCAGATCTTCGCCGACCGCCACGGCCATTGCCTATACCTCAATGAACGCGACTGCTCGATCCAGCGTCGCCACCAGAAAGTGGTGGAGGAAGCCCCCGCTCCCGGCCTGACCCCGGCATTGCGCCGGGCGATGGGCGAAGCGGCCGTGCGCGCGGCCCAGGCGATCGGCTACGTGGGGGCCGGCACCGTGGAATTCCTGCTGGATTCGCGGGGCGAGTTTTTCTTCATGGAAATGAACACCCGGTTGCAGGTCGAGCACCCGGTCACCGAGGCAATCACCGGACTGGACCTGGTGGCCTGGCAGATCCGTGTCGCCCAGGGCGAGCCGCTGCCGATCACCCAGGAGCAGGTGCCGTTGCTCGGCCACGCCATTGAAGTGCGCCTGTACGCCGAAGACCCGGCCAATGATTTCCTCCCGGCCACCGGGCGCCTGGCATTATACCGCGAATCGGCCGACGGGCCGGGCCGGCGGGTCGACAGCGGCGTGGCGCAGGGCGACGAGATCTCGCCGTTCTACGACCCGATGCTCGGCAAGCTGATTGCCTGGGGTGAAGATCGCGAGCAGGCGCGGTTGCGGCTGTTGAGCATGCTCGACGAATTCGCCATCGGCGGGCTGAAGACCAACATCGGTTTTCTGCGCCGCATCGTCGCTCACCCGGCCTTCGCCGCGGCTGAACTGGACACCGGATTCATCCCCCGCTACCCGTCGCAGTTGCTGCCGGAACCCGGCGAACTGGATGACGACTTCTGGTCCGCCGCCGCCCAAGGGTTTGCCCTGGGCCTGGCACCGCAGGTGCGCGGCGATGATCCGCATTCACCTTGGGCCCAGACCACCGGCCTGCGCCTGGGGTTGCCCAGTGAAACCAGCCTGCACTTGAGCTGCGAGGGCCAGGATCGCGCGATCATCCTGGACGCCAGCGCCCAACGGGCGGAACTCGTCGACGAGCGACTGACGATCGAGCACAACGGCGTGCGCCGTGACCATCGCGCCATTCGCCAGGGCGACAGCCTATACCTGCAATGGCAAGGCGACCTGCACCGGATCGACCGGTACGACCCGCAAACCGCCGCCGAGGCGAGCCACAGCCATCAGGGCGGCCTGACGGCGCCCATGAACGGCAGCATCGTGCGGGTACTGGTGAGCGCAGGCCAGGCGGTCGAGGCCGGCGCCCAGTTGGTGGTGCTCGAAGCGATGAAGATGGAACACAGCATTCGTGCGCCCCAGGCCGGCGTGATCAAGGCGCTGTATTGCCAGGAAGGTGAAATGGTCAGTGAAGGCAGCACGCTGGTGGCGTTCGAAGAGTAGCCGTCGGCCCGCTTGCCGGGCCGATGCGGTCAGAAACGGATGGTGGCCTGCACCACCACGCCGATCAGGCGGCATTGCTCGGTGTACAGGGTTTTGGGGTAAGTCGGATTGAGCGGGACCAGGTAACGCTGCCCGCTCTCCTCGATCAATTTGCGAAAGGTCGCGCCGCTGCTGCCGGGCAAATAGGCCACCACCAGCTTGCCGGGTACCGGCTCGATCGCCGGATCCACCAGGATCGACATGCCTTCGGGGATGCTCAAGCCGCTTGGAGCGGTCATCGCGTCGCCCACGACCACCAGCCAGAACGCGTCGCCCTGGGCGTGGTAATCGGTCAGTTCATAGCGAACCTCGCCATCGCGCACCTGGCCGACCGAGTGCCATTCACTGACCGGGTAGCGGAAGTACGGGTTGTACTTCCGCGCCAGCGCCAGGCCCTCTTCCGTGGCCGTGTCCGGCTCGCGGATCACCATCGCCACTTCGAGGAATTCCAGCCCCAGCTCCTGCAGGACCCGATTCATGTCGTCGACACTGGGTTGCCGGCGCTTGGTCAGCCAATGGCCGACGCCGCCCTGGGACATTCCCAACCGCTCTGCCAGCACCACTTGCGTGATGTGCAGCTCCTTCATCTTGGCCTTGACCAACTCTATCCATTTATCCATGTGCGGCACGATACGTGGGTGGCTCCGACCATCAAAACACAAAATGTAGTATTTAAATTATCGTCACAATTACGATAGGTACTATTCTGGATCCAGGATTTTCAGCCCACACACGGAGAGCCATCACACCATGAACACCTCCAGCAAGGACCAGCCCGACACGCTGCTCGACAGCCCTTTCACTTCGCTGCAGGACTGCCCGGCGGCGCAACGAGCGCTCGACTACTACTTGAAACCGGGTGTGTCGCAGGCACCGGCAGAACAGCGATTCTTCGACGTCAACCACAACATCGGCGCGGAGGAAGCACTGGTCCACGCCTGCGACCTGCTGCGGTGCGCGGCGGCCACGGCCAACGAATCCGCCAACCGGCTGGACGGTTCGAACCGCGACCTGGCCTTTTCGGTGGTGCACATGATTGATCTGGTCAAGGTGATGCTCGACCGCTCCCTGGATCGCTATCCTTCGCGTCAGGCGTAGTACAGGGGAAGTTGGCGCGGACGCGGACAACAGGAAATTCCAATCGATGCGATAAAACCATTTGACTTGCAAATGATAATGATTATTATTGCATCAACTGGTCGCGAGATCAGTCGATAGTCCAGGAGACCTTAGGTCGGACTTCTGGAGTATCTCCTCATCAGGCTAATCACGGTTTTTGACCCGGCTTCTTGCCGGGTCTTTTTTTTTGCCGATTTTCGGCTTATGGCTTCAGGCTAATGAAGTCTTTGGGTGTTGCTCAAATCTGTTGGCGGCGATGATAGCAAATGGATATCGATTTTCAAGCGCCCCGCCCGCAGGGGCCGAGCGATCACCTGCCAGCACTTGAGAATCAATTGCAGACACTCTAAGCTGGCCCGGCGTCCAGGGAGGACGCCCCCCGCTTGACCTTGATGTAAATCGTCCTGACTTTTGCCTCCCAGCGTGTAAAGTAACGGCCATGAAAATCCTCTTCAGGAATCGTGACCGTGGCTAAATCTTCCTTCGATATCAGCGCCAATTTCGACAGCGGCAACATTGAAGTCGTCGACATCAGCAACCCGTTGCAGTCGCTGCTCAAGATCCGGCCCGATACCCGCAGCCCGCATTTCCAATGGTTCCACTTCAAGGCCAGCGGCCTGCACGTCGGCCAGGAGTATTCCTTCCGCCTGCTCAACGCCAGCCAATCGTCGTATAACAAGGCGTGGACCGGCTATCAGGCGGTCGCTTCCTACGACCACGTCAACTGGTTCCGCATTCCCACCCAGTTCGAAGGTGACGCCTTGCGCTTCCACCTGGAAGCCGAGCAGCCACACGCCTGGTTCGCCTATTTCGAACCCTACAGCCGCGGCCGTCACGACTGGCTGATCGAGCAAGCGTTGCACAAGGCCGGCACCGAACTGCTGGCCGTGGGCAAGAGCGTCGAAGGCCGTGACATCCAATTGCTGCGCAAGGGCAACGGTGGCGAAGGCCGGCGCAAGGTCTGGATCATCGCCCAGCAGCACCCTGGCGAACACATGGCCGAGTGGTTCATGGAAGGCGTGATCGAGCGTCTGCAACATCATGATGATGCGCAACTGAATCGCCTGCTGGACAAGGCCGACCTGTACCTGGTGCCCAACATGAACCCCGATGGCGCCTTCCATGGTCATCTGCGTACCAACGCCAACGGCCAGGACCTCAACCGTGCCTGGCAGGACGCCAGCCCGGAAATCAGCCCCGAGGTCTATTTCGTCCAGCAGCAAATGGAAAAGTACGGCGTCGACCTGTTCCTGGACGTGCATGGCGATGAGGAAATCCCCCACGTGTTCACGGCAGCCTGCGAGGGCAACCCCGGCTACACGCCGCGTATCGCCCACCTCGAAGAACGCTTTCGCAGCCACCTCAAGCACCAGACCAAGGACTTCCAGACTACCCACGGCTACACCCACGACGCACCGGGCCAGGCCAACATGACGCTGGCCTGCAATGCGGTCGGGCAGAAATACGACTGCTTGTCCCTGACCCTGGAGATGCCGTTCAAGGACCACGACGACCACCCGAACCCGATCACCGGTTGGTCCGGCAAGCGTTCGATGCAATTGGGCAAGGACGTGCTGAGCACCGTGGCCGACCTGGTCGACGAGTTGCGCTGAACCCGCTCCAGCTCAACCCGTGGCAAGGCACCTGTCCTTGCCACGGAACATCAATCCTTGCCGCGCAACATACTGTCCAATACCTCATCCCGTCGCACCCAGGCGTGAAACAACGCCGCCGCCAGATGCACCAGCACCGTCAGGAACAACAGATAAGCCAGGTACCCGTGGGCCTTGCGCAGCAGGGCGAAGGTTTGCGCATGGGCGGGCAGAATCGATGGCAGTTGCAGCGAATGGCCCAGCATCACCGGGTCCCCCGCCGCTGAAATCATACCCCAGCCCAACAGCGGCAAGGCCAGCATCAGGGCGTACAGCAGCACATGCGAAGCCTTTGCCGCCATCACCTGCCAAACCGGCAGATCGGCCGGCAGCGGCGGTTGCCGAGTGGTGAAGCGGACCACCAGGCGCACGATCACCAGCAGCAGAATCGCGATGCCCAGGGGCTTGTGCAGTTGGAGCAGCCATTCATGGCGCTCAGATACCGAGGCGACCATGCCGGCACCGATGAACAACATGGCGATGATCATCAGCGCCATCAGCCAGTGCAACAGCCGGGCCAGCGGGGCAAAGTGTCGAGGGGCGCTCATGGGCGGGACTCCTGGTTGGCGGGCAATTGGCTGACTTCGCTGGTACGCCGCAGGTAGGAACTGGCATACGCCGCAGAACGCGCCGCCAACAACGGATCATCGGAACCTTCGATGCCAGCCGGCAGGATCAGCGGGTCGTAGTTGATGTCGCGGCACTCACCCTGGTCCTGCGCCTGGGAGCGCTCCAGCACCAACGTGCCGGCATTGATCACCTTGCGATCCGTCGGCCAAGGCTTGCTGGCGTCGTTCACCGGATCGCCCGGATTGGCCAGGGTCACCCTCAGTTGCCAACGCAATGGCCCGGCGGCAAGGCGCTTCACCAGATCCTGCTCAAGAAAATCCGCCCCCTGGGGCGGCGGCGCGTCCGCCGCGTCCGGGGCCAGCGGCACCACGCCCCAGCGGACCGCCTGGCGCTGGCCGGCGGAATTGACCAGATAGAAGGCATTGATGCCGTTGTAGGTCTCGGTGGCATAACTGGCCGAGGGCTTGGCGGTCTTGATCCATTGCAGGAACGGCATGGCCTCCGGGTGAGCGGCAAAGAACGCCGGCGCCGCCGCAGGGTCGGGTTTACCCGTGGCCGGATCCGGTAACTGGGCCTGTTGGAGTTGATAGAACGCTTCGGGCGTGCCCACCGGGAACACCGGCATGCTGTTCATGCCGGTGCGCCATTGCTGGCCGTTCGCCTGGGTGAAACGCAGCGCCAGGCTGCGAATCGGCACGCCACCGTCCGGGGCGTAGGGGTTGCCGCTGGGCAAGGCGAAGCGCCCGACCACCGGCGTGCGCGCTTGGCTGAACACCTCGGCGCGGGAATAGGCGCTGGCCTCGCCGCTGCTTTCAAAATAGCCCGCGACGCAGACACCCTTGGAATGATTGCGCCGAAAACCGGGGTGCACGCCGTTGTTCTTTTCCAGCACATTGACCAGCGCCTTGGGGGTCAGGCGTTGTGGATCGAGGGTGCCGTTGACGTAGGCAAACGCCCCGGCCACAGCCGCGACAATCACACCAATGGCGGCCAGGCGCAGGGTCAGGCCGGCGGCACTCAGCGGCGGCCGATTCGCAGAGGAAGAAGGGTCAACCATGACAAAGCTCCAGGGCCCAAGGCCGTTTGAGGAAATCGACCCGTCAGACGAAGGGCTCGCAGGTTTATTCCCACGTCTCGTATTTATTTTTCCCGCGCTGGAATAATCTCGTTCGTGGGTCGTCTTTCCAGTCCCGGCGCAGTGACTGCCCAAGAAGCCACACTCCATGAACGAACTCGATGAACAGTTGCGCGAACTCATCCCCAGGCTGCGGCGCTTTGCCGTGTCGCTGACACGCAACCCGAGCAATGCCGATGACCTGGTGCAGACATGCCTGGAACGGGCGTTGTCGAAATGGGCCGAAAAGCGCCCGGAAGGCGACCTGCGGGCCTGGCTGTTTTCGATCCTCTACCGGCAGTTCCTCGACGCCCATCGCCGCTCCCGGCGGTATGCGCGCATGCTCGAATTCTTCACCGGTCGCGACGATGCCCACCCCTCGGTCGAGCGCAGCGTGATCGCGCAAGCGTCCCTCCAGGCCTTCGACCAACTGACCACCGAACAACGTGCGTTGTTGTTGTGGGTCTCGGTAGAAGGCTTGAGCTATCAACAGGTCGCCGACATCCTCGACGTGCCGATCGGCACGGTGATGTCCCGGCTGTCTCGCGCTCGCCAGGCCCTGCGCCAACTCAGCGACGGCGAAATCACCCGCCCTGCCCTGCGAATACTCAAATGATCAGCATGCCCCCCAGTGACAACGACCTGAACGCCTACATCGATGGACAACTGAGCGAGGCCGACCGGCGGCGAGTAGACACCTACCTCGCCCACCACCCCGACGTCGCCGCGCGGGTCCGCGCCTGGCAACAGGACGCGCAACACCTGCGCACCGTGCTCGGTGGCACCCTGCAACAACCGGCCAATCCCGCCCTCGACCCGACAATGATCCGCCGGCGCCTCAAGCATCGTTTTCGTCGCCACCTGGCCAGCGCGGCGGTCTTGCTGGTGGCGGTCAGCCTCGGTGGATGGAGTGGCTGGCAGGCACGGGAAATGACCTTGCTCAGGAGCGCCGCGCCCATGGCCGATGCCTTGCAGGCGTACCGGTTGTTCGCCCAGCAAGGTGTCTTGCCGGCCGATTACCAGACAGGCGACGAGCGCAGCATGCAAGCCTGGCTCGACCGCTACTTCACCCAGGCCAACCGCCTGCCGGATCTGTCGGGCGCAGGCTTCAAACCGGTCAGCGGGCGCTTGCTCAGCACCGAGCAAGGAGCGGCGGCCATGGTGGTCTACCAGGACCCGAACGGCGAGAAAATCAGCTTCTACGTGCGCCCACCGGGGCCGAACAATTTCCTGCTGCCCCGGGGCAGTCGCCGCGACGCGGAGCTGCAGGCCGAGTACTGGTCCGGCCCCGGCTACAACTACGCGATGGTCATTCCCAGCGATACACCGACGACACAACGGCTCAAGCAGACCCTGGATTTCTGATGGGTGCGAGCCCACCATTCCCCTCTGGGAGCGAGCCTGCTCGCTCCACCCGGCTCGCCCCCGTCAACCCTGCCCAAACACCTGCGAAGGCCTGCGCAGCAACGGGTCGAACGGGTTGATTCGCGGCCCGATCACCGCCGCCTCGCGCTTGAGCATCTCCACCACGGTCGGCAAGCGGTCGGGCCCCAGGCGGTCGCTGATCGTCGCCACGCTCAACGCCGCCACGGCACGGCCATCACGGTCCAGGATCGGCACGGCCACCCCGGCCATGCCCTGCAGCACGCCAGTGTTGCGCCCGGCGTAACCCTGCGCGCGCACGTTGTCCACTTCCGAGCGCAGGAAAACTTCGTCGTACAAATGAAAGTCCTTGAGCCGCGGCAGATTGTAGCGGATCACCGTGTCGCGCTCTTCCTCCGGCAGGAACGCCAGGATCGCCAGGCTGCCCTGGCCTACGCCGAGGGCCACGCGGCCGCCGATATCGCCGGTGAACGTGCGGATCGGGAACGGCCCTTCGCTGCGGTCCAGGCAAATCGCATCAAAGCCGCTGCGGGCCAGCAGGAACAGCGAGTCTCCCAGGGACGCCGACAGCCGCAGCATGGCCGGGCGCACCAGTTCCCGCAGGTTGCCGGTGTTGCCCGCGCGGGCGGCCAGGGCGAAGAAGTCCAGGCTCAGCCGATAGCGCTTGGTGCGCGCGTCCTGCTCGACCATGCCCTCATCCATCAGGCTGCGCAGCAAGCGATGGGTGGTCGGCTGCGACAAACCAATGCGCTGGGCCAACTGCGTCACCCGTTCCCCACCCTCGACGGTGTCGCCCAGGCTGCGCAATACGGCAAACAGCCGGGACACGGCGCCAACGCCCACCTCGTTATTATTCCGATCAGTGGAATTATTCATTCGATATCTTCATTGGAAATTTACTCAACGAATGAAACTGAAAATAGTCATCGTCTCAGTGAAATAGCGTATTGAGCCCATCCTATTCTTCGTCCTACTCTGCGTCCATAGAGGGGCGATTCGAACAACAGCGGCAGCCGACCCAGGTCGAGCGCCAACGCACCCGCAGCACCCTTTTCGTATCTGCCCATACAAAAAAGCGCGCCTGACGGCGACGCATAACAATTCCAGGTGGAGCGCAGCGATGGCTTTCGTGCAACTTGAAGGACTGGGCAAACGTTACGGCGACATCGACGCCGTGGTCGCCACCGACCTCTCGGTGGACAAAGGCGAATTCGTCTCCCTGCTGGGCCCCTCCGGCTGCGGCAAGACCACCACCTTGCAAATGATCGCCGGCTTCGTCGAAGCCAGCAGCGGGCGCATCCTGCTGGACGGGCGCGACATTACCCACGCCAAGCCCGCCAGCCGTGGCCTGGGGGTGGTGTTCCAGAGTTACGCGTTGTTTCCCCACATGACCGTCCGGGATAACGTCGCCTTCGGCCTGCGCATGCGCAAGGTGCCCCAGGCCGACCTGCAACAGCGGGTGGCCCGGGTACTGAAACTGGTGCGCCTGGACCCGCACGCCGAACGCTACCCCCGCGAACTCTCGGGTGGCCAACGCCAGCGCGTGGCCCTGGCCCGGGCGCTGGTGATCGAGCCGCCGGTGCTGCTGCTGGACGAACCGCTGTCCAACCTCGACGCCAACTTGCGCGAGGAAATGCAGTACGAAATCCGCCGCATCCAGCGCGAAGTCGGGATCACCACGTTGATGGTCACCCACGACCAATCCGAAGCCCTGTCCATCAGCGACCGGGTCGTGGTGATGCAGGCCGGGCGCATCACCCAGATCGACGCGCCGTACACCCTCTACGAACATCCGCGCACCGAATTCATTTCCGGCTTCGTCGGCAAGGCCAACCTGCTGCCAGGCGAGCGTGACAGCACCGGCGCCGTCCAGGCCTCGCTCCAGGGCAAAGGCGAGCTGACGTTGAGCCTGCGCCCGGAAAAAATCGACCTGTGCCCCGCCGGCTCCGGTCGCTTGCAAGGCACCCTCGTGAGCCGTTTCTTCCTCGGCAGCCAATGGTTGTACGGCGTCTCGACCAGCCTCGGCGAACTGTGCGTGGTGCGCCGCAACGACGGCTCCGCGCCGTTGGCCGAAGGCACGGCCGTGGGCCTGGACTGGGACCCGGCGCTGCTGCGAGTACTGAGCACGGATGAGGTGCCGGCATGAGGTGGGTCACGGCCATGCGCCGCGCACGCCACGGCTACCTGATGTCCGCGCCGGCCCTGGCCCTGTACCTGGGCCTGCTGGTCATCCCGCTGGGCCTGACCCTGGTGCTGTCATTCAATGTGTTTGACTACGGTTCGGGCATCGACAGCAACGCCTACACCTTCGACCACTACACCAGCCTGCTGGGGGATCCGTATTTCTACGAGATCTTCTTGCGCACCTTGTGGATCAGCGCGCTGACCACCCTCCTCTGCGTGTTGATCGGCGTGCCCGAAGCGTATGTCCTCAGCCGCATGGGCGCGCCGTGGCGCTCGATCTTCCTGATCCTGATCCTCACGCCCCTGCTGATTTCGGTGGTGGTGCGCGCCTTCGGCTGGAGCCTGTTGCTCGGCGCCGACGGCCTGGTCAACCAGACCCTGCAAGCCTTCGGCGGCGCACCCATGAAGCTGCTCTACACGCCGTTCGCCGTGGTCATCGCCCTGGTCCACGTGATGCTGCCGTTCATGATCATCCCGGTCTGGACGTCGCTGCAAAAACTCGACCCCGCCGCCGAGCAGGCCGCGCTGTCCCTCGGCGCGAGCCAATTCACGGTGATCCGCCAGGTGGTGCTGCCGCAGATCATGCCCGGCGTGCTGTCGGGCACCCTGATCGTGTTCGGCCTCGCCGCCAGTTCGTTCGCAATCCCCGGGCTGCTCGGCGGTCGCCGCCTGAAAATGGTCGCCACGCTGATCTACGACCAGTACCTGTCGGAACTCAACTGGCCCATGGGCGCGGCCATCGCCGTGGCGCTGTTGCTGCTCAACCTGCTGATCATGCTGTCGTGGAACCGCATGATCGAAGGCCGCTACAAGAAATCATTGGGGTAATCCAGCATGTCCAGGAACGGTCCTTTCGCCCTGTTGTTCCATGCCTTGGTGGTGGTGTTCATGCTCGCGCCGCTGGTGGTGGTGTGCCTGGTGGCCTTCACCCCGGAAAACACCCTGAGCCTGCCGACCACCACGTTTTCCCTGCGTTGGTTCCGCGCCGTGTTCGAGCGCGCGGACTTTGTCGACGCGTTCTACAACAGCTTGATCCTGGCGTTCTGCGCCGCCTCGCTGGCGACGCTGATCGCGGTGCCGGCGGCCCTGGCGATCACCCGGCTCGAATTCCCCGGGCGGGATTTCTTCAACGGCCTGTTCCTGTCGCCGATCATCATTCCGCACCTGGTGCTGGGGGTGGCGCTGCTGCGCCTGTTCGCCCTGATGGGCGTGAACGGCAACTTCACCTGGCTGATCTTCGCCCACGTGCTGGTGATCACACCGTATGTGCTGCGCCTGGTGCTTGCCTCGGCCATCGGCCTGGACCGTAGCGCCGAGCAGGCCGCGCAATCCCTGGGGGCCGGGCGCTTCACGCTGTTCCGGCAGATCACCCTGCCGATGATCCTGCCGGGAGTGGCCGGGGGCTGGTTGCTGGCGTTCATCAACAGTTTCGATGAAGTCACCTTGTCGATCTTCGTCACCTCGCCGGCCACGCAAACCTTGCCGGTGCGCATGTACGTCTACGCCACCGAATCCATCGATCCGATGATGGCGGCGGTGTCGGCGCTGGTCATCGCGCTCACCGCGCTGACGATGATTCTGCTCGATCGGGTCTATGGCCTGGATCGGGTCCTGGTCGGAAAACAATGAGGGCGCCATGGCTCTGCTGAAACGACTGGCCGAGGGCGACCGCCCGGCCCTGGACTTCACCCTCGACGGCGCACCCGCCAGCGGCCTGCTGGGCGATACCCTGCTGACCGCCGTGCTGACCTGTGGCGAGCACTTGCGCGGCAGCGACTTCAGCGCCGAGCCCCGGGCCGGCTTCTGCCTGATGGGCGCCTGCCAGGATTGCTGGGTGCGCCTGGGCGACGGCCGCCGCGTGAGGGCCTGCTCGACCTTGCTCGAAGCCGGCCTGCACATCACCCGCGAGCCGGGGCGCCAGGTATGAACACGGTGTCCTGGCATGCGCTCATCGCGAGCAGGCCCGCTGCCACAGAGCAATGGCGGCCACCGCAAACCCAATGTGAGAGTGAGTCTGCCCGCGATGACGGCGCCACACATCCCCCTGCCCAGCTTGTGAGGTGGTCATGAAACCCATCGCCATCATCGGCGCCGGCCCGGCCGGCATTCGTGCCGCGCAAACCCTGGTCGCCCACGGCGTATTCCCCGTCCTGCTGGACGAAGCGGCTCGCGGCGGCGGGCAGATCTATCGACGTCAACCGGCCAACTTCAAGCGCTCGCCCGCCACGCTCTATGGCTTCGAGGCACACAAGGCCAGTGCCTTGCACCAGACCCTCGACGAATTGCGCGAACAGCTCGATTACCGGCCCGATACCCTGGTCTGGAACGCCGAGGGCGGCGTGCTGGACACCTTGCACGACGGGCGCGCCGAGCGCCTCGAATACGCCAGCGTGATCGTCGCCACGGGCGCCACCGATCGGATCCTGCCGGTGCCCGGTTGGACCCTGCCGGGGGTGTACAGCCTGGGCGCGGCGCAGATCGCCCTGAAGTTCCAGGGCTGCGCCATCGGTGAGCGGGTGGTGTTCGCCGGCAGCGGCCCGCTGTTGTACCTGGTGGCGTACCAGTACGCCCGCGCCGGCGCCCAGGTGGTCGCCGTCCTCGACAGTTCCCCCTTCAGCGCCCAGGTCCGCGCCGTGCCCGGCCTGCTGGCCCAGCCCGCCACGCTTGCCAAGGGCCTGTATTACCGCGCCTGGCTGACGGCCCAAGGCATCCCGGTGCGACAAGGCGCCAGCTTGTCGCATATCGAAGGCGAGCGCCGGGTGCAGTCGCTGCACTGGCGCAACGCCAAGGGCGAGCATAGCCTCGACTGTGACGCGCTGGCTTTCGCCCATGGCTTGCGCAGCGAAACCCAACTGGCCGACCTGCTCGGTTGCGAGTTCGCCTGGAACCCCCTCAACCGCGCCTGGCTGCCGCAGCGCGACCGCGCCGGGCGCAGCAGCGTCCGCGGGGTCTACCTGGCCGGCGACGGCGCCGCGATCATGGGCGCCGACGCCGCGGAAATGGCCGGCGAACGCGCGGCACTGGCCCTGCTCGAAGACCTCGGTTACCGGATCGATTCGCAGCGCTGCAGCCAATTGGAACACGCGTTGGAGCGCATCGGCCGGTTCCGCCAGGGCCTGGAGCGGGCCTTTGCCTTCCCCGAAGGCTGGGCGGCGGAGGCCGATGATCGCCTGGTGATCTGCCGCTGCGAAGAAGTCAGCGCCGGCGACATTCGCCAGGTGGTGGGCGAAGGCCATTGGGAGATCAACCGGGTCAAGGCCCATTGCCGGGTCGGCATGGGCCGCTGCCAGGGCCGGATGTGCGGCGCCGCGGCGGCGGAAATCATTGCCTGCCAGAGTGGCCGCCCGCTGCCGGGTATCGGCCGCCTGCGCGCCCAGGCACCCATCAAGCCCGTGCCCTTCGGCTTGGAGGTGGCGCCGTGAGCGAGGTCGACGTGGTGATCGTCGGCGGTGGCATCGTGGGTGCCTCGGCCGCGTTGTTCCTGGGCCGGGCCGGCCGCCGGGTGGCCCTGCTGGAGCGGGATTTCTGCGGGTCGCACTCCAGCGGTGTGAACTACGGCGGCGTGCGGCGCCAGGGCCGACCCTTGTCGCAACTGCCACTGTCGCAACGGGCCCACGAAATCTGGAGCCAACTTCCGCAACTGATCGGCATCGACGGCGAGTACCAGCGCAGCGGTCACCTGAAACTGGCCCGCAGCCTCGACGACCTTCGCGCCCTGCACGACTACGCCGCCAGCAGCCAAGGCTTCGGCCTGGACCTGCAACTGCTGGACCGCGATCAGTTGCGCGCGCGTTTCCCGTGGGTCGGCGCCGTCGCGGTCGGGGCGTCGCTGTGCCCGGACGACGGCCACGCCAACCCACGCCTGGTGTCGCCGGCCTTTGCCCAGGCGGCCCGCCGGCATGGCGCGCAGGTCCACGAACAATGCGCCGTCACGGGCGTGGAGCATGACGGCCAGCGCTTCGCCGTGCACACCGGTCCCGGCCTGGTGTTCCACGCGCCCTGGCTGCTGAATTGCGCCGGCGCCTGGGCGAGCCACTTCGCCGCGCAATTCGGCGAAGCGGTGCCGATGCATGCCGGGCATCCGGCGATGCTGGTCACCGAACCGCTGCCCTTGGTCATGGACGCCAGCACCGGCGTCGAGGGCGGCGGCATCTACGCCCGCCAGGTCGCCCGGGGCAATTGCGTACTGGGCGGCGGCCAGGGTTTCGCCCTGGACGATGCCCGTGCCCGGCCGGGGCAGAACGCCGTGATCGAAATCCTGCGCCAGGCGGTGGAACTCTACCCGTTCCTGGAAGGCGCCCAGGCGATTCGCACCTGGAGCGGCACCGAAGGCTACCTGCCCGATCGCCAGCCGGTCATCGGCCCCAGCAGCACCCAACCCGGCCTGTTGCACGCGTTCGGTTTCGCCGGCGCGGGCTTCCAGATCGGTCCTGCGGTGGGCCAGGCGCTCACCGAGATCATCTGCAGCGGCGCGTCGAGTACGCCGCTGGATGCGTTTTCCATCACCCGGTTCCACTCCATCTCCGTTGCTTGATAGAGGAAGGTCGCGCCATGAATAACGTCAAACGCACTGCACTGCTGGGTTTTACCTGCTTGAGCGCATGGCTCACCGTTGGCCAGGCACACGCCGAGCCGACGCTGTACCTGGGCATGAACGGCGGCACCATGGAGCGGCTGTACGCCGACAAGGTCCTGCCGGCCTTCGAGAAAGCCAACAACGTCAAGGTGGTGATCGTGCCCGGCACGTCCGCCGACATCCTGGCGAAGGTCCAGGCCAGCAAGGGCAACCCGCAGATGCACGTGATGTTCCTCGACGACGGCATCATGTACCGCGCCATTTCCATGGGGCTGTGCGACAAACTCGAAGACAGCCCGACCCTGGCGCAGATCCCGGCCAAGGGCCGCATCAAGGACCAGGCCGTCGCCGTCAGCCTCGGGGTGACCGGGCTGGCCTACAACACGCGGCTGTTCAAGGAAAAAGGCTGGAACGCGCCAACCTCCTGGATGGACCTGGCCGACCCGCGCTTCAAGGACAAAGTGGTGTTCCAGTCGATGGCCTCCTCGACCTTCGGCTTGCACGGCTTCCTGATGTTCAACCGGATCCAGGGCGGCACCGAAAATGACGTCGAGCCCGGCTTCAAGGCCTGGCCGAACACGGTCGGGCGCAATGTGCTGGAGTACATTCCCAGTTCGGCGAAGATCTCCGAAATGCTGCAGACCGACGAAGCGGCGCTGTTCCCGCTGACGCCGACCCAGGTGACCGCGCTCAAGCTCAAGGGCATGCCGGTGGAGTACGCGCAGCCGAAGGAAGGCGCGGTGGTCCTCAACGTCGCCGAATGCACCATCGCCCAGAACACCCAGCCTGAACTGGCGCAGAAACTCGCCGCGTTCCTGCTGTCGCCCGAAGCCCAGGCCATTGCCCTGGAAGAAGGCGACCAGATCCCGTCCAACCCCAACACGCCGACCACCGACAAGACCCGTGGCCAGGTGGAAGCGATGAAGCAATACCTGGACACCGCGATTGCCGTGGACTGGGACCAGGTCAACGAACAGCGCCCGGCCTGGAACGCGCGCTGGAACCGCAGCATCGAGCGCTAGTGTCCTGTTAAAGAGGACGTATTTGCGCGACAGGACACCAGGGCTGGCTTTGCCGGTATCATGCGGCCGTTGGACGCCGATGCGCGGCGCGACCGTGACGGGGAAGCAGGTGCCCTCGCCACGGTCCGCCGGGCTTCGGGTTTTACGTCCGCCCCTTGATCAATAGCGGCCCTCTCCATGGATACCCTCACCCGACTTCGCGCCGGCCAGCTCTCGGGCATCACCCGGCTGGACCTGGCCTGCGGCCTGACCCAGTTCCCCCCGGAAATCTTCGACCTGGCCGACTCCCTCGAGATCCTCAATCTCAGCGGCAACCAGCTCGACAGCTTGCCCGACGACCTGCATCGACTGACCCGCCTGCGGGTCCTGTTCTGCTCGGATAATCGCTTCACCGAACTGCCCGAATGCCTGGGCCGGTGCGACGCCTTGACCATGGTCGGCTTCAAGGCGAACCGCATCGAGCGGGTGACCGGCGCGGCCCTGCCGCCGCGGCTGCGCTGGCTGATCCTGACGGACAACGCGATCAGCCAGTTGCCCGATGAACTGGGCCAACGTCCGGATTTGCAAAAACTGATGCTGGCCGGCAATCGCCTGCGCCAACTGCCGGCGAGCCTGGCCCAATGCCAACGCCTCGAATTGCTGCGCATCGCCGCCAATCAACTGGCCGAGCTGCCGCCAGGCTTGCTGCAACTGCCCGGCCTCAGCTGGCTGGCCTACGCTGGCAACCCGCTGGAAACCCAGGCCGACATCGCCGCGCTGAACACCACGACGCCCATCGACTGGTCACAGCTGACCTTGCAACAAACGCTGGGCGAAGGGGCCTCGGGGGTGATCCAGCAAGCACTGTGGCAGCCACCGGGGCAGCCAATGCGAACCGTCGCGGTGAAACTCTACAAGGGCCAGATGACCAGCGACGGCTCGCCCTTGCATGAGATGCATGCGTGCATCACCGCCGGCCGGCATCCGAACCTGATTGATGTGCTGGGCCAGGTCGTCGGGCATCCCGAGCAACAGGCCGGGCTGGTGATGGCGCTGATCGATCCGAGCTATCGCAACCTCGCCGGGCTGCCGAGCCTGGCGTCGTGCACCCGCGACGTCTACCCCGACGAACTCCGCATCGCCGCGCCCGTGGCCTTGCGCATCGCCCACGGCATCGCCGCGGTGGCCGCGCACCTGCACCGCCAGGGCATCACCCATGGCGACCTGTACGGGCACAACATTCTGTTCAATGATCAGGGCCACTGCCTGCTGGGGGACTTTGGCGCGGCATCGTTCCACGCCACCACGGACATCGCGCTGGCACGCGCCCTGCAACGCATCGAGGTGCGGGCCTTCGGGATCCTGCTGGGGGAATTGCTGGCGCGAATCGAACCGGGACTCGAGGGAGCGAGGCTGGAGACGCTACTGGACTTGCAGTCACGCTGCTGCCAGCCGGAGGTGCTGGCGCGCCCTGGGTTCGAGGAGATCGAAACGCTGTTAAGCGACCTCGCGTTCAATCTCCAGGGCTGATCACACATAACGCCCGTGGCGAAGGGATTCAGCCTTCGCCGCAGGCGCGGGATGGTTCAACCCGCCAACCCGACGAACATGTCCTGCACGTCATCGTGGTTGTCGAGGCCTTCGAGGAAGGCTTCGACTTCGGCCATCTGCTCGTCGGTCAGGCCACTGACCGGGTTCTTCGGCTGGTAGCCCAGCTTGGCCGACAGCACCGTGAAACCCTGTTCCGGCAGGGCCTTCTGCACGGCGTCGAGGTCGGCGGGGTCGGTGATGAACAGGGTCGCGCCCTCTTCACCCGGCTCGAAATCCTGGGCACCGGCCTCGATGGCGGCCAGTTCCGGGTCGGCGTCCGGGCTGTCGGGCGCGGCTTCGATCATGCCGACATGGTTGAAGTCCCATGCCACCGAACCCGAGGCACCCAGTTGGCCCTTGCGGAACGCGACGCGGATTTCGGCAACGGTGCGGTTGATGTTGTCGGTCACGCATTCAACGATCAACGGCACCTGGTGCGGTGCGAAACCTTCGTAGGTGACACGGTGGTACTGCACGGTTTCACCGAGCTGGCCAGAACCTTTCTTGATCGCACGTTCCAGGGTCTCGCGGGGCATCGAGGCCTTTTTCGCCTGCTCGACCACCAGGCGCAGGTGCGCGTTGGTCGCCGTATCGGCGCCGTTGCGTGCGGCAATGGTGATTTCCTTCACCAGCTTGCCGAAGATCTTGCCCTTGGCGTTCGCAGCCGCTTCTTTGTGTTTAACCTTCCACTGTGCGCCCATCACTCACTCTCTTGTCTGACGCGCCGAGACATCTGCTGGCCGGCGCTGTGGCGCCAGTTTATACGGCCTAATCCGGCTGATCGACCAAAAAATTCAGCCTCCCGGATCGACATTTGCGCAGCATCCTGTAGGGCCTTTCTGAAATAGCGTCGCACACGCCCCGTTCCCGCCCGTGGTTTCGTACCCTCTGGGTTTCTCCCCGCCGGTAAGAGCCGCGATGCGCAACGACATGGAAAGTCCTTTCAGCCTGACCTTCACGCAAAGCGATCTGCAGCTGCAAGTGCTACGGTTCAGCGGACGCGAAGCCCTCAACCAGCCCTACCGCTTCGACCTCGAACTGATCAGCCTGGCGCCACCGATGAACCCCGACACGCTGCTAGGGCAACCGGCCTTCCTGCGCCTGGACAGCGAATCGGGCATCCACGGGATCGTCCACGGCATCAGCCTGAGCGTCCGCGCGCCCCATCGCA
This sequence comes from Pseudomonas citrullilanati, assembly GCF_030580855.1. Classification (GTDB taxonomy): domain Bacteria; phylum Pseudomonadota; class Gammaproteobacteria; order Pseudomonadales; family Pseudomonadaceae; genus Aquipseudomonas; species Aquipseudomonas citrulli. The sequence goes on along the minus strand of NZ_JAUQOP010000041.1, from coordinate 19,358 downwards.
TCGGCTATCGCGTGACGCTGGTCCCGCACCTCCAGCGCCTGGACCAAGGCCCGCGGCGGCGGGTATTCAGCCAACTCAGCGCGGTACAGATGCTGCAACGCCTGTTGGCCGAGCACGCGCTGCCCGCCGACAGCTACCGCTTCGAATTGCCCCATGGGCAGTACCCGCGCCGTCCATTCTGCATCCAATACGAAGAGAGCGACCTGGCACTGTTGCAACGGCTGTGCGAAGAAGAAGGCATCCACTATCACTTTGAACACGCGCCCGGGGGCCACGTCCTGGTGTTTGCCGAGGACCCGCAGAGCTTTCCCCCTTCGCCGGTGCAACTGCCCTTGCGCCCGGGCGCCAGCACCGAACCGGCGATGGAGCGGTTGTACCTGCGCCACCGCCCCATGACGCCCGGTGCGCCCGATGGTTTCAACGACCGGGCCGAAGGCCAGACCGAAGCCGGCGCCGCCAATCATGCCTTCGGCCACCCGGGCCCTGAGCGCCTGCGAAGCGACCCGCTCATGGCCCACCGTCACCAGGCCAGTCGGCGCCACTTGGAACGGCTACGCTGCCGGCAGCGGGAAATCCATGGCCAAAGCGCCCATCCGGGCCTGCGTTGCGGCCACCTTGTCCAGATCGACGAACACCCGGTGTCGACCTTCAACGATCAATGGCTGATCGTCGACGTGCAGCATCGCGGTCGCCAATTTTCCATCCTCGAACCGAACCTGCCCGCCACTCCGTCGGCCACGGACTACCGGAACCGCTTCACCGCCATTCCGTGGTCCACCGTGTTCAGGCCGGCCCTCAGGCACCCCAAGCCACGCATCCCCGGCTATCACCTGGCCCATGTGCCCGGCCACGCCGGCCAACCGGCCAGGGCCGATGAGCAGGGCCAGGTCAGCGTCAGCCTGTGGACACCGGATCAGGCGGCCATCGCGTTGCCGGTGTCGCGGCTGTCGCTGCAGGTGCCTCCGGTCCTGGTCGCGGGCAGCCAGGTGCTGGTGAGCTTTCTCGACGGCGATCCGGACCGGCCGGTGCTCTGCCCAGGGGCATTCGACGCCGGCCCCGGCCCGGCCACCGCACCGCCGCGATCGCCGCAAGGCGCTTGCGGATCGGGGTTGCTTCTGGATTGGCTCCTGAACCCGCCTGACCTAAGCCCCTGACAAAAGTGATCCAGCACAAGCAAACCCAGCGAAACGGGCTTACAGTAAGCACAACGCCGCTCAAGACGGCGCTCTACCCTGATTGTCGGAGATACCTGCAATGCCCTGGAAAAACTCAGAAAGCCGCTACAGCACCGTCACGGTTACCTTGCACTGGCTGATGCTGGTCCTGCTGGCCGTGGTCTATGCCTGCATCGAGTTCCGTGGAATCTTCCCCAAGGGCAGTGGCGGCCGGACCTTGATCAAGGAAGCGCACTTCATGCTCGGCCTCACGGTGTTCCTGCTGGTCTGGCTGCGCCTGTTCGCCCGCAGCATGGGCAAGGCCCCGGCGATCTTCCCGGCATCGCCTGCCTGGCAGACCGTCCTCGCTCGCCTGATGCACTGGGCGCTGTACCTGTTCATGATCGCCATGCCGCTGCTGGGCTGGCTGATCACCAGCGCCGAAGGGCATCAGGTGATGTTCTACGGTTTCGACCTGCCGTTGCTCATCCACCAGGACAAGGACTTCGCCAAACAGCTGGAAGGCTGGCACGTACTGGGCGGCACCATCGGTTATTGGTTGATTGGCTTGCATGCCTTGGCGGGGCTGTACCACCACTACGTGGTACGCGACAACACGCTGTTGCGGATGATGCCCAAGCGCGGTTGAAAGTGATTCAGTCGAAGCCCCGGCGGCCTTGCAAGCCGCCGGTGTGCACGAAGATCAAGCGCGTGCCCGGGGCGAATCGCCCGGCCTCGACCTGCGCCTTGAGCAGCATCAGTGCCTTGCCGGTGTACAGCGGTTCCAAGGCGATGGGGCCGGTGGCCGAAATGAAATCGGTGAGCTCGGCATCGACCCGGGCAAAACCGCCACGGCTGCCGTCAAACAATTCATAACGCGGCCTGGCCAACCCCGCCGCCGCCACGATGCGGTCGACCTGCCGGGCCACCCCGTGGTCCTCGGGCACGGCCAGCACGCCATGGACCGGGCGCTCGCCCGCTTCGGCCAGGACCAGTCCCGCCAGCGATGTTCCCGTGCCGCAGGCCAGCCACCAGCCGTGATAATCCACCCAACCCAGCGTCGCCAATTGTTCCCGGGCACTGGCCACCCAGGCCATGCAGCCCTGGGCCCCGGGCAACCCTGAACCGCCCTCGGGCACCGGATGCAGGCGCGGATAACGCGCCTGCCAGGGCACCCAGAAATCCACCGCGTGGCGCTCGCGATAGCCGCCGTACCCCAACCAGTGCAATTGCATGCCGAACGCCTCCAGGTCCCGCACCGTCGGCGTTTCCCGGGGGTGACCGCGCAACAGCCCGACGGTTGGAAAGCCGAAGCGCTTGCCGGCGGCCGCCAACGCATGCAAATGATTGGAATAGGCCCCGCCCAGGCTCATCACGCCCTCGGCACCCGCCTCGTGGGCCGCGTGCAGATGATGGACCAGCTTGTACCATTTGTTGCCGCTGATCAGCGGATCGATCCGGTCCAGGCGCAACACCGCCACTTCAACACCGGCACGGGCGAGCCAGTCCAGGTGAAGGGGTTCGAGTCGGGGTTGGGGATGCCAGTCGAGGGCGCGAAGCAGCATGGCAGCAGGCCAGGGGAAATAGGCCGGCATCTTAACAGCTGGTCGCGGACTCCCTGGCATCGAAAAAACCTGTGGGAGCGGGCTTGCTCGCGAAGACGGCGGTACATTCAACATTGATGTGAGCGAACCGCCGCTTTCGCGAGCAAGCCCGCTCCACGTTGGATGAGTGGTGACCTTGGATTCCATGGCTAGAAACAAGGTCGCCACACAGGTTTGTGCATTACAACTGCGCCGCCAGCCGCGACCCCTGGTTGATCGCGCGCTTGGCATCCAGCTCCGCCGCCACGTCGGCACCGCCGATGAGGTGAACAGTCTGCCCCGCTGCCTCCAGGCCTTCCTGCAACTCACGCAGCGGATCCTGGCCGGCGCAGATCACCACGTTGTCGACCGGCAGTACCTGGGGCTCGCCAGCCTCGCCAATGCGAATGTGCAGGCCTTGATCGTCGATCTTCAGGTACTCGACGCTGTTGAGCATCTGTACCTGTTTGTTCTTCAGGCCCGTGCGGTGAATCCAGCCAGTGGTCTTGCCCAGGCCGTCGCCGACCTTGGATGCCTTGCGTTGCAGCAGGAACACCTGGCGCGCCGGCGCGTGGGGTTCGGCCTGGATCCCGGCCACACCACCGCGGGCCTGGAGCTGGGTGTCGATCCCCCACTCCTTCCAGAACGCCTCGCGATCCTGGCTGGTGGCGACGCCCTGGTGCACCAGGAACTCCGACACGTCGAAGCCGATGCCGCCGGCACCGATCACGGCGACGCTGCGGCCCACCGGCTTGCGCGCCAGGATCACGTCCAGGTAGCTCAGCACCTTGGCGTGCTCCACACCGGGAATCGCCGGCACGCGCGGCGCAATACCGGTCGCCAGGATGATCTCGTCGTAACCGCCGTCCACCAGGGTCGCCACGTCCACCCGGGTATTGAGGCACAGCTCGACGTTGGTGGTCTGCAACTTGCGATTGAAGTAGCGCAGGGTCTCGTAGAACTCTTCCTTGCCCGGCACGCGCTTGGCCACGTTGAACTGGCCGCCGATTTCACTGGCCGAATCGAACAGGGTCACCTGGTGCCCCCGCTCGGCGGCCACGGTGGCGGCGGCCAGCCCGGCGGGGCCTGCCCCGACCACGGCGATTTTTTTCACTTGGGTCACCGGCAGGTAGTTGAGCTCGGTTTCATGGCACGCCCGCGGGTTCACCAGGCAACTGGTGAGCTTGCCGCCAAAGGTATGGTCGAGGCAGGCCTGGTTGCAGCCGATGCAAGTGTTGATTTCATCGCTGCGCCCCGCCGCCGCCTTGTTGACGAACTCCGGGTCCGCCAGGAACGGCCGCGCCATGGAGACCATGTCCGCATCGCCTTCGGCGAGGATTTGCTCGGCCACTTCCGGCGTGTTGATCCGGTTGGTGGTGATCAGCGGGATGCTGACCGAACCGCGCAACTTGGCCGTGACCTTGCTGAATGCCGCTCGCGGCACCTTGGTGGCGATGGTGGGAATCCGCGCCTCGTGCCAACCGATCCCGGTGTTGATGATCGTCGCGCCGGCCTGCTCGATGGCCTTGGCCAACTGGACGATTTCGTCCCAGCTGCTGCCGCCCTCCACCAGGTCGAGCATCGACAGGCGAAAGATGATGATGAAATTCGGGCCCACCGCCTCGCGCACCCGGCGGACGATTTCCACCGGCAGGCGCATGCGGTTTTCATAGCTGCCGCCCCAGCGGTCGGTGCGGTGGTTGGTGTGGGCCGCCAGGAACTGGTTGATGAAATAGCCTTCCGAACCCATGATCTCGACGCCGTCGTACTCGGCCTGCTGGGCCAGCACCGAGCAGGTGACGAAATCGCTGATCTGTTTCTCGATGCCCGCCTCGTCCAGTTCCTTGGGCTTGAACGGGTTGATCGGCGCCTGGATCGCGCTGGGCGCCACCTGCTTGGGGCTGTAGGCATAGCGCCCGGCGTGGAGAATCTGCATGCAGATCTTGCCACCGGCCTCGTGGACGGCGCGGGTCACGATCCGATGCTTGAGGGCTTCTTCCTCGGTGGTCAGCTTGGCCGCGCCGGAATAGACCCCGCCCTCGTCGTTCGGCCCGATCCCGCCGGTGACCATCAGGCCTACGCCGCCACGGGCACGCTCGGCAAAATACGCCGCCATGCGTTCGAAGCCACCTGGCTTTTCTTCAAGACCGGTGTGCATCGATCCCATCAGGGTGCGGTTGCGCAAGGTGGTAAAACCCAGGTCCAACGGAGCCAGCAGGTGCGGGTAATGGGAGGCGGTCATCGGTAACTCCACAACGGGCGATCACGGAAAAGTCGGAAGCTCTGCGGCTTCCCTCAGTCATGCCCCACAGCCTAAGAGCCGGGCTGCGGGCGCTCAATGACCGTAACTGACAACTTCATGACCCAAATGTGCAGCGCACCGAGCCTCCATACGGGACCGCACGCGCCTTGGAATTGCGTGCATTCTTTGGCGAATGGCCGGTTTTACCGTACCCTTCCCCGTAAGAACCGCACACGGCCGCTGATTGTTTCCCCCATGCGCAAATTTCTGTACCTGTTGTTGTCCCTGGCCTTGGTCGCCGTCCTGATCACCTATTCACTGTGGACGGCGGATCGCCCGGCGGGTCATTACCTGTCGGACCTGCGCATCAACCTGGCCGTCGACCAGGGCACGCCCGCCGACCGCGGCAATCTCCTGGGCATCCAGCCCGAATTGTTCCCCACCGATTACCAGACCCCCGAGCGCCTGCATCGCAAACTCGCGGCCTATCTGCAGGCCGCCCGCGACCAGGGCTTGCTCAATGACAAAACCATCGTGGTGTTGCCCGAGCACATCGGCACTTGGCTGATGGTCAGCGGTGAAAAGGACGAGCTGTACCAGGCTACGACCCTGAAGGAAGCCATGAACTGGCTGGCGGTCAGCAATCCGCTGGCGTTCGTCCGGGCGCTGCTCGCTACCCGCGGCGAAAACCGCCTGGACGATGCCTACCTGCGCATGAAAGCCCAACGCATGGCCCACGACTACCAGTCGCTGTTCGGCGGGCTGGCCAAGGAGTTCGGCGTCACCCTGGTGGCCGGCTCGATCATCCTGCCCGAACCGAGCGTCAGCGAAGGCTCGCTCCAAGTGAGCGCCGGTGCGCTGTACAACAGCAGCGTGGTGTTCGGCCGCGACGGCCTGCCGATGGGCCAGCCACAACGCCAACGCCATCCGGTGTTCGAACAGCGGGACGTGCTGGAGGCCGACCGTCCGGATGCCATCCACGTCATCGACACCCCCGCCGGGCGCCTGGGCGTGCTGATCGGCAGCGACAGCTGGTACCCGATCCACTACCGGCAGCTCAACGACTTGGGCGCACAACTGATCGCGGTGCCCGCCTTCGTCATCGGGCGTGACACCTGGGACAAGCCCTGGAAGGGCTACAAAGGCCTGTCCACCCCCAGCGAAGTGAGCCTCAAGCCGGGTGAAACCAGCGAAGGCCAGGCCTGGCATCGCCTGACCCTGACCAGCCAGTTGCCCATCAGCCAGGCCCGGGGCGGCGTCAGCGTGTTCCTGCGGGGACAGTTCTGGGACAGTGGCAGCAGCGGCCAGAGCTTCATCAGCCACGACGGCCAGCATTTTCCTGATGGCCAGGCCCGCGGCGCGCGCCTGCTGAACCTCTGGCTGTGACATGAAGCCGCAGCCGATGCGCCTGGGCGATTTGTCGGTGGGCTTCGTCCATAGCCTGGCGGACGCGATTGCCAGCCATGGGCAGGATCCCCAGCCGTTGCTCCAGCAGTACGGTCTCGATGCCACGCGATTGGCCGAACCTGGTGCTCGCCTGTCGATTCCTCGCTATATGCGCCTGGGCCACGCCGCCATCCAACAGACCGCAGACCCGGCCCTGGGCTTGCGCATGGGTCGGTTGAGCCGCTTGAGCCAGGCCGGACTCGCGGGCGTCACCGCCGCCCAGGCACCCACCGTGCGCGAGGCCGCCCGCTGCCTGATCCGCTTCGAGCCGTTGTACGGCTCCAACTACCGCGGCCAGTCCAGCTTCCACGAGGACGCCCGCGGTGCCTGGCTGCGGTTCTATTCCATCAGCCCGTACAACGCCTATAACCGCTTCGTGGTGGACTCGATCATCGCCGGTTGGCTTAACCAACTGTCCAGCGTGGGTGGCACCGCGCTGCGGCCGGAACGCATCGACATCGAATTCGAGGAGCCGACGTACCTGGATGCCTATCGGGTGCTGGGCGATTGCCCGATCCAGTTTGGCGCCGAGCAGAATCAACTGCGCCTGGGCCTGGACAGCCTGGCCCAGCGAAACCCGCAGCATTGCCCCAGCACCTGGCAGCACCTGATCCAGTTATGTGAACGGGAACTGGAACAACTGACCCGCACCCGCAGCCTGCGCGAGCGCATCATCCAGTTGCTGGGTCCGTTGCTCAATGGCGGCCGGGAGCCCGACCTGGAAGAAGTGGCGGCACGCCTGAAACTGCCCACCTGGACCTTGCGTCGCAAGCTGGCCGAGGAAGGTACGCAATTTCGCGCCATCCTCAATGACACCCGCCGCGACCTGGCCATGACCTACATTCGCGACACCGAACTGGCGTTCGGCGAGATCGCCTACCTGTTGGGGTTTGCCTCGGCCGAAGCCTTCCAACGTGCTTTCAAGCGCTGGAACGCACAAACGCCGGGTGAGTTCCGGCGCAGTCACCGAGCCACTTGAACCCAGCGCCCGGCGTTCGATTCATCCGTTAACGCACCGGGGAGCTTACAGCTCCGTTGCATCTTCAGCCGGTTCCAGCGGGTCCAGTTCATACGCCTGGTATTCGAGCAGCTCTTCCTGATAATCGTCCATCGCGTGTCCTTCCCTTTTCGTTTGAAACCGATGCCTGATGGCCTGGGTGTCAGAGTAAAGCTGCTTTATGAATAAAACATGAAGCAAAGGCTTCATGTTTAAAACGTAGCACAGCCTGGGGAAATTAGCGCAAGGCGGTGTGACGGCATGTGTCTGGCCGCCCACCGCACAGCGATATCAAGGGAGTGGCTGGATCGCCTCGCTCGGCGGCGGCAAGTCGCTGGCCGGTGGCGGCGTGATGACTTCCATCGTCGATTCCGGCGCCGTTGGCGGCGCAGGTTCGGCAGGTGCAATCGGTGCCGGTTCGCTCGGCGGCGCCACCGGTTCGGACGCGGCTGGGGCCGTTTCCACAGGCATCGCCGTGCCGGTCGGCGTGGCCGGGGCCGATGTCGGCGCAGGTGCCGGTAGCGGCTCGGCGGCGGGCGTAGGCACCAGCGCAGCCGGCTCAGCCTTGGGTTCCGGCATCCCCAGCTCGGCTTTCGGCTTGTCGGCATTCTCGACGTTCTTCTTCGCGTCAGCCGGCAGGAACACCTCCACCAAGGCAAAGAACCGCTCGTAGAACTTGGCCGCCGACACCGTTTCACTGGCGACCTTGACCATCGCGTCATCGGACGAACCGATCGGCATCGATACCGACCCCAACACACCGACGCCCAGGCTGGCGGAGTTGTTGGTCTTCTTCAGGGCATAGCGGTCCTGCAAGGCGTTGGCGAACATGGTTGCCCGGTGCCCGGCGCCACCATCCTCGGCGCAGACCAGGTTGAAGCTGATCTCCAGGTGGGTTTCACCGGTCTGCTGGAAACTCTTGTGGCCACTGACCAGTTTCGGATCGCTGCTGGTGATGATGTAGCCCTGGCTGAGCAACGCCCGCCGCCCGGCCTCGCAGGTCGCCGTATCGCTGACGGGATAGGTGCGCGAGAACGTTCCGGAATCATCGAAGCTCTCGTGCTCGTAGATGGCGGTTTTCTTGGACGAGCACCCGGCTGCCGCGGCCAGCGCCAGTGCAAGTCCGAGTGTGCGCAGAGGAAATGATGTGAACATTGAACATCCTGAGGAAAACGATCCGGGGCGTATTGTGCAACAGAACGCGACCTGGCAGCGTGAGTAATCTTGTTTCAAAGGGGTTACAAGTCTACTGGGGGTTGTTTGCAGGAAAAAGACGTCAGTCCAATGGATCGACGAACACCCTCGCAAACGCAACAGGCAGATACAAAAAGACCCCGGCATTTCGGCCGGGGTCTCTGGGTTGGCAACCGTCAGGGCATCAGAAACGCTTGATGTCCGCCTGGCTTTCCAACTGCTTGCGGTAAGCCGCGAAGTCCTGCTGACCGGCACGCGATGCAAGATAGCGACGGTATTCGGCCTTCTCCGCATCGGTCGGCGCAGCGGCTTCGTTGACGCCATTCAGGCGCACGATCACCAGGCTGCCGTCGGGCAATGTCACGCTGGAGAACGTCGGCTTGTCCTTCGACTCTGGCTTGGGCATGCGGAACAACGCCTGCAATACCGCAGGATCGATGCCTTCCTGGCTGCGGGTCGCCGCCTCGGTGGTTTTCCAGGCTTGACCGTCGACAGGCTTGTCCAGGGCTGCCTTGCCGTCGCGCAGGCTGGCGATCAACTCATCCGCCTTGGTCTTAGCCGCCGCGCTGGCGTGTTCCTTGGCCAGTTGGGCACGAATCGGACCGGCCACGCTTTCCAGTGGCAGTTGCTCAGGCTTGCGATGCTCCTTGGCACGCAGGACCACGACGGTTTCCGGATCCAACTCGATGGCGGCGCTGTTCGCACCCTCCTCCAGCACTTCCGGGCTGAACGCCGCGGTGACGACGGCACGGTTGGCCGCAATCCCTTCCCCGCCCTCTCGGCCGAACGGCGCCGAGGTGTGGACCGTCAACTTCAGGTCCTGGGCCGGCTGGGCCAGGTCGGACGCTTCGAATGAGGCATCCTCCAGTTGCTTGGTCGCCTCGACGAAACGCTGCTCGACCTGCTGGGTCTTCAGCTCGCGGGTCAGCTTGTCCTTGAGGCTGGCAAAGGTCGGCACCTCAGGCGCTTCGACCCCCAACAGCTTGATCAGGTGAAAACCGAAGTCGGTGCGCACCGGTGCCGAGACCTGGTCCTTGTTCAAGGCATACAGCGCCTTCTCGAACTCGGGGTCGTAGACACCCGGGCCCGCATAACCCAGGTCGCCGCCGTTGTTCGCCGAGCCCGGGTCCTGGGAGAACTCCTTGGCCAGGGCTTCGAACGACTCGCCCTTGGCCAGGCGAGCCTGGACCTCTTCGATCTTCGCCTTGGCCTGGGCTTCGCTGACCTTGTCGTTCACTTCGATCAGGATGTGAGCGGCACGACGCTGTTCGGACAGGTTGGCGATTTCTTTCTGGTAGGCCGCCTGCAGGTCTTCGTCCTTGACGCTGACCTGGTCGAAGAACGCGGCTTTCTTCAGTTCGAGGTAATCGATGACTACCTGATCAGGCGTCATGAATTCCTTGGCATGCTGATCGTAGTAAGCCTTGACCTCGTCGTCGGTCAACTTCACCGCCGCCGGATCGGCCTTGATGCTCAAGGTGGCGAAATCACGGGTCTGCTTTTCCAGGCGGGCAAAGGCCAGCACCTGGGCGTCGGTGACGAAACCGCTACCTGCCAGGCCTGCGCGCAACTGGCCGATCAACATTTCCTGGGCCAGCATCTGGCGGAATTGCATCCGGCTGTAACCCAGCTGGCGGATCACCTGGTCGAAACGCTCGGCGCTGAACTTGCCATCGACCTGGAACTCAGGCGTCTGCAGGATCACTTGATCCAGCGCGGCTTCAGAAAAGGCGAATTTAGCGTCATGCGCGCCTTGCAACAGCAGCTTGCGATCGATCAGGCCCTTGAGCGCCGAATCACGCAGCATCTTTTCGTCCAGCAGGGAGGCGTCGAAGTCCTTGCCCAGCTGTTGCATCAGCTGACGGCGCTGCATGTCGACAGCTTGGCTCAGCTCGTTCTGGCTGATGTTCTCGCCGTTGACCTTGGCCGCTTCGTTGCTGTTGGTAGAGGCTTTGAAAATGGCATCGAAACCGGTCAACGCCATCAACGCGACGATGACCCCGATGATGGTTTTGGCAATCCAGCCTTGTGAATTGTCCCTGATATTCTGCAGCATGCGTCCCCCAGAAACGGTTGAACTTCAAATTTAGGCAACCGTGGAGCGTGGGTAGAATCCGGATAGAAGAAAGGCGCATCCGAGGATGCGCCTTCTCGTAACTGGCGGAGCGGACCAGGCTCGAATCTGCAAGCCCTGGCGTACCAGACCGATCACAACCGGCCGTCTTACCGCTCCGCTGCCAAGCCAGGCATGACCCCGACCCGGATAAACTCAACGAAACCTTAGTTAACGGCTTCTTTCAGCGCTTTACCGGCCTTGAAGCCTGGCTTCTTGGCAGCGGGGATTTCCAGTGTCTTGCCGGTCTGCGGGTTGCGACCGGTACGAGCTGGACGATCAGTCACGGAGAAGGTACCGAAACCCACCAGAACAACGGAGTCGCCAGCCTTCAGAGCGCCAGTGACGGATTCGATTACAGCGTCCAGCGCACGGCCAGCAGCAGCTTTCGGGATATCAGCGGATGCAGCGATAGCATCAATCAGTTCCGACTTGTTCACTCTAAGTCCCCTTATATCTATTTGAGATGATTCTAAGTTTTTTTGGTGAAAGCAAAAACGAGTGCTGAATGGCCTGCAGACACTTAAGAGCCGCTTTATAACAAGGGCTCTAAAAAACTGTCAAGGAAGCCCCCCAGGCAAATGCGTATTAATGCGTGCTAATTCTTTCCTTAGAGTCAGACTCGCGCTTTTCGTCCTTCGCGACTATCTCCGGAGCCACATCCGGCAAGGGCTCCGGCGCGTATTGCAGCGCAATTTGCAGGACCTCGTCAATCCATTTAACCGGTTTGATCTGAAGATCCTGCTTAATGTTGTCAGGAATTTCCTTCAGGTCGCGGACATTCTCTTCAGGAATGATCACGATCTTGATCCCGCCACGGTGTGCCGCCAGCAGTTTTTCCTTCAAGCCACCGATCGCCAGCACCTGGCCGCGCAAGGTGATTTCACCCGTCATGGCCACATCGGCTCGCACCGGGATTCCGGTCAGCGCCGACACCAGCGCCGTGCACATGCCCACGCCGGCACTCGGGCCGTCCTTGGGCGTCGCCCCTTCAGGCATGTGGATGTGGGTGTCGCGCTTCTCGTGGAAGTCCAGGGGTATGCCCAGGCTGCGGGCACGGCTGCGCACCACCGTCAGCGCCGCCGTGATCGACTCGACCATCACGTCGCCCAGGGAACCGGTCTTGATCAATTGCCCCTTGCCCGGTACCACGGCCGCCTCGATGGTCAGCAACTCGCCACCGACCTGAGTCCAGGCCAGGCCGGTCACCTGGCCGATCTGGTCCTGCTGCTCGGCCAGTCCGTACTTGAACTTGCGCACGCCCAGGAAGTGTTCCAGCAGGTCCGACGTGACCTTGACCGCGAAGCGTTTTTCCAGCGCATGCTCCTTGACCGCCTTGCGGCAGACCTTGGCAATCTGGCGCTCCAGGCCACGCACGCCGGCTTCCCGGGTGTAGTAGCGAATGATGTCGCGGATCGCTTCCTCGTCGAACTCCAGCTCGCCCTTCTTCAGGCCGTTGGCCTGGATCTGCTTGGGCGACAGGTACTTCACGGCGATGTTGATCTTCTCGTCCTCGGTGTAGCCCGGCAGACGAATCACCTCCATCCGGTCCAGCAACGCTGGCGGGATGTTCATGGAGTTGGAGGTGCAGAGGAACATCACATCCGACAGGTCGTAGTCGACCTCCAGGTAGTGGTCGTTGAAGTTATGGTTCTGCTCAGGATCGAGCACTTCGAGCAACGCAGAGGCCGGATCGCCGCGCATGTCGCTGCCCATCTTGTCGATTTCGTCCAGAAGGAACAGCGGGTTGCGCACGCCCACCTTTGTCATCTTTTGAATCAATCTTCCTGGCATCGAACCGATGTAGGTGCGGCGATGACCACGGATTTCCGCCTCGTCGCGCACGCCGCCGAGGGCCATGCGGACGAATTTGCGGTTGGTGGCGTGGGCGATCGACTCGGCCAAGGAGGTCTTGCCCACCCCGGGAGGACCGACCAGGCACAAGACCGGGCCACGAATCTTCTTCACGCGCTTTTGCACGGCGAGGTATTCGAGGATACGTTCCTTGACCTCTTCGAGGCCGTAATGGTCGGCGTCGAGGATGTCCTCGGCACGCGCCAGGTCCAGGCGCACCTTGCTCTGGGCTTTCCATGGCACCTGCACCAACCAGTCGATGTAGGAGCGCACCACGGTGGCTTCGGCGGACATCGGCGACATCTGCTTGAGCTTGTTCAGCTCAGCCTGGGCCTTGGCCAGTGCGTCTTTCGGGAGGCCGGCGGCATCGATGCGCTTTTTCAGCTCTTCGATTTCATTGTGGCCTTCGTCGCCATCGCCCAACTCTTTCTGAATGGCCTTCATCTGCTCATTCAGGTAGTACTCGCGCTGGCTGCGCTCCATTTGCTTCTTGACGCGGCCACGAATGCGCTTCTCGACCTGCAACAGGTCGATTTCACCGTCGAGCAACGCCAGCACGTGCTCGACACGGGCCGACAGGTCGACGATCTCGAGGATTTCCTGCTTCTGCTCGATCTTGAGGGCCATGTGGGCCGCCATCGTATCCACCAGCCGCCCAGGCTCGTCGATGCTGTTCAGCGACGACAGGACCTCGGCAGGCACCTTCTTGCCCAACTGCACGTATTGCTCGAACTGGGACAGCAGGCTGCGGACAAACACCTCCGATTCGCGCTCGGGGGCATCGACCTCTTCGATCAGCGACACCTCTGCACGACAGTGACCGTCCACTTCGCTGAAACGCTCGACCGTACCGCGCTGCTCGCCCTCGACCAGGACCTTGACGGTGCCATCAGGCAGCTTGAGCAGTTGCAGGACCGTTGCAACCGTACCTACGCGATAAAGTGCGTCTTCGCCGGGATCATCGTCGGCAGGGTTCCTCTGAGCCAGCAGGAGGATCTGCTTATCACCCGTCATCGCGGCCTCGAGGGCTTCGATAGACTTCTCGCGCCCCACGAACAGCGGGATAACCATGTGCGGATACACCACGACATCGCGCAATGGCAGGAGAGGCAATTCGATGGTTGTCTTCATGATTTCGCCTCTACGGCGGCCCTAGGGCCGGAAACAGATGGAAGTAAGCTTGAAACCAAGATGGGGGCAGCCTTGAAAAAAAACAAGCGCTAAGACACGTCTAAAACGCGCTAAAAGCAAAGGGGCCCGAAGGCCCCTTCTTTATTTCGGCAGCGGGACGCCTAGGCGTCCGGTGCGGCCTTGGCAGCCGGCTCACTGTTTTCGTAGATATACAGTGGCTTGGACTTGCCTTCGATGACGCTTTCGTCGATCACGACTTTACTCACCTCGGATTGCGAGGGGATCTCGTACATCGTGTCGAGCAACACGCCTTCCAGGATCGAACGCAACCCACGAGCCCCGGTCTTGCGCTCCAGGGCACGCTTGGCGACCGATTTCAGCGCGTCGGAACGGAACTCCAGGTCTACACCTTCCATTTCGAACAGCTTGGCGTACTGCTTGGTCAGGGCGTTCTTCGGCTCGGTCAGGATCTGCATCAGAGCCGCCTCATCCAGCTCGTCCAGCGTTGCCAGGACTGGCAGGCGACCGACGAACTCCGGGATCAGGCCGAACTTGACCAGATCGTCAGGTTCGACTTCACGCAGGGACTCACCGACCTTCTTGCCCTCTTCCTTACTCCGCACTTCGGCGTTGAAACCAATGCCGCCGCGGGTGGAACGGTTCTGGATGACCTTTTCCAGGCCGGAGAACGCACCGCCGCAGATGAACAGGATGTTACGGGTGTCGACCTGCAGGAATTCCTGCTGCGGATGCTTGCGGCCACCCTGGGGCGGAACGGAAGCGACCGTGCCTTCGATCAACTTGAGCAAGGCCTGCTGCACGCCCTCGCCGGAAACATCCCGGGTGATGGACGGGTTGTCGGACTTGCGGGAAATCTTGTCGATTTCGTCGATGTAGACAATGCCCATCTGGGCCTTTTCCACATCGTAGTCGCACTTCTGCAGCAACTTCTGAATGATGTTCTCGACGTCTTCGCCAACGTAACCCGCTTCGGTCAGCGTGGTTGCGTCGGCAATGGTGAACGGAACGTTCAGCAAGCGCGCCAGGGTTTCGGCAAGCAGGGTCTTGCCCGAACCTGTCGGGCCGATCAGCAGGATGTTGCTCTTGCCGAGTTCGACCTCGTCATTCTTCTTGTCACGCTGGTTCAGGCGCTTGTAGTGGTTGTACACCGCTACGGCCAGTACCTTTTTCGCACGCTCCTGACCAATTACATACTGGTCAAGGATGCCGCTGATTTCTTTAGGCGAAGGCAACTTATGCGCGCTGCTCTCGGCCTGGGCTTCCTGCACCTCCTCGCGGATGATGTCATTGCACAGGTCGACGCACTCGTCGCAAATGAAGACCGAGGGGCCGGCAATCAATTTGCGTACTTCATGCTGGCTTTTGCCACAGAAGGAGCAATAGAGCAGTTTGCCGTTGTCCTCGCCGTTGCGGGTGTCAGTCATTCGATCGATCCAAATCCGATAGGCTTGCAACACAAGATGAAGGCAATTGCGGGCTTTTTCAAGCCCGCAGGCGGCCGGTCATCCCAACCACCTGCATTTTGAGCGGCTTAGGCAGGCATTTGACGCTTGTTGATCACCGAGTCGATCAGGCCGTATTCGGCGGCACGCTCGGCGCTCATGAAGTTGTCACGCTCGGTGTCACGCTCAATGGTTTCGAGGCTCTGGCCGGTGTGATGGGCCAGCAGCGAATTGAGGCGCGAACGAATATGGAGGATTTCCTTGGCATGGATGTCGATGTCCGACGCCTGGCCCTGGAAACCGCCCAATGGCTGGTGAATCATCATGCGCGAGTTCGGCAGGCAGTGACGCTTGCCCGCTGCGCCACCGGCGAGCAGGAACGCGCCCATGCTGCAGGCCTGGCCGATGCAGATGGTGGAAACGTCCGGCTTGATGAACTGCATGGTGTCGTAGATCGACATGCCCGCCGTCACGGAACCGCCAGGGGAGTTGATATACAGATGGATATCCTTGTCCGGGTTTTCCGCTTCAAGGAACAACAGCTGCGCCGCGACCAGGTTGGCCATGTAGTCTTCGACGGGGCCGATCAGGAAGATGACGCGTTCCTTGAGCAGACGCGAGTAGATGTCATAGGCACGTTCGCCACGGGCGGACTGCTCGATAACCATCGGGACCAGGCCGCCTGCGGCTTGGATGTCAGAGCTCTGCTGATAAAAAGAATTGCGGGACATGTCTCGCAGTCACTCCCAAATAGTTATGTCTTGAATACGCATAAGCCAGCGCGAAGGCTGGCTTATGGTGTGTATTTCCTACCGCAAAGCAATCAATCGGCTTGTGGAGCTTCCACCGGCTTGACCGCTTCTTCGTAAGAGACCGCTTTATCGGTCACGCTAGCTTTCTGCAGAACAGTATCCACAACTTGTTCTTCCAGCACAACCGAACGGACTTCGTTCAGTTGCTGCTCGTTCTTGTAGTACCAGGACACGACTTGCTCAGGCTCCTGGTAGGCCGAGGCCATTTCCTGGATCAGCTCGCGAACGCGGGTTTCGTCAGGCTTGAGTTCGAACTGCTTGACCACTTCGGCGACGATCAGGCCCAGCACGACGCGGCGCTTGGCTTGCTCCTCGAACAACTCGGCCGGCAGCTGGTCCGGCTTGATGTTGCCACCGAACTGCTGGACGGCCTGCACGCGCAGACGGTTCACTTCGTTGTCCAGCAGGGCCTTTGGCACTTCGATCGGGTTGGAAGCCAGCAGACCGTCCATGACCTGGTTCTTGACCTTGGACTTGATGGCCTGGCGCAGCTCACGCTCCATGTTCTTGCGCACTTCGGCGCGGAAACCTTCGAGGCCGGTTTCCTTGATACCGAACTGGGCGAAGAACTCTTCGTTCAGCTCAGGCAGCTTCGGCTCGGAAACGCTGTTGACGGTCACGGTGAACTCGGCAGCCTTGCCGGCCAGGTCCAGGTTCTGGTAATCCTCAGGGAAGGTCACGTTCAGCACGCGCTCTTCGCCAGCCTTGGCGCCGACCAGGCCGTCTTCGAAGCCCGGGATCATGCGACCGGAGCCCAACACCAGCTGGGTGGCCTTGGCGGAACCGCCAGCGAACACTTCGCCGTCAACCTTGCCAACGAAATCGATGTTCAGCTGGTCTTCGTTCTGGGCAGCGCGATCGGCCACTTCGAAACGGGTGTTCTGCTTGCGCAGGATGTCCAGCATCTTGTCCAGGTCGGCATCCGACACATCGGCGCTCAGGCGCTCGACGGCAATGCTGTCGAAACCGGCTACGGTGAACTCAGGGAACACTTCGAAAGTTGCGACGAATTCCAGGTCCTTGCCCTTCTCCAGCACTTTAGGCTCGACGGACGGCGCACCGGCCGGGTTCAGCTTCTGCTCGACCACGGCTTCGTAGAACGACGACTGGATCACGTCGCCCACGGCTTCCTGGCGAGCATCAGCTTCGTAACGCTGACGGATCACGCTCATCGGCACTTTGCCTGGGCGGAAACCTGGGATTTTGGCCTTTTGGGCAGTCTGCTGCAGACGCTTGTTGACCTGAGTCTCGATGCGCTCAGCCGGCACGGTGATGCTCATGCGGCGCTCAAGAGCAGAAGTATTTTCAACAGAAACTTGCATGGATATTCCTCGTTGCACAGACGTTGGCCGGGCGTTTCCGACCCCAGAATCAAGGGCATGCATTCTAGTAGGTCAAACTCAAGAAGTCACCCTACTGAAAACGGGTCGGAAACAGGCATTGAATTTAAGAGCGGGACAGACGGTGATGCCCCGCACGATTTGCACATACAGCCGATCAACCAAAGGCTCTGCACCAGCGCTTCCTATATATAGAAGCGCAGGATCGATGCACAGGATCCCTGCCCCGCAAGGAGACCAACGGGCATGCCGCGCATCATCACGAAACACAATCGTGATTGATCCCGCCCCAACGCACGCCCGGAAACGGCGCCGGCGACAGGTCCAGAACCCCGAAAACAAAAACGGCGCAGTCCTTTTCAGGTACTGCGCCGTTTTCAGCTATTTAAATAGCGACTTGTATGGTGCGGACGGAGAGACTCGAACTCTCACACCTTGCGGCGCTGGAACCTAAATCCAGTGTGTCTACCAATTCCACCACATCCGCGTATCCAGCGGCCCGTGTGGCCACTAGCTTTTAAAGCAAAGGCGCCAGATGGTTAGATCTGGCGCCTTCTAGAATATGGGGTGGACGATGGGGATCGAACCCACGACAACGGGAGTCACAATCCCGTGCTCTACCAACTGAGCTACGCCCACCATATTGCCTTGTTGCGTTACTTGTGCCAAAGCTGCCTAATGGCGCACCCGGCAGGACTCGAACCTGCGACCATCCGCTTAGAAGGCGGATGCTCTATCCAGCTGAGCTACGGGCGCCTTTTTAATCTGTATTCTTGGACGATTACAAACTAAGTGCTTTCAGTTTTACCGAGTTGAAACAACCAACTCCGCTCCACCTTCTTAACCAGTGCTAGGCTGTGCCCGACAAGTGCGACGAATGTTATAGACGGCCTGATAGGTCGTCAACTCTTTTTTAAAAAAAATTCATTTAATTAAAGGGGTTAGGGGAATTTGCAGACCAAGCGCCTTTGCCCTCACGCCCCGGCATGCGAGAATGCGTTCTCTTTTTTTCCCCTCTCGATGGTTAACCACGCGCAATGACTGCACAACTTATCGACGGCAAATCGATCGCCGCCAGCCTGCGCCAGCAGATCGCCCAACGAGTCACCGAGCGCCGCCAGCAAGGCCTGCGCACGCCCGGCCTCGCGGTGATCCTGGTCGGCAGCGATCCTGCCTCTCAGGTTTATGTCTCGCACAAGCGTAAAGACTGTGAAGAGGTCGGCTTCCTTTCCCAGGCCTACGACCTGCCTTCCGAAACCACCCAGCAAGCGTTGGCCGATCTGATCGATCGTCTGAACGAAGACCCGAACATCGACGGTGTGCTGCTCCAGTTGCCACTGCCTGAACACCTCGACGCCTCCCGGCTGCTGGAGCGCATCCGCCCGGACAAGGACGTCGACGGTTTCCATCCTTATAACGTCGGTCGGCTGGCCCAACGCATCCCATTGCTGCGGCCCTGCACCCCCAAGGGCATCATGACGCTGCTGGAAAGCACCGGCGTGGATCTTTACGGCCTCGATGCCGTGGTGGTGGGCGCCTCCAACATCGTCGGCCGGCCGATGGCCATGGAGTTGCTGCTGGCTGGCTGCACCGTCACCGTGACCCATCGCTTCACCAAGGACCTGGCCGGCCATGTCGGCCGTGCCGATCTGGTGGTCGTGGCCGCCGGCAAACCGGGCCTGGTAAAGGGTGAGTGGATCAAGGAAGGGGCCATCGTCATCGACGTGGGCATCAACCGCCAGGAAGACGGCAAGCTGGTGGGCGACGTGGTCTATGAGACCGCCCTGCCCCGCGCCGGCTGGATCACCCCGGTTCCAGGCGGTGTCGGCCCGATGACCCGCGCCTGCTTGCTGGAAAACACGCTGTACGCGGCAGAAACGCTGCACAGCTGATCCACCCCAAGCCCTGTGGGGGGGGGGGGGGGGGGGGGGGGGGGGGGGCCCCCCCCCCCCCCCGGGGGGGGGGGGGGGGGGGGGGGGGGGGGGGGGGGGGGGGGGGGGGGGGGGGGGGGGCGGGCGGGGGGGGGGCG
>NZ_JAUQOP010000040.1 GCF_030580855.1 Pseudomonas citrullilanati | reverse complement strand
CGGGGGCGGCGGGGCAGGGCCCCCACCCCGCCCCCCCCCCCCCCCACCCCGCCCCCCCCCCCCCCCCCCCCCCCCCCCCCCCCCCGCTCCCACCCTTGACCGAGTTGCGTTTGAAAAGGTGCAAGCATGACCACAACACGACTGACCATGGCCCAGGCCCTGGTGAAATTCCTCGATAACCAGTACGTCGAGGTCGATGGTGTCCAGAGCAAGTTCGTCGCCGGGGTTTTCACCATTTTCGGCCATGGCAACGTGCTGGGCCTGGGCCAGGCGCTGGAGCAGGAAGCCGGCGACCTGGTGGTGCACCAGGGGCGCAATGAACAGGGCATGGCCCACGCCGCCATCGGGTTCGCCAAGCAGCACCTGCGGCGCAAGATCTACGCCTGCACCTCGTCGGTCGGCCCCGGCGCGGCGAACATGCTGACCGCGGCCGCCACGGCGACGGCCAATCGCATCCCGTTGTTGCTGTTGCCCGGCGACGTCTATGCCAGTCGCCAGCCGGACCCGGTGCTGCAACAGATCGAGCAGTTCCACGACCTGAGCATCAGCACCAACGATGCATTCAAGGCCGTGAGCAAATACTGGGACCGCATCAACCGCCCCGAGCAATTGATGAGTGCCGCGATCCAGGCCATGCGCGTGCTCACCGACCCGGCCGAGACCGGCGCGGTGACCCTGGCGCTGCCCCAGGACGTGCAGGCCGAGGCCTACGATTACCCGGATTACTTCCTGCAAAAACGCGTGCATCGGATCGACCGTCGCCCGGCCACCCAGGCGATGCTCGATGACGCCCTGGCGCTGTTCGAGGGCAAGCGTCGGCCACTGATCATTTGCGGCGGTGGCGTCCGGTATTCCGGGGCCAATGCGGCCTTGCAGGCGTTTGCCGAACGCTTCCAGATCCCGTTCGCCGAGACCCAGGCCGGCAAGAGCGCGGTGGTGTCCAGCCATCCGCTGAACGTCGGCGGCGTCGGCGAAACCGGTTGCCTGGCGGCGAACCTGCTGGCCGCCGAGGCGGACCTGATCATCGGTATCGGCACGCGCTACAGCGATTTCACCACGGGCTCCAAGTGGCTGTTCCGCCAGCCCGGCGTGCAGTTCCTCAACCTCAATGTCAGCCCGTGCGATGCGGTGAAACTCGACGGCGTGCAACTGCTGGCCGACGCCCGCTCGGGCCTGGAGGCACTGACCGGTGCGTTGGGCGATTACCGCGCCGACTGGGGCGGACAAGTCGCCGATGCCAAGGCCCGATTGGACGCCGAGGTGGACCGGGTCTTCCAGGCCGATTACCAGGCCGAGGATTTCGTCCCGCACATCAACGATCACCTGGACCCGGCGGTGTTTCGCGAGTTCATCGAACTCACCGGCTCCTGCCTGACCCAGAGTCGCGTGCTGGGCACCCTCAACGCCACCCTGGCCGATGACGCCATCATCGTCGCCGCCGCCGGCAGCTTGCCCGGTGACTTGCAGCGCAGCTGGCGCAGCAAGGGCGTGAACACCTATCACCTCGAATACGGGTATTCGTGCATGGGGTATGAAGTGAACGCGGCGCTGGGGGTGAAGCTCGCCGAGCCGGACAAAGAGGTCTACGCGTTGGTGGGGGACGGCTCCTACATGATGCTGCATTCGGAACTGGCCACGTCGATCCAGGAGCGGCGCAAGATCAACGTGGTGCTGCTGGACAACATGACCTTCGGCTGCATCAACAACTTGCAGATGGGCAACGGCATGGACAGCTTCGGCACCGAGTTCCGCTTCCGCAACCCGGACACCGGCAAGCTCGACGGCGGCTTCGTGCCGGTGGACTTCGCCATGAGCGCGGCGGCCTATGGTTGCAAGACCTACAAGGTGACCACCCTCGACCAATTGCACGCGGCCCTGGCGGATGCGCGGTTGCAGACCGTTTCCACGCTGATCGACATCAAGGTCCTGCCCAAGACCATGATCCACAGCTACCTGTCCTGGTGGCGGGTCGGCGTGGCGCAGGTCTCCACCAGTGCCCGGACCGAAGCGGCCGCCAGGGCCCTCAATGAGCGACTGGCCAAGGCCCGTCAGTATTAACCCCACCGTATCCATTGCCTCAACCCGAATAAGGAGTTGCACATGTCTTTGAAGCTGGGCGTCATCGGCACCGGGGCCATCGGCCAGGACCATATCCGTCGTTGCAGCCAGACCTTGCTCAACAGCCAGGTGGTGGCGGTGACCGACATCAACCTGGCCCAGGCGGCGAAGGTGGTCGCGGACCTGAATCTTGCCGCCGAGGTCTACCCGGACGGGCATGCCGTGATCAATGCGCCGGATGTCGAGGCGATCCTGGTCACCTCCTGGGGCCCGAGCCATGAAGAGTACGTGCTGGCGGCGATTGCCGCCGGCAAGCCGGTGTTCTGCGAAAAGCCCCTGGCGGTCACCGCCCAAGGCTGCCGGCGGATCGTCGATGCCGAAGTGGCCCATGGCACGCGGCTGGTGCAGGTCGGTTTCATGCGGCCCTACGACGAAGGGTATCGGGCCCTCAAGGCCGTGATCGACAACGGCCAGATCGGCGAACCACTGATGCTGCACTGCGCCCACCGCAACCCCAGGGTGGGCGAGCACTACAAGACCGACATGGCCATCACCGACACGCTCATCCACGAGCTGGATGTGCTGCGCTGGTTGTTGGCCGATGACTACGTCTCGGTGCAGGTGGTGTTTCCGCGCAAGACCAGCAAGGCCCTGGCTCACCTGCGCGATCCGCAGATCGTGCTGCTGGAAACCGCCAAGGGCACCCGCATCGACGTCGAAGTGTTCGTCAACTGCCAGTACGGCTATGACATCCAGTGCGAAGTGGTGGGGGAGACCGGCATTGCCAGGCTGCCGGAACCGTCCCAGGTGCAACTGCGCAGCGAGGCCAAGTTGTCCAATGCGATCCTGATGGATTGGAAGGACCGTTTCATCGCCGCCTACGACGTCGAACTGCAAGCCTTCATCGACGGCGTGCGCGCCGGGCAAGTGGGCGGGCCCTCGGCCTGGGATGGCTTCGCGGCGGCGGTGGCGGCGGATGCCTGTCTCGACGCGCAGCAGAGCGGGCAGATCGTCAGGATCGAATTGCCCGAGCGCCCGCGTTTCTATGGTTGACCACAATCGCCCTGTGGGAGCGGGCTTGCTCGCGAAGGCGTCGTGTCCGTCGACATCAATGTTGAATGTGCCGCCGTCTTCGCGGGCAAGCCCGCTCCCACAGGGGGCAGCGTTTTATCCAAACAAGGAGCTTGCATGCGAATCGGACTGGTGGGCTACGGCAAGGGCGGACGGTTTTTTCATGGGCCGTTGATCAGCAGTTTGCCGGGGGCGACGTTCGTCGGCGTGGTCACGCGGTCGGCCGAGCGGCGTGCGCAACTGGCGGCCGATCACCCGCATGTCCAGGCGTTCGACACGCTTGAGCAATTGGTGGCCGCCGGCGTCGACGCGGTGGTGGTGTCCACGCCGCTGGATGCTCGCCCGGCGGTGGTGCTGGAAGCCATCGAGCGTGGTGTGGCGGTGGTCAGCGACAAGCCATTCGCCCGCGACGCGGCCGAGGCCGAAACACTGGTGCTGGCGGCCGAGCGGGGCAACGTGCCGTTGAGCGTGTACCAGAACCGGCGCTGGGATTCGGACTTCCTGACCTTGCGCAAGCTGCTGGCTTCCGGTGCCTTGGGCCAGGTCGTGCGCTTCGAGTCCAGTGTCGAGCGCTATTCGCCGACGTCGGTGGGCAAGGGCAGCGGTGGCGGGTTCCTGCGTGACCTCGGCAGCCACCTGGTGGACCAGGCGCTGCAATTGTTCGGACCGGTGGCGCGGGTCTACGCCGAGCTGGATTACCGGACGCCCGGGCAGGTTTTCGACAATGGTTTCTTCATGTCCCTGACCCACGTCGACGGGGTGGTCTCGCACCTAAGCGGCAATTGTGTGCAAAACGCACCGCGCCCGCGCTTGCGAGTCAGCGGCACCCAGGGTTGCTACACCGTCGAGGGGCTGGACGGCCAGGAAGCCCAGGCGCTCGCCGGGTTGAGCCCGGCCAGCGCGGGCGAGCGCTGGGGGACCGAGGAACATCGGCGCTGGGGCTGGTTCGAACACGGCACCGAGCGCGAGCGGGTGACCTCGGAACGCGGCTGCTGGATGGCGTACTACCAGCGCCTGCAAAGCGCATTGCAAGGGCAGGGCCCGTTGCCCGTGGAGGCCCGCGATGCCCTGGCGACCACGCGCATCCTGGACGCTGCCCGGCAGAGCGCCGAACAGGCTGAGGTGGTGGTCATGGCCCCGCCCGTGGGCCATGGAATAAAAAACGAATAAAATTCTAAAATTTGTTGATGTGGAAAATATTTTCCAATAAAGTCATTTCCAGGTTACCGACATCCGGTTCCCATTCCGGCAAACGCGTCTTGAATGGGTGGCGGACTTCACAAAAACAAGAAACACAGCCAGGTACCGTCGATGAAAACCTTCAGCCGCTCTGCGTTTCACTTGCCAAGCCTGTCCGCTGTCCTGTCCCTCTTCGGGTCCCTGTGCATCCAGCGCAAGGGCACCGTGGTCTGTTGCATCCCCGGCGCGCCCATCGTGCGCTTGCCGCGTTCCTGATCCGCTACGCCTTATCCATAAAACCAACAAAAAAGTGGAGAAAGACCGTTCATGAAGACCAAGACCCGTATCGCCTCGCTGGCCCTGTCATTGATGCTCACCAGCGGCGCGGCCCTGGCTGACCTGAAGATCGGCGTCAGCATGTCCCAGTTCGACGACACTTGGCTGACCTACCTGCGCGAATCCATGGACAAGAAGGCCAAGTCCCTGCCGGACGGCGTCAGCCTGCAATTCGAAGACGCCCGCAGCGACGTGGTCAAGCAACTGAGCCAGGTGGAAAGCTTCATCAGCCAGAAGGTCGACGCCATCATCGTCAACCCGGTGGACACCGCCGCGACCCAGCGCATCACCAAGGCCGCCGTGGCTGCCGGTATCCCGCTGGTCTACGTCAATCGGCGTCCCGACGAGCCGAAGCTGCCGGCCGGCGTGGTCACCGTCGCCTCCGATGACCTGGAAGCGGGGCGGATGCAGATGCAGTACCTGGCGGAAAAAATGGGCGGCAAGGGCGACATCGTGATCCTGCTCGGTGACCTGGCCAACAACTCCACCGCCAACCGCACCAAAGGGGTCGAGGACGTCTTGGCCAAGTACCCCGGCATCGAGATCAAGGAACGACAGACCGGTACCTGGCTGCGCAACAAGGGTATGGACCTGGTCAACGATTGGCTGACCCAGGGCCGCGAATTCCAGGCCGTGGTCGCCAACAATGACGAAATGGCCATTGGCGCCGCCATGGCCCTCAAGCAGGCGGGCAAGGAGAAGGGCAGCGTATTGATTGCCGGGGTCGATGGCACGCCGGACGGCTTGAACGCCATCAAGAAAGGCGAGATGACCGTCTCGGTGTTCCAGGATGCCAAGGGCCAGGCCGATGGCTCGATCGACACCGCCGTGAAGATGATCAAGAAGCAGCCGGTGGAACAGGCGGTCTGGGTACCGTATCGGCTGATCACCCCGGAAAACGTCGATCAGTTCAAGTGAGGGTCACGGTCCCTGCGGTTCCACCACAATAATAAGCAGGCGAGGTCGCCACAGCGACCTTGCCGAGGGAGTACCTGATCATGTTCGCTTCAGCGACTGCTTCGAGCGCCCCGGCGATGACTTACCAGCCGGACGTATTACGTGATGAGCCGTACCTGCTGGAAGTCGTCAATGTCAGCAAGGGCTTTCCCGGCGTGGTGGCCCTGTCCGATGTACAACTGCGGGTACGCCCCGGCTCCGTGCTGGCCCTGATGGGTGAAAACGGCGCGGGCAAATCCACCCTGATGAAAATCATCGCCGGCATCTACCAGCCCGACGCCGGCGAACTGCGCCTGCGGGGCCAGCCGGTGACCTTCGACACGCCCCTGGCGGCCTTGCAGGCCGGGATCGCAATGATCCACCAGGAGCTCAACCTGATGCCGCACATGAGCATCGCCGAGAACATCTGGATCGGTCGCGAGCAGCTCAACGGCCTGCACATGATCGACCATCGCGAGATGCATCGCTGCACCGCCCGGTTGCTGGAGCGCCTGCGCATCCACCTCGACCCCGAGGAGCACGTGGGCAACCTGAGCATCGCCGAACGGCAGATGGTGGAAATCGCCAAGGCGGTGTCCTACGACTCGGACATCCTGATCATGGATGAACCGACGTCGGCCATCACCGAGACGGAAGTGGCCCATCTGTTTTCGATCATCGCCGACCTCAAGGCCCAGGGTAAGGGCATCATCTACATCACCCACAAAATGAACGAAGTGTTCGCCATTGCCGACGAAGTCGCGGTGTTTCGCGACGGCGCCTACATCGGCCTGCAACGGGCCGACAGCATGGACGGCGACAGCCTGATCTCGATGATGGTCGGGCGTGAATTGAGCCAGTTGTTCCCGGTGCGGGAAAAGCCCATCGGCGAGCGCTTGCTGGCGGTGCGCGACCTGAGCCTGGACGGCATTTTCAAGGGCGTGTCCTTCGACCTGCATGCCGGGGAGATCCTCGGCATCGCCGGGCTGATGGGCTCGGGCAGGACCAACGTAGCCGAGGCGATTTTCGGCGTCACCCCGGCCACCGGTGGTGAAATCCTGCTGGACGGCCAGCCGGTGCGCATCAGCGATCCGCACATGGCCATCGAAAAGGGCTTCGCCCTGTTGACCGAGGATCGCAAGCTCAGTGGCCTGTTCCCCTGCCTGTCGGTGCTGGAAAACATGGAGATGGCGGTGCTGCCCCATTATGTCGGCAACGGTTTCATCCAGCAGAAGGCCCTGCGTGCACTGTGCGAAGACATGTGCAAGAAGTTGCGGGTCAAGACACCGTCGTTGGAGCAGTGCATCGACACCTTGTCCGGTGGCAACCAGCAAAAGGCGCTGCTGGCCCGCTGGCTGATGACCAACCCGCGCATCCTCATCCTCGACGAGCCGACCCGCGGCATCGACGTCGGCGCCAAGGCGGAGATCTACCGGCTCATCGCCTACCTCGCTGGCGAAGGCATGGCGGTGATCATGATTTCCTCGGAGCTGCCGGAAGTACTGGGCATGAGCGACCGGGTCATGGTGATGCATGAGGGCGAGCTGATGGGCATCCTCGACCGCAGCGAAGCGACCCAGGAACGAGTGATGCAACTGGCCTCGGGCTTGTCCTGATGCTCGTCAGTCCAGATAAAAAAGGTAAGTGGCTATGAACGCGATATTGGAAAACAAACCCGCCGCCGCACCCACCAGGTCGCGCCGACGCCTGCCGACGGAACTGAGTATCTTCCTGGTGCTGATCGGCATCGGCCTGGTATTCGAATTGTTCGGCTGGATCATGCGTGACCAGAGCTTCCTGATGAACTCCCAGCGCCTGGTGCTGATGATCCTGCAGGTGTCGATCATCGGCTTGCTGGCCATCGGCGTGACCCAGGTGATCATCACCACCGGCATCGACCTGTCGTCCGGCTCGGTGCTGGCGCTGTCGGCGATGATCGCCGCCAGCCTGGCCCAGACGTCGGACTTCGCCCGTGCGGTATTTCCTTCGCTGACCGACCTGCCGGCATGGATCCCGGTGTTGGCCGGGCTCGGCGTCGGGCTGCTGGCCGGGGCGATCAACGGCAGCATCATCGCCATCACCGGCATCCCGCCGTTCATTGCCACTCTCGGCATGATGGTCTCGGCCCGTGGCCTGGCGCGCTACTACACCGAAGGCCAGCCGGTGAGCATGTTGTCCGATTCCTATACCGCCATTGGGCATGGCGCGATGCCGGTGATCATCTTCCTGGTGGTGGCGGTGATTTTCCACATCGCCCTGCGCTACACCAAGTATGGCAAGTACACCTACGCCATTGGCGGCAACATGCAGGCGGCCCGCACCTCGGGCATCAACGTCAAGCGCCACTTGGTGATCGTCTACAGCATCGCCGGCCTGCTGGCGGGGTTGGCCGGGGTGGTGGCCTCGGCACGGGCGGCGACCGGGCAGGCGGGCATGGGCATGTCCTATGAACTGGACGCGATCGCCGCTGCCGTGATCGGCGGCACCAGCCTGGCGGGCGGGGTGGGGCGCATCACCGGCACGGTGATCGGGGCATTGATTCTCGGGGTGATGGCCAGTGGGTTCACCTTTGTCGGTGTCGATGCCTACATCCAGGACATCATCAAGGGGCTGATCATCGTGGTGGCGGTGGTCATCGACCAGTACCGCAACAAACGCAAACTCAAACGTTGAAAAAGTGCCTGCGCGCCGCTCGGCGACTTTTCATGCAGGCTTGTTCATGTGACAAAGCGCCACGCCTATCCGCGTGGCGTTGCCATTTGTCTTCTTAATACAGCCACCGAAGCGAATTTCTTGTTATAAACGCACTCCGATGACCGCCGAAAGCGTGTCAGAGAACATTTCCAGGGGTTGTCGGACATTTTCCCTATGTTTTCGGTTGCTGAGGCCTCGACTCGGCCTTAGACTGCCGCCCCTCGTAAATTGAGTGCCGGGTGGCGCTTGGAATAGACGGCGCCTTCCTGACGAGCGTGGCAGCTGCGCTGCGGGACGCTCCATAATTCGCCTTAATGCACGTTTTTTTATAGAGATATCAATGACAAAGGAAAAGTTGCTGGCCATGCCGGCGGATGACTACATGAACGCCGAGCAGCTGGCTTTCTTCACCAAGCTGTTGCAAAACATGAAAGTCGAAACCCATGAGCGCATCGAACAGAACCGAATCGCCATTGAGAGCCTGGACTCCCCGGCCGACCCTGCCGACGCTGCTTCCGTAGAAGAAGAGCGGACCTGGCTGGTCAACGCCATCGACCGTGACCAGCGCATGCTGCCCCAGCTGGAGCAGGCCCTGGACCGTATCAACGATGAAAGCTTTGGCTGGTGTGACGACAGCGGCGAGCCGATCGGCCTCAAGCGCCTGCTGATCAGCCCGACCACCAAGTACTGCATCGAAGCCCAGGAACGCCACGAGCAGATCGACAAGCACCAGCGCCAGGCTTGATCCCGCCCCTCGAAGGATCGCAACCGCGCGCTGCCGGTTGCGGTCTTCGCTCAATATATCGCCCTCCCTGCCGTTGACCTGATGCAAGTACCGCGACTAATGGACCATGGATAATGGCCTGGTAGTGGCGTTTAATGCGCTCATAACAACGAGAAGCGTGGGTGACGAACATGGCGACAGACGGATCTCTGGCGGTGCCGGCCTCGGCATCTGGGGCAAAGGGCAGGGCGCGCTGGCTGACGCCGACCTTGCAAAGCCTCGCCCTGGCCTTGCTATTGTGTGGCATGACCCTGGGCGGCTGGTCGCTGTACCTGGGCCTGCCGCTGGTGATGCTGATCGTCTGGTTGCCGCGCCTGCGCTCACGGGTCGTCACGGCACAGGCGCCGGCGACCGATCGACTCTCCGAACTGACCCGCGACTTGTCCTACACCACCAGCCATAACGCGCTGTCGGCCGCCGGTGTCGCCTATTCGGTCAAGCAACTGGCTGGCAAGGTCCAGTCGCAACTCGATGCGGCGGCGCGGATCGTCAGCAACGCCGAATCGATGATCGCCACCGAACAGGCGACTTCGCAGCTCAGCCAGCAGGCCCTGGGCGCCGCCAGCGAGGCCCACCGCAGCAGCGTGGCGGGGCGCAGCGAACTGGTGGAGTCGATCAGCCGCATGCACCAGCTCAGCCAGCGGGCCAACGACAGCCGTGAATTGATCGAAGCCTTGAGCGTGCGCAGCGATGAAATCCAGCGGGTGAGCCTGGTGATCCAGTCGATCGCCAGCCAGACCAACCTGCTGGCGCTGAACGCGGCCATCGAAGCGGCGCGGGCCGGCGAGCATGGCCGTGGCTTTGCGGTGGTGGCCGACGAGGTCCGCGGCCTGGCCGGGCGGACTGCGGCGGCGACCGGCGAAGTCGGCGTGATGGTCGCGGACATCCAACAGCGCACCGCCCAGGTGGTGGAGCAGATCCGCCAACTGGCCGCTGACCTGGACAGCGGTGTGCAGCAGGTCGAGCACACCGGCCAGCACCTGGAGAACATCGCCCGGCTTGCGGAGGGGGTCGAGACCCAGGTCGGCGCCATCGCCCAGGGCACCGACACCAACCGCGAGCAGCTCGACAGCCTGTTCCATGCCATCGAGCAAATGCGCGGCGACCTGTCCATCAGCGACCAGCAAACCCAGCGCCTGGCCGAGGCGGCGGTGCAGATGGAAGGCCAGGCCGAATCCATCAGCGAGCGCCTGGCCGAGGTCGGCCTCGATGATTATCACCAGCGGGTCTATGACCTGGCGCGGGAAGGGGCGAGCCAGATCGCCGCGCAGTTCGAGGCCGATATCGACCAGGGCCGTGTCAGCCTGGATGACCTGTTCGACCGCAACTACCAGGCCATCCCCAATACCCAGCCTGCCAAGTTCCAGACCCGCTTCGACCGCTACACCGACCAGGTGCTGCCGCCGATCCAGGAACCGTTGCTCGCCCGGCACGAAGGCCTGGTGTTCGCGATCGCCTGCACGCAGCAAGGCTACGTGCCGACCCACAACAAGGTGTTCAGCCAGCCCCTGACCGGTGATCCCCAGGTGGACACGCTGAACAACCGCACCAAGCGCAAGTTCTCCGACCGCACCGGCATTCGTTGCGGCAGCCATCAACAACCGGTGCTGTTGCAAACCTACACCCGCGACACAGGCGAACTGATGCACGACCTCTCCGTACCGATCATGGTCAAGGGCCGTCATTGGGGTGGTTTGCGGTTGGGCTATAAACCCGAGAAAGCGCGGTAGGAGCGGTCGCTTCCCGAGGGCTTCGGGATTTCTCCGAGTGCCCTGTGGGAGCGAGCCTGCTCGCGAATGCGGTGGCGCAGTCAACCTCAATCTTGTTGATCCACCGCCCTCGCGAGCTGGCTCGCTCCTACAGTTGGACTGTATCGGGACTACTTGCCGTCGTGCAGGCGCACGTTCAGCTGGTCCACCAGTACCGCTTCTTCGCCGTCGGCCAGCAGCCATTCACGAAGCAGGGCTTTCTGTTGATCCGACCAGAAATCGGCCTCCACCAGCTTGATCTCCGGGGCCAGCGGGTGGGCCACGATGAAGTCGTCGATGGCTTTGCCGTCCGAGGGCAGGCCAAGTTGGTCGAACAGGGTACTGAGCTCGTGGGAAGGCTGTTCCATGGGGTTCTCCTTTGGCGGGCGCCGTCATGACGCCTGGGTGGCTTCTCCTTATCAGAGGCAGGCGACCGCCAGGAGTTCGATCGGCATCAGCCGCTCAAGCGCTCTGTTCGAGACGCCTGGCCAGGTAGCAGGCCTCGTTGTGATCGGTGCGGAATCCTCTTACACGTCCCGTCGACGTTTCTTCGATGTGAAAAAAGCACTTTCCGGCCAGGACAACCCGGTAGCGCGGTTGAACCAGCGAGATGGGCAGGCAATCGGCGCGGTCGAGGGCAGCGGCGGCATCGACGATGCAGGGGCCGATAGCGGGCAGGAGGGGAGTGAAAGTAGCCATGCGAATTCCTTTTCTATGGTTTACCGACGAATTGTCAGGTGCTGCGAGTAGTCTCCACGCCTTCGGCTGCTCTAGAATCGGCAGTGTCGTGTAGACGGCTGCGCCTATCTAAAGCAAATTTTTTTCGACTCGATGTCAGAAAAATGCTTTTTTAAGTGAGAAATTTCCCTAAAGTTAGTAGTCCCACTTTTCCGATGCTCAGCGTGGCGTTTTCCTTCAGCCACTGACGCCCCCTCGGGAAAGACGGCGAGCGTGGCAACCTTTAGTCTGCTCTCGACCGGGACGGGGTGCGCCGTTCATTTCGAATTTCAATGACAGGTCCATTGCGACACACAGTCGGCACGGGTTCTCGTGGCCCGTCCTTTCGCGGGCGGGCCGTTTTCAAAGATGGGGATGTTTCCTTGGCAGTAAGTAATCTCGACATGCACGCGTTATTTGTACTCGGTGACCTGCGGGCAAAACTGGTCAAGCTGTTCCAGTCACGTTTCGTCTACATCACCGAACAGACCGCCGAAGGCATTTATGTCGCCGAAATCGACACCGAGTCGGCCCTGGTGGTCGATGACAAGCCCAGGCTCGAACTCAAGGTCGGGGATCATTTTCGCGCGGCGGTGCTGCCCAGCCGCGAGGGCGGCAAGTTCGAAATCCGCTTTCGCGAGATCAAGCTGACCGTCTATGGCCTGGGTGACTACGCGTTCGTCACGACGTCCACCGGTGAGGCCATCCTGTTCAAGGAAGGCCACAGCGTGGTGACAGTCTTCGCCGCCAATGAACAGTTGCAGGAAGGCCTGACCAAGACCCTGAAGGCGGTCACCGCCAAGGCCGCCAAGTGGCGCAAGGGCGAGCTGGTGAGCTTCAAGGCCAGCGAGTGATACGCCAACGCCGGTGAAACACCTCGAAAACCGGGTGGGCGGCGGCCATTGTGCCCGGGCCGCTTGCAGTTTCTCGGGGGCTCGCTGGAACCTCGGCTACAGTCAATTGACTGAACTATTCAGAGGCTTGCGTTCGCTGACGCAGGACCGTTCAGTTATGTCCGTATCTGGCACGAGGTGCAAAGCATGAAACGAGTTCGACAGTGGTTGGCTGCCTGGGCCACCTTGGCGGTGTTGGGTGCGCCGGTTCCGGCCTTGGCGGCTTCGGCGCCGATCCACTTCGCCGACCTGAACTGGGAAAGCGGCAGCCTGATCACCGATATCCTGCGGATCATCGTCGAGAAAGGCTACGGCCTGCCGACCGACACATTGCCGGGTACCACCATCACCCTGGAAACCGCCCTGGCCAACAACGACATCCAGGTCATCGGCGAAGAATGGGCCGGCCGCAGCCCGGTGTGGGTCAAGGCCGAGACCGAAGGCAAGGTGGTCGCCCTGGGCGATACGGTCAAGGGCGCGACCGAAGGTTGGTGGGTGCCCGAGTACGTCATCAAGGGTGACCCGGCCAAGGGCATCAAGCCGGTTGCGCCGGACCTGCGCAGCGTCGAAGACCTGGCGCGCTACAAGCATGTGTTCAAGGACCCGGAAAGCCCGGACAAGGGACGCTTCCTCAACAGCCCGATCGGCTGGACGTCCGAGGTGGTCAACAAGCAGAAGCTCAAGGCCTATGGCTTGACCGACAGCTACGTGAATTTCCGCAGCGGTTCCGGGGCCGCGCTGGACGCGGAGATCACCTCTTCGATCCGCCGCGGCAAGCCGATCCTGTTCTATTACTGGTCGCCCACGCCCTTGCTCGGGCGTTTCAAGCTGGTGCAACTGCAGGAACCGGCGTTCGATGCCGAGGCCTGGAAAACCCTCACCGATGCCGACAACCCCAACCCGAAGCCGACCCGCTCTCTGGCTTCGAAACTGTCGATTGGCGTCTCCACGCCGTTTCAGCAGCAACACCCGGACATCGCCGAGTTCTTCAGCAAGGTCGACCTGCCCATCGATCCATTGAACAAAGCCCTGGCCGACATGAGCGAGAAACGCACGCCACCGCGCGAAGCCGCCGAGGCGTTCCTCAAGGCCCATCCGCAGGTCTGGCAGGCGTGGCTACCCAAGGACGTGGCGGACAAAGTGGCCGCCAGCCTGTAGTGCTCGTCGCCAACTCTTGATCCTGGGCAATGCGTCCTGGCCTGGAAAGCGGCAATCTGCGCCCGTGCGGCGAAATGCCAAATTCCAGCTAGGATGATTGTTCAACCTTTTTCAGGAGGCTGGCGAATGACGCTTTTATTGGCTCGATCGCTGGTCGCGATGTTTGCGACCATCAGCTTGATTCACTTGTATTGGGCCCTGGGCGGGCGCTGGGCGGTCCTGGCGGTGGTGCCCCAGGTGCCGGCGAAGCACGGCGAGGCGCTGCGACCGGCATTCGATCCATCGGGCTGGCTGACGTTACTGGTGGCCCTGGCGCTGTTGCTGATCGCCGTGCTGGTGAGCCTGCGGGGCGGCTTGCTCGCCCCGCCGGTCACGCACCGGGCGCTGCAATGGCTGATCAGCGCGATCGCCCTGCTGATGTTCGCCCGGGCCATTGGCGAGTCGAACCTGGTGGGCTTCTTCAAGGAGTTCAAGGACTCGACGTTCGCCCGGCTCGATACCTGGGTCTACTCGCCGTTGTGCGTGATGCTGGGGGCGGGGTTGTTGGCGGTGGCGTGGGCTTGAGCCGGCCGAAGCCGAACACATTATTGTGGCGAGGGGATTTATCCCCGCTGGGCTGCGTAGCAGCCCCAAAAAGGCAGAGTACAGCTAGCCAGGCGTACCGAGCTGATTGCACTTAGGGCTGCTTCGCACCCCAGCGGGGATAAATCCCCTCGCCACAACTGTGTTCGGTTTGGGGCATCGGTCAGTCGGTCCTGCGACTGCTCACCTCCGCCGGCACATCATCCCCCGCCATGCGCTTGCGGAACAACGCGGCCCGGGCCAGCAGCAGGGTGGTCACCGGGACGGTGATGGACAGCAGGATCGGGATCAGCCAGGCGTGCAGCACCGGCCCGGACTTGAGGGCGGAAAAGTAGATGATCGAGGCCAACGCCACGCACCAGGCGCCCAGGGTGGACGCCAGGGCCGGTGGGTGCATGCGCTGGAAGTAATCCTTCAGCCGTACCAGGCCAATGGCGCCGGCCAGGGCGAACAGGCTGCCGAGCACCAGCAGGATCGCCACCGGGATTTCAACCCACATCGACCATTCGCCACTCATTCGATCACCTCGCCACGTAGCAGGAACTTGGCCAGGGCGAACGAGCCGACAAAGCCGAACAGGGCGATCAGCAGCGCCGCCTCGAAATAGGTGTCGCTGGCGTAGCGGACGCCCAGCACCAGCATCATCAGCATCGCGATGATGTAGAGGTAGTCCAGGGCCAGGACCCGGTCCTGGGCCGACGGCCCCTTGAACAGCCGCAGCAGGGTCAGCACCATCGCCAGGGAGAACAGGAATAGGCTCAACAGGATTGCATTGGCCAGCAACGGGCTCATTCGAAAATCTCCATCAAGGGGCGCTCGTAGGTGGCCTTGAAGTGCGCGATGAAGGCCGCTTCGTCGTCCAGGTCGAACACATGCAGCAGCAGGATGCTGCGGTCCAGGGCCAGTTCCGACCAGACCGTGCCCGGCACCACCGTGGTGATCATCGACAGCGCGGCCAGGCCGTTGGCGTCGTGCAGGTCCAGCGGTACCTTGACGAACCGCGAGCGCGGCGGGCGGCGGCCGGCGTTCAGCACGCCCCAGGCCACCGCGAGGTTGGAGACCAGCACGTCGCGGCCCACCAGCAGGAACAGCCGCAGTATCACCCAGGGTCGGCGGATGCGGATCGGCCGCGGTCGCAGCGGTCGCATCATCAACGGTGCCAGGAAGCCCAGCACGGCCCCCAGCAACAGGTGGCCGAGGCTCAAGGACAGGTTCATCACCAACCACAACAACCAGAGCGCCAGGGACAGCCACGGTGCGGGGAACAGGCGTTTCATGGCTGTGCCTCCAGCATGGCGGCGCGGGCCTCGGGGTTGGGCACGGCGCGGGTGGCCAGCACCGACATCACGTAGTGTTCCGGGGTGTTCAGCGCTTCGGCGGCGGACTGGGTATAGCGCAGCAGCGGTTCGGCCTTGAAGGTCAGCGCGATGCCCAGGCCCAGCAGCAGGATGATCGGCAGGCACTCGAAGGGCCGCAGCAACGGCGACGGCCGTTCCTGGGGCGTCCAGAAGCGTTGCACGCCCAGGCGCGAGAACGCGATCAGCGAGGCCAGCCCGGACAGGATCAGCAGCGCCAGCAAGCCCCAGGCCTGGTTCGACACCGGTGCCTCGGCACTGGCCCCGAGTCCTTGGGGATTGAGCAGGGCGCTCAACAGGCCCAACTTGCCGATGAACCCGGACAGCGGCGGCATGCCGATGATCAACAGCGCACAGAAAATGAAACTCAGGCCGAGGAACGCCATGGTCCAGGGGATCACTTGCCCGACCACGGCCTTCTGCTCGTCGTCGAGGTTGATGCCCTTGGGTGGCTGCAAGGATTCCAGGGGCCGCGGCAGGGTGTCGTAGTCGTCGTCCAGCGCCAGGTCGTTGGCCGAGCGCGAGCGTTCGATCAGTTCGGCCAGCAAGAACAGCGCGCAGAGCGCCAGGGTCGAGCTCACCAGGTAGAACAGCGCCGCCGCCACCAGGTTGGGTTGGGCGAAGCCGATGGCCGACAGCAGGATCCCGGCCGAGACCAGGATGCTCAGGCTGGCCATGCGCTCCAGGCGCTGGGCCGCGAGGATGGCGATGGCCGCGCAGACGATGGTCGCCATGCCGCCGTAGATCAGCCAGTCGGCGCCGAAATACGCCGAGGCGCCGGCCTGGCCGGAGAACAGCAAGGTCCACAGGCGCAGGATCGTGTAGACGCCGACCTTGGTCATGATCGCGAACAACGCGGCCACCGGTGCGCTGGCGGCGCTGTACGCCGGCACCAGCCAGAAGTTCAGCGGCCACATGCCGGCCTTGGCCAGGAACGCCACCGCGAGGATGCCGGCGCCGGCGTGCAGCAGGCCCCGGTCGGCCTCCGGCACCAGCGGCACCTTCAGGGCCAGGTCCGCCATGTTCAGGGTGCCGGTGACGCCGTAGATCAGCGCCGCGCCGATCAGGAACAGCGAGGAGGCCAGCAGGTTGATGGAAATGTAATGCAGCCCCGACGACACCCGCGCCCGTCCCGAGCCGTGCAGCATCAAGCCATAGGACGCCGCCAGCAGCACTTCGAAGAACACGAACAGGTTGAACAGGTCCGCCGTCAGGAAAGCCCCGTAGAGACCCATCAGCTGGATCTGGAACAGCGCATGGAAACTGGCGCCGGCACGGTCCCAGCGCGCGGTGGCGAACAGCAGGGCGCTGACCCCGACGATCCCGGTCAGCACCAGCATCAGCGCCGACAGGCGATCGACCACCAGGACGATGCCGAACGGCGCCTGCCAGTTGCCGGGCAGGTACACGCCGATGGAGGCGGGCAGGGCCTGGCCCTGGGTCCAGCACAGCAACCACACCGCGATACCCAGGCCGAGCAGGCTGGAGAACAGGTTGATCCTCGCCTTCAGCGGGCGGTGTTTCTCGCCGAGCATCAGCATCAACGCTGCCGTCAGCAGCGGCAGCAGGATGGGGGCGGCGATCAAGTGGGGCGTCAGCGTCATTCCCGGGGCTCCCGGCCGTCCACGTGGTCGGTGCCGGTCAGGCCCCGGGATGCCAGCAACACCACCAGGAACAACGCGGTCATGGCGAAGCTGATCACGATGGCGGTCAGCACCAGGGCCTGGGGCAGCGGGTCGGTGTAGTGCAAGAGATCCTGGGGCACGCCGTCCTTGATGATCGGCTCCTTGCCGATGAACAGGCTGCCCATGCTGAAGATGAACAGGTTGACGCCGTAGGACAGCAGGCACAGGCCCATGACCACCTGGAAGGTCCGGGGCCGCAGCACCAGCCAGACACCGGAGGCGGCGAGTACGCCGATAGCGATTGCGATGACTTCTTCCATCAGGCAGTGGCTCCTTTGAGGGGGGCGGCCTTGGCCTGCAGGCCCGGTTTGTGTGCGCGCACCGATTGGTGGGCCAGGGCGGTGAGGATCAACAGGGTCGAGCCGACCACCACGGCGTATACGCCAATGTCGAAGAACAGGGCGCTGGCCAGGTGAATGTCCCCCAGCAACGGCAGCCTGAAGTGCCAGGTGTGGGTGGTCAGGAACGGATAGCCGACGGCCATCGCCCCCAGGCCCGTGACGGTGGCGAACAGCAGGCCAGTGCCCATCCAGCGCAACGGCCGCAGGCTCATCTGGGCCTCGACCCACTGGGTGCCGGCGACCATGTATTGGAGAATGAACGCCACCGACATCACCAACCCGGCGACGAAGCCGCCGCCCGGTTGATTGTGGCCACGCATGAACAGGTAGAAGGAGACCACCAGGGCAATCGGCAGCAACAGGCGCACCAGCACCGACGGCACCATCATGAAGCCCAACGCGGTGTCGCTGGCCTGGCGCGGGTTGACCAGGTCGGTGACCACGTCCGGCGCCAGCAGGCGCTGTTGCGCTGGCAGCTGCATGCTTTCCTTGGGGGGCCGGAACCGTCGCAGCAGGGCGAACACCGCCAGGGCCACCGCCACCAGCACGGTGATTTCCCCCAGGGTGTCGAAACCGCGGAAATCCACCAGCATCACGTTCACCACATTGCTGCCGCCGCCCTCGGGCAGGGCGCGGCTCAGGTAGAACGAAGAAATGTCGTTGGGCGTCTGGCGCGTGAGCATCGCGTAGGACAGCAGCGCCATGCCGCCGCCGACCGCGATGGACAGTAGCAGGTCGCGTAGGCGGCGCACGCGTGCGCGCCGCTCGCTGTTGGGCAGCGGCGAGGCGTCCTCGATCCGCCGTGGCAGCCAGCGCAACCCCAAAAGGATCAACACCGTGGTCACCACTTCCACCACCAGTTGGGTCAGGGCCAGGTCCGGGGCGGAGAACCAGACGAAGGTCACGCAGGTCATCAGCCCGCAGACGCTGACCATGGTCAAGGCCGCCAGCCGGTGATACTTGGCCTGCCAGGCCGCGCCCAGGGCACAGGCGATCGCCAGCACCCACAGGGTGACGAAGACGATGGAGCCGGGGATCTTCGGTCGATCGCCCCACACCAGCGTGCTGTGCAGCATCGGGATCAGCCCGGCGAGGACGGCCGCCAGTACCAGCCAGAACAATTGGGCTTGCAGGCGGCGGGTGCTGATCCGTCGTTCGAGCCGTCGGCCCTGGCGCATCATCAGCACCAGGCAGCGCTCGAACAGGCGCTTGCCGCTGAGCCGGCCAATGAACGGCGGATGCTTGATGTGGCCCTGTCTGAACTGGTTGCGCAACAGCAGGTACAGCACGATGCCGCCGGACATCGCCACCAGGCTCATGATCATCGGTGCATTGAGGCCATGCCAGATCGCCAGGCTGTACGGGGGCAGCGTCCCGCCCACCACCGGCAACGCGGCCGCCGCCAGCAGCGAACCCACCACCTGGGCCGGGAAAATCCCCACCAGCAGGCAGGTGAACACCAGCAGCTCCACCGGCGCACGCATCCAGCGCGGCGGCTCGTGGGGCGTGTGGGGGAGGTCGGTGGCGGCGGGGCCGAAGAACACGTCGACGGTGAAGCGCAGGGAGTAGGCGACGCTGAAGGTGCCGGCGATGGTGGCGATGATCGGCAGCGCCAGTTCGACCCAGGCCGTGGCGGAAATGAACACCGTCTCGGCGAAGAACATCTCCTTGGACAGGAAACCGTTGAGCAGCGGCACCCCGGCCATGGCCGCGCTGGCAACCATGGCCAGCGTCGCGGTGAACGGTATCAACCGCACCAGGCCGCTGAGCTTGCGGATGTCGCGGGTGCCGCTTTCATGGTCGATGATGCCGGCGGCCATGAACAGCGAAGCCTTGAAGGTGGCGTGGTTGAGGATATGGAACACCGCGGCCACGGCGGCCAGCGGGCTGTTGAGGCCCAGCAGCAGGGTGATCAGCCCGAGGTGGCTGATGGTGGAGTAGGCCAGCAGGCCCTTGAGGTCGTTCTGGAACATTGCGCAATAGGCGCCCAGCAGCAGCGTACAGGCGCCCGCGCCGCCGACGATGTAGAACCATTCCTCGCTGCCCGACAGCGACGGCCACAGTCGCGCCAGCAGGAACACCCCGGCCTTGACCATGGTCGCCGAGTGCAGGTACGCCGACACCGGCGTGGGTGCGGCCATGGCGTGGGGAAGCCAGAAGTGGAAGGGGAATTGTGCGCTTTTGCTCAAGGCGCCGATCAGGATCAGCGCCAGCAGGAGGGGGTAGAGGGCATGGGCCCGAATCAGCTCGCCGGCGGCCAGGACCTTGTCCAGGTCATAGCTGCCGACCACATGGCCGAGCAGCATGATCCCCGCCAACAGGCACAGGCCGCCGGCCCCGGTCACCATCAGCGCCATGTAGGCGCCGCGCCGGGCATCGGCGCGATGGTGCCAGTAGCCGATGAGCAGGAACGAGAACAGGCTGGTCAGTTCCCAGAAGAACACCATCTGGACCAGGTTGCCCGAGATCACCAAGCCGAGCATGGCGCCCATGAACGCCAGGAAAAACGCGAAGAAACGCGGCACCGGATCGTCCGGCGACATGTAGTAGCGGGCGTACAACGACACCAGCGTGCCGATGCCCAGCACCAACAGCGAAAACAGCCAGGCGAAGCCGTCCAGCCGCAGGACGAAGTCCAGGCCCAGGCTGGGCAGCCAGGAATAGGTTTCACGGATCACGCCGCCGTCGGCGATCTGTGGGTACAGCAAGGCCACCTGTACGGTGCCAACCAGGGCCACGAGGCCTGCCAGCAGCGATTCGGCGTTACGGGCGTTATGCGGCAGCAGCGCCGCGACACAGCTGCCGATGAAGGGCA
Organism: Pseudomonas citrullilanati; assembly: GCF_030580855.1. Taxonomy (GTDB): domain Bacteria; phylum Pseudomonadota; class Gammaproteobacteria; order Pseudomonadales; family Pseudomonadaceae; genus Aquipseudomonas; species Aquipseudomonas citrulli. The sequence goes on along the minus strand of NZ_JAUQOP010000040.1, from coordinate 24,364 downwards.
AAAGCAATAGAACTATCAGTGACATAGGCTTCTATTCGGCGGTAGGTTCTCAAGGATCATACGTGCCCTGACCCGGATCACCAACCGCGAGGCTGTCGCAGAATCCTACAAGATAGGTGTAGTTTTCCGACTTTGCGTTGTTTTGGCGAAGGGACGCAGCGTCAGAGCTGGCCAAGATACCGCGTGATACACACCTCCTGTGGCGAGGGGATTTATCCCCGCTGGTCTGCGCAGCAGACCCAAAGCAGGCAATTCCATAGCGCTGACACACCGCACCGGCAGGTTTCGGGGCCGCTACGCGACCCAGCGGGGCGGTGCGACGTTTCGCTAAATCCCCTCGCCACAGTTTCGCCTGCCGCTATTTCGTTGATCGACCGGCCTCACCGCTCGCGCTCAAGCGCCTCATCCACCCCGACAGCACCTTTGCCCCGGGTCTTCAACTCACTGACAATCACCGCCGCCACGATCAGCGCCGCACCGAACAAGGCAACCGCCGGCAGCCGCTCCCCCGCCAGGCGCCCGGCGATGCCGGCCCACACCGGTTCACCCGCGTAGATCAGCGTGGCGCGGGTGGGCGAGACGCTTTTCTGCGCCCAGTTCATCGCCACCTGGATCGCGGCGCTGGCGGCGCCCAGGCCCACGGCGCTGACCAGCAGCAACAGGGAGAAATCCGGGATCGCTTCCTGGGTCGGCACCACCATCAGGAACGCCAGCACCGCTGTGCTCGCCAGTTGCACCACGGTCACCCGGCGCACATCGACCTGGCCGGCAAAGGCGCTGATCAGGATGATCTCGGCGGCAATCGCGATGGCGCTGATGAGCGTGGCGATCTCACCGGCGCTGAAATTCAGCGACGCTCCGGTCGGCCCCGACACCAGCATCAGCCCGGTGAAGGCGAGCATGATGCCGAGGCTGGGCATCAAGCCTGGCCGGCGACCCAGCACCAGCCACTGCAACAATGGCACGAAGGGCACATAAAGCGCGGTGATGAACGCCGACTGGCTGCTGGGGATCGTCTGCAGGCCAACGGTTTGCAGGCCATAGCCGAGCATGATCGCCACGCCGATGAAGCCCCCGGCCTTGAGTTCGAATAGGGTCAGGTCGCGCAGGTGCCGCCAGGAGAACAACGCCACGAACGCCGCCGCTGCGGCGAAGCGCAGGCCGACGAAGAACATCGGTCCGCTCACCGTCATGGCGTGCTGCACCAGCAGGAACGTCCCGCCCCAGATCATGGTGATCAGCACCAGCACGCATTCGGCCTTGCTGAATCGCGAGAAACGGGAGGAAGCTTGAGGGGAATTCACCGATGCCATGACCTTGCGCGCCACCTGAGGCAGACGCACAATGCGTCCGAAGTTGGGCAGTATAATGCGCAGCCCCAGCATGTGAGCAATATAGTGCACAAAGCATCCGGTCAGCGGGCGTCCGTCCTGCAACACGTCAGCCAGAATGTCCGCCGCCTGCGGCAGGCCGCGCAGCTCAGCCAGACTGCGCTGGCGGAGCGCTCGGGGGTCAGCCGGCGAATGCTGGTGGCGATCGAGGCCGGCGAAAAGAATGTCAGCCTGACCACCCTGGACCGTGTCGCCGAAGCCCTCGACGTGGCCTTCAGCGACTTGATCCAGGCCCCCGATGCCCGTGATCCCAGCCGTATCAACGAACTGGCCTGGGCCGGGACCTTTCCCGGCAGCAAGGCCGTGCTGCTGGCCAAGGCCACCGCCAGCCGCGAAGTCGAACTCTGGGAATGGCGCCTGGAGCCCGGGGAGCATTATCCTTCGGAACCGGACGCCGACGGCTGGAGCGAGCAGATTTACGTCTTCGAGGGCTGCCTGACGCTGCTGTTGGGCAGCGACGAGCGCCAGATAGGCGCCGGTGAGTTCTTCATGTTCGCCAGCAACCAGCCCCATGCCTATCGCAACGATGGCGCTGTGGCGGCGAGATTCGTACGCAACGTGGTGATTTGATTTCTGGAGAGCGGTATGGACACAGCGCTGGAGCGACAGGGGAGCGGCCCCGTCCGCGAAGCCGACATCCTGGTGATCGGTGGTGGCTTGAGCGGGACCATGCTGGCGGCGCAGCTGCTGCGCCTGCCGGGCCGGCGCGAGGTGCTGGTTGTCGAACCGCGCAGCGAACTGGGCCGGGGCGAGGCCTACAGCGCCGTGGAACTGGGGCACACCTTGAACGGCAACGCGGCGCGGATGAGCGTCGACCCGGACAACCCCGATGACCTGACCCAATGGCTCACCGCGTTCATCGAGGCCGGAGGCTGGCCCGAATCGGACCAGCAGCACGTGCCGATCAGCGAGCTGTTCCCGCCTCGGGGAATATTTGGCCTGTATGTGCAACAGCGCCTGGCCGAAGCTCGCGAGTTGGGCGCACGAAACGGCTCGACCGCCGAGCACGTGCGGGGCGAAGCCGTGGACCTGCGACTTGTCGACGGTGCCGTGATGGTTACGCTGGACGACGGCCAAATCCTGCGTGGCGGTTTCACGGTGCTGGCCACCGGCATGTTCCCGGCGGCGCGTACCCCGCAAACCGAATCCAGCGGCTTGAATGCCGCGGCCCTCGACCCTTGGGATGTGGCCGCGATGCGCCGGCTCGATCCGCAATCCAGGGTGCTGATCATTGGATCGGGACTGACCATGGTCGATGCCGTCGTGTCCCTGGAACAGGCCGGGCATCGCGGGCCAATCGATGTGTTTTCCCGCCATGGCCTGCTGCCTCATGTACGCCGCCAACCGCCGGCCTGGGTGGATTTCCTCGCCGAGGATCACAGCCTGCGTTCGCCACGCCAACTGATGCGCGCCTTGCGCGAGCAGTGCCGCCAGGCCCAGGCCCAGGGGATCGACTGGCAGGCGCCGCTGGACACCGTGCGTGCCCACATCGGGCGCCTGTGGAACCAGGCCAGCGACGCGCAGCGCCGGCAATTCGTGCGGCATGCGCGACCCTGGTGGGAGAGCCATCACCATCGCTCGCCACCGTTGAGCGCCGAGCTGGTGGCGCGTCTGCATGAAGAGGGGCGGCTACGGATTCACGCGGCGTCGTTCAAGGGGCTGGTGCCGTCCGCCGAAGGATCAGTGGGGATTCGCCTCCGCCGACGGGGCGAGGCTGGACTGACGGTGGTGCAGGGCGCCGCGCTGATCAACTCCAGCGGCATTGAATATGACTGGCGTCGTGTGGCGCGGCCATTGCCGCAGCAGTTGCTGGCCCGGGGGCTGATCCAGCCGGGGCCATTGGCCTTGGGCATCGCCGCACGTGCCGATGGTGCGGTGCTGGATGCCCACGGCGAACCGGCCAGCCGCCTGTTCGCCATGGGCCCGCCACTGCGGGGGATGTGGTGGGAGAGCACTGCCGTGACTGATGTGGCGAGCCAGGCCAAGGCGTTGGCGGGGCGGTTGGTTGAATTGCAAATCAAGGGTCAGAAGTGAGCACTACGCCGAGAGCATGGCACACTCAACGGTTACCAAGACGATTGCGAATGAAATCAATTCGCCCCAAAAAGGCGGCTTTTATCTGCACTCGGTTTTCAATCAAAAGGGGCGATATGTTGTCTTCGAAAAAACTGCCCCAGTCGGTGCTGTTCAAACGCTCCGTGGCCGTTGGGTTACTGGAAAATGCATCCAAACTATTCTGCGCGATATCTTCAGGCCGAATATCGACATATCCAAGTTCCAATATGGACTGGTGATCAATCGCGAAAGCTTTGCCTGCCTGATCAAATATAACGTTACCTCCGTCATTCGTTCGATCTCGCGTGTTTAGTAGAAAATCAAATACATACATGCTGGACTGTCGACGATCGAACGAGAGGGTCTCTCCAACGTTGACATAGCGGGAGACCACCTCTCGATCGGAGTTCGGTCTTAGCACTGTTGCAGGAACAATATTCAATCCCAGGTGCTGACTCACCTTGTAGGCAAACACCTCGTTGGCCGCCCCAATTCTCTGTCTGGTCACTTCCGAGGCGTCCAGGGCGATCATACTTGAATAATCCTTGATAACGATCCAGTCGTCAGAAAACTCATGAACAGTGGTTTCATAGCTGGATGAAACATCTTTTATTTTCTTGCCCGGAACAAAGTTGGCGCCCAATATCAATTCTACGTGGGGCTCTTGCAATCCTGGCGGAGCACCTCCGCCCGACTTATTTGTCTGGCTTGGTGCCGGCGGCGGTTTTTTTGTAAAAGCAATCATCTCCGCCAGTGAAAGCGGGGGGGGGCGGAAAGCAGCAGATGCCCGAGCCCCAGAGGAAGGGGGGCGAGCGTTCGGGACGGGAGGTGGTCGGTCCATCAAACCCTCGATATCAACCCGTGAGAGTGGGTTGTTAGACACCATTCGATAGGTATTCAACCCAGCCCTACTTCCAGCCGGATCCGGATTGATCCACCGCTGCAACCAACTCGCGTAGTACCTGAATCCATAATAATAAAGCCCCGTCGCATCCCGCTCTTTTCCCGAATAACGTACCGTTTTGTAAGTAGCCTCCACCTCACTGCGTCCGGCGAACCAGGCCGTGCTGCCATAGGGATGATAGGTTTCCTGGCTGATGACCTCGGCCTCGCTATCCAATTCCAGGCTGCTGGAGCCTAAATGGTCGGTCAGGTTGTAACGATACTGATCGTTGTAAATGCCGGCGGGCGGTGCCGTTTCCCAGTGCAGCACCTGCATGGCACTACGTCCGGCCTGTACGCAGATCACCTGCAATATCTCGCCAGTGCCATCGCGGGTACGGATTTCCAGGCCCGGCAGATAACGCACTTCCGAGATCAGCGAGCGGGCATTGGTCTGGGTCGAGCGGACCTTGCGCCGCCGCATGCCATCGCCTCCGTACAAATACAGTTCCCGATCGTCTTCGTCACCTTCGCGCTCAACCGGGCGCACCTCGCGCAACTGATTGCGCAAATCCCAGGTCATCGTTCGTCCCGGTTGCAACTCCAGCAAATTGCCATTGCCATCAAACGCAGTGGCGATGTCCTCTTCAGTCGGTGGCCGGTCATTGTGTTCCGCCAGGCAACGGTTGCTGTGACGCGCCGCCACCAGTTTGCGGCTGTGGTTTTGCGGGCCGACATGGATCAGTTCCAGCAAGTTGCCACCGGCGTCGTAGTGGTAGGTTTGCTGATAGTTGGCGACTGCGCCCGGATCGTCGAAGCGGTTGAATCCCGGTCCTCGACTGGCGCGGCCGGCTTCCCAACCGAATGCCTCGGTCAACTGGTAAAGGCTGTCGTAGCGATAACGATTGACCGGTTCCACCCGCTGATTGGCGAAATAACGAGTTGGCAGGGCGCCGTCTTCAATACTCAGAACATTGCCCACCGGGTCGTACTCGTAACGAAGATCCTGCAGCGGTGCCACTTGTCCTTGCCGGGCTTGAAGATGCAGCAGGCGGCCATCTTCCGGGCGATAGCGCAGCGTGCTGATGACGCCGTTACCGGCGGTTTCCTGTTCGACCTGGCGGTAAGCGTTGTAGGCAATGTCACTGACCAGCGTCTGGGGAGTGGCCTGACCGCTCAGTTGCAGATGGCTCGCAAACAACTGACCATCGACGGTGTAGTCCAATAGCTGGCGATTGCCCTTGGCATCGATCTGCTCCAGCACCTCGCCCAGCGGGTTGAAGCGCGTTGCACGGGTGGCCGCCTGCGCCACGGGTTCCAGCAGCGCATCGCGCTCTTCCAGGCCTGGCGGCCAATCCGGTGATTGCAGCGCATGCAAAAAGCGTTGGGCCTGCTCAAGTACCCCGCCCGTCAGGGCGTACTCGTCCAGCGTCTGGGTGCCTGCCGGATCGTCGTGTCGGATCAATTGTCCGCATTGGTTGTGGGCGGCAAAGGCGGTGTCGCCATTGGCGTATTCATAACGTTCGGTGCAGCGAGCGGGTTGGCCTTCACCCTGTTCGAATATGGCCAGCGGGCGAAGTAGATCATCGTATTCGACTCGTCGCTCAGTGTCCCGGCTGTCCCAGGTCTGGATCAATTGATCGCCATCACCGAACAGGCTGATCCGCTCACCGGCATCGACGCTGATCGAGTCCAGTACCTTGCCTGACAGGGAGTAACGGTTGCTCAGGTTCGCCGGTGTTGCCGCCTCTTCTGCCTTGAGCGCCCATAGCCTGGGGTCCCACTGTTCAACCAGACGCCCCATGGCGTCATACGCACTGCGATTGACCCGCTCTTCGGGGGCTGTCGTTTCGACCGAGCGCCAGTAAGCGACTGAACGAACATCGAGCCCACGTGGGTCCACCACCGTCAGGGTGGGTGTGTGGGTGTGAATGTGCTCGTTGCCTGCTCTGTTCATGGCTCATCTTGCGGCAGTGACAGGGGAGGCGAGAAGCGATGTGCGCACGGACTCTTGATGTTCCACGTACGCCACCAACGGCTCGACCTGGGCGGCAAACGCCTTGCCACCGTCCACCGCCAAGTAACGCACTTGCAAAATAATGTCGGTCAAGGAATCGAAGATCGCTTCTTGATGAGCCGACGGGTGTCGAGGGAAGCTCAGCATCCAGCTCGACACGGCGCCCGTGCCCTCGAAAGGCAAGTAGCGCTCATCGTCGAAGTTCAGGGTGAACAGGCCGTAATCATCCAGCCCGCTGGACAAGCCGACTTGCTGGCTGAGCCTGGGGTTGAACACGATATGCCGTGGGTCGAGTTCGATATCGTTGTCCGGCGCCAACTCACCGGCCTGGCTATAGAGGCTCGCTACGCCACCCAGCGAGGGTTTCAACAAGGTGCTGCTACGTGTTTGCACGAGGGTGGCATGGATATCCTGGTAAGGCCCCAGCACCACTGGGAACGACAGGCTCACCCCCACCAATTGGCGCAGGTAATGGCCGGGATAATCCTTGTCGAACAGCGAACTGTTCAGGTGGAACGTAATCTCGCCCTCGCTCCTTAGCTGATCGCGCACCGCCTCCCAGCCGGTGGCCTTGGGCACAGCGCCATCGTGCGCGGCATTGGGGTCGTAATCCTTGAGCAGGTCTTTCAAGGAGATCGTCTTGGTCAGCTCCAGACGGCGCTCATGGCGATTGAGGAAAGCCGACTCCATGCGCAGTAAACCCAGTTTCAAGGCTTCACCGGCGCTCAGGCCGTGACGGTTATCAGCCCAGGCATCATGAGGAATGAAGCGCGTGTCACGGTCACCTATTTCATATTGCCAGCCGGCTTCGGTGGCCAGGCACATCGACAGCACCGCGTCATAGGCTTGGAAATACAGGGTCGCCATCTGGCTGAGCAACCATTGATACAGTCCTGGGCCTGCGGCACGGTGCTTGAGGAAGTCATAATAAATTTCGGCCTGTTCGCGAGCTTTTCCAGCTTGCTGCAAACCGGTGCTGGCCGAGGCGATGACGATTCGTTGAGTGTCTATCTGCTTACCGAGTGCCTCGATTTCGGCCTTGGCTTGCTCGATCTGGAAATCCCACTCTTCGCGGCGACGACGATATTGTTCGTCCTGGGTTCGACGCTCTGCATCGGCCATAAGCCCTTTAGACGCTATTTCGAGTGCTGAAGAGACCGCAAAGGCAAATCCGGCTGGTTTGTTTACCCCCCAGGACGCTCCCGACATATTGGGGGCGGTGGCATCAATCCCATGCGCGGCCATCATCGCGGCAGACGTGACGGTATTGATTATCCCCGCGGCCAAGCGCTCATTGATGATTTTTTTCTCGTTGGCGGAGACATCCTCTTGGCGCAATCGCTCGTAATAGCCTTGGCGGGCGGCCACCATCGCTTTGCTGGCGGTCAAGGCACTTTTGCCGCTGCGCGCCTGTTCAATGGCCTGCTCCTGCAAGGTCACGGCAAATTCGGAGAGTTCCTGCACATGGGCCTGCAGCAGTTCTTCCTGCTGGCTGCGGTCACGCAGTTCCATATAGGCGCGTACCTGTTCGCCAAAGCGGATCAGGGTGTCAACGGCGTTCTGCACGCGGGGTAGCATGGCGCGGAAACGGTAGGGCGGGATGATTGCCAGGGACCCTAACCGCCGGGCGCCGCCGTTCTCTCCGGCCAACTGCGCGCGCAACAGGTCGAATGGGCGGGCCGGTGTTTCGTAAAGCGCCAGCAGTAGGGGTTTGCCGTCCAGGGTAAGGTTGTTGCGCAGGTTGCCCAGGCGCAGATCCAGGTCGCTCCACAGTTCGAGCAGTTGTGTGTTCACCGGCAGGCGGAACCAGGGCGCGTCGATCAAGCGCCACCAGGGTTCGCCCTGGATATGCCGGGGAATATCCTCGGCGAAAAGTGTCTGGATGGACGATTCGAAGGCACTGAACAGCTCACTGTCATAGGCTGCCGCATCCACCAGTGGCATGGGCTCCCAACGGCTGATACTACGGCCCTTGGATAAGGGGCCCAGCAAGGACAGGGCTCGAACGTACAGAAGCTTGGCTTCGTTGAGGGCATCACGGGTCAGTTGCCGGTAGAGCATGTCGCCGCGGGCGATCAGGTTTTTCACGTAGTCGGTGAAAATCGCCTTGCGGTAGTGCGACGGCGCGCCGTAGGCAATCGCGTCCGGATCACGCAAGCCGCCCAAGCCGAAAAATTGTTCGGCGGGACGATCCGGTTGCGCCAAGGGTCTGACGCACCAATACGGGTACTCCACGGAGGGGGCCGGGTAGAGCGGTTGAATACGTGCCAGTGGATTGAAAACGGCGTGGTACCAGGTTTCCGCGCCCAGGTAGTCGAATTCGCTGTGCAAGCGCCGTGCGACCAGATGTGGGGCGTGGAAGAATATTTCCCAGAAATAACGCCCGTTGGCGCCGTCGAAGTCCAGAGGAACCGGTTGCGAAGAACCGGGGAGGGGAGGCTCCTCCGTGTGCTGGCTCTCCCAGCTCAGGACCGCCTCCACGGAGAAGGCACTCTTGGCGACCAATTGCGCGGCGAACAAACTGTTTAGCCGAACGTAACGCAGGCTGGGCAGCTTCAGTGCCTGCAGATCAAGAAATTGCGCGCCCGCCGCGGTGGTCGTCACTCTGGGGACGTCGCGCAGCATCGGACTGAGTGACACCAGGAATCTATTCCAACCTAGTCCAGGGTCCGCACCTCTCGCTACGCCAAAAGGAAATGCATAGGTGGTATCGGTTGTGCCGGTCCAATTCTTCGTGAACAAGGGGGTTTTAGCAGCACCGTTCAACGTGAGTGCAACATGGCCTAGTCTATCCTCCTTATATTGACCTCCATTCTCATAAGCGTACCAGACGCCGAAATTTCTCGAGATCGGGCCCAACACATCGACGAACACATTTGATTTATTAATGAATTTCAACGTATGGCTTTCTTCTGGGTCCGCCCACCACACACGCTCAACCGTCGATTCAACCTCGAAAGAAGCCCCCGACCAGACCGCTTCAGGTGAAAAAGACGGAAACGATTTAAGCTCCATCGTTGGAAGAGAAATTTTGTAGCGCATTTTTCTGAAAGGCCAGGGGCAGGAAGGACTGTTCCAATCCACGCCTATCTGCGTACCCGGGGTGTCTTGATCTATTGAGCCAATCCGGTCATTGAAAAAACTGAAAGTATGGCTGTGTTTCTTTTTCTCCTGAAAAAACGGCACGATGTTGGTGATTTCGCAGACCGCGAAAAACTGCCCACTCTCGTAAAAGATACTGAAATAAACTTCAACCTGGTACTTGGCAAGCCCTTGGCCATACCACTCCTCGACATAGCCATCCTCAAGGAGCAATTGAATCGCCTGGCGTTCCATACGCACAGCCTGGCAGCTGCCCTGCACCTCAATTTTCCCGCCGCTCGGTTCCCCTTCGCCGGTTCTTTGCATATGCAAAGTCGCCTTGAATTCCAGATAGGGGTTCAAGGCATCCGGGTAAGTGTTCGAAGGCGGGTAATAGTTGTGCGGGCTATCGCGATCCCAAACAATTGAGCCGATAATCCAGTCAACCTCCGGCGCACCGGTATCAATGCCTACATAGGGAAACTGCAGGCGTGTCGAGTCATCTCCAAACATGGTTCCCGCGACGCGAGCCAACTCAGCGCTTTCAGTGGAATTCAAATTAACCTTACTGAACAGCTCATCATAGACGTGAAGATCCATATGATTGCTGAGATAAAAAGCCACCACCAGTCGAGGTGCCGACGCATCACGAAGGTCCATGGCCACTGAAAAGGCGCCACTGTCGATGTGTCTTTCTGCCGAGAGTCTGTCGGTTAAATTGGTCGCTTGGGTCAGTCCTGTATAAAGTACCGTGGCCGGAGACCATTGGTCGTTGACTTGTTTATAGGTCATCTTGGCTGAATAAAAGTACTTTCCGGTTTTACCGCCATCATCGTTGGCCTCTGGCTGGCCGACTTCGACCCAGACCAGGTGTAACCGGCCGCGAATCACCACGAGGCGAGCCTGGGTAACGCCAGCCTCAAAAACGACATCAATGGTTTTCCATTCACTCCAGGCCGCCGGTGAAACGTGGGTGCTCGAATCGTTCAGGTCAATCGCCGCCTTGCGCCAATAGGCCGCAAAGGGCTCGACGTTCTGTCGACCGACAAAATAATAATCAGCGCGCCGGAAGTCCGTGCCGTCTATATAGCCCGAGACGATCTTCAGGTTGCTCACCAATTCAAACTGGCTGAGGTAGTTTCTCAGCGCGGTCTGTACGCTGTCCTCGGTCAGGCGGCTTTGTCCTAGGTCGTTCTCCAGGGTCTTGAACGGGCTGGTCTTGCCCAGGCGCAGGGTGGGGTCGATGTAGTTTTCCGGATAGTCTTCGATCATCTGGTAACCGGCCCAGATGCTGTACTGGCTCATGCTCTCGCGCCACAAGCGCAGTTCTTCGGCGCTGAACCCATAGGGGTAGCCGGGCTCCATGCCATTGTAGATGGCATGGATATATTGCTGGAGGCTGGCGATGCCCTGGGCGACACGGCTGGTTTGCACCTGGGCGCTGACTTGATTGTCGATCAGCAGGTATTCGTAGAGGTCTTCGGGAGTGGTCAGGCGCAAGGGGGCCGCGGTGTGCGATGACGGCACGATCTGACCCAGGTAATAGGCGACCAGGGCATCACGGCGTTGTTCTTCAAGTTCGTTTACTATTCCGGCTTTCATAGTTGACGCTCCACGCGGAACAAATAGCTGACTCAATGCCGTATCTGCGCAGTTGACTCCGCAAATATTACGTTCTCACCGGCGACAGCGAACTGGCTTACTTTTATCTCCTGACCTGGCAGTGGGGTCGGACTGGCTTCGTCCAGTAGAAATTCAAGATCCCAGCTGTGGTTTTCATTATTGAGCTTGCCAGACGCCTGCCAACCCGTCTCGGCAATGGCGCCCACAATGTCAACGTCGGCAAGTCCCAGGAAATTATCATTAAACAGAAGAAGGCCGTCCGATCTGACTTGGTAGCTAGCCTGCAATTTATTGTTTCGCACAAGAAAAGTACCCACCCAATAAATCAGGCCAACTCTGTATTTCCCCTTCCAGGTCGACCGCCGGCCAATATCGAGGGAAAGAGACAGTTCGCCCAGGTAAATATAGTGAGAGCTCGATCCGGGCAGGGAAACTGGAAAATCTATGCCCTCGGATGTCGAATAGACAACTTTGTCCAGGTTTTCGATAGAGACCCTGAGAATATCCAGGCCCACGCCCAGGTTTTTCAATTTGAGTGGCACACCCACTATCGGGACACCGGCTCCGTCCGTCACATCGACATGGATTATGTAGTTTGAAAACCGGCTCAAGAAGTCGGGCGCCCGGTCATAGATATCATCCCCCCGCAAACTGACTTCGACGACAAAATAGGGGACGATCGACACCGCGAATTCAACCTTCATATCCGTCCCGGCCACGGTCGCTGAAACCTTGCACCCGGAAGACACATCATCTGCGGCGATAAATTTCGAACTGAACGTTGCCATGCCCTCGTTATCCGAGAGGGTCTTGGCCTTGAACACGTCATTGACCGCCCAGTCGATCTCGCCCTTTGCAAAGGCACTCCCACCGGCCGTGAGCCACACCGCAAACACTACGGCATCCGGGCTACCCAACATATAGTGAGTATCGCTGGCCTCATGACGCGCAATCACCGCCCTGGCGTGTATCGTTGTGACGGCGCTTGCTTTATCTCGAACGTTGTCATCGGCACTGACCGTTACAACAACTTCGCCCGGTGAAGCGAATTCATATCGCGCATAGGCCAGCCCATCACTTTCCGTGAGACTCTGAACGTCCAATAAACCTTCAATATCGGCGGACCAATGGACTACCGTGCCGACGGGAACCGGATCGCCATTAAGCTCGGTCAACCGGCAAACGAGCCGGCCCTCGATCCCTTCGACGACCGTGTTGATAAAACGAACATATTGGAAATAGGGCGTGCTGGTAAATTCCACCTCTGGAAACGTCCACCGGCTGCCATTTTCATAGTGTGCGACCACCTTGGCCATGCCAAGAGGTCCGCTACGCAGGATCGATTGGCTGATACCCTCATGGTTGGTCATCGTCTGGTAGCGCTGGAACTCGCCCAATGTCGTCCCCCAATCCACCAGGCGATCTATCCCCAGATTGGTAAAGTCATCCACCAGCGTGACGCTGAAATTGATCGCTTCAAGTTTGTTGGACAAGGCTTGCGTGCGATCGTGGAACGGCTCTGAAAAGTGCAGCGAAGCGTCGTCATGACCAATGGTGATGACGGGTGCCAGCACTTTGTCCCCTAACCCATACTCCGCCACCACATGAGCGATGCCCATGGTGTCACCGCTATTCAGCGTGACCGTGGCTTGCCCTTTGTCATCAGTCGGATCCCATCCACCCTCCAGTTCCCCCAGGTTGCTACTCCAGCTAATCGTGACACCCTCGAACGGCTCATCCATGAAGTCGCGAAGGGTGATGCTGTAAGTCGCGCTTTCACCAGGTTTGTTGGCTACCAGATAGTCCGGTGTCACCGTAATCACACTGCTGTGGCTCTGTCCGACTTCACCCACGGGGGTTCCCGGCACGGCTTCGGTGAGGCTGGCTAATGCCAACTCCGCGGCATGACGAAAGTCGCTTGTGTCACTGGTCGGCGTCAGGCTGCCCAGCGCCAACAGTGCGTCGGCATCCAGCCCCGTATGCCGCGCCAAGAGGCAGGTACGCACCAGCAGATCCAGTTCGGCGAGGGTAAAGATCACCCCATCCTCCGGGTTCAGGTGCGAGGCCAACGCCAATACCTGGCGCACCCCCCAGTCGAGGAAACCGGCCAGTTTGTTCGCGGCGCTGTCGCGGATCAGGCGCTTGTCGCCTTCCAGGGCCGTATCCCATAGGCTGTTGATCAGCCGCATGTAATCCAGCAACCGCTCTTCCGGTTGTGCACTCAGGCGGACCATCGAGGCGTACTGGGAGAAAAAGTACAAGGTCTGTAGCGACAGCCCGGTATGGTCGAGGCCGAACCACTGCGGATGTTGCACACACTGATCGACGAATGCCGGACTCAGGTCCAGGTGTTGGGTGATGGTCGCTCGCTTGACCAGGTTGTCGAGCACCAGGAGCACATCATCACCGACCGGGACTTGCAACAGGCCGCTGGCGTTGCCAAAGACCCGAAGCACTTCCATCAGCACTTGGTAGCGGTTGCCCTCGGCCCAGAACAGCAGCACCTTGACCAGGTCGACGGAGCTGTCCAAGTAGCCGGCCAGTCCTTCCATCAGCAAAGCTTCCTGCGCGCCGCGAGCACGCATGATCATATTGCAGATCTGCGCATGCTGGCCTTCGACGGGTAAATCCAATCGTCCCAGGACTTCCTCGACGATGCCACTCAAGGCGGCTTCAAAGCGCTCTTCGGTTTCGCCTCTCAGGTACTTGACCAGGCCCTTGGCCGCCGGGAGGGTTTCTCCTGTCTCGATGAACTCCTTGAGTTCGTGGAACCAATCGATGTCCACCGAGGTAAGTACTTCTACCCCGTGGTCGTCGATATTCACGACCGTGCGGGTTTGCGCTGCGCCAATTTCGGCAAAACTGCTGTCACTGATCAGCGCCGCCGCCAAGCGCGAGTGCATCTGTTTAAGCAAGTTGAGCTCGGCCTCGCTGGCCACCGGCTTGGTCAAGGCTGGTAGCACGATCCGACAGGCTTGGCCGACCGTCCATTTATGCTCGGCCAGCCAGGCACTGGCTTCAACCAAGGCGTGGATCGCACTCAAGGTGTCGGTGTTGTCGGACGTCTGGTAGGTGGCGATGTGGGGCGGTCCAGCCAGTTTCGAGACCAGGTGGCTGCCACCGTTATCCAGCAGTTCGAGCAGCGCCAGGGCCTCGATGGTGGTTAACCCCAAATAATGCGGCAGCCGGACCAGCCGGTAGAACGCCGACACCACTGCCGTGTCCCAGTGCAAGGGCTCACCGGCGTAGGACTGTTCGATGACCTTGGCGGTAAAACGGTACATTTCGAAGGTCATGCCCAAGGCGGCGCATAAGTGATCGATTTTCTGGCGCTCGGCTTCATTGCCGGGAGTGATATTGAACACTTCCCCATCCAGGACCAGCGGCCCGGGAAACAGCGCCTGGCTGTTGAATATTTGGTCGAACTGCGTCGGTTGCTTGCCTCGACCGTGGACGGCCAGCCCCTGGAGCAACGCGGCGAAGTCGTCGGCGCTGACCTTGTAGCGCATGCGCAGGCCCTGGAACAGGCCAAGGGCGCGAAGGGTGTCGGTGGTGATTCGGTGGTCCGAAGATTTTCCTTCGGTGCCAATCGACGCCATCAGCAGACGATCAACCTGGTCGAACGGCAGCTCTAGCCAACGCGCCAGGCGGACCATACGGTTGAGACGATCGAAGCGATCAGGGGACCAGTTGACAATTTGGTGACTGGGCCCACTGTCGGCAACCCGGGTGGTTTCAATTGCCATGGCCGGACTGACGCCGGCGTTGACGTACACCGAGCCGAACGCCGCACCATCCATCGGTGCCGTATCCGACGAGATGAAATTGGCCGACCGATAGGATGCGTAAGCCCCCACGGACAGCAGCGATTCAAGCTCTTCGGTCTTCAGTCCCGTGCGCAGGCAGAACGTCTGGGTATCGAGTAGCTTGAAAACGTCGCTTTCGCCAAAGTGGGTCTTGAAGAACTCCGTGGGATCCGTGTTGGAGGGTTCGAGCCGGTGGGTTCTCGGGTTGATACGGGGCAGGGCTGATGTTTGTTCGGGGTCCTGCTCGGGATCGAACTCCGGGAAATACGGTGCCTCCAGCAAGATGCCCTGTTGGATCGGGCCGAAGCCGGTGTCTTGCACCAGGGCCACGTCCGATAGCAATGAATGCACACCGGGTTCCTTGAAGTAGGGATAGGCCGGGTCGGTGCAACGGATAGCGTCTCCGGGCAGGCGGTCCTTGCGCCGCAGGGTGTAATTGATCTGTTGCTGATAGCGCTCGTAGGGCAAGGTCGCGGGGTAACGTACCTCCAGCAGCACGTCATCGAGCGGGCGCTCGTCGCTGAAACTGTCCAGATAGCGGCGTGCCGAGGTTTCCAGTATTTCGTTGACCAGCACCAGCGTCGGTTCGACCCGGTCGAGGGCACTGTGATCCAGCCACAGGTCTGCCAGATCCGGACGCCGATCGGCCAGCAAGATGCGGTTCTCCTGTCCGCCCCCGGGGCCGCCGCTCTGCTCGATCTTCTGTACTTCGCGGTAAAGATCGGCCAGGTAGGCGACGGGGGAGGTCGTGGCTTCGATGGCATCGGTCGGGCAATGGTTGGCCCAGTCCGGCCGGAACAGATCGTTGTAGGTTGGGGCATCCACCAGTCCCCGGATGCCGGAGCCCGGCTCGAAGGCGCGGCGGATCGACGTGGTCAGGCGCTGCTCGCGAAACTGTCGAACGGTGACGGCGCTAATGGCTCTGGCCTGTTCATGTATGGCCCGGGCTTCGCTGATGTGCAGGCGCCGGTCAGTGTCCATCAATTGCTGGAGCGAACCACTGGCGATCTCCAGTACCGAGCCATAATGCTCCTGCAACAGGCTGCGAGCGCGATCGGTCTGATTCAACAGCTGCAACAGTGAACTGGCTTTTTCGTTCATTGCCCATCTCCGATAGAGGCGTTTTCAACCGCCAGAGACTCTTCCAACGTATCGTTCTCATCCTCCTCGATCCCATACCACCCCAGATACCGCTGCCGCCGCCAATACCCCATGGCCGTGACCGTCAAGGTCGGTCTACCCAATGGGTCATAGAATTGCTGGTCGCAATGCCCGAAGCGGCGAAAGGACTCGTCCTTGATGTAGCGATGGCCGTCGGCGAAGTAGGGACGGTAGACCCGCACCGCCAGGCCCTTGTTGTTGTATTCGACCCGTTCGCTGACCCGCCAGCGCTCAGCGGCGGGGGCGCTGACGGGCTGGTCGCCGTCCAGCTCCAACGTGCCGTCGGGGGCGATCTGGTAGGCGGTTCCGGGTTCGACTTTCTGCTTGCTCTGCAAGGCCCGGCCGAAGCCGTCCCAGCACTGCACGGCGATGCGGATTTTTCGTCCGGCGTTGTCGGGCGGGCTGGGGTAGTGGTCGGCTTGGAGAACTGCCGCGTGAACGGGTTCACGACTCCGCATCCAACTGAAGGCATCGCGAAAGCAGGCGCTGGCGGCGCTTTGCAGGGCGGCCTCGGGGGTGGCGATGGCTGCGACGGGGGAGTCGGTCAACGGCTGGTGGTTTTCCAGCGGATCGAAACCGACGCCCTCGCCGCGCTCGGTGCCATGGAAGCTGCTGGCCGACAGCTCGCCAAAACCGTCATAGCGAGCCTCGTGGATGTTTTGGTTCGGATCGACGATGCGCCTTGGCAACAGGAACCGATAGTCCGTCTCGGCGACACGGGTATTGCAACCATCGGCGGTGGTGACGCTGAGCGGCACGCAATAGTAGGCATCGAAACCCATGGCCGTCGGCCCCTGGCTTTCGGTGGGCTGGGTGCTGATCAGCCGATAGAAGCCGTCCAGCCCAGCGTAGGTCATGAAGCCTTTGCGGGTCGACCACAGCACCTTGTCCGGCTCCGTCGGCAACACGGCAGCCATGGGCCGATAGCCGAGCCCGGCCAGTTTTTCCGTCAGTTCTTCAGGGCTGAGCACCGAGGCATACGCCTGCAACGCCGCTTCATCCAGCTCGGCGGATTCGAGGTAGTCGGCCAAGGCCTCGAAGCTGGCCTGTCCCGCTGGTAACGTCTGGCCGGCCTGTTGATAGCGCTGCTCGGACAAGTGGGCCAGCACGCGTGGAACGTCATCGCTGGGTGGGGCATTGAGGCGGTCGAACATCGACTCATAGGACATATCTTCCGGCCTCAGTGACGCCTTCGGCAGCACCAGCGCGTTGCTGCGGGTCAGGTAGGGCAGGCCCAGGCGGCAGGCTTGCGGGTCATCCAGGTGAATGAACTGGGCGCGGTGTTCGGTCAGGTAGTGGAAACGTTGCGCGTCGTCGTGGGCGGCACGCCACCAGGTTTGTTCATGGGCGTCGTCGAACGGTGGCGCGTCGTTGATGCTTTTGCGCCGGGCATAGTCGATCGTCACCTCATGGGTCAGTCCGCCAAAACGATCCCAGGCCAGGCTGATGCGATGCCGGCACAGCGGGTCGTCAGGCTGGCGCTCGTAGGTGTAGGTGATCGACTCCAGTTCCAGCGGCTGCATCCGGCAGTAGGGCTGGTAGTCGTCGCGCCCCTGCCACAGGCGCACGGCATAACGCGACTGCTGCACCGAGTAGGGCAACGCCTGCAACGGACTGTCGCTGTCAAGGCCGAACACCTCGACCCGCAGCGGCACGCCGGCCAGGGCGTAGGCCATGTCGTGGCGGGTCTCGTCATTGGCGTTGCCGATGATCTCGTCGGGTGCGTCACCTTGCGGTGCCAGCAGCAAGGCCGTGCCCAGGGGGTGGGCCGCGCTGTCCGAACGGTCATAGTCCAGGCCTGGCAGATCGGGGGTACGGCCGGTGTGGAACCAGCGCTTTCGCAGCACCGGCGCGGTAAAGCCGGCCTGGCCCTGTTCGTCGTCGGTGGTTTCGCTATCGGTTTGGAGTACCAGGCCGAAGCCGCGGAACTCGCGTTCCTGCCCATCGTAAAACCCCTGGCGATATTCGAAGCGCTGGGTCAGTCGGTTGCCGGTGATTTCATCCAACTGGATCTGTCGGACAGCCACGGGCATCGGGAACGGCACGTAGCTGGCAACCTCCAGGTTCGCGGCCCGCAACGCCTGTTTTTCATCGAGCCATTCCTGGGCCGAGCTGCGATAGATGACTTCGCCCGCAGCGCCCATATTGTTGTTCGTACGGTGCAGCAGGTACGGCTTGGCCTGGACAAAGTCGCAGCGCCAGTGCCGCGGCTTCATGTGCGGTACGGTCAGCACCAGGCTGGAACAGCCGAGGCCCTGCAAGTCGGCGGCGCTGACCTGGCACAGCCGGTCATAACGCACGCCTGGCGGCCAGGGCAGGATGCGCGGGGTGCTCTCAAAGCCCATGCCGGTGCGATTCATGAAGATTTCGGCATGTTCGCTGGTGAGGTAGATCAGGTCAGCGGCGCCGGAACCGTCCAGATCGGCGAGCAAGATCCGCGAGGCGTCGAACGACTTGTAGGCATAGGGCAGAGCGCCAAGGTGAAAGCCCGGATCGAAACAGCCATGGCCCCGGTTGGGCCAACAGACAATTTCGTTGTGGCGAATGCGCACCAGATGTTGCTGGCCCGTGCCCAATACATCGCTGAACGCTACCAGCTCGGTCTGCGCCTGGCTCAGCAGAGGGAGGCGATCGTCGGGAGCGGTTTCGACGATGTGCGCCACCTCCTTGCCCGAAGCAAAACCCTCTCGCCGGCGGTTGGCATACAAACGCACACTGCGTGGGCCGATCAAGGCCAGGTCGGACAAGCCGCTGCCCATCAGGTCGGCCAGTTGGCTTTGTGGGTGGAAGAACTCGTTGGGAAAGGCGCCAAAGGTGACGAATTTCGACCAGCTGCGATCCGGGTTGAGGGTAAAGAAACCACTCACGCCGGGTTGCGCCACCACCCAGTCCAACCGACCGTCGCCGGTGAGGTCCATCAGTGACTGGCGCACCGGTTTGCGGCTGTCCATCACGGGGATGGCCTCCAGTCGCCGCCACTCACCGTAGGCCACTTCATCAGGCGCTGGCGCCGGCTGTGCTCGAAGCGGCTCGCGGTAGTACCAGGCCTTGTCACTGCGATAGAGCACGCCCGGAATGCCCTCGCCATAGAGGTCGACCAACTGGTATTGCTGGCCGTCGTTGAGGCCGGGCATGGCATCGAATGGCTGATACCCACTGTCGTCGATTTCAAACGTCGAGCAGGTGAACACCACCGGTGGGCGCGACTGGATTTGCCCCTGCTCATCGTAGCCTTGCTGGTGTGCAGCACACAGCAGGTTGTAGCCCAGTTCGGTGGTGTGGTACTCGAACAAAAGCCGTTGCACCAGCTGCGGTTCGCTGCCCAGTTCGGGGAACTGGTGGAACATCAGCACTTGCCGGCACAGGCGCAGGTTGCCCAGCAGGAAACCATAGCCGTAGGTGGCGAAAGGATCGCTGCGTACCGGCCACTCACCCGTGGGCGCGTAGGCGGGAATGTCCTGCAGCCCGGTGTCGCGTTCGCCGTAGTCGAAGATCAGGTCGAAGTGCCATTGGGCTCGTTGGCGTTCTGCCGGTGCCCAGTGATAAAGGTGTGCGTTCGCCTCGGTATTGCCATAGCGCACGCGGCTCAGGTAACACTGGGCGCGGAAGTCGCGCGGCGTATCGGCGGGCATGCCGGCATGATCTTCGCCCGCGTACTCATAGAGGATATGTTCGCCATGGGCGTTCAGGCTTTCTTCCAGCAGCCACTCACCGACACGCAGGGCGTCTTCGAGGTCGGTGCTGCGTGACGAAGCGTTGAAGCCGTACAGGTGCAGGCTGCCGTCGGCCCCATGGACCAGCCAGAATCCCGGGAAGTCATCCGTCGAACGCCAATGTTCGATACGTTCGAAAGCGCCTTCGATCCGCGGAAAATAACGTGCAACCTGATAGACCGTGCCCAGGTCCAGACCTTGGTAGGTTTCGACGGGACGGCGAACGATATTACCGTCGGCTTCGCGTTCGGGCATCCAGACCGTACCGTCGGGGCCGAGCATGACATCGTCATCGGTATAGGCCGGTACCCCTTTGCTGGTCCGCCGTGCCACGCAGCCCAGCGACAGCACCCAGCCGATCCCGAACAGGCTGTTGCCCACGCTGCTGCCGTAACCGAGCGTCAGGGCAGGGGCGAAACCGCGTCCGGGCGAGATCGGCAGCGGTAAGTCGAAGGCTGCCTTGCCGCTGGAGCCCACTTCGCCCCAGCCTTTGCCGATGCTCTGGATGGCGCCGCCGCCCTTGGGCAATGAAGGAGGGGTGATGCTCAAGCGTTCCGGTTGCTCCATCGCCAGGCTCCGCGCGGGTGTGCAGGGAGTCAATTTGGCGTGGATCCGAAGGGGCATCTACTGTCAGAGCTGACAGTTTTCTAGCTGTTAATGAAATAAGAAAACGCTGGCGCGGGCATTTCTCTCCACAAGGCCTATTCCTACCTGGGTGAACATGCCTGTGTGTGGCGAGGTAGCGTGCTCCCGCTCCCTCGCCACCAGGCTACAGCTCGCGGAGGCTCACCCAGCGCTGCTCCCGCGCCGCCAGGCGAATTGCCGCCGCCAGCCGCTCCACTTCCCAGGCCTCTTCGAAGTCCGTCCCGCTGCCGCCTTTGCCGGCCAGGGCCAGGAACAGTTCCTGCACCTCCAGCGTTTTCAGTTCGTTGTAGCCCAGCTGGTGCCCGGCGGCCGGGCTGAAGGCGGCGTAGCCGGGCAGGTCCGGGCCGGCCAGCAGGCGCTGGAAGCCGGTTTCGCCGACGCGGCACAGGCGCAGTTCATTGAGCCGTTCCTGATCGAACGCCAGCGTGCCGAGGGTGCCGCTGATCTCGAAGGCCAGGTGGTTCTTGTAGCCCTGCTTGAGCCAACTGCTGCTCACCGTGCCACGGGCGCCATTGGCGAAGCGCAGCAGGGCGTGGACCTGGTCGTCCACCGCGATGGCGCGTTGTTCGGGATTGCCGAGGCTGGCGGGGCGTTGGCTGTGCACGGTCTGGCTGTCGGCGCACACCGCCTCGACCTCGCCCAGCAGATGCCGGGCCATTGCCAGCAGGTGACTGCCCAGGTCCGCCAATGCACCGCCGGCGTGGGCCGCTTCGCAGCGCCATGACCATGGCGAGGCAGGGTCGGCCATGAAGTCTTCGCTGAACTCCCCCTGGAAACTGATGATCGAGCCCAGGTCCCCGCGCTGGATGAGGTCCCGTGCCAACTGGATGATCGGATTGTGCTGGTAGTTGTAGCCGACCCGGGTGACCACACCCGCCGCCCTGGCCGCCTGGCGCATCTGGTCGGCCTGTTCGAGGGACACTGCCAGGGGCTTTTCGCAGTACACCGGCTTGCCCGCCGCCAGCGCGGCCATGGCCATCGGGAAATGCAGGTGGTTGGGGGTGGTGATGGCGACGAGGTGGACCTTCGGGTCATCGACCAGGCGTTGCCAGTCATCGTGGGCTGTCTCGAACCCCCAGCTGTGGGCGCATTGCCGGGCGCGCTGCGGGTCGGCGTCGGCCAGGGCCGCCATTATCAGGTGTTGGGGAAGCTCGAATACCGCCTTGGCCTGGTGGAACGCCAAGGCATGGGCACGGCCCATGAAGCCGGTGCCGATCAGGCCGATGCCGAGTTCGCGCATGAGAAGAGCCCTTTGAATTGTTATTTTCAGGAGGGCTATTTATGGAATATAAATTCTCAAATTGCAAATATTGGAATAAAAATTCATTGATGAAGTCGCTGGAAATCCCCTGTGGGAGCGGGCTTGCTCGCGAATGCGCCGGATCAGTTCATACAACTGCGACTGATTCACTGCATTCGCGAGCAAGCCCGCTCCCACAGGACAAATGTCGTATCAGGACAGGAACCCACCATCCACATTCAGCGCCACGCCAGTGGTGTAGCTCGACGCATCACTGGCCAGGTACAGCACGGTGCCGGCCATTTCGCTCGGATCGGCCACGCGCTTGAGCGGGATCTGCGCCAGGGCGGTCTGCAGGATCGTGTCGTTCTTGACCAGCGCCGAGGCGAACTTGGTGTCGGTCAGGCCCGGCAACAGGGCGTTGCAGCGGATGCCGAACTGCGCACACTCCTTGGCGAAGACCTTGGTCATGTTGATCACCGCCGCCTTGGTCACCGAATAGATGCCCTGGAAGATCCCCGGGGAAATGCCGTTGATCGACGCCACGTTGATGATGCTGCCGCCGCCGTTCTCGCGCATCAGCTTGCCGGCTTCCACCGACATGAAGAAGTAGCCGCGGATGTTCACGTCCACGGTTTTCTGGAAAGCGCCCAGGTCGGTGTCCAGGACATTGCAAAACTGCGGGTTGGTGGCGGCGTTGTTGACCAGGATGTCCAGGCGCCCGAACTGCTCGCGGATGCCGGCGAAGACCTGGCTGATCTGTTCCATTTCACCGATGTGGCAAGCGATGGCGGTGGCCTTGCCGCCGGCCGCGATGATGGCGTCGGCCACTTGCTGGCAGCCGTCTAGCTTGCGGCTGGAAACGATCACATGGGCACCTTGCTGGGCCAGCAACTTGGCGATGGCCTCGCCGATGCCGCGGCTGGCACCGGAAACGAAAGCGATTTTACCGTCGAGGTCGAACAACTGGGTCTTGGACATGCTGTTTCCTTGTGAGGGGTGCGCTCAGAGCGTGGATTTGCCGATGACCTGCAGGCTCATCTGCTCCAGCAGCTTGTTCATCTGAACGAACTGCGCGAAGCGTTTGTCCTGGGTCTGGCCATGGAAGAAGCGGTAGTAGATCTGCTGGACGATGCCGGCCAGGCGGAACAGTCCGTAGGTGTAGTAGAAGTCGAAGTTGTCGATGCGGATACCGGCGCGCTCGGCGTAGTAGTCGACGAACTCGCGGCGGGTCAGCATGCCCGGCGCATGGCTGGGCTGGCGCCGCATCAGTTGCACGGGCGCCGGGTCGCCGGCCTCGATCCAGTAGGCCAGGCTGTTGCCCAGGTCCATCAATGGGTCGCCGAGGGTGGTCAGTTCCCAGTCGAGCACGCCGATGATCTGCATCGGGTTCTCGGGGTCGAGGATCACGTTGTCGAAGCGGTAGTCGTTGTGGACGATGCTCGATGTCGGGTGGTCGGCGGGCATCTTGTCGTTGAGCCAGGCCTTGACCGCTTCCCACTTCGGCGCGTCGGGCGTCAGGGCTTTCTCGTAGCGCTCGCTCCAGCCACGGATCTGCCGGGCCACGTAGCCTTCGGGCTTGCCCAGGTCCGCCAGGCCGCAGGCGGTGTAGTCGACCCGGTGCAGTTCCACCAGCCTGTCGATGAAGCTCTTGCACAGCGTTTCGGTGCGGGCGGCGTCGAACCCCAGTTCCGGCGGCAGGTCGGAGCGCAGGATGATGCCCTTGACCCGTTCCATCACGTAGAACTCGGCGCCCATGACGGATTCGTCGGTGCAATGCACGTAGGCCTTGGGGCAGTAGGGGAAACCGTCGCGCAGCTGGTTGAGGATGCGGAACTCGCGGCCCATGTCGTGGGCGGACTTGGCCTTGTGGCCGAACGGCGGACGCCGCAGGACGAACTCCTGCTCGGGGTATTCCAGCAGGTAGGTCAGGTTCGACGCGCCACCGGGAAACTGGCTGATCCGTGGCAGGCCGGTGAGGCCTGGAATATGAGCCTTGAGGTACGGGTCGATCAGGTTGGCATCGAGTTCTTCACCGTCGCGCACGCGGGTGGACTGATCAGTAAACGCCATGCTTATCCCTTCTGCTTATTTTGTAGGCCATCGATCATTGGCTAATCTAATGGCGCGTGGGAGGCGTCACAAGCACGCCAGGGTCTTATAGGTTAGCGTGTTGCAGGATAATCAGCCGGCCTGATGCACGCGGGCGAGCAGGTTCGCCGCGCACCGGCTAAGGTTTCGGGATCGTCAGGGAGGAGCCGCGATGGGATGCCCGCAGGTCTGCAGCACCGCCACCTTGCAATGCAGCTTCGGCGCCGCGCCGGCGGTGCTCAACGTTTTGCCGGTCAACCGGATGCTGACCGGCGGGATGCCGGCGGCGAACATCATGGATCACATTCCGCTGGTGAACGTCACCCCGTTCGGCATGTGCACGAGCCTGGCCAACCCCACCGTCGCCGCTGCCACGGCCGCCGCCCTGGGCGTGCTCACCCCCATGCCCTGCATTCCCGCCACCGCCACCCCGTGGATCCCGGGCGGCCCGCCGACGCTGCTGTTGGGCAACATGCCGGCCATCGACGCCAACAGCACCCTGATGTGCACCTGGGCCGGGGTGATTAAGATCGTGGTGCCGGGGCAGATGCAGATGTTGATCCCCTGATTGCGATCTTCCAGGCCTTGCGCAGACCCTGTGGGAGCGAGCCTGCTCGCGATCGCGGTGGTTCAGTTTTCAGTGTTGGTGTCTGTGCCGC